>JAFEDY010000037.1:12360-108097 GCA_018241405.1 Pseudomonadota bacterium | reverse complement strand
CCGGCGCGGCCGACGGCAGAAGGCCCTGCAGCGACATGGCGCGCATGCGGTCGCGCATTTCGGCGCTGGCCGTGCGCAGGGCGTCGTCGTCCTCCAGCGCACGCGGGGTGAGCACGACCAGCAGCTCGGTGCGGGCGCTGGTGGTGGTGTTGGTGGAGAACAGGGAGCCGAGCACGGGGATGTCGCGCAGGCCGGGCACGCCGCTGTTGCCGGTGGACTGGTTCTCGCTCATCACGCCACCGAGCACGATGGGGTCGCCCGAGCGCACGGCGACGCGGCTCTGGATCTGGCGCGTGAGAAAGCTGCGCTGGCCGGTGGCGGCGTCCACGTCGCCCACGTCGGTGACCTGCTGGTTGATGTCCAGCGTGACCAGGCCGCCGGCGTTGACCGAGGGCGTGACGTTGAGCATCACGCCGGTGTCCTTGTAGACGATGGATTCGGTCACCAGGTTGCCCGTGGTGACGGTGGTGGACTGCTTGATGGGCTGCTGCTTGCCCACGAGGATGGTGGCGCTGTGGTTGTCCAGCACCAGCACCGAGGGGCTGGAGAGCACGCGCAGCTGCGTATTGGCCGCCAGTGCGTTGAGCGTGGCGCGCACGGTGCCGGCGCTGTTGAGTATGGTGTAGGAGAAGCCGGGCTGCTGCGCGCCGATGTTGCCCGAGGCGTTCATGTTGAGCAGGGCCTGGCCGTTGCGGCCGCGGCTCAGGCTGTTCTCAATGAACCATTGCACGCCGTACTGCAGGTTGCCGGTGAGGCTGACTTCGATGATGCTGGCCTCGATGAGCACCTGGGTGGGGGCCTTGTCGAGTTCGCGCAGGGCCTGTTCGATGCGCCGGTAGTCGCTGCGCGGCGCACGGATGAGCAGGGCGTTGCGCTTGTCGTCGGCAACGACGCGCACATTGCCTTCGAGCTGCGACACCGAAGACAGCGGCTGCGCGGTGGCCGCGGCACCCGCTGGCCGCACCATGCTTGCCTGGCTGGTGGCCAGGCCGCCACCCGTGGCGCCACCCACCTGGGGCACGCCGCCGGATGCCGCGGTGGTGCCCATGCCCGGCAGGGCGCCCTGGCCGGGCGCCGCGGCACCAAATTGCGTGGGCGCGGCACCGGCGGCCACGCCGGCGCGCCCCGCCGCGGTGGCGGCAGTGCTGCCGAACAGGCCATTGAGCATTTCGGCCAGGTGCACGGCGGAGCCGTTCTGCACGGGGTAGACGAAGAGATGGGGTTCCAGGGTGTCAGTGGGCTTGTCGAGGCGGCGGATCCAGCTCTCGACCTGGGGCAGCAGGTGGCTGCGCGGCGTGACTACGACCAGGGCGTTGAGGCGCTCGACCGGGAATACGCGGATCAGTCCGCTCAGTGGGCCGGCGCCCAATGCAGGGCTTACCGCAGAGGACTGGGTGCCGGCTCCTGCGGCGGGCGGGGCCACGCCCATCAAAGGTTGTGAAGCGCCGGCAGCGCCAGCGGGTGCCGCCGCACCGCTGCCGCCGTAGGGGTCGGCGGCCTTGTCGCCGCCCGCGCCGAGCATGGCCTGCAGGGCGTCGCGCACCACGTTGACGTTGGCGTTCTCCAGCACGAACACGCCCAGCGACATGCCGGCGAGGAAGTCCACATCGAAGGCTTCGACCATTTCAAGCCAGCCGCCCAGCTGGGCCTTACTGCCCTGCAGCACCAGCAGGTTGCGCAGGCTGTCCACGTAGACGATGGCCTCGCGCGGCGCCAGCGGAGCCAGGATCTTGGCCATTTCGGCGGCGGCGATGTAGTTGAGCGGCACGATGACGGTGCCGCTGCCCGCCAGGTCCTTGAACTTGGAGGCGCCCAGGACGGGCCGCGCACCCACGGTGGCGGTGCGCTTGGTGACGTGGTAGACGCCTGCGTTGTCGCGCACGATGGCCAGGTCGTGCGGCAGCAGCACGGTGTCGAGCACGTCGAGCACCTGGCTGCGCGGCAGGGCCTGGCTGGTGCGCAGGCTGACCACCGTGTCGCCGCCGGCGTCCACGGTGTAGTTGAGCTGCAGCAGGTCGCCCAGCAGGGCCTGTGCCAGGCCGCCCACGGTGACGTTTTCGAAGTTGAGGCTGACGCGGTCGCCACGCGTGAGCACGGGGTCCTTGGGCGGCGCCATGTCGCCCTTGAAGAGCCGGTCATTGCCGGGGTACAGCTTGGTGGCTGGGCCGGAGGTCTTGGCCTGCGGGGCAGACTGATCGACCTTGTCTGCTTTTTCTGCCTGTTCGCCCTGGGCCGACAGCTCCACGACCTGTGGCTTGGCACGGGGCGGCGTGGGTTGGGCGGGGTGGGCCTCCGCGGTGACCCGGGCCGCGCCCGGCGTGCCATTCGTGCTGGCGCAGCCTGCGGCGAGCAGGGCCAGTACGAGGAGGGATGGCCGAATGTTCATAGGGGGTGGACTCCGTGTGTGCTGTTTCAGGGCCTGCCGGCGGCGCGCGGTGCGGGCCCCTTGGGGCCGGCCTCCAGGGGCCGCTCGACACGCTGGGCGCCGTCTTCGCTCACGAACAAGGCCTTGCGGCCGTCGAAGGATTCAAGGCGCCAGGGTTTGGTGTCGGACGTGAGCTTGAGCGGGCTGCCATCGGGGCGCTGCAGCAGCGCGATGCGCTGGCGGCCCGATTCGAAGACGGCCGTCAGGCGTGACTGGTTGATTTCCTGCTCCATGCCGCTTTTCTTGCTGCCGACCTCGACCGGGCGGCGCGAGGCCCACAGCGGGGGGCGCGCCAGGGCCTCGCGCACCGTGGCCGCTACGGGCTGCGGCAGGGGCGCGAGCTGGGGCAGATCGGGCAGGCGCGGGGGCGGGGGCTGCCAACGGTCTTTCTCGGCCAGCCACCAGTAGGCGCCGGCAGCCAGCGCGGCAGCGGCCAGCAGGGGGGCAAACTGCCAGGGGCGGATCATGGCTGCCCCTTTTCCGGCGCCAGGGGCGCCTGCAGCTGCAGGGTGAGGCGGGCGGTCTGCGCCGCCCCCGGGGTGCTGGCGCCCTCGCGCGCGAGGCTGGCCGAGCGCACCCAGAACGGCGGCATGCGCGCCTGCAGGTCCTGCATGAAGCGCACAAGGCGCGGCCAGTCGCCGGTCAGGGTGGCGGTGAGGCGCACGCTGGCGAGCCGGCCCTCGGCGGCGGGTTCGAGCGCCACCTGCGACGACACCAGGGTGTTGCCCGTCGCGTCGATGAGTTCGCGCAGGCGCTGCTGGGTGTCGTTGGCGGCGTTCTCGCCGGCCGGGTGCAGCCAGGGCGCAACGGCCTGGCGGGCAGATTCGAGGCGCGAGGCGATGGCGGGGCCGGCACGCACCAGGCCGTCGATACGTTCGCTGCGCGATTCGAGCTGCGACTGGGCGCTGTCATAGCGGTTCCAGTGCGCGCGGTAGGCCAGGCCGGCGCCCGCCAGCAGCGCCAGCAGGCACAGCAGTGCGGTGGCCAGGGCCCGGTTGGTCCAGGCGTTCATGGCTTGGCTCCTTCGGTTTGGGCGGTGCGCCAGCGCATCTCCAGGGTGAAGCGCTCCTTGCCCAGCGCGCTGTCGCGTACGCTGGCGGCAGAGGCGCGCACATCGACAAAGCCGCCATGGCGGCCCAGGCGCGTGGCCAGGTCGCCGGCGTTGCCCGCGACGCCGGTGATACGGATGTCGTTGCCGCTGATTTCGACGCGTTCGAGCCAGCTGTCGTCGGGCAGGGCCTCGGACAGCGCCTCGATGACGCTGGCCAGCGGAAGGTCGGCGCTGGCCACGGCCTGGCGCAGGTTGTCGGCGACGCCGGCCTGCTGGCGCAGCTCGTCGAGCTGCGGGCGCAGAGGGGCGGCCTTGGGCTCAAGGTCGCCTACATGCTGCATGGCACGCACCACGGCCTGGCGCTTGAGCGCCAGGGGCATGAGCGCGGGCATGGCCAGTGCGGCTGCCAGGCACAGCAGGCCAAGCAGGGCCAGGCCATCAAGCCAGCGCTGGCGCCTTTGCTGCGCCGGCCACCCGGCGCCGCGCACGGGCAGGGCCTGGCCGGCACGGGCCAGGTAGAGCGGCGCATCCGCCGCCAGGCCGAGGTGTGACAGGGCGGCGCCCTGCTGGTCGCGGCGGCAGGCGCCCCATTCGACGCCCCAGCCGCCCTGCGCCAGCGGCGCGGCGCTCCAGGCGCACCAGACCTGGTCGGGCGGCAGCGGGCTGACGCGCCACAGGGCCTCCTCCACGGCCTGGCCGAGCTGACGCCGGGGCATGTCGGGCAGCTGCAGCGTGCCCCAGAGGCTGTCGCCCTCGGGTACAAGCAGGCCCTGGGGCCGGGCGCTGCCTGCGGCCGGACGCAGGCGCGTGGCGGCGAGGCGGTAGCGCGCGCCGTCGGGCGCGGCTAGCACGGGCGCGGCCGCGGGCCAGAGGCCGCGCTCGACCAGCAGGCGCCGGGCGTCGCCAAAGCCCCAGGCGAGCCGGTCGAGCGCCGTTTCGAGGCGGCGGTTGAGCTGCTCCCTGGCGGTCATGGATGGGGTTCCTGTGGTGGCGGGTTCATACGGCGCGTGGGCTCGAGCGAGAGCGTGGTCCAGGGCGTCAATGCGTCGGGGCGTGTGCTCAGATCCACCCATGCGTCGCGCTGCCACCACTGTCCCTGATCGGCCTGCACCATGGCGCGCACCTTGACGGTGCCGCCACCCGTGCGTGCCGGGGTGAAGAACTGCGCCGCCGCACCGGACAGGAGGGCGCCGGCGCGCATTTCGGGGGGGGATGATTGGATCTGCGCCCCCAGGCCGGGCTGGCCCGTGAGCGCGTCGATCAGCGCGGGAGGCGCGGCGTCGATCTCGATGCGTTGCTGCCCATTGATACCCAAATAGGGCGAAATTATCTCATACAGCTCCGGCGTCATTCCGAGCACCATGCGCAGCTCGGAGAGGTCGTCGAACGGACCATTGCGCGGCAGCACGGGCCAGCCGGCGGCGCGGTACTGGGGGGCCTCGGCCCCGCCTATGCCGCCGGGTTCGTCGTCGGGGTCGATGTAGTCGCGGATGCGCGAGGCCATGATGGCGGCCTCGCCGGGCGTGAGGCCGCCGACCTTTTGCAGCAGGGCGAGCAGTAGTGCGTCGCTGGCGACGTTGACGTCCACCAGACCACCCGAGGGAATGATCTCCAGCGCCACGCTGTAGGAACCGAGCTGCAGGTGCTGGGCACGGTAGCCACTCTCCTTGGCCCCCTCTTTCAACAGGCCCTGCACGGCCAGCTGGCGCGCGGCGTCGAGTACGGGCTCGATACGCAGCCGCTCCAGGTCGAAGGCGGCGCGCTGGGTCTGCTGGCGTATGCCGCGCGCGCCGGCAAGTACGGTGAGCGAGAGCGCGGCCACGAGCCACAACACCAGGATCAGGGCGGCGCCTCGCTGGGCGCTGGCGTTCTGCTTCATTGCGCCCTCGCCAAGGCAAAGACCTGTTCGGGCCAGTCGCCCCGGGCATCGCCCAGCGCCAGGCGGATGCGTGCGGGGTAGCTGGCGCGGCTGGCGTCCCATTGCTGGACCCACTGGCCCGTGGCGCCGTCCTGGTAGTACCACTGCAGCGTGTGCACGTCGGGCAGCAGGACTTCGCGCTCGGCGCGCGCCCAGTCCAGCGCCATCAGGGCGCCGTCATAGGGCAGCGCCTCGATGGCCAGGTCAATGCGCCCGTTGTCGTGGCGCAGTGGCGAGGCGCGCAGCACGTACAGGCCGCCGGCATCGCCACGTTCGGGAAGGGGTGCGACCCACATGGCGCCGGCGGCGCTGCCGCTGAAGAAGAGCACGAACTGCCCGTTATTGCGGTGGCTGAGCAGACGCAGCGTGTCGAACTTGCGGCCCAGCCATTGGCCCACCTGGAGCATGCGTTCGCTGCGATCCACGAGCTGCTGGCTGCGCTCCTGGCTGCGGCCAATGACGCCAAAGCCGGCGAACACCAGGCCGACCACGGCGGTGGTGACGGCCAGGGCGATCAGCAGTTCCAGCAGGGTGAAGCCGCGCTGGCGCGTGGGCGTGGGACGGTTCATGGTGCGCCGCGGTAGGGTTTCCAGCTGGTCCAGGCGAGCACCGCGCGGCCGTCGCGCGTCACGCTGAGCTCCACGCGCGCGGCCTGCAGCGGCGGCGGCGCCTGGCGCGGGCCGGCCTCGCGCACGGCCACCTGCTCGGGCTGCACCTGCACCGACCATTGCCATGGCCCCGATTGCCCTTCGGGGCGTTTCACCAGGTCTTCGGCAAAGGTGGCTGAAGCGAGCACGGAACGCGCCACCAGGGCCGCCTCGGCGCGCTCCTCGACGGTGCTGGCGTTGAACGCGCTCTGGCCCACCGTGCGGTAAAGCACGGCAAAGGCGATGGAGGCAATGGCCATGGCCACCATCGCCTCCAGCAGGCTGAAGCCGTGCACGCGAGGATGGCGGGCGTTCATGGCGCAGCCGTCACCACGGTCTGCTGCACCGTGCCGAGCAGCCAGTTGACGTGAAACAGCACGCCCTGCGCACCCCGCGAGACCTGGATCTGCCCGCCGCGGGCGCCGCCCTCGGAATTGAATACGAACAGCGGCTGGCCGCCGGACGCGCCTGGCTGCCGTGGCGCGTGCGCCAACGGCTCCCAGCGCACGGTCAGCGTGGCGGGGATATCCAGCACGGCCTGCCCGTCCACGCTCAACTGGCGGCTCTGCGGCGCGTAGGCGACGACGATCTGACGGCCCTGCTGCATGCACTGCGCGCGCGCGCGGCCGAGTTGGCTCGCCAGGTCGCGCACGGTCTGGTGATAGCGTGCGCGCTCCATGTAGGCCTGGGCGCTGCCGCCGACCACCGCCACGGCAATGCCGGCCAGCACCAGCACGACCAGCAGCTCCAGCAGCGTGAAGCCCCGCTGCCTGCCCTGAAGACGCATTCGCCCACCCAACGCCAGCCGGCCCTGCCTCAGTTGTAGACGTCGGCGTTGTCGCCCTCGCCTCCGGGCTTGCCGTCGGCGCCCAGGGAGAAGACATCGGGACCGCCATGGCGACCGGGGAACTTGTACTGGTAGGCCGCGCCCCAGGGATCGACGGGCAGGCCCTTCTTGAGGTAGGGGCCGTTCCAGCCCGGTGCGGTGGCGGGGCGCTCGACCAGCGCACGCAGGCCCTCGGCGTCGTTGGGGTAGCGGCCCACGTCGAGCTTGAACAGGTCGAGCGACTGCTCCATCTCACCGATCTGCACGCGCGCCGTCTTGGCCTTGGCGCCGCCGAGCTGGTCGAGCACCTTGGGGCCGACGAGGCCTGCGAGCAGGGTGAGGATGACCAGCACGACGAGCAGCTCGATCAGGGTGAAGCCGCGCGCGCGGCGCGCCTGCGGCGGGGTGCGGAGGGTGTTTGCGAGTTGCATGGAATGCTTCCTTCGAGAAAGGGGTTGTCAGATGGTGTCGTTGATCGACAGGACGCCGCCGAGGATGGCGACGATGATGAAGGCGACCAGCGCGCCCAGGACGATGATGATGAGCGGCTCCATGGTGGCGAGCACGCGGCCCATGGTGCGCCGGCCCTCGTCTTCGTAGCGCGCGGACAGGCTCAGCACCGTGCTGCCCAGCTGGCCGGTTTCTTCGGCCACGCGGATGAGCTGCGGCGTGCTGGTGCCCGCGAAATGCGGCGAATTCAGGCCCGAGGACAGGCGCTGGCCGGTCTTGACCACGGCCACCAGCGGCTCCATGTCCTGGCGCAGCGCCTGGTTGGTGAGTGTATCGATGGCGATGCGCAGGGCATCGACCAGGGGCACGCCGCGCTGCAGCAGCACGCCGAAGGTACGGAAGTACAGCGCGAACTGCAGGTTGCGCAGCACCTTGCCCAAGAGTGGAATGGCGAGCACGGCGGCGTCGATGCGCCGGCGCCCCGCCGCCGTGCCGGCCCAGCGCGACAGCAGCAGGACCGTGATGGCCAGGCCCAGCAGCAGTGCCATCCAGTGGCCGCGCACGAAGTCGCTGGCCTGCAGCACGAGCTGGGTGGAATACGGCAGCTTGTCGCCCATGGAGTCGAAGATCTGGCGGAACTGCGGCACCACGAAGGCCAGCAGCAGGATCACCGACAGCACCGCCACGACCAGCAGGATGACCGGGTAGGTCATGGAGGAGATGATGTAGTTGCGCAGCTTGTCGTCGGCCTCGAGCTGGGTGGTCAGCTCCTGCAGGATGGTGTGCAGCGCGCCCGAAGCCTCGCCCGCGCGGATCAGCACCAGGTACTGGCGTCCCAGGTCGCGCTCGAAGGGCTGCAGCGCCTGGTACAGGGACTTGCCGCCGCGCACCTCGTCCTGCACCTGGGACAGAAAGGCCTTGATACGTTCGTTGCCTGCGGTTTCGCGCAGCATGGCCAGCGCCTTGTCCAGCGGCATGTTGGCCTGCTTGAGGTGGGCCATCTCGCGCGTGAAGAGCAGCACGTCGCTGCGCTTGAGGCGCACGGCGGGCCGTTCGCCCGCGCCCGCGGGCGCTGCGGCGGCGTCGCCGCCCTGCAGGCGCACGGGCGTGATGCCCTGGCCGAGCAGGCGCAGGCGCGCCGATTGCGCGTCGCTGGCGCGAATCGATCCCTGGCAGGGTTTGCCATCGGCGAGGGTTCCGGCGTAATGGAATTCAATCATGTTGGCGTGCGACGCGCAGCACTTCTTCGGCCGTGGTCAGGCCAGCAAACACCTTGGTTGCCCCATCCTGCAGCAAGTTCCCGCCGACGTAGGCACTTTGCACACTGTGTACGGCGGTACCGCGTTCGAGCACCTGCTGTTTGACCTCGTCGGTGAGGCGCAGCAGCTCATGGATGGCAATACGCCCGCGGTAGCCGGTGCTGCGGCAGCTGGCGCAGCCCACGGCCTTGTACACGGTGGCATCGGCCGGGGGCTCGGCACCCAGCGAGGCCGCGGCAGCGCGTGCCTGGTCCGCGGGCATGGCTTGCTTGCAGTCGCTGCAGAGCCGGCGCACCAGGCGCTGGGCCAGCACGCCGACGAGCGAGGCGGTGATGAGGTAGGGCTCGACCCCCATGTTGATCAGGCGCACGATGGCCCCCATGGCGCTGTTGGTGTGCAGCGTGGACAGCACCAGGTGGCCGGTGAGCGCGGCCTGCACGGCAATCTCGGCCGTTTCGCCGTCGCGCATTTCGCCGATCATGATGACGTCGGGGTCCTGGCGCAGGAAGGCGCGCAGCACCTGCGCGAAGGTCAGGCCGATCTGGGGCTGGACCTGCACCTGGTTGAGCCAGGGCAGGCGGTATTCGACGGGGTCTTCGACCGTGAGGATCTTGAGGTTCTGGCCCTCCAGCTCCTGCATGGCGGCGTACAGCGTGGTGGACTTGCCCGAGCCCGTGGGCCCGGTCACGAGCAGGATGCCGTGCGGCACGGCCAGCATCTGGCGCATGGCGGCCAGCGTGGGCGGCGTGAAGTGCAGGCTTTGCAGCGACAGCAGATCGAGGTTTTTTTCGAGCAGGCGCATCACCACCGATTCGCCGAACGCCGTGGGCACGGTAGAGACGCGCACGTCCATTTCCTTGCCGTGCACGCGGATCTTGGTGCGCCCGTCCTGGGGCATGCGCCGCTCGGCAATGTCGAGCTGCGACAGGATCTTGACGCGCGAGACAACGGCCGGCGCGTCCTTGTTGTCGATCTCGTCGATGGGGAAGATCTCGCCGTCCACGCGGATGCGCACCACCGACTTTTCCTCGTAGGTCTCGATGTGGATGTCCGACGCCTTGGCGCCCACGGCCTGCGCCAGGATCTGGTTGACGCGCTGGATGATGGGGGCCTCGGAGGCCATGTCGCGCAGGTGCTCGATGAACTCGGAGGCGCCATAGGCCTGGCCCTCCTGCTCCTCGGGCGGGGCCTCGTCCTGCACGAACCACTGCTGCAGCCGCGCGGCAATCTCCGATTCGAGCCCGAAGGCCAGCGCCGGCACCTGGCCGAACACCAGCCGCAGCGCGGCCTGCATGGCGGGGTCTTGCGGGTCGGCGGCCACAAAGTCCGGCAGCGGCGCCTGGCCGTCTACCGGGCCCAGGGGCAGCACATGGTTGGCCAGCAGGAAGCTGGTGTTGAGCTGCGCGAGTTCGGGCCGCTCCTGCGGGAAGGCGTCCTGGCGCACCAGGGGCAGGCCTGCCTGGTGCGCGAGCGCGGCGCAGACATCGGCCTCGGACACCAGCCCGAGGCTGAGCAGCAGGCGGCCCAGGCGCCCGCCCATGGAGCGCTGCACCTCCAGCGCGCGCTCTAGGTCGTTGCGCGAAAGCCTTTGCCCGGCCAGCAGGATTTCTCCCAGCTTCTGGCGTGGTTCCTGTACGTTCATGTCGTCATTGTTCATCGGAGATTCACCTGCTCCCTGGGGGCACCAACGGCCCCGAGCGCCCCTGGCAGCCGTGCAGCAGCCCGCGCAGCCACATCTTGAAATACTGCCAGCGCCCGGGTACCAAGGTGGAGAACACGATGAAACGCTTGAGCTGGCGGAACGCCATATGCGATGTGGACACATGGCCCATCCGGCACGCACGCAGCATGAGCACGAAATTGCGGGCCTGATAGTAATGCCGCCACGGCGCGTGGCAGGGGATTTCCCGCCCCAGCACCCGCACCACCTTGTCGCCCAGGGTGTGTTCGAGCAGCGCCGCGCACGCGCCGTAGATGCGCCAGCCTCGGTCGCGGGCGCGCAGGCACCATTCGGTATCCACCCAGTCGATGAAGAAGTCTTCGCGCATCAAGCCCACGGCCCGCAGCGCGGGTGCGGGGATCAGGCAGCCGGAGGCGATCACGTGGTCCACCTCCCAGACCCGGCTGGGGTCGGAGCAAGCCAGCCAGCGCAGCCGCCCGCCCGACACCACGCTGAAGGGTGTGCGCTCGGCCTCGCGGCGCGGATCGACATGGCACGCCCCCACGGCCGCGGCCTGCGGGTGTGCCGCCAGCGCGTCCAGCAGGCGGGGCACCATGTCGGGTGCGGGCAGGCTGTCGTCGTCCATCAACAGCACATGCGAGGCGCCGCATTCGAGCGCACGCTCCATGCCCCGGTTCTGCGCCGCGCCAATGCCCTGGTTGCCGTCGAGCCAGAGGGTCTGCAGGCGCTCGGCGGGCCAGCGGCGCGCCAGTGCGCGCAGGCCGGCGCCGGATGCGTTGTCCACCCAGACGATGGCCTGGACCTGCTCCAGCAGCCGGTCGAACTGCCGGGCCAGACGCTCGGGATCGCTGCGGTACGAGACCACCACGGCGTGAACACGGGCTGGGTCGCTCATCACTGCAGTGCCCCCGCCGCAAGGCCTGCGCATTCGGCGCGCATGAGGCTCTCGTATTGCGTGGTGATCAAGTCCCAGGAATAGTGCTGCGCCACGATGCCGCGCGCGCGGCTGGCCACGGCCTGCCGCTGGGGCGCCGTCAATGCAGACACCCAGGCCAAGGCCTCGGCCAGTTGCGGGCCGGTCTGGAAGTACCGCGCAGCATCGCGCGCCACCTCGCGATTGAAGGGGTTGTCGTGTGCCACCACCACGTTGCCGCAGGCCAGCGCCTCCAGCAGGGAGGGGTTCGTTCCCCCGACCGAATGCCCGTGCACATGGCAGCCGGCCCCCATGCGCAGGCCGGTCAGCAGGCCGGGGTCGTACACGCCGCCGATGAATCGCACCCTGTCGCTGGCCAGCGCCAGCAGGCGCTTCTGGTAAGGCGTGACGGGCCGTACATCACCGACCACCACGAGCGGCCAATCGCCGCCCCAGCGGGCATGTCCTTCGATGATGTCGAGCACATGGTTCTCTGGCTCGGGCCGCGCCACCACCAAAACATACTCCCCCGCCTGCAGATTCCAACGGGACAGGTCCTGCGCCGCGGGCGGCGGGATCTCTGGCAGATCCGCGCCATAGGCGATGAAGCTGCAGGGCACACCCCGGGGGTAGATGCGGGTGTAGCGGTCGGCAATCGCCTGCGCGTCCGCCAGCACCCGCGTGGGGGCGCGCGACGACACCCATTCCATGGCGCGCAGGTAGAGCCGCGCCAGGCTGCCCCATTTGCTGCGTGCCCACTCCAGACCGTCCACGTTGAGCCAGACCCTCTGCCCCAGGAGGCTGCGGTTCCACCAGCAGGCCCAGGCCGCGCCGTAGCCCAGCATGTAGAGCAGGTCGTAGCCCTGGCGGGCATCCCGCAGGCAGCGGCAGTCGTACCCAATGACCGAGGCCGCCCCCCAGCGCGGACGCTGCACATGGCGGATGCGCACGCCCTGGTACCAGGTATCGGGCAGGCCGGGCCTATCGGCCTCGGCGTACACGGTGATCTGATGCCCGCGCTGCACCAGGCGCACGGCCAACTGCTCGGCAAAGGTTTCGAAGCCGCCATAGCCCGCGGGAATGCCGCGCGTGCCCAGGATGGCAACGCGCAGCCCTGCGCCAGCCGTGGCAGGTGGCAGACTCAAAGATCGGCCTCGGCGAACGGGCGCCCGGCCTGGTCCTTGGCCGACAGTTGCACGGGCACGTCGAGCGCGGGCCAGGCAATGGCCAGCTGCGGGTCATTCCACGCAATGCAGCGCTCATGCTGGGGCGCGTAGTAGTCGGTGGTCTTGTAGAGAAAGTCCGCCGATTCGCTCAGCACCACGAAGCCATGCGCAAAGCCGGGCGGCACCCAGAGCTGGTGCTGGTTGTCCTCGGACAGCTCCGCGCCCACCCATTGCCCAAAGGTGGGCGAGCCCTTGCGGATGTCCACCGCCACATCCCACACGGCGCCGCGCACCACGCGCACCAGCTTGCCCTGGGGCTGCTGGATCTGGTAGTGCAGGCCGCGCAGCACGCCGCGGCTGCTGCGGCTGTGGTTGTCCTGCACGAACTGGTAGTCGGTTCCGGTGGCCGCGTTGAAGGCCTGCTGGTTGAAGCTCTCAAAAAAGAAGCCGCGCGCGTCGCCGAAGACCTTGGGGGCGACCAGCACGACGTCTGGGATGGACAGGCGGGTGGCCTTCATCAGTACACCTTTTCTTTCAGCAGGCGCTGCAGGTACTGGCCGTAGCCGTTCTTGGCCAGGGGTTGGGCCAGCTGTTCGAGCTGCGCGGCACCGATCCAGCCGTGGCGCCAGGCGATTTCCTCGGGGCAGGCGATCTTCAGGCCCTGGCGGTTTTCCAGCGTGGCGATGAACTGGCCGGCTTCGAGCAGGCTCTCGTGCGTGCCGGTGTCGAGCCAGGCGTAGCCCCGGCCCATGGTCTTCACGGTCAGGCCGCCCTGCTCCAGGTAGGCCTGGTTGACGCTGGTGATCTCCAGCTCGCCGCGGGCGCTGGGTTTGACGGCCTTGGCGATATCGACCACCTGGCCGTCGTAGAAGTACAGGCCGGTGACGGCGTAGTTCGATTGCGGCGCCTTGGGCTTTTCCTCGATGCTGACGGCGCGGCCCTCGCCGTCGAAGGCGACCACGCCGTAGCGCTCGGGGTCGTGCACGTGGTAGGCGAACACGGTGGCGCCGCTGGCCTGGGCGTTGGCCGACTGCAGCAGGGGCTGGAAATCGTGGCCGTAGAAGATGTTGTCGCCCAGCACCAGGGCGCTGGGGGCGCCGGCAAGGAATTGCTCGCCGATCAGGAAGGCCTGCGCCAGGCCGTCCGGGCTGGGTTGCACGGCGTATTGCAGAGAGATGCCCCACTGGCTGCCGTCGCCCAGCAGCTGCGCAAAGCGCGGCGTGTCCTGTGGCGTGCTGATGACCAGGATCTCGCGTATGCCCGCCAGCATCAGCGTGCTGAGCGGGTAGTAGATCATGGGCTTGTCATACACCGGCAGCAGTTGCTTGCTGATGGCCAGCGTGGCCGGGTGCAGGCGCGTGCCGGAGCCGCCGGCGAGGATGATGCCTTTGCGTTGCTGTGTCATGGTGCGGATCAGAGGATTTCGGTGAGCATGCGCGAGACACCCTGCTGCCAATGCGGCAGCGTCAGGCCGAAGGTGGCCTGCAGTCTGTGCGTGTCCAGGCGCGAGTTGAGCGGGCGCCAGGCCGGCGTGGGGAAGGCGCTGGTGGGTACGGGGGCAATCTCGATTGCTTTTATTTTGATAGCTTCTGACGCTTTTCTGGCGTACTCTATGACCCATTTTGCATAGGCATGCCAGGTGGTTTCGCCACCCGCCGCACAGTGATAGACCCCTCCGTCCTGCGGCCTTGCCTGCAGGTGGCGCAGGGCATGCGCCGTGACGTCGGCCAGCAGTTCGGCGCCGGTGGGGGCGCCCCATTGGTCATCGATCACCGTGAGGCGTTCGCGCTCCTGCGCGAGGCGCAGCATGGTCTTGGCAAAGTTGCCGCCGCGTGCGGCATAGACCCAGCTGGTGCGCAGTATCAGGTGCCGGCAGCCCGAGTGCTGGATCAGCTGCTCGCCCTCCAGCTTGGTGGCGCCGTAGACCGACAGCGGGGCCGGCGCGTCAATCTCGGTCCAGGGCCTGTCGCCGCTGCCGTCGAAGACATAGTCGGTGCTGTAATGCACCAGCCAGGCGCCCAGCTGGGCCGCCGCTTCGGCCAGCAGGCCGGGCGTGGTGGCGTTGAGCAGGCGGGCGTGGCCGGGCTCGCCCTCGGCCTTGTCGACGGCGGTGTGGGCGGCGGCGTTGACGATGACGTCGGGCTTGTGCGCGCGCACGGTGGCTGCGACGGCCTGGGGCTGGGTGAAATCGGCCTCGTCATGGCCCAGCGCCGTGACGCGGCCGAGCACGGCCAGGCTGCGCTGCAGCTCCCAGCCGACCTGGCCGTTCTTGCCCAGAAGCAGGATGTTCATGCGGCCTCGTATTGCTTGGCCACCCAGTCGCGGTAGGCGCCGGACTGCACGTTGGCGACCCAATCCGGGTTGTCGAGGTACCACTGCACGGTCTTGCGGATGCCGGTGTCGAAGGTCTCGGCCGGCTTCCAGCCCAGCTCGCGCTCGATCTTGCGCGCGTCGATGGCGTAGCGGCGGTCGTGGCCGGGGCGGTCCTTGACGTAGATGACCTGGCTGGCGTACTTCTCACCGTCGGCGCGCGGGCGCAGTTCGTCCAGCAGCGCGCAGATGGTCTTGACGATGTCGATGTTGGGCTTTTCATTCCAGCCGCCCACGTTGTAGGTCTCGCCCAGGCGCCCGGCTTCGAGCACGCGGCGGATGGCGCTGCAATGGTCGCGCACGTAGAGCCAGTCGCGGATCTGCATGCCGTCGCCATACACCGGCAGGCCCTTGCCCGCCAGGGCGTTGACGATCATCAGCGGGATGAGCTTTTCGGGGAAGTGCAGCGGGCCGTAGTTGTTGCTGCAGTTGGTGGTGAGCACCGGCAGGCCGTAGGTGTGGTGCCATGCACGCACCAGGTGGTCGCTGGCGGCCTTGCTGGCGCTGTACGGGCTGTTGGGCTCGACCCTGTGGTCTTCGGTGAAGGCCGGGGCCGCAGGCGCCAGCGTGCCGTAGACCTCGTCGGTGCTCACATGCAGGAAGCGGAACGCTTCTTTTTCTGTAGCTGGCAGCGCGCTCCAGTAATGCCTTGCGGCCTCCAAAAGCCTGAAGGTGCCGACCACGTTGGTGTGGATGAAGTCCTCGGGGCCGTGGATGGAGCGGTCCACATGCGACTCGGCGGCAAAGTTGACGATGGCGCGCGGGCGGTGTTCGGCCAGCAGGCGCTCCACCAGGGCGCTGTCGCCAATGTCGCCCTGCACGAAGATGTGGCGCGCGTCGCCCTTCAGGCCATCGAGGTTGTGCAGGTTGCCCGCGTAGGTGAGCTTGTCGAGGTTGACAACCGGCTCGTCGGAGCCGGCCAGCCAGTCGAGCACGAAGTTGGCGCCGATGAAGCCGGCGCCGCCGGTGACCAGAATCATGGTGCGTTCTCTTGTCAGTTGTGCCGCGAAGGCAAAGCGGGGGATTATCCCATTGACCGATGGCGGGGCCATCCGACCCGGATTAGGGCTGCCCGCCTATGGCAAGGTAGCGGCCCTTGCACACAATGCATCTCTGACCCCGGCCAAGGAGCCCCCATGCCACGCACACCCCGCGACGAAAACGACGACGCCCCCCACCCCGCCCACGAACTGCCGCGCATGGCGCGCGAGTCGGCCCAGCAGATCTGGCTGGCCGGCCTGGGCGCCTTTGCCAAGGCGCAGGAGGAAGGCGGCAAGGTCTTCGAGGCCCTGGTGCGCGAGGGCCTGGCCCTGCAGCGCCGCACCCAGAGCGCCGCCGAGGAGCACCTGGGCGAGGCCGCCCAGCGCATGGGCCACCTGGCCTCGGGCCTGGGCGAACGCGCCGCGGGCCAGTGGGACCGGCTGGAGGGCATCTTCGAGCAGCGCGTGGCCAAGGCCCTGCTGCGCCTGGGCATGCCCACGGCGCAGGACATGCAGGCGCTGCAGGAGCGCGTGGCGGCGCTGGAGGCCGAGCTGCAGCGGCTGCAGACCCGGCAGGACGGCACGACAGATGCGCCCGCCGTGAAGGGCAGGCGCAAAACCGGCGCCAGGGATGAGGATTGAGCGCTCCATCGGGCTGTGCATGGCCTCCGGCCTGGGGTAGAGTCCACACAACGCGACACCCCGTCCGTCGCTCCCAATGGGAGGAGGCAGCCCATGGCACGCAAGACCCCCCGCCGTACGGCAGAGCGCATTCTTGAGGTCAGCCTGGCGCTGTTCAACCGCTTTGGCGAGCCCCATGTCTCCACCGCCGCCATTGCCGCGGAGCTGGGCATCAGCTCGGGCAACCTGTATTACCACTACCGCGCCAAGGACGACATCGTCAACGCGCTGTTCGCGCAGTACGACGACGCCCTGGGCGGCCTGCTGCGGGCCGGCGGCGATGCGGCCGACGTGGAGGACGCATGGTTCTTCATGCACCGGCTGTTCGAGCTGATCTGGCAATACCGCTTTCTGTACCGCGACCTGAACAACCTGCTATCGCGCAACCGCCTGCTGGAGACACAGTTCCCCACCGTGCTGCAAGCCAAGGTGGCCGCCATGCGCGCCCTGCTGGCCGCCATGCGGCGCGGCGACGCGCTGCGCATGGAGCATGACGACGATGCGCAGTCCACCGCCACCTGCATGGTGGTGGTGCTGACCTACTGGCTGTGCTTTGAGTATGTGGGCGACCCGCGCCGCGCCATGGAGCCCGAGAGCGCCCAGGCCGCGCTGCTGCGTGGCGCACAGCATGTGCTGGGCCTGCTCATGCCGTATCTGGAGCCGGCGCAGCGCGCGCATCTGGCGCGGCTGGCGCAGGCCTATGGAGCGGGAGAGGACGGAGCGTTGAGCGCTGCGCGTTGAGCGCGGACACCCGCGAAACGCTCAACGCATGGCGCGCAGGCGCTTCACGGCGCAAAACGGCGCGCCGCGATCTCCAGCAGGCCGTCGAAGATCAGGTTTTCCACCAGCTCGAAGGGGCGCGCCATGCTGGGAGCCATCTTCCAGCCCGCGCCGCCGGTCATCAGGCACAGGGGCGCCTGGCCGCAATGCTGCAGCAGGTGCTGGTACATGCGCTCGACGGCGCCGGCAATGGCATAGGTGCCGCCGCTGGTCAGCGCGTCGCTGGTGTTGGACGGGAACAGGCGCACCTCGCCCGTGGGCACATGCAGGCCGGCGGTGCCGCTCTCCAGCGCCCGCAGCATGATGCCGTGGCCGGGCACGATCAGGCCGCCGAGAAAGCGCCCGTTGGCGTCCAGCGCCTCGACCGTGACGGCCGTGCCCACCATGGCCAGCAGCAGGGGCCGCGCCGGGCCCTGCGCCAGCAGGCGGTGGCGCGCGCCAATCATGGCCACCCAGCGGTCGGCGCCCAGGCGCGTGGGGTGGTCGTAGCCGTTGACCACGCCGGCCTCCTCCTGCGTGGATACGACCCAGCGCGCGGGCACGTCCCACAGCTCCTCCATCTGCTCGGCCACGCGGCGCTTGACAGCATCCCCCGCGACCACGCAGCCCAGCATGTGCGTGGGCGCGGGCAGATCCGCCCAGGGGCCTTCGGACAGGCGTTCGATATGGTCCAGGAACTCCGCGCCATGGGCGCGCATCTCGGAGCCCGGCCGCGCTGCGTCGTACAGCGCCCACTTCAGGCGCGAGTTACCCACGTCGATGGCCAGAAATGTCATGGGGCGGATTATCACGAGTTTTACCGCCGGCACCGCAAATGCGAAAAATTGTCAATATCGGCGCCTGCCCGCCCCGCATGCGCGGCGCGCGCTTACATTTGGCCGAGGACTATCGTTGGTTGCCACCGAAAGGAGAAATCCATGGGCTTGTTCACATTCATCAAGGAAGCGGGCGAAAAGCTGTTCGGCGGCAATTCCGCCCAGGCCGCCGGTGCCGCCGCACCCACGCAGGCCGATCTCAACGCCCGCGCCGGCCAGGCCATAGCGGCCTATATCGCCACCCAGAACCTGGGTGTGAGCGCGCTGCAGGTGGCCTTTGAGGGCCCCGAGGGCAAGGTGACCGTGACCGGCACGGCGCCCACGCAGGCGGCCAAGGAGAAGGTGACCCTGTGCTGCGGCAACGTGGCCAGCGTGACCAGCGTGGACAACCAGATGTCGGTGACCAATCCCGAGCCCGAGGGCCAGTTCCACGACGTGGTGCGCGGCGACACGCTCAGCGCCATTGCCAAAAAGTTCTATGGCGATGCCAACAAGTACCCGGCAATCTTCGAGGCCAACAAGCCCATGCTGAGCCACCCCGACAAGATCTACCCGGGGCAAAAGCTGCGCATTCCGGCGCTGGCGTAACGGGCGGACAGTCCCTCAGCCCTGCCGCCAGGGCAGGCCGTGAAAGCGCCAGCCGCCCCGGCGGTTGCGCTGGCCGTTCTCGTCCGGGTCGCCCTCGAAGCCTTCCAGGATGTTGTAGGCCGTGATGCCCAGCTGGGCCGCGCGCCGCGCCGCCGCCGCCGAGCGCACGCCGCTGCGGCACAGCAGCACCACGCTGGCGCCGGGCGGCACGGCGGCGCGCAGCTGCGCGTCGAAGTCGGGGTTGGGCAGCATGCCGGGCCATTGCTTCCAGGCCACGGCCAGGGCGCCGGGCACGAAACCCACCCAGTCGCGCTCGGCGTCGCTGCGCACGTCCACCAGCACAGCCTGGCCGGCGCGCACCCATTGCCAGGCCAGCTGCGGGCTGACATCGCCCGCGTAGCCGTCGGCGGGCAGGGGGTGCTCGGGCAGGGAGTGGGCGGGCGGGCGCATGGGGCGATTCTGGCAGAGGCCATCAATCCCACACCGGCACGGGCTCGTCGCGCAGGCTGCGGCGCAGCGCCGCGTAGTCGGGCACCACGCTTTGCACCACGCCCCAGAAGCGCGGGCTGTGGTCCATGACGCGCAGGTGCGACAACTCGTGCGCGACCACGTAGTCGATGATGGCCGGGCGGTGGTGCATGAGGCGCCAGTTCAGGCTGATGGCGCCGCCCGTGCGTGCGCTGCCCCAGCGCGTGGCGGCATTGGACAGGCGCAGCCGCGTCCAGCGCACGTCCAGCAGGGGCGCGAAATGGTCCAGCCGCTCGGTAAAGCGCTGGCGCGCGGCGCGCATCAGCCAGGCCTGGGCCGCGGCGCGCACCTGCTCGGGTGCGGCGTCCTGCGGCAGGGCCAGGTGCAGCTCGCGCGCGTCGTGCATGGCCGGCACCAGCAGGCCGCCGCGCGCCGCCCGGCCATGCGCCAGCACCACGGTCAACGGCGCGCCCAGGTAGGGCAGGCTGGCGCCCGGGCCCCAGGCGATGCGCGCGGCCTCCTGCAGGCGCCGGCGCTCCTGCTGCTCGGCGAGCTTGGCGACGATCCAGTCGGCCTTGTCATGCAGCGCGGCGTCCACCTCGGCCAGCCGGACCCAGGCGGGCGCGCGCACGGCCAGGCCATCAGGCCCCACGGTAAAGCCTATGGAGCGCCGGCGCGCGCGCTGCAGGGTGTAGGGCACGACGCGCTCGCCCAGGTGTAGCTGGCGCAGGCTGGCGGGCGCGGGCGCAGGTACGGGGGCTGGGGCAGCGCTGCCGCCCAGCAAGTCCAGCGCCCTTTGCACCAGGGACGCCATCGCCTATTGCGCCGCGGCCGCGGCAGGGTAGGCCTCGGGGTCGAGGCGGCGCATCTCGCCCTCTATCCAGGCCTCGACCTCGGCCATCAGCTCCTCATGCTTGCGGCCCTGGGTGGGGATGGGCCGGCCTATGGACACATCGACCACGCCGGGGCGCTTGACCAGGGCCTTGCGCGGCCAGCATCGGGCCGAGGTCACGGCGATCGGCACCACGGGCACGCCGGCCATGATGGCCAGGCGCGTGGGGCCGCTCTTGTACTCGCCCGCCTGGCCGCGCGCTATGCGCGTGCCCTCGGGGAACATGATGACCCAGGTGCCCTGGGCCAGCAGGCGCTTGCCCTGTTCCACCATCTTGTGGAAGGCGCGCATGCCCTCCTTGCGGTCGATGTGGATCATGTCCAGGCTGCCTATGGACCAGCCGAAGAAGGGAATGTGCAGCAGCTCCTTCTTGAACACATAGGCCAGCGGGCGCGGCATGATGGCCGGCATGAGGAAGGTCTCGTAGGCGGACTGGTGCTTGACCAGCAGCACCACGCCCTGCCCCGGGTCCTGCGGCAAATGCTCCATGCCCGTAACGCGCGTGCGTATGCCCACGATCCAGCGCGCCGAATCGACGCTCAGCGCCAGCCAGGCGCGCGCCACGCGGTAGCGCGCCGCCGGGCTGCCGCCCAGCAGGCGCACCAGCAGGATGCAAAGCGTGTAGGGGATGACGGTGACGATCATCACCAGCATGTGGACCAGGGAGCGGATCAATGCCATGGGCAGTCAGATTTCAAGTGTTTTGGCCGTTGGCGCGCACAGGATAAGCGCAAAAAGCTACTATTTTTATAGCAAAAAACCTCACACCACCACCGGCAGCGCCGCGCCATCCGGCGGCGCGATGAAGTCCGCCAGCGCACCCAGGCTGGCATGGGCGCGCGTACCCGCGGGCCAACCGGGCGGCAGGGCTTGCTGCGGGTCCAGGTCGGCCGAGCGGCCCGTGCACACCATGTGCAGCTGCGCACCCAGGTCGGCGGCGGCCTGCAGGTGGGCCAGGCAGCTGCCGACGACCAGGATCTCGTCGCCCTCCACGCCGTAGCGCTCGCAGATCTGTTGCATGAGGCCGGGCGCGGGCTTGCGGCAGCTGCAGGCCTCGCCCTCGGCGTGCGGGCAATAGAACACCGCGTCGATGCGCCCGCCCAGGGCGGCCAGCTGGCGGTGCAGCTTGGCGTGGATGGCCACCAGGGTCTGGGCGTCGAACAGGCCGCGGCCCAGGCCCGGCTGGTTGGTGGCCAGCACCACATGCCAGCCGGCATGGTTCAGACGCGCCACGGCCTCCAGCGCGCCGGGCAGCGGCGCCCAGTCGTCCGGCGAGGCGATAAAGCCGTCGCCCAGGGCGTTCAAGGTTCCGTCGCGGTCGAGGATGGCGAGTTTCATGGCGCGATTATCGAAGCAATGCCGCCCGTCCGCGCGTGCGCCGTCAGGCCGCCAGGCGCGACAGGTCGGCCACGCGGTTCATGGCCTGGTGCAGGGTCTTGAGCAGGCCCAGGCGGTTCAGGCGCAGGTCCAGCTGCTCGGCGTTGACCATGACGTCGTCGAAGAAGGCATCGACCGGCGCGCGCAGCACGGCCAGGGTCTGCAGGCTGGCGCGGTAGTCGCCGGCGGCAAACTGGGCGTCGGCCTCGGGCACGAAGCGCGAGAGCGCGGCGTACAGCTCCTGCTCGGCCTGCTCCTGCAGCAGCTCGGGGTTGACATGGGCATGCACGTCGTCGGCCTTCTTGAGGATGTTGGACACGCGCTTGTTGGCTGCTGCCAGGGCCGGGCTCTCGGGCAGGTTGGAAAAGGCGCGCACCGCCGCCAGCTGGCGCTCGACCAGGGCCAGCCGCTGCGGGCGCAGGGCGAGCACCGCATCGACCTCCTGGGCGCTGTAGCCCTGCTCGCGCAGGCTGCCGGCCAGGCGCTCGTAGATGAAGTCGGCCAGCTGCGCCGTGGGGTCGGCTATCTTGCCCGCAAAGGCCGGCACTGCGCCGGCCAGCAGCGCGCCCAAGTCCAGCGGCAGGTCCTTTTCCATGAGCATGCGGATCACGCCCAGCGCGTGGCGGCGCAGCGCAAACGGGTCGCGGTCGCCCGTGGGCAGGTTGCCGATGCCGAACATGCCAACCAGGGTTTCCAGCTTGTCGGCCAGGGCCACGACCAGGCCCACGTTCTCGCGCGGCAGCTGGTCGCCGGCAAAGCGCGGCTTGTAGTGGTCCTCGATGGCGTGGGCCACCTCGTCGGGCAGCCCGTCGTTGACGGCGTAGTAGCCGCCCATGATGCCCTGCAGCTCGGGGAACTCGCCCACCATGTCGGTCACCAGGTCGGTCTTGGCCAGCAGGGCGGCGTTGTCCACGCAGGTCAGCAGCCAGTCCTGGGCGATCTCGCCGTCCTGCGAGTCCTGCAGCGCATGGCGCTGGGCCAGTGCGGCAAACAGCTGCTGGCCGATGGCCTTGGCGATGGATCTCACGCGCTCCACGCGCTCGCCCTGGGTGCCGAGCTGGTTGTGATAGACCACCTTGCCCAGCTGCGCCACGCGGCTCGCCAGGGTCTTCTTGCGGTCCTGGTCGAAGAAGAACTTGGCGTCGGCCAGGCGCGGGCGCACCACGCGCTCGTTGCCCTGGATGACGGCGCTGGCGTCTGCCGGGCTGATGTTGCTGACGATGAGGAAGCGGTTGGTGAGCCTGCCCTCGGCGTCGAGCAGCGGAAAGTACTTCTGGTTGGCCTTCATGGTCAGGATCAGGCATTCCTGCGGCACGGCGAGGAATTCCGGCTCGAACTGGCAGACCAGCACGTTGGGGCGCTCGACCAGGGCCGTCACCTCGTCCAGCAATGCTGCGTCTTCGATAGCACGTACGCCGCCACCTATCTGCGCTGCAGCGGCATCGAGCTGCTGCGCGATGGCGGCGCGGCGCTCCGTGAAGCTGGCGATCACCGCGCCCTCGTCGCGCAGTTGCGCGGCATAGCCGTCGGCGCTGCGCAGCACCACCGGATCCTGCGCGGCTTCAAAGCGGTGGCCGTGGGTGGCGTTGCCCGCGTTCAGCCCCAGCGCGGACACGGGCACCACGCTGCTGCCGTGCAGCGCCACCAGGCCATGGGCCGGGCGCACGAAGTGCACGCTGCTCCAGCCGTCCTGCAGCTGGTAACGCATGACCTTGGGAATGGGCAGCAGGCGAATGGCCTCGTCCAGCGCCTTCTGCAGGCCCTGGGCCAGCGTGGCGCCTCGGGCGGTGCTCTCGAAGTACAGCAGCTCGGCCTTGCCGTCGTGCACGCGCTTCAGGCCCGCCACGGCGCCGGCGTCGGCGCCCAGGGCGGCGAGCTTTTTGAGCAGCGCGGGCGTGGCCTGGCCATCGGCCGTGAGCCCCACGGCCACGGGCATGAGTTTTTGCGACTGGGCCTTGTCCGGCGCCTGGGACAGCACGTCCACAAGGTGCGCTGCCAGGCGGCGCGGCGAGGCGTAGGCCGTGAGCGACGCATCGGCGGCGGCCAGCCCCTGAGCGACGAGCTGGTCGCGCAGCACGCCGGCAAAGGCGTCGCCGAGTTTTTGCAGGGCCTTCGGGGGCAGTTCCTCGACGAAGAGTTCAACGAGCAGGTTGGCGGGTGCGGTCATGGTGTTCTCTCTCCTGCTCAGGCAGCCTTTTTGTTCTGTTGTTCTGCGGCCTTGGCCAGCTCGGCCAGCACCTCGTCGGCATGCGCCCTGGGCGCCATGGGGAAGCCTAGGCGCGCGCGGCTGTCCAGGTAGGCCTTGGCCACGGCGCGCGCCAGATTGCGGATGCGGCCTATGTAGGCGGCGCGCTCGGTCACGCTGATCGCGCCGCGCGCGTCCAGCAGGTTGAAGGTGTGGGCGGCCTTCAAGACCTGCTCGTAGGCCGGCAGCGCCAGTTGTTCGCCCATCAGGTGCTGGGCCTGTTTTTCATGCGCGCCGAAGGCGGTGAACAAAAATTCTGCGTCGGAATGCTCGAAGTTGTAGGTGGACTGTTCGACCTCGTTCTGGTGGTACACGTCGCCGTAGGACAGGCCCTCCGTCCAGGTCAGGTTGTAGACGTTGTCCACGCCCTGCAGGTACATGGCCAGGCGCTCCAGACCGTAGGTGATCTCGCCCGTGGCGGGCTTGCAGTCGATGCCGCCGACCTGCTGGAAATAGGTGAACTGCGTGACCTCCATGCCGTTCAGCCACACCTCCCAGCCCAGGCCCCAGGCGCCCAGCGTGGGGTTCTCCCAGTCGTCCTCGACGAAGCGGATGTCGTTCTTCTTCAGGTCGAAGCCCAGGGCTTCGAGGCTGCCCAGGTACAGCTCCAGGATGTTGGCCGGCGCGGGCTTCAAGACCACCTGGTACTGGTAGTAATGCTGCAGGCGGTTGGGGTTGTCGCCGTAGCGCCCGTCCTTGGGGCGGCGGCTGGGCTGGACATAGGCGGCCTTCCACGGCTCCGGCCCCAATGCTCTTAAAAACGTAGCTGTGTGCGATGTACCTGCGCCGACTTCCATATCGTAGGGCTGCAACAACGCGCAGCCTTGGTCGGCCCAGTAGGTCTGGAGTTTGAGGATGATTTGCTGGAAGGTGAGCATGGCAGGGAAATCCGGTAGGCGGCGCGGGCAGCGCGCACGCGAACCGGGCATTTTAGGTGCTCACCGCTTGCCGCCCCGGGGCGCGGCGGCGGGCGGCTCCCCGACCTCGCGCACCAGGCGCACGCCCACCAGGGTGTAGCGCGTCTGCGGCGTGTTCCAGTTGCGGAACGCGCAGCGCGCATACAGCGGCCAGGTGTGCCAGGAGCCACCGCGGCGCACGCGCACCTGGCCCGTCGCCGGGCCCTGGGGGTCGTCCGCCGGCGCGTGCGCATAGGCATCCTCGGCATACCAGTCGGACACCCATTCCCACACATTGCCCAGCATGTCGTGCACGCCGAAGGCATTGGGCGCATAACTGCCCACGGGCGCGGTGAAGGCATGGCCGTCATGCCCCGGTGCGGCCCGGGCCCGCCAGCGCGGCCAGAAGGGCGCGGCGTCCTGGTCGAACAGGTTGGCGTGGCGCGTGAGCGCCGCCGGGTCGTCGCCAAACGGGTAGCGCGTGCCGGTGCCGGCGCGGCAGGCGTATTCCCACTCGGCCTCGGTGGGCAGGCGGTAGCGCCGGCCCTCGGTGGCCGACAGCCAGGCCGCCAGCGCATGCGCGTCGTGCCAGGTGATGTTGACCACGGGGTGGTCCTCGCCCTGGGCGAAGCCGGGGTTGCGCCAGGAATAGCGCGCATCGCGTCCCTCGAAGGCGTCGCCGCGCGGGGTCGTTGAAGGGTCATAGGCCGGGTTGTAGCCATAGCCGCCCGTGCCGTCGGCCTCGGACTCGGGCACATAGCCCGAAGCCTCGACGAAGCGACGGAACTGCCCCACCGTGACCTCGGTCTGGCCTAGGTAGAAGGCGCGCGTGATGTGCACGCGGTGCGCCGGCGCCTCGTCAGACAGTTGTGCAAAGCGCCTCGGCTCCAGGCCCGGATAGGCGCGCGCCAGCGCCTCGGGCGCCTCGCTGCTGCCCATGAGAAAGCTGCCCGGCGCAATACGCACGAAGGCCATGCCCAGCGAATTCACCCAGACGCGCGGCGCCGGCTGCGCCAGCGCGGGGGCGCCCGCCAGGGCGACGGCCAGCAAGGCACTGACATGGATCATGACGGCTCCAAAACACGCGACACGAGGGCGCAGTGTAGGCGCCGTGCCCGGCGTGCGGCTTTCTATACTGCCGTCATGTGCGCCGCGCCCACCCCCACGCCCCACCCCGGCGACGAGTCGCTGCCGGCCGTCGCGCTCACGCTGCTGCAGTCCAGCGGACTGATCGTGGGCATCTTTGATGGGAACGACATCCTGCGCTTTGCCAACCCGGCCTTTGTCTCGGCCTACCATCTGCGCCCCGACGGCCACAGCACCTGGGCGGACCTGATGCGCGACAACCACCTGCGCCAGCGCGGCACGGCCGTCGAAACGCAGGACTTCGAAGCCTGGCTCGCCTCGGCGCGCTCGCGGCGCGGCAAGCAGCCGTATCGCGCCTTCGAGTCCAACAACCACGACGGCCGCTGGATCTGGATGACCGAAACCACGCTGGACAACGGCTGGATGCTGTGCGTGGCCTGCGACATCACGGCGCTCAACGAGGACGGCCGCAGCCTGCGCCAGACCCGCGACCAGGCCCTGCGCGCCGCGCAGACCGACCCGCTGACCGGCATCAGCAACCGCACCCACATGACCCTGCAGCTCGACCAGCTGCTGGCCCAGGGCCAGTCCTTTGCGCTGGTGCTGCTGGACCTGGACCACTTCAAGCGCATCAACGACCAATATGGTCACCCGGCCGGCGACGAGGTGATACGCGACTTTGCGCGCCACCTGCAGGCCAGCACCCGGCGGGGCGACGGCTGCGGCCGCGTGGGTGGCGAGGAGTTCATGCTGCTGCTGCCCGGTGTGGACGCGGCGCAGGCCCAGTCCATCGTGCAGCGCCTGCTGCAGACCGTGCGCCACGCCCACCCCCTGCCACTCGACGCCCCCGAACTGAGCTACAGCGCCAGCGCCGGACTGGCCCTGTGCCAACCGCAGGAAGACGCGGCCCGCCTGTACCACCGCGCCGACTGCGCCCTGTACCGCGCCAAGGAGGCGGGACGCGACCGGCTGGTCTGCGACGACGGGTTGCAGCCCTGACGCCGCCGCATGGGCGCCGCGTTGCGCGCTGTTCAGGCAGCGCTGAACCCGTCCCCCAGGGCGCGCGCACCATCGCGCCGACTTGTTCGGCCTTGCCCTATGCGCGCACATACGGATGCGAGGTTGGTGCGTTCACACTTGTACCCGGCCCTGCACAAGGGCGGAGAAATGCGGCAGGCTGCCCGTGGCCGGCGCGCCTGCGCAGCCCACTTCAGAAGCGCTCGCCCGGCGCCAGGTAGCGCCACTGGCCCACGGGCAGCTGGCCGAGCAGCACGCGGCCTATGCGGATGCGCTTCAGGCCGACCACCTTCAGGCCGACCTGCTCGCACATGCGGCGGATCTGGCGCTTCTTGCCCTCGTTCAGCACGAAGCGCAGCTGCTCGGGGTTCTGCCAGTCCACCTGGGCCGGCTTGAGCGCCTGGCCATCCAGGCTCAGGCCATGGCGCAGCCGCGCCAGCTGCTCGCGCGGAAAGGCGGCCTGCACGTCGGTGGCCACGACGCCGCCCGGCGTCTGGTATTGCACGCGCACCAGGTATTCCTTGTCCACGCTGGAATCCTCGCCTATGAGCTGGCGCGCCACGCGCCCGTCCTGGGTGAGCACGAGCAGGCCCACGGAGTCGATGTCCAGCCGGCCGCAGGGCGCCAGGCCCTTGAGCTGCGCCGACGCAAAGCGCGTGCGGCTGGCGTCGCCCTGCCAGTGTGTGCGCGGGTTGACGAGGGTGACGGCCGGGGTGTGGCCGTCCTCGGCCTGGCCGCTCACGTAGCCCATGGGCTTGTGCAGCAGGATGGTGACCTGTTGGCTCTGGCGGCCCTGGGCGGCGCGGTCCACCTCGATGCGGTCCTGCGGCCCGACCTGCAGGCCCATGACCGCCACCTGGCCGTTGACGCGCACCCAGCCCTGGGCGATCCAGTCGTCGGCCTCGCGGCGCGAGCACAGGCCCAGGTCGGCCATGCGCTTGTTCAGGCGCATGCGCCCATCGGGTGCGGGGACGGGCTGGGCTCTGGGGGCGCGCACAGGCGCCGGGCGCGGCGGGGCCGGCGCCTTGGGCGCGGCATCGGGGCGGCGCAGCACCAGGCGCGTGCGCGGCGCGGCGGCTGCCGGTGCAGTGGCAGGAGCTGGGGGGCGGGAGGGCGTATCGGGCATGGCGCTATTGTCGCGCCCGGCGCGTTCAGGGCGCAGCCTGGGCCAGGCCCGGCGCCGCCCTGCGGCGCATGCGCAGGCCCTCGCCCACACTGCCGCGCTCAAACGGGTTGCTGCGCAGCGCCTGCAGGTCCAGCACACGCAGGCCGCCGTACTCGACACGGATGGTGCCCTGTGCCTCCAGGAAGGCCAGGGCCTCGTTCACGCGCTGGCGCGACAGGCCAACCAGGTAGGCCAGCTCCTGCTGGGTGATGCGCAGCACCTGTCCCACGCCCGGGAAGAGCACCGGATGGAACAGCGCCGCCAGGCTGCGCGCCACGCGCGCGTCGGGGTTGCCCAGGCGGTCGATCTCGCGCACGGCGATGAACTGGCCCAGGCGCTCGTTGAGCTGGCTCATGACAAAGCGGTTGAAGCCTATGGAATGGTCCAGCAGCCAATGAAAGGTGTCGATCGGCAGGCCCGCCACCACGCTTTTGCGCAGGGCCTGCACGTTGTAGCGGTAGGGCTCGCGCTTGACCGCCGTGCCCTCGCCGAACCAGCCGCCGGGCGGCAGGCCGGCCAGGGTCATGCTCAGGCCGTCGACGTTGTCGGTGTTCATCTTGAGCAGCCCCTCGACCACGCCGAACCAGTAGGTCACGGGCCGCCCGACGCGGCACACATAGTCGCCGGCCTGCGCGTCGCCCACCACCAGCGCGGCCACGGCGCGCTCGCGTTCGGCGGGCTGCAACACCGCCAGCCAGGGAATGCCGCCCAGTTCATGCGCGCTGGGCGGGCGGCGCCGTTGGTGCAGGGACGCGTCTTGGTTCATGCACGCAAGCATGGGGCCAAACGGCTCCGCTGGGGCAGCGGGAATACCACGATCGGGATTCCGCCCGCGGCACGATAACTATGAATGAGATAGCTGCTTGCGCAGTGCCGGCAAGCGCAAACCGGCTATTTGCCCCCTTATTCCTACTGCGCCGGCAGGGCGTAGCGGTAGCCGCGAAATGCCCACACCGTGCGGCCGGGCTCGATGCGTTCGAGCACCAGCCCCGGCGCCGCCTGGTCGCCCTCGTGCAGCACCTGGCCGTTGACGATGACCATGCGGTACCGCGGGTTGGAGGAGTAGGTCACGCCCGCCAGCTGCAGCGTGGGCAGCTGCTCGCGCACGGCCGGCGGCAGGTCGGCCTGGGCGAACACCGGCGCGGACGCAGCCTCGGCCGGTTTTGCCGGCGCAGGTGGCGCGCCGCGCGCAGGCGGAGCCTTGGCTGCGGGGGGGGCACCCGCATCGGCGGCGCGCTGCCCGGCGCGCGTCGCCGGTTGCGCACGCGCCTCGGCGCGATCCAACTGCGCCGCCGCGGGCTCGACCGGTGGCTGGGGCGCCGGTGGGGTGGGAGCGGCCGGTGCTGCCACCGGCGATGCCGCCGCCGCAACCGGTGGGGCCGGAGCGGGCGGCGACGGTGGCGCGGCCACCACTGGCGCCGGCACGACGGGCCTATGCCACAGCCACCCGCCGGCGCCCGCCAGGCCGGCGACCAGCGCCAGTAACAGCAGCACCTTCGGCAGGCCGCGCGCAGGGTGCGCCTCGGTCACGGGCAGGCCGGCCATGGGCGTGGAAGGTGTGTGCAGGCCGGGCACGCTGCCGCGTCCGCGCTCGGCCTGGGCGCGCCGCAGGGCATCAAGAATGTAGGACATGGTTCAGCTTCCGCCGCGCAGGCGCGGCTCTTGCACGCCTGCGGCGCGGTTGAGCAACATCAGGGTCAGGGGGCCGGCCTGGCCGTCGGGCGTGAGGCCCTGGCCGAGCTGGAACTGGTGCACCCGCGCGCGCAGTGCCTCGGGCGAAACGTCGCCGGGCGTGGCCGGCGCCACGCCGGCCAACGCCAGCTGCCGGCCCAGCCAGGCGGCTCCGGCCGCCGAGGCAGCCACGTCGCCCGCGGGCAGGTTGGCCGGCGCCTTCCACAGCGTGGCGATCTCGCCGCGCCACAACGGCGCCAGCTCGGCCACCGGCAGGTCCAGCGTGGTGCCGTCCGCGCCTTGCAGCGTGGCCGCGCCGTCGTCGAGCCGGCGCAGCATGACGCCCACGCCGCGCCCGCCATGCGGCCCGTCGGGCGGCTGCAGCGTCAGCAGCACCGGGCGGTCGAGCTGGCGCAGCAGGCTCAGGCTGGCACGGCGGCTGCGCCAACAGCGCAGGCCCTCGGGCGCCAGCGCGGCGCAGGGGTCGGCCGCATCGGCGGGCAGGCTGGCCTGCCAGGCCAGGGCCAGCGGCCGCCAGGCCGGGGGCGCATCGGCTACGGGTTGGGCGGCCAGGAACTGCGCCAGCGAGGTGGCGCGCGCGGGAGGCGCGGGGGGCGGAGCGGATGCCTCGGGCACGGCCGCTGCTGCGGACGCGGCGGCCGACGCCGCAGCCGCAGCCGCTGCCGTCTGCGCCGGCACCTGCGCCGGCACCTGCGCCGGCACCTGCGCCGGCACTTGGACGCTGGCGCGTTCGCCCACCGTGGACAGCGGCGGCCACCATTCCATGGCCCAGCCCAGCCAGCCCAGGGCGACCAGGCCCATCAGGCCCGCGGCCGTGGCAAGCCACCGGCGCCCCTGCCCCGCGGCGGCGCCCGCGTCGAACACCTCGCGCGCGGCCTTGCGCACCATGGCGTCGCTGACCTCGCGCACGCCGGCGGCGTAGGCGCCGAGCAGCGCACGGTCACACAACAGATTGATGCGCCGCGGCACGCCGCCGGTGAGCGCATGCACGCGTGCCAGCGCACGCTGCGCAAACGGCAGCGGCCCCTGCAGCCCGGCCACGGACAGGCGGTGGGCGATGTACTGGCGCGTCTCCTGCGGGCTCAGTGCGTCGAGGTGGTAGCGCGCGATGACGCGCTGCGCCAATTGTTCCAGCTCAGGCGCGGCCACCATGGCGCGCAGCTCGGGCTGGCCGATCAAGATGATCTGCAGCAGCTTGCGCTCGCTGGTCTCCAGGTTGGTCAGCAAGCGCAGCTGCTCCAGCACGTCAGGCGCCAGGTTCTGCGCCTCGTCGATGATGAGCACGTTGTTGCGCCCGGCCGCGTGCTGGCCCAGCAGGAAGTCGTTGAGCGGGTCCAGACAGTCCTTGACGGTCTCGGCGCCGGGCACCGCGGGCCGGTGGGTGACGCCGAACTCGTCGCAAATGGAACGCAGCAGCTCGGGCACCGTGAGCTTGGGATTGAAGATGTAGGCCACGTTGCAGTGCGCGGGCATCTGCTCCAGGAAGCAGCGGCACACGGTGGTCTTGCCGGTGCCTATCTCGCCCGTGAGCAGCACGAAGCCGCCGCCCGCATCCAGCCCGTAGAGCAGATGCGCCAGGGCCTCGCGGTGCCGTTCGCTCATGAACAGGTAGCGCGGGTCGGGGGCGATGGAAAACGGCGCCTGTGCAAGGCCGAAGAAGGCTGCGTACATGGGGCTGAGGATACAACCCCACGCCGCAGTGCATGGCGGCGCAGCAGACGGGCCGCCAACCGCCATGCGCAACGAGATTCAGGGTTTCACCCCTGGGGACTAACCCTTTGAATGTCGCCGTGAAGACAAAATAACGTCAAAGTCGTTCCTACCATCCGCGTCAGTCGGGTGGCGGCAGGCCACCGCCCTTCGCCCCCCGCTGATTCCCCGATAGGAACAGGAATGACGACCACCTTTCCCCAACTGCTGCTGCAGCACGCCGCCCAACGCCCCGATGCCCCGGCGCTGCGCGAGAAGGAGTACGGCATCTGGCAGACCTGGAGCTGGAAGAGCGCTGCCGCCGAGGTACGTGCCATGGCCTGCGGCCTGCTGGCGCTGGGTTTCGCCAGAGGCCAGAACCTGGCCTTGATCAGCGACAACCGGCCCCATGTGTACATGGGCTTCGTCGCCGTGCAAAGCATTGGCGGGGTGCCGATTCCGCTGTACCAGGACGCCGTGGCCAGCGAAATGCGCTTCGTCATCGAAGACGCCGACATCCACTTCGCCTTTGCCGAGAACCAGGAGCAGGTGGACAAGCTGCTCGAAGTGCGCGAGTCCAGCGCCGGCCTGACCCACATCATCTACGACGACCCGCGCGGCCTGCGCAACTACGACCAGCCGGGCCTGATCGGCACGGCCGAGCTGGTGGCCAAGGGCCAGGAATGGGACCGGGCCCACCCGGGGGTTTGGGAGTCCATGGTCGAGGGCATAGGCCCGCAGGACGTGTCGGTCATCCTCTACACCTCGGGCACCACGGGCAAGCCCAAGGGCGTGTGCCAGACGCATGCCGGCTTCATTGGTGCGGCCAGCGGCGCGGCCGAGGTGGACAGGCTGGGGCCCAATGACTGCATCATTTCGTACCTGCCCCCGGCCTGGGTGGGCGACCACCTGTTCTCGCTGGCGCAGTGGCTGGTGGCGGGCTACACCATCAACTGCCCGGAATCGTCCAGCACCGTCAGCATCGACATGCGTGAGATCGGCCCGACCTATTACTTCGCGCCGCCGCGCGTGTTCGAGGGCATGCTGACCTCGATCCAGATCCGCATGGAGGACGCCGCACCCTTCAAGCGCCGCATGTACGAAAGCGCCATGCATCTGGCGCGGCGCGTGGGCTCCGACGTCCTGGACGGCAGGCCTGTGGGAGCCTGGGACCGGCTCAAATACCGCCTGGCCGACTTCGCCGTGTACGGGCCGCTGCGCAACGCCATGGGCCTGTCGCGCATCCGCGTGGCCTACACGGCGGGCGCCGCCATCGGGCCCGAGCTGTTCCGCTTCTTCCGCTCGATCGGCATCAACTTGAAGCAGCTCTACGGCCAGACCGAGACCTGCGCCTATGTCTGCCTGCAGCGCGACGGCCACGTGGACCTGAACACCGTGGGCCAGGCGGCGCCCGGGATCGAGCTCAAGCTGGCAGACAACGGCGAGGTGCTGGTCAAGGGCGTGTCGGTGCTCAAGGAGTACTACAAGCGCCCCGACGCCACGGCCGAGGTGATGGATGCCAAGGGCTACTTCCACACCGGCGACGCCGGCGTGATCGACGCCCATGGCCAGCTGCGCATCATCGACCGCGCCAAGGACGTGGGCAAGCTCGCCGGCGGCGCCATGTTTGCGCCCAACTACATCGAGAACAAGCTCAAGTTCTTCCCACATGTGAAGGAGGCCGTGTGCTTCGGCCATGACCGCACGCAAGTCTGCGCCTTCATCAACATCGACTTCGATGCCGTCGGCAACTGGGCCGAGCGCCAGAACCTGCCCTACGCCGGCTATGTGGACCTGGCCTCCAAGGCCAAGGTGCTGGAGCTGATCGCCGACTGCGTGGCCCAGGTGAATGCCGACCTGGCGGCCGAGACCGGCATGCAGGATACCCAGGTGGCACGCTTTCTGGTGCTGCACAAGGAGCTGGACCCGGACGACGACGAGCTCACGCGCACGCGCAAGGTGCGGCGCAACTTCATCGCCGACAAGTACGGCGTGCTGATCGACGCGCTGTACGCGGGCAGGAGCGAGCAGTTCATCGAGACCCAGGTGAAGTTCGAGGACGGACGCAAGGGCAGCGTGAGCGCCACGCTCAAGATCGTCGATGCCAAGACCCACCCGGCCCGCGCCGCTGCCTGAGGAACACAGCATGACCAGCAAGAAGATCGGCGATGTCATCCTCGACGTCAAAAACATCAGCCTGCGCTTTGGCGGCGTAAAGGCGCTGACCGACATCTCGTTCAACGTGCGCGAGCACGAGATCCGCTCCATCATCGGCCCCAACGGCGCCGGCAAGAGCTCGATGCTCAACTGCATCAACGGCGTCTACACCCCGAGCGAAGGCTCCATCACCTTCCGCGGCAAGACCTTCAGCCACATGAACAGCCGTCAGGTGGCGGAGATGGGCGTGGCGCGCACCTTCCAGAACCTGGCGCTGTTCAAGGGCATGAGCGTGATCGACAACATCATGACCGGGCGCAACCTCAAGATCAAAAGCAATCTGCTGATGCAGGCGCTGCGCTGGGGCCCGGCCGAGCGCGAAGAGATTGCGCACCGCGAGAAGGTGGAGCACATCATCGACTTCCTGGAGATCCAGGCGCACCGCAAGACCCCTGTGGGCCAGCTGCCCTATGGCCTGCAAAAGCGCGTGGACTTAGGTCGCGCCCTGGCCATGGAGCCGCAGGTGCTGCTGCTCGATGAGCCCATGGCGGGCATGAACGTCGAGGAAAAGCAGGACATGTGCCGCTTCATCCTGGACGTGAACGACGAATTCGGCACCACCATCGTGCTCATCGAGCACGACATGGGCGTGGTGATGGACATCAGCGACCGCGTGGTGGTGCTGGACTACGGCAAGAAGATCGGCGACGGCGCGCCCGACGAGGTGCGCGCCAACGAAGACGTGATCCGCGCCTACTTGGGCGCAGGGCACTGAGGGCAAGGCAGGAGAGCAACCATGGCATTCTTTTTGGAAACCCTGATCGGCGGCCTCATGGCCGGCATGCTGTACTCGCTGGTCGCGCTCGGCTTCGTGCTGATCTTCAAGGCCTCGGGCGTGTTCAACTTCGCGCAAGGCGCCATGGTGCTGTTCGCGGCGCTGGCCATGGCACGTTTTTCCGAGTGGATACCGAAGTGGACCGGCATCGAGAACATGGTGATCGCCAACCTCGCGGCCTTCGTCATCGCGGGCGCCGTCATGTTCGTGTGCGCCTGGGTGATTGAGCGGTTGGTGCTGCGCCACCTCGTGAACCAGGAGGGCGCCACGCTGCTGATGGCAACCCTGGGCATCGCCTACTTCCTTGAGGGTCTGGGCCAGACCTTCTTCGGCAGCGACATCTACAAGATCGACGTGGGCATGCCCAAGGACCCGGTGTTCCTGCTCGAATCCATGTTTGAAGGCGGCGTGCTGGTGAACAAGGAAGACGTGATCGCCGCTGCCATCGCCGCTGCGCTGGTGCTGCTGCTGAGCCTCTTTTTCCAGAAGACCGGTACGGGCCGCGCGCTGCGCGCCGTGGCCGATGACCACCAGGCGGCCCAGTCCATCGGCATTCCGCTCAACCGCATCTGGGTCATCGTCTGGTGCGTGGCCGGCGTCGTGGCCCTGGTGGCCGGGATGATCTGGGGCTCCAAGCTGGGCGTGCAGTTCTCGCTGACCACGGTGGCGCTGCGCGCCCTGCCGGTGGTCATCCTGGGCGGCCTCACTTCGGTGCCAGGCGCCATCATCGGCGGTCTGATCATCGGCGTGGGCGAGAAGCTCTCCGAGGTCTACCTCGGCCCCTTCGTCGGCGGCGGCATCGAGATCTGGTTCGCCTATGTGCTGGCCCTGGTGTTCCTGCTGTTCCGTCCGCAAGGGCTGTTCGGCGAGAAGATCATTGATCGTGTGTGAAGACACGATCTGCCCGCAGGGTACTTTGCATCTGCAAAGAATGGTCTTCCAGCCAGGTGCACGCAGCGCACCGCAGCTCAACGATCACGCCCTCCGGTAAGACAATCATTTGGAGACACACATGTACTACCGCGAAAACGGCCAGTTCAAGACCAGCTACCGCGCCGACCAGCAGATCTTCCCGATCGCGCAAGACCGCCTGGCCATCGCCGCACTGCTGGCACTGGCCTTCATCGGCATGCCGCTGGTGGCCAGCGAATACTTCTACAGCGCCATCCTGATTCCCTTCGTCATCATGTCCATGGCGGCGCTGGGCGTGAACATTCTGGTGGGCTACTGCGGCCAGATTTCGCTGGGCTCGGGCGCCTTCATGGCGGTGGGCGCCTATGGGGCGTACAACGTCTTCATGCGCGTGCCGGGCATGCCGCTCATCCCGGCGTTGATCCTGGGCGGGCTGTGCGCCACCTTCTTCGGCATTCTGTTCGGCCTGCCCAGCCTGCGCGTCAAGGGCCTGTACCTGGCCGTGGCCACGCTGGCAGCGCAGTTCTTTGCCGACTGGATGTTCCTGCGCATCAAGTGGTTCACGCTGGACAACGCCTCGGGCTCGGCCGCCGTGTCCGACCTGCAGGTGCTGGGTGTCTCGCTGCAAAGCGACCTGGCCAAGTACCTGTTCTGTCTGTCGCTGCTGGTGGTCGTGGCGCTGCTGGCCAAGAACCTGGTGCGCGGGTCGGTAGGTCGCGAATGGATGGCCATCCGCGACATGGACGTGGCCGCCAGCGTGATCGGCATCCGCCCGATGTACGCCAAGCTCAGCGCCTTTGCCGTCTCCAGCTTCATCATCGGCATGGCCGGAGCGCTGTGGGCCTTTATCTACCTGGGCGCCTGGGAGCCGGGGGCGTTCAACGTCGACCTGTCGTTCAAGCTCCTGTTCATGGTCATCATCGGCGGCATGGGCTCCATCATGGGCAGCTTCTTTGGCGCGGCCTTCATCGTCGTGCTGCCCATCGCTCTCAACCAGCTGCTGCCTGCGCTGGCGGGCCTGGCGGGCCTGCAAATCACCACCACCGCGGCCTCGCATGCCGAGCTGATGATCTTTGGCGCACTCATCGTCTGGTTCCTCATCGTCGAGCCGCACGGCCTGGCCAAGCTGTGGTCCATAGGCAAGCAGAAGATGCGCGTCTGGCCCTTCCCCCATTGAGCGATTGACCCTCCCGTTTTTCCCCTCGCGCCTTTCCCCTTTCCACCCCATTTTTCAAGGAGACAAGCATGAAGCGTTTGAACCTCGTCGCCGCAGCCGCCCTCACCGCTCTGGTCGCGGGCGCCGCCGGCAATGCCTTTGCCCAGGCCAAGGAGCAGTACATGCCGGTGCTCTCGTACCGCACCGGCCCCTATGCGCCCAACGGCAACCCCATTGGCAACGGCATCGTGGATTACCTCAAACTGGTGAATGCGCGCGGCGGCGTCAACGGCGTCAAGCTGCTCATCGAAGAATGCGAGACCGGCTACGACACCGCGCGCAGCGTGGAATGCTATGAGCGCCTGAAAAGCAAGAACGGCGGCGCCACGGTGATCCAGCCCTGGTCCACGGGCGCCACCTTTGCGCTGACGGAGAAAGCCGCCACTGACAAAATTTCGCTGGTCACTCTGGGCTACGGCCGCAGCGAAAGCGCCGACGGCATGGCCTTCAAATGGAACTTCCCCCTCGCGGGCAACTACTGGGTGGCCGGCGACGTGCTGGTGCAGGCGATTGGCAAGAAGGAAGGGGGCCTGGACAAGCTCAAGGGCAAGAAGATCGCCCTGGTCTACCACGACAGTCCCTTCGGCAAGGAGAGCCTGCCCATCCTGCACGAGCGCGCCAAGATGCACGGCTTCACGCTGCAGGAGCTGCCCGTGACGGCGCCGGGCGTGGAGCAAAAGGCCACCTGGCTGCAGGTGCGCCAGCAGCGCCCGGACTACGTCATCCTCTGGGGCTTTGGCGTCATGAACTCCACCGCCCTGAAGGAAGCACAGGCCACGGGTTACCCGCGCGAGAAGATGTACGGCGTGTGGTGGTCGGGCGCCGAGCCCGACGTGCGGGACGTGGGCGATGGCGCCAAGGGCTACAACGCCGTGGCGCTGCAAAACAGCGCCGACCCGAACGCCAAGGTCGTCAAGGAAGTGCTGGAGACGCTCTACGCCAAGGGCCAGGGCACGGGCCCCAAGGACGAGGTCGGCCAGGTGCTGTGGCTGCGCGGCGCCATGAGCGCGATGTTCACCGTCGAAGGCATACGCGCGGCGCAGGAGCGCTACGGCAAGGGCAAGGTCATGAACGGCGACCAGGTGCGCTGGGGCCTGGAGAACCTCAACCTCACGCAGGCCAAGATCGACGCGCTGGGCTTTGCCAACGTGCTGCGCCCCATCAGCACCTCGTGCCAAGACCACATGGGCTCGTACTGGGCGCGCATGGAGACCTGGGACGGCAAGGCCTGGAAGATCAGCAGCGACTGGATGCAGGGCGACGAACAGATCATCAAGCCCATGGTCAAGTCTGCCGCGGGCAAGTACCTGCAAGAGAAAAAACTCAGCCCCCGCACCGCGGCGGACTGCCAGTCCTGATGTGAGGGGCTGAGAAGGACGCGGCTGTCCGCCACCAGCAGGACAGCCGCCAGTCGAAAGGGTTTGCGCGCTGCGCCAGCCTTTTCGATTGGTACAAGCGAGGGCAAGCTCTATGGATTCCAACAACATCGTTCTGAACGTCAACGGCATCGAGGTCATCTACAACCATGTGATCCTGGTGCTCAAGGGCGTCTCGCTGCAAGTGCCCGAGAAAGGCATCGTCGCCCTACTGGGCGGCAACGGCGCGGGCAAGACGACCACGCTGCGTTCCATCTCCAACCTGCTCAAGGGCGAACGCGGCGAGGTGACCAAGGGCAGTATCGAACTGCGCGGCGAGCGCATCGAGAACCTCTCGCCGGCCGACCTGGTCAAGCGCGGCGTAGTCCAGGTCATGGAGGGGCGCCACTGCTTTGCCCACCTGACCATCGAGGAGAACCTGCTCACCGGCAGCTACACGCGCACGGACAAGGGCGAAATCGCCGCCAACCTGGAGAAGGTCTACACCTACTTCCCGCGCCTGAAGACCCGGCGCACCAGCCAGGCGGCCTACACCTCGGGCGGCGAGCAGCAGATGTGCGCCATTGGCCGCGCCATCATGTGCAACCCCAGCATCGTGCTGCTCGACGAACCCTCCATGGGCCTGGCGCCGCAGATCGTGGAAGAGGTCTTCAATATCGTCAAGGACCTCAACGCCAAGGAGGGCACCACCTTCCTGCTGGCCGAACAGAACACCAACATGGCGCTGAAGTACGCCGACTACGGCTACATCATGGAGAGCGGCCGCATCGTCATGGACGGCGCCGCCCAGGACCTGGCCAACAACGAGGATGTCAAGGAGTTCTACCTGGGCATGGGCGGTGGCGAGAGAAAGAGTTTCAAGGATGTCAAGAGCTACAAGCGGCGCAAGCGCTGGCTTGCATGACAGCAACTTTCATAGCTACTCGCGTTTGACTGGCAAGCGCTGGCAACCATTTTCACCAATACTCCAAACGCGTAGGAGAGCATGGCCATGAATCCGTTTTACGACGCGCTGGAATCGCGCGCGGCGCACGAGCGCGAAGCTGCCCTGATGGCCGCCCTGCCGCGGCAGATCGCCCATGCGCAGCAGGCCAGCGGCGCATTCGCCAGCATCCTGGCCGGCGTCGACGCCCAGACCATCACCAGCCGCGCGGCGCTGGCGCAGCTGCCCGTGACACGCAAATATGAACTGCAGGAGCGCCAGCAGGCCGGGCGCGCGCAAGATGCCTTCGGCGGCTTCGCCAGCATGGGCTTTGGCGCCGCCATGCCGCGCGTGTTCGCCAGCCCCGGCCCCATCTATGAGCCCGAGGGCGCCCGGCCCGACTACTGGCGCATGGCGCGCGCGCTGTACGCCGCGGGTTTTCGCGCGGGCGAGCTGGCGCACAACTGCTTTTCCTACCACTTCGTTCCCGCCGGCTCGATGATGGAATGCGGCGCCATCGCGCTGGGCTGCACGGTATTTCCGGGCGGCACGGGCCAGACCGAACAGCAGGTGCAGGCCATGGCCGACCTGCGGCCCGCGGGCTACATCGGCACGCCCAGCTTCCTGAAGATCATCCTGGAGAAGGCCGCCGAGATGGGCGTCAAGCTGCCCAGCCTGACCAAGGCCTTGCTGTCGGCCGAGGCCTTCCCGCCCTCGCTGCGCGACTGGTTGGCGCAGCAGGGCGTGACCGGCTACCAGTGCTACGGCACGGCCGACCTGGGCCTGATCGCCTACGAGACCGCCGCACGCGAGGGTCTGGTGCTGGACGAGGGCGTGATCGTCGAGATCGTGCGCCCCGGCACCGGCGACCCCGTCCCCGAGGGCGAGGTGGGTGAGCTGGTCGTGACCACGCTGAACCCCGACTACCCGCTGATCCGCTTCGGCACCGGCGACCTGTCGGCCGTGCTGCCCGGCCCCTGCCCCACGGGCCGCACCAACACCCGCATCAAGGGCTGGCTGGGCCGCGCCGACCAGACCACCAAGGTGCGCGGCATGTTCGTGCACCCGGGCCAGGTGGCGGCCGTGGTCAAGCGCTTTCCACAGATCACCAAGGCGCGCCTGGTGGTCAGCGGCGAGATGGCCAACGACCAGATGCTGCTGCAGGTCGAGACCCTGGAGACCGCCCCAGGCCTGGCACAGCTGCTGGCCGAGACGCTGCGCGAGGTCACCAAGCTGCGCGGCGAGGTGCAGATGCTGCCGCCGGGCAGCCTGCCCAATGACGGCAAGGTGATCGAGGACGCACGCAGCTACCGTTGAACTGACGGCGCGCAAGCTGGGCGCGGGGCTTCGTCCTTATCATCACACCTTTTCTACAAGACGAGGAGCATCATGAACCAACTCTTCAAGCTCGCCCTGGGCGTGGTCGCCGTCGTGGCCACCTTCGGCGCATCGGCTCAGACCTATCCGGCGGCCGGCAAGACCATCACCATCGTCGTGCCCTTCACGGCGGGCGGCCCCACCGACCGCGTGGCGCGTGACCTGGCGGAGGCTCTGCGCAAGCCTCTGGGCGGCGCCACCATCGTTGTGGACAACACGGCCGGCGCCGGCAGCTCCATAGGCGCGGCCAAGGTCGCGCGCGCCGCACCCGATGGCTACACGCTGCTGCTCAACCACATCGGCATGGCCACCATTCCCACGCTGTACCGCAAGCTGGCGTTCAACGTCGAGAACGACTTCGAGTACCTGGGCATCATCAACGACGTGCCCATGACGCTGATCGGCAAGCCCGCGCTGCCGGCCAACAACTACAAGGAGCTCACGGCCTGGATCGCCGCCAACAAGGGCAAGGTCAACCTGGCCAATGCCGGTGTGGGCTCTGCCTCGCACCTGTGCGGCCTGATGTTCCAGAGCGCGCTCAAGACCGAGATGACGCCCGTGCCCTACAAGGGCGCCGCGCCCGCCATCGCCGACCTGATGGGCAACCAGGTGGACCTGCTGTGCGACCAGACCACCAACACCACAGGCCAGATCGAGGCCAAGAAGGTCAAGGCCTACGCCGTCACCACGGCCAAGCGCCTGAGCATGCCGCTGCTCAAGGACCTGCCCACGCTGCAGGAAGCCGGCATGAAGGACTTCTCGGTCACCATCTGGCACGGCCTGTATGCCCCCAAGGGCACGCCCGCGGCCGTGGTCAAGAGCATCAACGATGCACTCAAGGTGGCGCTCAAGGATCCGGACTTCATCAAGCGCGAGGAGGCCCTGGGCGCCGTCATCGCCACCGACAAGCGCGTTGAACCGGCCGAGCACAAGAAGTTCGTGCAGGCCGAGATCGCGAAATGGGGTGCGGTCATCAAGGCCGCAGGCACCTACGCGGACTGAGCCTCACCACACCACCCTTTGAGGACGGCCAGCAGCCATTGACCTGTTGGCCGCACCCCGGGTCGTCCAAGCCCTGAGAGACTGAGGGGAGCCACGCCCGAAGCCACCCGCCGTGGGGTGTCGTACTTCGGATTTGAGACCGCCGTATGGCGCTGCACCGCACCTGGGCTCGCGTCGTTCACCAGATCACGTCGTGGTCTTCGGCGGCGCTGCGGCGCAGCATGTCGATGAACGGGGTCGCGCGCTGGCGCAGGCGCACGCTGTCGCGCGGCGGCTGCTGCGTGTCGTCGGCGCCCTCATCTTCGTCGGCGCTCGCGCCGGCATGGGCCTCGTCCGCGGCCACGGCTGCCTCCAGGGCGGCAATGGCGGCCGGAATCTGCACCGCCGTCACGATGCCATGGGGATCGGGCGTCTTGCCGATGAGCTCCAGCAGTTGGCGGCCATTGGGCTCGAGCATGATGAGGTCGGCCGTGGCGCGGGACTTGAATTTGAAGAGCATAGGGATGCGGTGTGCTATGGGTCCAACGGAACAAGCCCGGGCACGGTGCGCGCCGCGGACCGGTCTTCGTACATATAGGTGCGGTTGAAAGGATAGTCGGATTGCGCGCCCCTGAGCGCTCCGCCCGCAACGTCGCCCGAGGGGCGCGCGGCCAGCATCTGGTGCAGCGCAATCCAGCCATGCTCGAACGCCAGCGCACAGCCCGCCAGGTACAGGCGGTAGGCGCGCAGCGCCTTTTCGCCCTGGTCCGCCGCTTGCTGCCCCATCAGGATGCGCCGCGCCTCGTCGAGCCTGGCCTCCAGCGCGTCGGACCAGGCCCATAGCGTGCGCGCGTAGTGCGGGCGCAGGTTTTCCGTGTCCACCATTTCCAGGCCCGAGCGCGCCATTTCCTGCAGCGCCCGGCTGACATGCATGAGTTCGCCGCCGGGGAAGATGTAGCGCTCAATGAAGTCGCCCATGCCAGCGCCCAGGCCTCCCGTATTGTCCAGCCCGCCGGCCGTGATGCCATGGTTCATCAGCAGGCCGCCGGGGCGCAGCAGGCGGTGCACGGTGGCGAAGTAATGGCCCATCTGCGCGTGGCCCACATGCTCGAACATGCCGACCGAGGCGATCTTGTCGAAGGGCTCACTCACCTGCAGCGCGCGGTAGTCGAGCAGCTGCATGCGCACACGGCCCTGCAGTCCGCGCTCCTCGATGAGCCGCTGCACATAGACATGCTGGTGGTGCGACAGGGTGATGCCGGTGGCGTCCACGCCGTAGTGCTCGGCGGCCCACAGCAGCAGGCCGCCCCAGCCCGCGCCGATGTCCAGAAAGCGCTCGCCCGGGCGCAGCAGGAGCTTCTTGCAAATATGGTCGAGCTTGGCCTCCTGCGCCTGCGCCAGGCTCATGCCGCTCTGGCGGAAATAGGCGCAGGAATAGACGCGCCGCGGGTCCAGCCATAGCGCGTAGAACGCGTCGGACAGGTCGTAGTGGTACTCGATATGCTGCGCGTCCTGGGCGCGGGTGTGCTGCGCCCGCGAGCGCGCGCGCAGCAGCACGCGCCGCCACCACTTCACCTGCTCGTCGCGCGCCGGGTCAAAGCGCAGCATCGCCGCCGCCGCTGCCATGAGCTGGCGCATGCTGCCCTCCAGCTCCACGCGCCCCTCGACGATGGCCGCGCCCACGTTGCCGATCTCGCCCATGGCCAGGGCCACAAGGGCCATGCGGTCGTGAAAACGCAGGCGCAGGTCGGCCTTGGAATTGCCCAGGCGCATGCCACCTGGCAGCTCCACGGCGATGCGCACCGGCGACTGGGCAAGGCTGGTCTCAAGGGATTCGAGCAGATGCCTCATGTCGTGCCCTCCTTGCTTTGCGAAAACGCGATTCTTGTAGGCCCGGAGTGCCGCCGTCAATGGCATCTGACCGACGGCCGGGTGGGGCCTTGGCTGACAAGGCGCACCCAAGGGCTTCGCGTCTATGGCCTAATAGCGGGTTTTCATCGTCCACTTTTTGCAGGAGCCACCATGGGCAACAAAATCGTCACCGAAGCAGATCGCAAGCGCAGCCCCCGCCCCACCCCCATGCCCGGCATGCCCGTGGCCACGCACGGCCGCGGCCAGCGCGTGAGCCTGGAGCGTGGCTCGCACACGCGCAGCAAGAAGAACACGGGCAAGCGCCACGGCTGATCCTGCATCACTGCCTGCGCGCGACCGTACAGCCCTCCTCGGAGGGCTGTTTTTCATTGCGGCGGCACGAAGGCGGCGCGCGCCGCCTCGGCCGCTGCACGCGCGCCGCAGCCCTCGATATGGTCGTTGACCAGGCCCATGGCCTGCATGAAGGCATACATGGTCGTGGGGCCAACAAAGCTGAAACCGCGTTTCTTCAGGTCCTTGGACAGCGCCGTCGCAGCATGAGAGGTGGTGAGCGCGCGCACGACAGTCACCGTCATGCGCGCGGGCCGCTGCTGTGCCGCCTGCGGCGCGTAGCGCCAGACATAGGCGGCCAGCGAGCCGAATTCTTCGCGCAGCTCCAGCACGCGCCGCGCGTTGTGGATGGCAGACGCAATCTTGCCGCGGTGGCGCACGATGGCCGCATTGCCCAGCAGGCGCTCGACATCGGCCGGGCCAAAGCGCGCCAGTTCCTCGGCCTCGAAGTTCGCCATGGCGGCGCGGAAGGCCTCGCGCTTGTTCAGGATGGTGATCCACGACAGGCCCGCCTGGAAGCCCTCCAGGCACAGCTTCTCGAACAGCCGGCGCTCATCGACCACGGGGAAGCCCCATTCATGGTCGTGGTAGTGGCGGTACAGCGGCGAGGCGCGGCACCAGAAGCAGCGCGCATGGCCGTCTTCGTCCGTGAACAGGCCGCTACTGTCGGGAGTATTGCTGGCGTCAGACATGGCGGCATTGTGAAGGCAACGCGCTTGTTATGCTGCCGCCCACCATGACCGCCACCGCGCCCCTGCTCCGATCCCTGCTGCTGGCCAGCGCCCTGCTGCTCGCCGGCTGCGCGCAGCCGGGCGGCCAGCTGGGCTACTACTGGCAGTCGCTGCGCGGGCATCTGGCGTTGCTGCAGGCGGCGCGCCCGGTGCAGGAATGGATTGACAACCCTGACACCCCGGCGCCGCTGCGTGCACGGTTGGAACTGGCGCGGAAGGCGCGCGCCTTCGCCGTGACCGACCTGGGGCTGCCCGACAACGCCAGCTACCGGCGCTTTGCGCGCCTGGATCGCAGCGCCGCCGTGTGGAACGTGGTGGCGGCCGGGCCCTATTCGCTGCAGCTCTACCGCTGGTGCTTTCCCATCACCGGCTGCATAGGCTACCGCGGCTATTTTCGGGAGGCCGACGCCCGCGCCGAAGGGGAGAAGCTGGCGGCCACGGGCCTGGAGGTCAATGTGTACGGCGTGCCCGCCTACTCCACGCTGGGCTATTCCAACTGGCTGGGCGGCGACCCGCTGCTGTCCACCTTCATCACCTGGCCCGAAGGCGACTTTGTGCGCCTCTTGTTCCATGAGCTGGCGCACCAGCAGGTCTATGCCGAGGGCGATACGGCGTTCAACGAGTCCTATGCCACCGCCGTGGAACGCCTGGGCGTGCAGCGCTGGCTAGAGGTGCATTCCACGCCCGCGGTGCGTGCCCAATACGCCGCCAGTGAGCAGCGCCGTTCTCAGTTTCGCGCCCTGACCGGTGCCACGCGCGCGCGCCTGGCCGAAATTTATGCATCAGATACGGGCGGAACGACCGGCTACCAAGCGCTGACAGCTATGAAAACAGAAGCAATGCGACAGTTTCACTCAGACTATGCCGCGCTGCGCACGCGCTGGCTGGCCGAGAGAATGGCGCCCACGCAGCTCGCGGCCCTGGACCACTGGGTGCGCGAGGCGAACAACGCCAGCTTTGCGGCCCAGGGCGCCTATGACGACCTGGTGCCGGCCTTCATGGCGCTGTTTGAGCGCGAGGGCCGCGACTGGCCGCGCTTTCATGCAGCCGTGCGGGCGCTGGCCCGGCTGCCGCAGGCCGAGCGCCAGGAGGCGCTCAAGGCGCTGGCGCCGCCGGCCGGCGGCGATTGATTCAGCGGTATGCGTTACTCACGCCCTATGAAACTGGCGCAACCAAGGCCAGGGCCGCCGCCGCGCAAGGGCCGTCCCGCCGCGCTGGCGGCGTCCCCCTGCCCGCGTAGCGCAGCGCAGCGAGAGCGGGGGGAAGGCGCGAAGCGCCTCAGGGGGGTGTTCGAATTCAAGCACGCAGGGATTCGATCAGATCAATGTACTGCTGCCTGGCCGCGTCGCCGCCCGTGCCCTTGAGCTTTTCCCAGGCGTCCCATTTGGCGCGTCCCACGATGTCGGAGAAGCTGGGCTTCTTCTCGGCGTTGTCGCCCTCGGTGGCCTGCTTGTACAGCGCGTAGATCTTCAGCAGCGTCGGGTTGTCCGGGCGCTCGGTCAGCAGCTTGGAATGGGCGACGGCGGCTTCGAACGCGGCGTTGAGGTCGGACATGCGAGTCTCCTGATAAAAACCCACAGTGTAGTCAAAACGCGAACGATCGTGCTTTTATTTACGCCGTAGGTGCGGCCAACCACTGGCGCGCCAGCTCCACCCAGTAGGTGCCGCCCAGCGGGATGAGCTCGTCGTTGAAGTCGTAGCTCGGGTTGTGCAGCGTGCAGGGGCCGGCGCCATGGCCCATGTCGCGGTGGTCGCCGTCGCCGTTGGCGATGAACACATAGGCACCCGGCCTGGCCTGCAGCATGAAGGAGAAATCCTCGGCGCCGCCCGTGGGCTCCTGCGCCAGCACATTCTGCTCGCCCACGATGCCGACCATGACCCGGCGCGCAAACTCGGCCTCGGCCTCGGAGTTGATCGTGGGCGGGTAGTTGCGCACGAACTCGAATTCGCAGCGCGCCTCGAAGGCCGCGCAGGTGTGCTCGGCCACCTGGCGCATGCGCCGCTCGATCATGTCCAGCAGATCGACGGAGAAGGTGCGCACCGTGCCCTGCAGCACGCAGAAGTCGGGCACCACGTTGGTGGCCTCGCCGGCCTGGATCATGGTCACCGAGATCACGCCGGCCTCGATCGGCTTCTTGTTGCGGCTGATGATGGTCTGGAAGGCCTGCACCATCTGGCAGGCCACGGGCACGGGGTCGATGCCCAGGTGCGGCATGGCGCCATGGCTGCCCTTGCCGTGGATGGTGATCTTGAACTCGTTGGACGAGGCCATCACCGGCCCCGGGCTCACGGCAAAGCAGCCCGCGGCCATGCCGGGCCAGTTGTGCATGCCGAACACGGCCTGCATGGGGAAGCGCTCGAACAGGCCGTCCTTGATCATCTCGCGCGCGCCGCCGCCGCCCTCCTCGGCGGGCTGGAAGATCAGGTACACCGTGCCGTCGAAGTCGCGATGCCCGGCAAAGTAATGCGCCGCCGCCAGCAGCATGGCCGTGTGGCCGTCGTGGCCGCAGGCGTGCATCTTGCCCGCATGCGTGCTGGCATGGGCAAAGGTGTTGAACTCCTGCATGGGCAGTGCGTCGATGTCGGCGCGCAGGCCCACGGCGCGCCCACAGGCACCGCCGTCGCGGCCGTGCACTATGCCCACCACGCCCGTCGTGCCCATACCGCGGTGAATGGGGATGCCCCATTCGGTGAGCTTGGCGGCGATCACGTCAGCCGTGCGTTCCTCCTTGAAGCACAGCTCGGGGTGGGCATGGATGTCGCGGCGCACGGTGGCGATGGCGGGGGCCGCTTGGGTGATGGCGTCTAGGAGTTTCATGATCGGCTCGGGGCTTGTTTCCTTGGAGCCTCGCAGTCTAGCCCCGCGCGGCAGGCCTGCCAAACCGAGCCGTAGAAACCACGCGGGCGGCCCGTGCCGCGCTTCGTGGTGAAATGTTCGCCCGCACCCGTTTCAATCCCACGCCACCATGCCCACCACCACCGTCCGCGGCGCCTGCCCGCACGACTGCCCCGACACCTGCGCACTCATCACCACCGTGGAAAACGGCCGCGCCGTGCGCGTGCAGGGCAACCCGGCACATGCGCAGACCGGCGGCGTGCTGTGCGCCAAGGTGTCGCGCTATGCCGAGCGCACGCACCATGCGGATCGCATCCTCACGCCCCTGAAGCGCACCGGCCCCAAGGGCAGCGGGCAGTTCGCCCCCGTGTCCTGGGACGAGGCGCTGACCGACATCGCCCAGCGCCTGGGCGCCATCGCCGCACGCGACCCGCAGGCCATCCTGCCCTACAGCTACGCCGGCACCATGGGCCTGGTGCAGGGCGAGAGCATGGACCGGCGCTTCTTTCACCGCCTGGGCGCGTCGCTGCTGGGCCGCACCATCTGCTCTACCGCGGGCGGCGAAGCCCTGGTGCACACCCTGGGCGGCAAGCTGGGCATGAAGGTGGAGTTCTTTGCCGAGGCCAAACTCATCCTGATCTGGGGCAGCAACTCGATTGGCAGCAACCTGCATTTCTGGCGCATCGCCCAGCAGGCCAAGCGCGACGGCGCGCGCCTGGTGTGCATAGACCCGCGCCGCACGGAGACGGCCGAGAAATGCCACGAGCACCTGCAGCTGCGCCCCGGCACCGACGCCGCGCTGGCGCTGGCGCTGATGCACGAGCTGATTGCGGGCGACTGGCTGGACCACGACTACATAGACCGCCACACGCTGGGCTGGGAGCAGCTGCGCGCACGCGCCCTGGAATGGCCGCCCGAGCGCGCGGCCGAGGCCTGCGGCCTTGATGTGGAGCAGATACGCCGCCTGGCGCGCGACTACGGCCAGACGAAGCCCGCCGCCATACGCCTGAACTACGGCGTGCAGCGCGTGCACGGCGGCGGCAACGCGGTGCGCGCCGTGGCCTGCCTGCCGGCGCTCACCGGCGCCTGGCGGCACCGTGCGGGCGGCCTGCTGCTGTCGAGCTCGGGAGCCTTCCCGGTGGACCGCGTGGCCCTGCAGCGCCCCGAGCTGCTGGCCGGCCGCAACCCGCGCACCATCAACATGGTGACGATTGGCGACGACCTGCTGCGCGAGACCTCGCCCGAATTCGGGCCGAAGATCGAGGCCCTGGTGGTCTACAACAGCAACCCCGTGGCCGTGGCGCCCGACTCGCCCAAGGTGGTGCAGGGCTTGGCGCGCGAGGATTTGTTCACCGTGGTGCTGGAGCATTTCCAGACCGACACGGCCGATTACGCTGACTACATCCTGCCCGCCACCACGCAGCTGGAGCACTGGGACGTGCACCTGGCCTACGGCCACACCGACGTGCTGCTCAACCGCCCGGCGATTGCGCCGCAGGGCCAGGCGCGCAGCAATGCGCAGATCTTCCGCGACCTGGCGGCGCGCATGGGGTTCAACGAGCCCTGCTTTGCCGACACCGACGAAACACTGTGCCGCCAGGCCTATGGCGGCGTGGTGGACTTCCAGTTGCTGCTGGATCAGGGCTTTGCCCCCCTGCCCTGGCCCGAGGCGCCATTTGCCGAAGGTGGCTTTCCCACCCCGTCGGGCAGGTGCGAGTTCTTCAGCCAGCGCCTGGCGGACCAGGGACTGGACCCGCTGCCCGGCCATGTGCCCAACCACGAGGTAGCGGGAGAATCGGCGCTGTACCCGCTGGCCATGATCTCGCCGCCGGCGCGCAACTTCCTCAACTCCAGCTTCGTCAACCTGCAAAGCCTGCGCGACATCGAAGGCCGGCCGCTGCTGGAAATCCACCCCGAGGATGCCGCCGCACGCGGCATCGTCGCCGGCGCCCTGGTCCGCGTGTTCAATGACCGCGGCAGCTATGAATGCCATGCCGCCCTGAACGGCCGCGCGCGCCCCGGCGTGGTCAACGGCCTGGGCGTGTGGTGGCGCAAGCTGGGCCACGGCGGCACCAACGTCAACGAGCTGACCAGCCAGGCCCTGACCGACATGGGCGCGGGGCCCACGTTCTATGACTGCCGCGTGCAGGTGCAGGCGCTGGCAACGCCATGACTATCAAAAAAAGAGCGTTCGGCGCTTTGGCATAAAGCGCTGCACGTTCTTTTTACCGCCATCAAACCTCAATCACGTCGGGGGGCAGGCCCTGCACGGCACGCGCGTGCATGGTGACGTACGCGGCTTCGAGATCGCGCGCGAAGCGTCGGGTATCGAACAACGGAGCCGTGGGCAACTGTTCGCGTAGCCTGCTGCGCAGGGCATCCAATGCCCCCAGGTCTCGCGCCAGCGCAATGGCTCGCGCTTCGAATGCCTCCTGGGTCTGGGTCACGAGTTCGGGCAAGCCCACCGCATGCAGCAGGCTGGCCGCCACGCGGCTGGCGAAAGACTGGCCCGCACAGGTCAGCACGGGCAGGCCCGCCCAAAGCGCATCGCTGGCCGTAGTGTGCGCATTACACGGCAACGTATCGAGAAACAAATCCGCGAGACGATGCCGCGCCAGGTGTTCGACCAGCGGCATGCGCGAAGCAAACACCAGGCGCTGCGGCGCGATGCCCCGTGCCTGGGCTTCGCGCCGCAGATTGCGTGCTGCGGCGGGGTTGTCTTCGAGCAGCCACAGCACACTGCCCTCGACCGCGAGCAGGATGCGCATCCAGCCATCGAACGTCTGCGGCAATATCTTGTAGTTGTTGTTGAAGCAACAAAAGACGAAACCCGTGGCGGGCAAACCCAATTCCTCGCGCGTGAAGACGCGATCGGCGATGCGGCGCTTCGAATCGTTGACCTGATAGCTGTTGGGCAGGTAGGCCACCTTCTCGCTGAAATGACACTGCTCCTGCGGGGGAAGAACCACCTTGTCCGCGATGACATAGTCGATATAGCCCGCCCCGGTGGTGCCAGGGAAGCCCAGGTAGCTCACCTGCACCGGCGCGCAGCGATAGGCAAAGATGCCGAAACGCGTGTCCTGGGTGAAGCCCTTGAGGTCCACCGCGATGTCAATGCCCAGCTCGCGCGAAAGGCGCGCAATCTCCTCGTTGCTGCGGTCACGCACGTCCAGGAAATGGTCGAAGGTCTGGCGCACGCGCTCATGCATGGAGTCCCGCAAATCCGGGCCGAAGGAAAAGGCAAACCACTCGAATCGCTCGTGCTCATGCAGCTCGAACAGCTCTGCCATCAGGATGGTCGTGGCGTGGTTATGGAAATCTGCCGAGTAGTAGCCCACTCGAATCCTGCCGCCACCAGTGCGCGGCGCGATGGCTTCCAGCGACGGGTTTTCCGGGTAGTCCAGCTTTACGGAATTGCGCGCAGTGTGCAGTTGCAGCGCCGGGTCATCGCGCAACCCCACCATGATGAACGGGGAAACACCCAACCGTTCCTGGCGCACGGCCAGCTCGATGCGGGCGATGCCGGCATCCAGGTTGTGCCAGTCGCAAATGATGGTCTTGGCGTTCAGGATGTCGGTGAGCAAGCCCGGCTGCTCGGGGTTGCAACGCCAGGCCTGCTGGAAATGCGGCAGTGCTTCTTCATAGCGCTTGGACTCATTGAGCAACCGGCCCATGAATTGCCGCGACTGCGCCTGGTCAGGATTGAGGTGGATCGCCTGTTCAAGGTCGGCAAACGCCAATGCATGGTCCTTGCGCAACAGATGCACGTTGGCTCGGTTGACGAGCGCGTCGGCGTACTGCGGCTGCAGTACCAAGGCCTGGTCGAAACTGGCAAGTGCCTCCTGTAGATGCCAGGACTTCAGCAGTGCATTGCCGCGGTTGTTGTGCGCCTGCGCCAATCGCGGATCCTTGGCAAGCACCCGGTCCATGCAGCGCACGGCTTCGTCATATGCCTTGCTGCGCAGGTGCAGGCAGCCCAGGTTGAACAGCGCCTGCACGTGTTCGGGCTCCAGGAGCAGCACCCAACGATAGCTGTCCATTGCCTCCTGCTCCCGCCCCATGCCTTCCAGGACCGTACCCCGGTTGTAGTGCGCCAGCGCCAGACCGGGCGCCAGGGCAATGGCCTTTTCAAACGCCGCCAGTGCTTCGGCATTTCGCCCGAGGCGCAACAGCGCATTGCCGCGGTTGAAATGCGGGTCCAGATAGTCAGCCCGCAGCGCAATGGCACGGTCGTAGGCTCTGATGGCGTCCGCCGCCCGGTTGGCCTGCAGCCACGCGTTGCCTTGTGTGTTGCACGCTTGGGCGTCGTCGGGCAAGGCAGGTGCCGGCGGCTGCATGGCGGGTATGCGAAACGACACGCCGGCAGATGGGACGCCGGATGCTGGCGCCACGGAACTGCTTGGGGTCGCGGGGTTCTGGAAACGGATGCCGAAGTTCGGCTTTTTCGAGTCTGTCACGGTGCTCGGATGGTCTGGGTCGGAGAGAGGAGAAAAGGCGTTCCGCGCGGATGGTGTGGACACCGGGAGTTCGCGCCGCTACGGGCAAAGAGGGCAGTCTAGCCTTCAACGGCTATGCGGTGCGATTTGTTGCTCGATCGCGCCGAACAGGCTCAACCCGTCCCTGCCCTTCATCTCTATGCGTATGGTGTCGCCGTACTGCATGAATTCTGTGCTGGGCTGGCCGTCCTGTATGGTTTCTATGCAGCGCTTCTCGGCAATGCAGCTGTAGCCGCGGGTCCAGTCCTTGTTGCTGACCGTGCCGCTGCCCACGATGGAGCCGGCGCGCACGTTGCGCGTCCTGGCGATATGGGCGATGAGCTGGCCGAAGTGAAACGTCATCTCCGGCCCGGCCTCGCACAGGCCGACCTTGCGGCCGTTCCAGGTGGACTGCAGCGTCAGGTGCACGCGCCCGCCCTGCCAGGCGTCGCCCAGCTCGTCCGGCGTCACGGCCACGGGGCTGAAGGCCGTGGCAGGCTTGGACTGGAAGAAGCCGAAGCCCTTAGCCAGCTCGGCCGGGATCAGGTTGCGCAGGCTCACGTCGTTGGCCAGCATCAGCAGGCGCACGCCGTCAAGTGCCTGGTCGGGGCTCGCGCCCATCCTGACGTCGCCGGTGATGACGGCGATCTCGGCCTCGAAGTCTATGCCCATGGCCTCGCTAGGGACGACCACGTCGTCGCAGGGACCCAGGAAGTCATCGCTGCCGCCCTGGTACATGAGCGGGTCGGCGTAAAAGCTGGCCGGAACCTCGGCGCCGCGCGCCTTGCGCACCAGCTCCACATGATTGAGGTAGGCCGAGCCATCGGCCCACTGGTAGGCGCGCGGCAGCGGCGCCATGCACTGCTGCGGATCGAACGGAAATGGGTGGCGCGCGCGGCCGGCATTGAGCTGCTCGTACAGGTCCTGCAGCTGCGGCGCCATGAAGTTCCAGTCGTCCAGCGCCTGCTGCAGGCGGCTCGCTATGCCGGTCGCATAATGGGCTTGCGCCAAATCGCGTGCGACGACGACGAGTTGGCCATCGCGTGATCCGTCCTTGTAGGTCGCCAGTTTCATGGGCCATCCCCTCCGCGCGGGTTGATTTCAAAGCCGAAAATTCTAGTTCCATGCCACGCCGCGCCCTGCTGCTGCTCACCGTCCTGGTACTGGCCCTGCACTGGCTGCTGCTGACCGACCTGCCGCTGGGCGGCACGGGCCAGGGCGCGGCGCAGAGCGCGGCCTTTCATACGCGCATGCTGCCGGCGCCGATGGCACCGCCGGCGCCCGAGGCCGCGCCGGCGCCGCCACCTGCCGCCCCGCGCCCGGCGCGCAAGCCACGCCCCAAGCCCAGGCCGGCGCGGCCAGCGCCCCAAGCCACCGCTCCCGAGCCCGCTCCTGCGACCCCGCCGACGCCCGAGGCGGGCGAATCCATGGGCGAAGCCGCGCCGCCGCCTTCCGAGCAGGCCGAAACAGCAGCAGCCACGCCCCCCGAGGCCCCGGCACCGGCGGCCTCCGAGCCGGCCCCTGAACCCAGCGCCGCCGCGTCGGCGCCGCAACCGTCCGCAGCGCCGCCCGTGGAGAGCGCGGGGGTCGAGATCCGCCCGCCTGGCGCCGCTGGCGCCGGCGCCAGCACCACGCCGCCGCCCGTGCTGCTGCCGCCATCGGCGCGGCTCACGTTCGACGTGGTCGGCGAGGTCAAGCGCTTTCACTACAGCGCCAGCGCCGAGCTGGTCTGGCGCCAGGACGGGACGCGCTACGAGGCGCGCCAGCAGATCAAGGCCTTCCTGCTTGGCGCGCGCTCGCAGAGCAGCGTCGGCAGCATTACCCCCCGGGGCCTGCGGCCCGAGCGCTTCGGCGACAAGGCGCGCAGCGAGCAGGCGGCACATTTCGACTTCGACAAGCACGAGGTGATCTTCAGCGCCAACACCCCGCGCGCGACGATTGCCGACGGCGCCCAGGACCGCCTGAGCGTGTTCATGCAGCTGGGCGCCATGCTGGCCGCCGCGCCCGAGCGCTACCCGCCGGGCACGCAGATCACGCTGACCACTGTGGGCGCACGCAGCGCCGACCGCTGGACGTTCACCGTCGATGGCCCCGACACCCTGGATCTGCCCGCCGGCAGCACGCCGGCCCTGAAGCTGCAGCGCCTGCCGCGCGAGGGCCAGCACTACGAGCAGAAGGCCGAGCTGTGGCTGGGCACTCAGTTGGGCTACCTGCCGGTGCGCATACGCCTGAGCCAGGCCAACGGCGACTTTGTCGATCTGTTGCTCTCGGGCCACGACTCGCCCTGAAAGGGCTGTCACACGGCAAGGGTGCGGTATTCGTGAAATACTGTCCTGCAGCAACACCCCGGTGGCGGGGGGCTTGAACTCCTGCCTCGCGTTGCCATCTGACAGGCATACCTATAGGGGGAACCACGCCATGCAAATGCTCTACGACTCCGATTCCTTTGTGGTGGTCCACATGCTGCCGGATGCCGACCGCAGTGGCGCCACGGACAATGCCGCACTGCCGCCGCAGTTGATGCGCCACGGCTTCGAGATTGTGGACAAGCGCTCGGGCAAGGAGGTCTACCTGGACGGCTCCTGGGCCGAGATGTTCCAGCAGCAGATCCTGGCCTGGCAGCGCAATACCCCTACCCAGGAAGAGGTCGAGGACAAGCTGGACAGCTACATTGGACTGGCGCAGAATCCCGTCGTAGTGCATTGAGTTTCAGGGGCTTCGGCCCCTTCGCGGTCTACCCCCGGTAGGCCGCCGCCCCGCGAGGGGCACAGAGCGCCGTGGTCAACCGCCACGGCGCCTTCGTTTTGGGGCGGCAGAATCTCCGTTTAACGCACACCGCGGCGCCGCGCCATCTCCTGGCCCATGGTCTGCTGGGCCTGCATGTCCAGCAGGGCGCGCGCCGCCGGGTAGATGCTTTCGTCCTCATGGCGCAGGTGCTCGGCGTAGCACTCCACAAAGCGGTCGAGGGCGGCCTCCTGCCCGGGCGTGAAGGCCTGTATCTGTCCCTCGGCCATGTCCTGCAGGGCGGCGCGTGCCTCGCCCCAGCGTTCGGCCATTTGCACATGGTCGCGTTGCAGCTGGCGCACCAGGTTGGCCAGGTCCACGTCGGCATGCGTCGCCAGCAGCGGCGGGAAGACATGCAGCTCCTCGTCCTCATGGTGCAGGGGCGCGGCGATATCGAAGTAGCGCAGCACGTCGCGTGCCGCCTGGCGCGCCGACTCGTCGCAGCCCCTGTCCCGCAGGTAGGCGCGCAGGCGTGCCAGCAGATCCAGCGAGCGGCGCACGCGGTCGTGGCAGGCGTCGAGCATCGCGAAGGGCTCGTCAAAGCCCGCGCCCGGGCTGTGCATACCAGGCAGGGAAACGCGGGTCGCCATGTTTCACCCCAGCCGCACGGGCAGGCCCTCGCGGTTGAAGGGCAGGTAGGCGCTGATGGCACCGGTCTTGACGGCCTCCACCATGCGGCGCAGCACGGGGTCGGCGTCGTCTTCGGTGGGCGCCTTGGCCGAGGTGCCCGACAGCGCGGCGGCAAACACCAGGCGCCAGGGCTGGGTCGGATTCTCGAACTGCTGCGACTCACGCAGCAGCGTGTCGAACGAGTCGAGCTCTTCGGGCAGCCTGTCCACGCACATCAGCGGCACCAGCGCGCCGCCCTCGCCCTGCGCGAAGCGCTCACGCTGTTCGGACGTGGCGTCATCTGGCAGTTCAGCGCCGGCGAACACGAACAGCAGGCGCTGGCGTTCGCGGTGCGTACGCGCGGCACGCAATAGGTCGTCAAAACTGTTGATTTCGGTTTTCATGAGTTCTCCCTCTTTATGACCCCCAGGGCAGCACACCCTGGCCCGGCACCAGGGTGCCCAGATACTGCGCCGGCATGGGGCGCGCGCGTGCCGGCTTGCGCGACAGCACGCTGCCCACGCTCACGAAGCACAGGGCGCGTTCCCGCTCGGAAAGCGCAAACAGCGCACGCAGCGCAGGCGACTGCAGCGCCTTGCCGCTGGTGAGCGCCGAGCCAAAGCCCTGCGCCGTGGCCGTGAGCAGCAGATTCTGCACCGCGCAGCCGGCGGACAGGATGCGCTCGGCGGGCGGGATCTCGGGGTCGCCCGCAAGCTCGTCCACCACCAGCAAAAGCAGCACGGGCGCGCGGTAGGCCTTCTCGCGCGCCTGCGCCTGCTGCTCGGGCGTGGCCGCGGGGTCGCGCTCGCGCAGGGCCTGGGCGAACACCTCGGCCAGCGCCTGGCGCGCGTCCTGGGGCACGAGCACGAAGCGCCAGGGCAGCAGGCAGCCATGGTCGGGCGCATGGGCCGCGGCGGCCAATATGGCCTGCAGCTGGGCGGCGTCGGGACCGGGCACACCCAGCCGCTTGGGCAAGATGGTCTGGCGCGCCTGCAGCAGCGTGGCGAGCAGGTCGGCCGGCACCAGCGCGTGCTGCGTGGCGGACTCAATGCACGCTGTCATCAGTCCACCAGTATTTGTCCGTCATGTTCCACATAGGGAGGATACGGGCCGGTGCCGCTCGATTGCGCCTTGGAGGCCGCGACGAAGCCGCCGCTGTGCACGTCGAACACATGGACCTCGCCCTCCTCGATCACATAGTGCCAGCCATGCAGCGTGATGCGCCCTTCCTGCACGCCGCGGCGCACCATAGGGTAGTCCATGAGGCGTTCGAGCTGCAGCACCACGGCGCGCTGCTCGGTGCGGCGCAGGACCTCGGGGCGCAGTCCGTCGCCGGGCCGCCCCAAGACGGACGTACCCCCCTGGGGGGGCGACGCCGCAGGCGTCTCGGGGGCAAACAATCGCACGGGCAGCACGGCCTCGCGCCCCAGATCCAGCCAGCGCTGCAGGTTTTGCGCCTCGGGCGCTACCTCGCCATACAGTGCCTTGATGGCGCCGCAGTGGCTGTGGCCGCAGACCACGATGCGGCTCACATGGAGGTTGAGCACGGCAAACTCTATGGCCGCCGCCGTGCCATGGTGGCCATGGGAGCCGTCATACGGCGGCACGAAGGCGCCCACGTTGCGCACCAGGAACAGCTCGCCCGGCCCCGCGCCCGTGAGCAGGTAGGGCACGAGGCGCGAGTCCGAGCAGCCTATGAACAGCGTCGTCGGGTGTTGCCCCTGATCCACCAGGCTCTGAAACTGCTCCCGGTATTGGGGGTAGTCGTCCAGGTGGAAGCGGCGCAGCCGCTGCAGCAGCTCGTCGTCGGGCATGGTGGAGGCCTGCAGTTATTGCACCAGGGGCGTGTCGGCGGCGTCGAGCTGCACGCCCTCGACCTCGGCCGCGCCCGCCAGCAGCTGCAGGTATTGGCGCAGCGCGTTGACCCAGGCCTGCTGGCGCAGCAGCAGGGCCACGCTGGCCTGCACCTCCTCGAAGGCCAGCGCGCGGCCGGCCTCGCGCTCGCAGACCTCGACCACATGCAGGCCGAAGCGGCTGTGCACCAGGCGCGACAGCACGCCGATCTCGCTCTTGCCAAAGATGTCGCGCGCGAATTCGGGCGCGCAGTCGGCCTGGGTGAGCCAGCCCAGCTCGCCGCCCTGCGCGCCGCTCGGGCAGTTGGACCACTGGCGCGCGGCCTCGGCAAAGCGCGTGCCGCCATCGTCGGCGCAGCGCACGTCGAGCAGCACGCTCTCGGCGCGCTGGCGCAGCAGCTTCACTTCAACGCCCGGCGTCACCGCAAACAGCACATGGCGCAGGCGCAGGCGTTCGCCCTCGCCGGCCAGCGTGGGGTGGGCGGCGTGGTAGCGGCGGCAGGCCTCTTCAGACGGCTCGGGCACCTGCAGCGCGCGCTCCAGCAGCTGCTCTATGGCCTGGGTGGCGGCCTGGCTGGTGGCGCCGTCCAGTCCGGGCTCATCATCTTGCGCCAGCAGCCCCTGGCACTGCGCCTCCTGGCGCAGCAGTTCGGTGCAGGCGCGCTGGCGCAGCAGCTCTTCGGGCAGCTGCTCGCCGCTGGCGTGCAGGGCGATGCCGTTGATGCGGGCAACGCGGGCGTCTGGGGCGTCCACGGTGGGGGCGGCGCTGCCGCCGCAGCCGCAGGTGTGCGATCCGCAAGAGGAGGTGGTCATGGCAATTTCCTAAAAAATAGTCCTCTAACGCTTATCCATCAAGCGCTAGAAGCTATGTTTTTTAAAGCGTGCGGCGCGGCTGGTTCTGGCCGGCCGGCACATTCATGCGCCGCGCGCGCACCAGCTGGTAGGGACGCAGCACATAGGCCAGGGTGCCAAAGCCGCTCCAGATATGCACCAGGCGCGTGAACGGGAAGATCAGGAACACCGTCATGCCCAGGAACATATGGGCCTTGAAGATCCAACTGGCCGGGGCCAGCAGATCCACGGCACCGGAGCGCAAGGTGACGATGCGCTGACCCCATTCGGCCAGCAGCATCATCATCGAGCCGTCCAGGTGCTGTGCCGACAGCGGAATCGTGGCCAGGCCCAGCGCCAGCTGCACCCAGAAGATCCACAAGAGCGCAATGTCGCTGGTCTTGCTGGTGGCGCGGATGCGCGCGTCCGTCAGGCGTCGGTGCAGCAGCAGCGTCACGCCGATGAAGCCCAGCAGGCCGGCCACGCCGCCCGAGACCATGGCCATCACCTGCTTCTGCCCTGCGGTGATGAAGGACTCATACAGCACATGCGGCGTGAGCATGCCCACGAAATGGCCGAAGAACAGGAACAGCACGCCGACGTGGAACAGGTTGTTGGCCCAGCGCAGGCTGCCCGTGCGCAGGAGCTGCGAGGAGTCGCTCTTCCAGGTGTACTGGTCGCGGTCAAAGCGTATCCAGCTGCCGACGAAGAACACCACCAGGCAGATGTAGGGATACAGGCCGAAGAGGAAATGGTCGATCCAGGCGGTCATGGCGAGACTCCTTGGGAAGAAGAATTGGAACGCGCGTTGCGAACGAAATGCAGTGGCTGGGGCTGGCCGGGGCGGTTCTGGCCCCGGGTGGCGCAGCCGTCGAAGGCCTCGGGCTCGGCCCAGGCCTCGTCAAGCTCGGGCTCGGGCGTGATGGCCACCGCCTGCGCCTTCTCGCCGGCGGCTTCGAGCACGGCGGCAATCACGCTGGCATAGGGGCTTGCCTTGGCCTGCAGTGCGCTGAACAGGGCGTTGAGGATATGCGCCATCTCGGCCAGGAACTCGCGCGCCACCGGCGCGGGCTGGGTCGAGGCGAATTCCAGCACCACGCCCAGGTGGTCGGGCAGTTCCTGCGCGTCGAGGAACAGGCCGGCCTTCTCATAGGTCTGCGTCAGATCGACGAGGGCCGGGCCGCGTTCGCGCGAGTCGCCGTGGATATGCTCGAACAGGTGCAGCGAGGTCTGGCGGCCTCGGTCGAAGGTCTCGACATAGCGCGCCTCGGCCTCGTACGGGTCCATGGCGCAGACCTGCTGCACCAGGGCCTGCAGCTCGGCCACGCGCTCCGCGGGCAGAACCTGCTCGGCCCGCAGTGCGTCGATCAGCGAGGGCATCTGCGCGCGCAACTCGGCGCCGGGATAGGCCAGCAGGCGCGCCAGGGCCCGCAGCGTCAGGCGCATGGATTCAGGGGTTTTCTTGAACATCTGTGTGCCTCCTCAAACCACGGCCTTGATGGGGATGGTGCGCGGCTTCTTGCCGCCGAAGATGCTCACGTCGGAGGCGCCGTCGGAGCAGCCGTTGCCGAACGAGAAGCCGCAGCCGCCGCGCACGTCGAAGGCGTTCTCGGCATATTCACGGTGCGTGGACGGGATCACGAAACGATCCTCGTAGTTGGCAATGGCCATGACCTGGTACATGTCCTGCACGTCATGCGCCGTAAGGCCCACCTGCTGCAGCACGGCCATGTTCTGCACCTTGTCCACATGCACGCCGCGCTGGTAGGCGCGCATGGCCAGCATGCGCTCCAGCGCCCGCACCACGGGGCCGGTGTCGCCGGCGGTGAGCAGGTTGGCCAGGTACTGCACGGGGATGCGCAGCTGCGACACGTCCGGGATCTCGCCGTTCACGCCCAGGTGGCCAGCGTTGGCCGCCGAGGTGATGGGCGACAGCGGCGGCACGTACCAGACCATGGGCAGCGTGCGGTACTCGGGGTGCAGCGGCAGGGCGATCTTCCAGTCCACGGCCATCTTGTAGACCGGGCTGTTCCTGGCGGCCTCCAGCCAGTTGTCGGCGATGCCGTCGGCCTTGGCCTGGCGGATGACTTCCGGGTCGTTGGGGTCCAGGAAGATGTCCAGCTGCGCCTGGTACAGGTCGCGGTCGCGCTCCACGCTGGCCGCTTCCTGGATGCGATCGGCGTCGTACAGCAGCACGCCCAGATAGCGGATGCGGCCCACGCAGGTCTCGGAACACACCGTGGGCTGGCCCGCCTCGATACGCGGATAGCAGAAGATGCACTTTTCGGCCTTGCCGGTCTGCCAGTTGTAGTAGATCTTCTTGTACGGACAGCCCGAGACGCACATGCGCCAGCCGCGGCACTTGTCCTGGTCGATCAGCACGATGCCGTCTTCCTCGCGCTTGTAGATCGAGCCCGAGGGGCAGGACGCCACGCACGCCGGGTTCAGGCAGTGCTCGCACAGGCGCGGCAGGTACATCATGAAGGTGTTCTCGAACTGGCCGTACATGTCCTTCTGGACCTGCTCGAAGTTCACGTCCTTGCTGCGCTTGGAAAATTCGCCACCCAGGATTTCCTCCCAGTTCGGGCCCCACTCGATCTTCTCCATGCGCTGGCCCGTGATCAGGCTGCGTGCGCGCGCCGTGGGCGGCGCCTTCATCTCGGGCGCCGACTGCAGGTGGTCGTAGTCGAAGGTGAAGGGCTCATAGTAGTCGTCGATCTGCGGCATGTTCGGGTTGGCGAAGATGCGCATGAGCAGCTTCCACTTGCCCCCCTGGCGCGGGGCGATGGAGCCGTCGGGGTTGCGTACCCAGCCGCCGTTCCATTTGTCCTGGTTCTCCCATTCCTTGGGATAGCCGATGCCGGGCTTGGTCTCGACGTTGTTGAACCAGGCGTACTCCATGCCGGGGCGGCTGGTCCAGACGTTCTTGCAGGTGACGGAACAGGTGTGGCAGCCGATGCACTTGTCCAGGTTCAGCACCATGCCGATTTGTGCGCGTATTTTCATCGTAGTTCTCCTTCGTCTTCAGGCATGGGCGCTGCTTGCGGGGGCGCCAGCCTCTTCGTCCAGCCAGTCCACACGGCGCATCTTGCGCACCAGCACGAACTCGTCGCGGTTGGTGCCGATCGTGCCGTAGTAGTTGAAACCGTAGCTGTACTGGGCGTAGCCGCCAATCATGTGCGTGGGCTTCAGGACCACGCGCGTGACCGAGTTGTGGATGCCGCCGCGCGTTCCCGTGATCTCCGAGCCCGGGGTGTTGATGGTCTTTTCCTGTGCGTGGTACTTGAGCACCATGCCGGGCTTGACGCGTTGGCTGACCACCGCGCGTGCGGCGATCGCGCCGTTGGCGTTGAACAGCTCGACCCAGTCGTTGTCCACGATGCCGCCGCGCTTGGCATCCTCCTCGCTGAGCCAGACCACCGGGCCGCCGCGGTTGAGCGTGAGCATGTGCAGGTTGTCGCTGTACGTGCTGTGAATGCCCCATTTCTGGTGCGGCGTGATGAAGTTCAGCGCCAGCTCAGGGTTGCCGTTGGGCTTCTTGCCCTCGACCTCGTGCAGGGCCTTCAGATTGACCGGCGGGCGGTAGCTGACGAAGCCCTCGCCGAAGTCGCGCATCCAGGGGTGGTCCTGGTAGAACTGCTGGCGGCCGGTCAGGGTGCGCCATGGGATCAGCTCGTGCACATTGGTGTAGCCGGCGTTGTAGCTGACCTTCTCGCTCTCCAGGCCCGACCAGGTGGGCGAGCTGATGATCTTGCGCGGCTGCGCCTGGATGTCACGGAAGCGGATCTTCTCGTCCTCGCGGTGCAACGCCAGGTGCACATGGTCACGCCCGGTCTGTTTGGACAACGCCTCCCAGGCCTTGCAGGCCACATGGCCGTTGGTCTCGGGCGCCAGCATCATCACCACCTCGGTGGCGTCGATGTCGGTCACGATCTTCGGGCGACCCTGCGTGACGCCTTCCTCGCGCACGCGGCCGTTCAGGTCGCCCAGCTGCGCCACCTCGGTCTCGGTGTTCCAGCTGATGCCCTTGCCGCCGTTGCCGATGCGATCCATCAGCGGCCCCAGGGACGTGAAGCGCGCGTAGGTGTTGGGGTAGTCGCGCTCGACCACGGTGATCTGCGGCGCGGTCACGCCGGGGACCAGGTCGGTCTCGCCGCGCTTCCAGTCCTTGACACCAAAGGGCTGGGCCAGCTCGGCCGCCGTGTCGTGCATGATGGGCGTGAGCACCACTTCCTTCTCCAGCCCCAGGTGGCCTTCGCACATCTCGCTGAAGGCCTTGGCGAAGCCCTTGTAGATCTCCCAGTCGCTCCTGGCCTGCCATGCCGGCTCCACGGCCGCCGACAGCGGGTGGATGAAGGGGTGCATGTCGCTGGTGTTGAGGTCGTTCTTCTCGTACCAGGTGGCCGTGGGCAGCACGATGTCGGAGTACAGGCAGGTCGTGCTCATGCGGAAGTCCAGCGTGACCAGCAGGTCCAGCTTGCCCTCGGGCGCCTTGTCGTGCCACTTCACCTCTTGCGGCTTGGCGTCATCGGCTCCCAGATCCTTGCCCTGCACGCCGTTGGTCGTTCCCAGCAGGTGCTTCAAGAAATACTCGTGCCCCTTGCCCGAGCTGCCCAGCAGGTTGGAGCGCCACACGAACATGTTGCGCGGCCAGTTCAGCGGGTTGTCAGGGTCTTCGCAGCTGAGCGCGAGCGAGCCGTTCTTCAGCGACTGCACGACGTAGTCCTTGGGGTCCAGGCCCTTGGCCTGCGCGTCCTTGACCACCTGCAGCGGGTTGGCCTGCAGCTGCGGCGCGCTGGGCAGCCAGCCCATGCGTTCGGAGCGCACGTTGAAGTCGATCATCGAGCCCTGGTAGGCGCTCTTGTCGGCCAGCGGCGACAGCACCTCTTCGACGCCCAGCTTCTCGTAGCGCCACTGGTCGGTGTGGGCGTAGAAGAAGCTCGTCGAATTTTGCTGGCGCGGCGGGCGAATCCAGTCGAGGGCGAAGGCCAGCGCCGTCCAGCCGGTCTGCGGGCGCAGCTTTTCCTGGCCCACGTAGTGCGACCAGCCGCCGCCCGACTGGCCGATACAGCCGCACATCATCAGCATGTTGATGATGCCGCGGTAGTTCATGTCGCAGTGGTACCAGTGGTTCATGGCCGCGCCGATGATGACCATGGACTTGCCATGCGTCTTGTCGGCGTTGTCGGCAAACTGGCGCGCCACGGTGATGACATGGTCGCGCGGCACGCCGGTGATGGCCTCCTGCCAGGCCGGTGTGTACGGCTGGTTGGCGTCGTAGCCGCGGTCCTGCCCCTCGCCCTCCAGGCCGCGCAGCACGCCGTAGTTGGCCACCTGCAGGTCGAACACCGTGGCCACGGCCACGCGGCCCGACGCGCCCTCGCCATGCAAATCCAGATGGGTGATGGGCACGCGGCGCACGACCACGTCGCCGCCCTGGTCGTTGGCCTGGAAGTTGGGCGTCTCTATGCCGCCGAAATACGGGAAGGCCACATCGGCGACCTCATGCGCCTGCGCGCCGTCCTCCAGCACCGAGAGCTTGAGCTTCACATCGTTGCCGCCCTGGGCCTCCTTGGCCTCCAGGTTCCACAGGCCCTGGTCGGGGCGCCCCTCCTTGCCCCAGCGGAAGCCGATGGAGCCATTGGGCAGCGCCACCTTGCCGTCGGCGCCATAGGCCACGGTCTTCCAGTCGGGGTGGTTGGTCTGGCCCAGCTGGCCTTCAAAGTCGCTGGCGCGCACGTAGCGGTCGGGCACCATGGCGGTGCGGCCGTCGGGCAGCTGCTGCTCCTTGAGCACCACGAGCAGCGGCAGGTCGGTGTAGCGGCGCGCGTAGTCGTCGAAGTAGGCCGAGCGTTTGTCGAAATAGAACTCTTTCAGGATCACATGGCCCATGGCCATGGCCACGGCCGCGTCCGTGCCCTGCTTGGGGTGCAGCCACAGGTCGGCCAGCTTGGCGACCTCGGAATAGTCGGGCGTGACGGAGACGATCTTTGCGCCCTTGTAGCGCACCTCGGTGAAGAAATGCGCGTCGGGCGTGCGCGTCTGCGGCACGTTGGAGCCCCAGGCGATGATGAAGTTGCTGTTGTACCAGTCGGCCGACTCGGGCACGTCGGTCTGCTCGCCCCAGACCTGCGGGGAGGACGGCGGCAGGTCGCAGTACCAGTCGTAGAAGCTCATGGGCACGCCGCCGATGAGGTTCAGGTAGCGGCTGCCCGCGGCGTATGAGATCATGGACATGGCCGGGATGGGCGAGAAGCCGATGATGCGATCCGGCCCATACTGCTTGATGGTGTAGACATTGGCCGCGGCGATCATCTGGTTGACCTCGTCCCAGCTGCTGCGCACGAAGCCGCCCAGGCCGCGCTGCTTCTGCCACTCGCGGCGCGCCTCGTCGTTCTGCACGATGGCGGCCCAGGCATCGACCGGGCTCTTGGCCACGGCCAGGGCCGCGCGCCAGTGCTTCAAGAGGCGGCCACGCACCAGCGGGTATTTGACGCGGTTGGCGCTGTACAGGTACCAGGAATACGAGGCGCCGCGCGCGCAGCCGCGCGGCTCATGGTTGGGCAGGTCGGGGCGCGTGCGCGGGTAGTCGGTCTGCTGGGTTTCCCAGGTCACGATGCCGCCCTTGACATAAATCTTCCACGAGCAGGAGCCCGTGCAGTTCACGCCGTGCGTGGAACGCGCGATCTTGTCGTGCGCCCAGCGGTCGCGGTAGGCGTCCTCCCAGGTACGGTCTTCGCCGTTGGTCTGGCCATGGCCATTCGAGAAGGTTTCGCGCGGCTGCGCGAAATACGAGAGACGGTCGAGAAAATGGCTCATCGTGAGGCTCCTTGGAAATCTTCGGGGTCTTTGTAGTGATGTGGCTCAGCAGGGCATCTCGGCGTTCTTGCGCGCGTAGTACCACCAGGTGATGACGACGCACAGCACATAGAACACGATAAACATCCACAGCGCGAACTCGGGCCCACCCGTGGCGGCGATGGCGCTGCCGTAGCTCTTGGGGATGAAGAAGCCGCCATAGGCCCCCAGCGCACCGGCAAAGCCGACGGCGGCCGCGCCCTCGGTGTTGCCGTCCTTGATGGCCTGGGCCTGCGCCGCCTCGTCGTTGCCGCGCAGCGCGCTCAGCTTCTGGTTCAGGAAGATCACCGGGATCATGCGGAAGGTCGATCCATTGCCAATGCCGGTGGTGCAGAACAGCACCAGGAACATCAGGAAGAAGCCGGTGAAACTGCCTTCCTGCGGGCCGAAGGGCAGTGAATACGCGCTCAGGCCCTTGGGCAGGAAGAACAGCACGCCCAGCACAGCCAGCACCATGACGATGAAGTTCCAGAACGTGACCACGCCGCCGCCCACCTTGTCCGACAGCCAGCCGCCAAAGGGGCGGATCACCGCGCCCAGGAGCGGCCCCATCCAGGCATAGGCCAGGGGATTGATGCCGGGAAACAGCGCCTTCATGAGCAGCGGAAAGCCCGCGGCAAAGCCGATGAAGGAACCGAAGGTGCCCAGGTACAGCCAGCACATGATCCAGTTGTGCTTGGCACGGAAAATCGCGGCCTGGGCGGCAAAGCTGGCCTTGGCGTCGGCGATGTCATGCATGCCAAACCAGGCGGCGACGGAGACGATGGCGATCCATGGCACCCAGATGAAGGCGGCGTTCTGCGCCCAGACATGCTGGGGCTCGCCGTTGCGCATCATGACCTGGGCGTCGCCGCCAAAGATGCCGAAGATGCCCAGGGTGATGACCAGCGGGCTCAGGAACTGCACCACCGACACGCCCAGGTTGCCCAGGCCCGCGTTCACGCCCAGGGCCGAACCCTTGCGCTCCTTCGGGAAGAAGAAGCTGATGTTGGCCATGCTGGAGCTGAAGTTGCCCCCGCCCAGGCCGCACAGCAGCGCCAGGATCAGCATCGTCGGGTAGGCCGTGGTGTTGTCCTGCACCGCAAAGCCAATGCCCAGCGCCGGGATCAGGAGCGAGGCCGTGGACAGCGCCGTCCAGCGCCGCCCGCCGAACACCGGCACCATGAAGGAGTAGAAGATGCGCAGCGTCGCGCCCGACAGCGCCGGCGCTGCCGCCAGCCAGAACAGCTGGTTGGTCGAATACTTGAAGCCCAGCGCTGGCAGGTTCACCGCGACCACACTCCAGACCTGCCAGATGGCAAAGGCCAGGAACAGCGCGGGCACCGAGATCCACAGATTGAGCTTGGCCACGGCCTCGCCCTCGCGCTCCCAGAAGGCCTTGTCCTCGGGGGTCCAGATGTGCAGCATCCGGCCTGCACGGCCATCGCTCTGGGTTACAGCATTGCTCGCCATGATGTGGTTTCCGATCGTGGTGGAGGGGAGTTCAGCGGCCGGCAGGCACAGCGCCCGTGCCGGTCAGAAGGTCGGTGCGGCGCACCTCGGTCCAGTACATCCAGATGAGCGACACCCAGACCACGCCGTACATCAGCATGAAGGCGCTGGAACGGATGCCCGTCCAGTCCATGAGCACACCGAACAGGATGGGCAGGATGAAGCCGCCCAGGCCGCCGGCCAGGCCGACGATGCCGCTGATGGCGCCGATGTTGCCGGCGTAGTCGTCGCTGATGTACTTGAACACGCTGGCCTTGCCGAAGGCCCAGGCCACGCCCAGCACCGCCAGCAGTGCGGTGAACATGTAGACGTTCAGGCCGATGTGAAAGGTGGTCGGGCCATTCACCGTGAGGATGGTGAAGTCCGTCTGCGGATACGACAGCAGGAACAGGCAGATCCAGCTCACCCACATGACCCACCAGGTCACACTGTGCGCGCCGTACTTGTCAGACAGCACACCACCGATGGCACGCAGCACGCCGCCGGGCAGCGAGAAGCAGGCCGCCAGCAGCGCCGCCACGCGGATGTCCAGGCCGTACTCGCCCACGTAGTACTGCACCATCCACAACGCCAGCGCCACGTAGCCGCCGAACACGATGCTGTAGTACTGGCAGTACTTGAGCACCTTGGGGTCCTTGAGCGCCTTGAGCTGGTCGGTGAACTTGACGTTGCTCGCCACCAGGTGCGCCGGGTCGCTGTGGCTGAACAGCCAGAACAGCACCAGCGTGCCCAGCATGATGGCTGCGTACACATGGGGCACGGCCTGCCAGCCGAAGGCCACCAGGATCACCGGGGCGACGAATTTGTTGACCGCCGCGCCCGAGTTGCCCGCGCCGTACACGCCCATGGCCATGCCCTGGCGGCTCTTGGGGAACCAGCGCGCCACATAGGGCGTGCCGACCGAAAACGCGCCCCCGGCCAGGCCGACGAACAGGCCGATCACCAGGAAATGCCAGTATTCGGTGGCGTAGCCCATCATCCAGATGGCGGGCACGGTGATGGCCAGCAGCACCGCCATGACGATGCGCCCGCCGAACTTGTCCGTCCAGATGCCCAGCGGCACGCGCACCAGCGAGCCCGTGAGTACCGGCATGGCCGTGAGCAGGCCGAACTGCGTGGAGTTCAGGTCCAGCATCTTCTTGATCGGGATGCCGATGATGCCGAACATCATCCAGACCATGAAACAGACGGTGAAGGCCAGGGTGCTGACGATGAGCACCGACCAGGCCTGGCGGTTGCGGCGGGGGTCGTTGGCCGCAGCGTGCGACGCGGATGCCATGCAGTAGTCCTCTCTTGGATATGTGCATGGATGTTCGCGCAAACCCTAGGGTTTTCCCATACCTCGGTGGAAGGCATGGGCGGGTGCAAAAGAACGATGGCGCCCGGCCGCCCCCTACTACCAAAGAACTACGGTCCAGCCGACGGATTCAAACAAAACGCGGCTCCAGCGCTTATTCATCAAGCGCCGGAAGCTATCAAAGTTGAATCGCCCGGCGCTACTCCGGGCGCTGTCCGCCCGAGGCATACACGGCGGCTTGCACGCGCGAGGTCAGGCCAAGCTTGCGCAGGATGTGCTGTACGTGGATCTTCACCGTGGTCTCGGCAATGGACAGCTGGCGGGCAATTTCCTTGTTGCTCGCGCCGCGGGCGATCTCGCGCAGCACTTCCTGCTCGCGCGGCGACAGCTGAGGGGCCGCGTCCTGCTCCTGCTCCTGGGCCTCGGGCTCAGGCATGGGTTCGGGTGCTCCCTGGGACTGGAAGGCAGCCACCAGCTTGCCCATCATCTCCGGGCTGACCACGGGCTCGCCGCGCGCGGCACGGCGTATGGCCTGGGCCAGCAGGTCGCCGTCTATGGTCTTGAGCAGGTAGCCCTGGGCGCCGTGGCGCAGCGCCGCACCCAGATCCTCGCCGTCCTCGCTCACGGTGAGCATGAGCACGCGGCTGCCGCGCGAGGCCTCGCGCAGCCCGGCGATGGCGTCCACGCCGCGCACGCCGGGCAGGTGGTTGTCCAGCAGGATCACGTCGGGCCGCAGCTGCGGCAGCAGGCGCAGGGCCTCGGCGGCATCGCCCGCCTCGCCCACCACGCGCAGGTCGGCATATTGCGAGAGCAGGGCCACGAGCCCGCGGCGCAGCAGAGTGTGGTCGTCGATCAGGAACAGAGTGATGGAGGTGGCGTTCATGCGGCGGTGCTGAATGAATTGACGGCGGCCGGCACGCGCTCCTCCAACCCGGCCGCGGGCAGTTCCAGGATCACGCTGGTGCCGCCACCGGCATTGGATTGAAGGCTCAGGTGGGCGCCGATACGCTGGGCGCGCTCGCGCATGATGCCCAGGCCCACATGCAGCGAATCGGGGGGCACGGCCTCGGGGTCGAAGCCCTCGCCGTCGTCCTGCACCTCGAAGCGCCAGCAGGGGTGGCGTTGCACGCGCAGCTGCACATGGCGCGCCCCGGCATGCTTGCGCACGTTGGACAGCGCCTCCTGCACGATGTGCAGCACCTGGATCTGCACGTCGGGCGCCAGCGGCAGGCCCTGGCCGGACATGGCGAGCGCCGTGTCCACGCCGGTCTGGTGCTCGAACTTCGAGAGCGTGGCGCGCAGCGCCTCCTCGATGTCCTCGTCCTGGGTGCGGGTGCGAAAGTGCACCAGCAGCTCGCGCACGTCGGCATAACACTCGCGCACACCCACGTCGAGCTCGGCCATGCTGCGGTCACGCGCCCCGGTATTGCCCTTGGCGACGGCGTCGCGCAGCAGCTGGGTCTGGATCTTGAGAAAGGCCAGCGACTGAGCGATGGAGTCGTGCAGCTCGCGCGCGATCAGGCCGCGCTCCTCGGCCACGGCGGCCTCGCGCTCCAGCGCCGTGGCGCGCAGGCCTTCCATGGAACTGGCCAGGTGCCGCGCCATGGTGGACAGCAGCTCGCGCATGTCCTCGGACAGCTCCAGCGTGCTGCGGTAGAACAGGGTCACCTCGCCCAGCAGCCGCTGGTGCAGGCGCACGGGGATGCTGACCACGGTCTCGTAGCCGGCCTCGCGGCAGTGCGGCAGCTGCAGCCCCCCCATGGGAACGATGGGAATCACGCGCATACGTGCATGTTCGCGCGCCTGGCCGCATTCGCAGGAGCCCGTGTTCAGGCAATGCTCCTGCTCGGCCAGGGATTGCGGCAGGCCGTCGGCGGCCAGCAGCACGTAGCGCTGGTTGGCCTCGTCCGACCAGCGCAGGGCGGCGGCGTCGCTGCCGGCCACGCGGCGGATCTGCTGCACGAAGCCCTGGGCCAGGGCCTCCAGGCTACCGGCCTCGGTACCCAGCGCGCTCACGGCGTACAGCGCGGACAGGCGCTGGTTCTGCACCTCGATGCTGGCGGTCTTCTCGCGCACCTTGCGCTCCAGCCCCTCGTGCGAGGCCTGCAGCGCATGGGCCATGAGGTTGAAGCCCGCCGCCAGCTGACCGAACTCGTCGTCCGACTCCACCTCCAGGCGCGTGCCCAGGTCGCCCTGGCGCACCCGCGCCAGCGCCTGCTGCAGCCGCGTCACGGGGTTGAGCACCAGCAGATAGCTCATGGCGATGAAGGCCACGGCCGCGGCGATGGCCAGCGCCACCAGGAACAGATGGAACAGATGCAGCAGCGCCGTCCAGCGCATGATGCGCAGCTCGATGGACTGCACGAAGCCGTCGATCTCGCTCACGAAGGCATCGCCGCGCGCCACCGCGGCGGCGCCGCTCTCGTGCGGCAGGGCCAGCTTCCATTCCTGCTGCATGGCCAGCCATTGCGAGCGGATATGTTCGTACTGCGTGCGCGTCTCGTCGTTCCAGGGCACGAACAGCGGCCGTGCCGGATCCCCCGTGCGCAGCAGCTCAAGCCCTTCGTCAAAGCGCTGCTTGAGTTGCGTGAATTCCCGTGGTGATTCGTTCTGCTGCGCCAGGATCATGCGCAGCATGTTCATGCGCAGGCGCCCCGCCTCATTCACGGCCGCGGCGCCGCCCTCGAGCTGCCAGGTCACCCAGAGCGTGAAGCCTATGGAGGCCAGGGCCACGAGCAGGAACGCCGTGCCCATGGCCAGCAGCTTGGTCGACAGCGTGGGCTTGTTGCGCATGGCGCCAGTGTAGGCGCCTGGACAGCTCGCGTCTTGACTTTCATCAAGCCAAGACCTGCCCCGCAAAGAACCTCAAGTCCTGCCCTCTCAGCCGCAGCTGCCCAGCGCGCCGCACTGGGTGCAGTAGTCGCAGCCGTCCTTGCGGATCACGGCATGGGCACCGCATTCGTGGCATTTCTTGCCGGCCATGGCGGGCGGCATGCCGGCGGGCATGTCGGGCTCGTCGAGCGGCAGCACCTGCTGCTGCGGCGCCTCGGCGCGGCGCGCCAGGATGTTCTGCACCGCATAGGCCACGGCCGCCACTTCCGAGTCATGCCACAGCGGCACCTGGGCGCCGTCGGCGCGCTGGTAGGTGCCCAGGCGCACGGGGCCGCGGTCCCAGGCCACCTTGCGCATGTCGGACAGCGCGCGCTCCAGAAAGCCGCCGCGCGCCGCCAGCGACAGCAGGCGCATGCTGGAGGTGATCCACTGCTGGGACTCGCTGCTCTGGCCCACGGGCATGAAGAACTCGATGGCGCGGTCCACCGTGCCGCCACGCCCATCGGGCACGGGCAGGAAGGAGACGATGAGGTACAGGCGCTGCTGACCCTCCTGCGTCCAGTACTCGATCTTCTCGGCCACGGCCGACAGGCCGCCCTTGGGGCGGCTCTCGATGACGATGCGCATGGGATCGACGGGCGCGGCCGGCTCGGGCTTGGGCTCGGGTTCACTCTTGGCAGCGGGCTTGGACTCGGCGGCGGGCACCTCCAGCACCGCGCCCAGGATGCTGTTGGGGCGGTAGGTGGCCAGGCCCTTCAGGCCCGAGTGCCAGGCCTGCAGGTACAGGCCCTTGAAGTCGTCGTAGGGGTAGTCGGCCGGCACGTTGACGGTCTTGGAGATGGCCGTGTCCACGAAGGGTTGCACGGCCTCCATCATGGCCACATGGTCGGCGGCGGCCATGTCCATGGCGCTGACGAAATACGCGGGCAACTTGTTCACGTCACCGCCCAGCGTCTTGTACAGGCGCCAAGCGTAGTCCTCGACCACGTACTCGCTCTTGCTGCCGTCGGCCTCGCGCTTCCTGCGCGTGTAGGTCCAGGAGAACGGCGGCTCGATGCCGTTGGAGGCGTTGTCGGCAAAGGCCAGGCTCACCGTGCCCGTGGGCGCGATGGACAGCAGGTGGCTGTTGCGAATGCCGTGCTTTTTGATGGACTTCTGGATGTCCTCGGGCAGGCGGCTGGCGAACGTGCCCTTGGCCAGGTAGCCCTCGGCCTTGAACTTGGGGAAGGCGCCCTTTTCCTTGGCCAGCTCGACCGAGGCGCGATAGGCGGCGTTGCGCATGCGCTCGGCGATTCTCACCGCCATGTCGCGCCCGTCCTGGCGGTCGTAGCGCTTGCACAGCATGGCCAGGGTGTTGCCCATGCCGGTGAAGCCCACGCCGATGCGGCGCTTGGCGGCCGATTCGGCCTGTTGCTGCGGCAGGGGCCAGAAAGTCACGTCGAGCACGTTGTCCAGCGCACGCACCTGGGTGGCGACGGACTGCTCGAAGGCGTCGAAGTCGAACGCCGCCTCGCCGTGCAGGCCAAAGGGGTTGCGCACGAAGCGCGTCAGGATGATGGGGCCCAGGTCGCAGCAGCCATAGGGCGGCAGCGGCTGCTCGCCGCAGGGGTTGGTGGCCTGTATGGTCTCGGTGTAGTGCAGGTTGTTGTCGGTGTTGATCTGGTCCAGGAACAGGATGCCGGGCTCGGCGAAGTCGTAGGCCGACTTCATGATGGTGTCCCACAGTTCGCGTGCGCGCAGCTTGCGGTACACCCACTGGCCGTCGGCGCGCTGGTAGGCACCCTGCTTTACCAGATCGGCGCCCGGGGCCGCGCCATGCACCAGCTCCCAGTCGCCGTCCTGCTCCACGGCCTGCATGAAGGCGTCGGGCACGCCGACCGAGACGTTGAAGTTGTTCCAGCGACCCGGCGTTCGCTTGGCGGTGATGAAGTCCAGCACGTCCGGGTGGTCGATGCGCAGCACGCCCATCTGCGCGCCGCGGCGAGCGCCCGCGCTCTCCACGGTGGAGCAGGACTGGTCGAAGACGTTGATGTAGCTGCACGGCCCCGAGGCCATGGACGCCGTGCCCTTGACCATGGCGCCGCGCGGGCGGATGCGCGAGAAGTCGTAGCCCACGCCGCCACCGCGGCGCATGGTCTCGGCGGCCTCGCGCAGGGCCTCGTAGATGCCGGGGTAGCCGGCGTCGTCCACGCCCTGGATGCAGTCACCCACGGGCTGCACGAAGCAGTTGATCAGCGTGGCCTGGATGTCGGTGCCGGCGGCGCTCATGATGCGCCCGGCGCCGATGGCACCGGCGCGCAGGTTGTCGAGGAAGCGCGCCTGCATGGCCTCGCGGATGTCCTCGCGCTCGACCGAGGCCAGGGCGCGGGCCACGCGGCGGTACAGATCCTCGACATCGCTCTCGCCAGCCTTGAAGTATTTCTCCTTCAGCACATCCATGCTGATGGGTTGGGTGGACAGGCTGGGGGCGAGGTCGGTGATTTCACGTTGCATGGAGGGGGCTCCGAAAGAGGTCAGTCGGGCACACCGCGAACCGGTCGCGGCGGCAACTCTTGATTTTCACACCTGCCGCCGGCGCATGCCTTGAACCTGCATCAAGACCTTGCGGCAAGTGGCGACCTCCGCGCCGCACCCTCTGCATTTCCTGTAGCACATGAGCGAAAGCCCATCGGCGATGGCGCCGATTACCGGGCGATCCCGGCGGCACGCAAGCGAAATTTACGATCGGTTGCATTACCGCCACGCCTACCATTGCGCCATGCCATTCCCCCCTCGCCTGCCCGCTCACCGCGCCCTGCTGTGGGCCCTGCTGCTGCCCATGTTTCTGCCAGGCTGCGCCCCGCTGCAACCGCCCCCAACGCCTGCCGACACCGCCTGGCAGGCCCAGCTGGAACGCTGGCCGCCCGTGGATGCCCTGCTGCTGGGCGAGCAGCATGACGCCGGCGCCCACCAGCAGTGGGAGCAGGAAACCGTGCGCTGGCTGGCCGCGCGCGCCCGCCTGGCGGCGCTGGTGCTGGAGATGGCCGAGGCCGGCCGCACCACCGATGGCCTGCCCGCCGACGCCAGCGCCGCCCAGGTGCGCGCCGCCCTGCGCTGGAACGAGGGCGCCTGGCCCTGGGCGCGCTACGCCCCGGTGGTCATGGCCGCTGTGGCGGCCGGCGTGCCGGTGCGCGGTGGCAACCTGCCACGCGACCGCATGCGCGCGGCCATGCAGGATGAGGCGCTGGACAGCCACCTGCCGCCGGCCGCATTGGCACTGCAGCGCCAGGCCATTGCCGAGGGGCACTGCGTCCTGCTGCCACCCGATCGCGTGCTGCCCATGGTGCGCGTGCAGCTGGCGCGCGATGCCAGCATGGCCAAGGCGGTGCTGGACGCGCGCCAAGCCGGCCGCACGGTGCTGCTCGTCGCGGGCTTTGGCCATGTGCGGCGCGACCTGGGCGTGCCCACCTGGCTACCGCCAGAAGTTACATCAATAGTGGCCATAGCGCAGTCTGGACAAGCGCTTGAAGCTATAAAATTAGAAGCAAACCACATCCATGCAACGCCCGCGCTGGCTCCGCACGACTACTGTGCGCCGCTGCGCGAACCGGGCATGCCGGCGCCCCCGCGCTAGCCGTATGGACCATGGGCGCAGGACAGGGGGCCTGCTGCGACAATTCGCACCATGACTCCCGCCTACATACTGACCCTGTCCTGCCCCGACCGCCTGGGGCTGGTGCACGCCGTGTCGGGCTTTCTGCTCGAGCACGGCGGCAACATCGAAGAAGCCGCCCAATACAACGACGACGCCACCGGCCTGTTCTTCATGCGCGTGCAGTTCGCCTGCACGCAGCACGACGGCACCACGCTGAAGGAACACCTGGCGCGCTTCGCCGAACCCTACGCCATGCGCTGGAGCCTGCACGCCAAGGCCGAACCCATGCGCACCGTGCTCCTGGTCAGCCGCGAGGGCCACTGCCTGAACGACCTGCTGTTCCGCGTGAAAAGCGGACTGCTGCCCATCGACGTGCGCGCCATCATCAGCAACCACCGCGACTTCTATCAACTGGCCGCCAGCTACAACATTCCCTTCCACCACATCCCGGTCACGGCCGCCACCAAGGCCCAGGCCGAGGCGCGGCAGTTCGAGATCATCGAGCAGGAGGGGGCCGAGCTGGTGGTGCTGGCGCGCTACATGCAGGTGCTGTCCAACGAGCTGTGCACCAAACTGGCAGGCCGCGCCATCAACATCCACCACAGCTTCCTGCCCAGCTTCAAGGGCGCCAAGCCCTATTACCAGGCGCACGACCGCGGCGTGAAGCTGATCGGCGCCACCGCGCATTACGTCACGGCCGACCTCGACGAAGGGCCGATCATCGAGCAGGACGTAGCACGCGCCGACCACACCGACACCGTCGAAGACCTGACGGCGCGCGGCCGCGACACCGAAAGCCAGGTGCTGGCGCGCGCCGTGAAGTGGCACAGCGAGCACCGCGTGCTGCAGAACGGCCACAAGACCGTCGTTTTCCGCTGAACGCTGCCATGGCCACCGCCGCTCCCAACGCCTTCAACAGCAGCGCCGCGCGGCGCATACCGCCCATCCAGTGCCTGCTGACCTTCGAGGCGCTGGCGCGGCTGCGCAGCGTGACGCAGACGGCCGAGGAACTGTGCGTCACGCCCAGCGCCGTGAGCCACCGCGTCAGGCAGCTGGAGCAGATCCTGGGCACGCGGCTGTTCGGGCGCGCGGACTTCTCCCTGACCACCGAGGGCAGCGGCTACCTGGCGCAGGTGCGCGAGGGCCTGTCGGCACTGCAGCGTCTGCCGGGTCACGCCGTCGCCCCCGGGCGCCGGCGCCTGAAGATCGCCGTCACGCCCACCTTCGCACGCGCCATCCTGATCCCGCGCCTGCGCCAGTTCACCGAGACCTATCCCGAGATCGACCTGGCGCTGCAGGTCTCCATCCCGCTCCTGGACGTGGTGGCCGAGGACGCCGACCTGGTCGTGCGCTACGGCCCCGGCCACTACGCCGACATGGAGCATGTGGAGATCGCGCGCGACGTGCTCACGCCGCTGGCCTCGCCCGCCTTCGTGCGCGAGCACGGCCCCTTCGAGCGCCCCGAAGACCTGGAAGGCCTGCCCCTGCTGCGCAGCCCGCTGGAGCCCTGGCGCACCTGGTTCGCCGCCGTGGGCCTGGCCTGGGCGGAGCCCAACGAGGGCTCGCAGTTCAACGACGTGGGCCTGATGTGCGACGCCGCCGCAGCCGGCATGGGCGTGGCCCCGGTGCGCCTGAAACTCGCCGCACCCTGGCTGGACCAGGGCACGCTGGTGCGCCTGTTCGACACCGACGCCCCCAGCCCCTACGCGCATTACCTGTGCTGGCGCGCCGGCACCATGGAGCGCTGGGAATGCGCGGCCTTCACAGACTGGCTGCGCCGGACCATGGGGTGACCCGGGCGTACCGGTGGGAGTCCCAGATTCATCCTATGAAAATTACGCAAGGATCTATATTGACACATAATGAAACATACGTACCCTGAAAGACTGGCGCCACCGTGAAATCCCTTTCCACTCTCCGCCTGTATTCCACCTTGCTGGCTCTTGCCGCCATCCCCCTATCGCAGGCCAAGGGTGATCAGGGGGCCATCGTGGTTGGTGCCAGCCTGCCGCTATCGGGCACCAATGCCGCCGCTGGCCAAGAGGGCCTGACGGTGTTGCAATCCTATTTCGATAGCATCAACCGTGCAGGGGGTATTGAAGGAAGGCCGCTCCAGTTGATTGCGCTGGACGATGCATTCAATCCGCAAAAGGCGGCTGACAACGCGCGCGCCCTGGTGGCCGGCAAGGCCGTTGCAATAGTGAACTGCTGGGGCACCTCCAACTGCGCCTCCATGGTGCCAATAGTGACTCAGGCAGGGCTGCCGCTGGTGGGAGGCTTGGCCGGCGGGGGCGTTATGCGATCCACACCCGGCCGCTATGTCTTCAACATACGGGCCAGTACGGTTACAGAGATCGATGCCATGGCGCGTCATATGACCAATATCGGTCAACGCAGCATTGCCGTGGTGTACCAGGATGACCTCTTTGGCAAGAGTGGCCTTGCCGCGGCGCAGCAAGTGCTGAGGCAGCAGAACATGCAGCCAGTACTTGAGCTAACCCTGGCACCCGATGGTTCCAACGCAGCAGCAGTCGCAGACGCCCTGAGTAGGGATCCTGCCCCCAATGGCATCATCCTTGTGGCGTCCCCGCCGGCTACCGTCAGCCTCATCACGCAGGCGCGGAAAAACGGCATACGCACTCAGTTCTATAACCTGGCTGCGCAGGCCAACAGCGCAGTGGTGCGCGGACTAGGCGAGCACACCGCAGGCGTTGTCTTCACTACACTGGTACCCAATCCCTGGCGCAACACAGTCGCCGCGGTCAAGGAGTACCAACAACTCGCCGACAGCGGCGCAGGTCAGGCCCACTACTCCTACCTTGGCATGGAGGTGTACCTCAATGCGCGGACACTGGTCGATGGGCTGCGCAAAGCTGGCCGCAACGTGCAACGCGAATCCTTAACCGCGGCACTGGAAACACTGGAACCACGCCAATATGGCCCGATGACTGTTCGCTTCGGTCCGAAGCAACGAGACGGTTCCAGCTATGTCAGCTTGACCATGATCGACCGGCGCGGGCATTTCATCGAATGACGCGCTTGTACGTCTGAGAGTTGCGACGCCACGCCGCCGCTGCAACCACGCGCACCCGGGAATATTTCACGTCGGGTTGCAATAAACATCCACGCCTGCAACTAAGGCTTGGCCTACAGTTGCGCCATGAGCAGCAGCCCCCATCCCACCGTCACGGCCGCCGAGCGCGCCGCGCGCCAGCAAGAAGTCGTGCAGGCCCTGTCGGCCTGCGTGCCACAGCATGCGCTGCTGTGGCAGAGCGAGGACACCACCCCCTATGAATGCGACGGCCTGACGGCCTACCGCCAGCGCCCGCTGGTGGTCTGCCTGCCCGAGAGTGAGGAAGAGGTACAGGCGGTGCTCAAGGCCTGCCACACGCTGGGCGTGCCGGTGGTGGCGCGTGGCGCCGGCACGGGCCTGTCGGGCGGCGCCATGCCGCATGCCATGGGCGTGACGCTGTCGCTGGCCAAATTCAACCGCATCCTCGACGTCGATCCGGTGAGCCGCACGGCCCGCGTGCAGTGCGGCGTGCGCAACCTGGCGATCAGCGAGGCGGCCGCGCCCCACGGCCTGTACTACGCGCCCGACCCCAGCAGCCAGATCGCCTGCACCATAGGCGGCAACGTGGCAGAAAACTCGGGCGGCGTGCACTGCCTGAAATACGGCCTGACGGTGCACAACGTGCTGCGCGTGCGCGGCTTCACTGCCGAGGGCGAACCCGTCACCTTCGGCAGCGAGGCGCTGGACGCACCCGGCTACGACCTGCTGGCCGCCGTGATCGGCAGCGAGGGCATGCTGGCCGTGGCGCTGGAGGTCACGGTGCGCCTGATCCCCAGCCCCATGCTTGCGCGCTGCATCATGGCCAGCTTCGACGACGTGAGGAAGGCCGGCGACGCCGTGGCCGCGGTGATCGCCGCCGGCATCATCCCCGCCGGGCTGGAGATGATGGACAAGCCCATGACGGCCGCCGTGGAGGACTTCGTCAAGGCCGGCTACGACCTGACGGCCGAGGCCATCCTGCTGTGCGAGAGCGATGGCACGCCCGAGGAGGTCGAGGAAGAAATCGCCCGCATGAGCGAGGTGCTGCGCGGCGCGGGCGCCACCGCCATCTCGGTCAGCCAGGACGAGGCCGAGCGCATGCGCTTCTGGAGCGGGCGCAAGAACGCCTTCCCGGCCAGCGGCCGCATCAGCCCCGACTACATGTGCATGGATTCGACCATTCCGCGCAAGCGCCTGGCCGACATCCTGCTCGCCATCCAGCAGATGGAGAAGAAATACGGCCTGCGCTGCTGCAACGTGTTCCACGCCGGCGACGGCAACCTGCACCCCTTGATCCTGTTCGATGCCAACGACCCCGACCAGCTGCATCGCTGCGAGCTGTTCGGCGCCGACATCCTGGAGACCAGCGTGGCCATGGGCGGCACGGTGACGGGCGAGCATGGCGTGGGCGTGGAGAAGCTGAGCAGCATGTGCGTGCAGTTCAGCGCCGAGGAGAACGCGCAGATGATGGCCCTCAAGCACGCCTTCGATCCGCAGGGCCTGCTCAACCCCGGCAAGGTCATCCCCACGCTGAACCGCTGCGCCGAATACGGCAAGATGCTGGTGCGCGGCGGGCGGCTCAGCCACCCGGATCTGCCGCGATTCTGAGCAGGCTAGTGCAGTGTTCGATGCCATGAGGGACTTTAGAAAAACGTTGGATTCGTTGTCCTGGCGAGGCGCCAAACGCAGCGATACCCGTAGGTATCGCGAGGATTGGCAACGACGCCAGCGCGGCGAAGGCGCGTTTTTATGTCCCTCTATGCGTCGAACACTGCACTAGGGGCCTCGTCAGCGCCCCGGCGCGACCTTGTCCAACGCTGAGGTCAAGTGGCCCACGGTGCGGTCTATGTTGTGCCATTTCTCCAGGCCGAACAGGCCGATGCGGAAGGTCTGGAAGTCCGGGCCTTCGTCGCACTGCAGCGGCACGCCGGAGGCGGTCTGCAGGCCGGCCTCCAGGAACTTCTTGCCGCTCTGGATGCCCGGGTCGGTGGTGTAACTCACCACCACGCCGGGTGCCTTCCAGCCCTCGGCTGCCACGCTGGGAAAGCCGCGCGCTTCGAGCAGGGCGCGCACCTTGGCGCCAAGCGTCATCTGCTCGCCGCGCACTTTGGCAAAACCGTAGTCGCGTGTCTCGTTCATCACGTCGCGCAGGAGCACCAGGGCATCGGTGGGCATGGTGGTGTGGTAGGCATGCTGGCCCTTTTCGTAGCCCTCGGCGATAGTGAGCCATTTTTTCAGGTCGCACGAGAAGCTGGAGCTTTGCGTGCCCTCGATAGCTTGGCGTGCCCGTTCGCTCAGCATGACCATGGCGCAGCAGGGCGAGGCGCTCCAGCCCTTTTGCGGCGCGCTGATGAGCACGTCCACGCCGGTCTGCTCCATGTCCACCCACATGGCGCCCGAGGCCACGCAGTCGAGCACGAACAGGGCCCCCACCTCGTGCGCGGCGGCGCTTACGCTGCGCAGGTAGTCGTCGGAGAGCATGATGCCGCTGGCCGTCTCCACATGCGGTGCGAACACCACAGCGGGCCGTTCGGCGCGAATGGCGGCCGCCACCTCCGTCGCCGGGCATGGCGCCCAGGGCGCCTGCGGGCCCTCGCCCTGGCGGCGCGCCTTGCACACCACGGCGCCGCCGCCCAGGCCGGCGTCGGCATCGAAGATCTGGCTCCAGCGGTAGCTGAACCAGCCGTTGCGCACGATCAACACCTTCTGCCGGTTGGCGAACTGGCGTGCCACGGCCTCCATGCCGAAGGTGCCGCTGCCGGGCACGATCACGGCACTGTGGGCATGGTAGACCTTCTTGAGCGTGGACAGTATGTCCTGCATCACGCCGGTGAAACGGCGCGACATGTGGTTGAGCGCGCGGTCGGTATAAACGACCGAGAATTCGAGCAGGCCATCGGGGTCGATGTCGGGCAGCAGGCCGGGCATAGGTGGGTCTCCTTGCGTTGAAACAACGAATCAGCTTAGCACCTCAGCGCATCGCGTATTGGCGCGCGCCAAAGATGCCGCTGCCCACGCGCACCAGGGTACTGCCCGCGGCCACGGCGGCCTCCAGGTCGCCGGTCATGCCCAGCGAGAGAGTGTCAAAGGCCTCAAAGCCCGCGCCGCCCTGGGCGCGCAGCAAGTCGAAAACCTGGCGCACGCGCAGCATGACGGCGGCTTGCCGGGCCGCGTCGGGCGCCTCGTCGGGGATGCTCATGACGCCGCGCAGCCGCAGGCGCGGCAATTGCGCCACGGCCCGCGCGAGCGCCAGGGCCTCGTCCGCGGGCACGCCGGCCTTGGTGGGGCCGCCATCGACGTTGACCTGTATGCAGACCTGCAGTGGCGGCCGGTCCGCGGGGCGCTGGTCGGACAGGCGCTGCGCGGTCTTGAGCCTATCGACCGTATGCACCCAGTCGAAATGCTCGGCCACCAGGCGCGTCTTGTTGCTCTGCACCGGGCCAATGCAATGCCATTCCAGGGCCTGGGGCAGGCCCATGGCTGCGACCTGTGCCATTTTTTCCACAGCTTCCTGGATGTAGTTTTCGCCAAAGAGGCGCTGGCCGGCCAGAGCCGCCGCGCGCACCGCCTCGGCGCCAAAGGTCTTGGAGACGGCCAGCAATTCCACGGCCCCGGACGGGCGCCCCGCTGCCGCGCAGGCCTGTGCGATACGGTCGCGGACACCTTGGAGGTTTCTGTCAATCGTCGTCATAATGTGTAGCCAAGCGTATCAAACGATGAGAGGGATTTCGTGGACATTACCCAGCTGCTCGCCTTCAGCGTAAAGAACAAGGCATCGGACCTGCATCTTTCCGCCGGCCTGCCGCCCATGATCCGCGTCCACGGGGATGTGCGGCGCATCAACGTCGATGCGCTGGACCACAAGACCGTGCACGCCATGGTGTACGACATCATGAGCGATGCGCAGCGCAAGGCCTACGAAGAGTTCCTGGAGGTGGATTTTTCCTTCGAGATCGAGGGTCTGGCGCGCTTTCGCGTCAACGCCTTCAACCAGAACCGCGGCGCGGCCGCCGTGTTCCGCACCATCCCGAGCAAGATCCTGACGCTGGAGCAGCTCAATGCGCCCAAGATCTTCGCCGACCTGGCACTCAAGCCGCGCGGCCTGGTGCTGGTGACCGGCCCCACGGGCTCGGGCAAGTCCACGACGCTGGCCGGCATGGTCAACCACCTCAACGAGACCGAGTACGGCCATATCCTGACCATCGAGGACCCGATCGAGTTCGTGCACGAGTCCAAGAAATGCCTGGTGAACCAGCGCGAGGTGGGGCCGATGACGCTGTCGTTCTCGGCCGCGCTGCGCTCGGCGTTGCGCGAGGACCCGGACGCCATTCTGGTGGGCGAAATGCGCGATCTGGAAACCATACGCCTGGCCATGACGGCCGCGGAGACCGGCCACCTGGTGTTCGGCACGCTGCACACCAGCAGCGCCGCCAAGACCATCGACCGCATCATCGACGTCTTCCCGGCGGAGGAAAAGGAAATGGTGCGCGCCATGCTGTCCGAATCGCTGCAGGCCGTGATCTCGCAGACCCTGTGCAAGCTCAAGGACGGCTCGGGCCGCGTGGCGGCGCACGAGATCATGACCGGCACCAGCGCCATCCGCAACCTGATCCGCGAGGCCAAGGTGGCGCAGATGTATTCCACCATCCAGACCAGCAACAGCGTAGGCATGCAGACGCTGGACCAGAACCTGACCGACCTGGTGCGGCGCAACATCATCAGCCCTGCCGAGGCACGCGGCAAGGCCAAGATTCCGGAAAACTTCCCCGGCTGAACATGCCGGCAGACCCACCCACCCGGCCCGCCGAAGCGAGGGCCCAGCGCATCGGAGCTCCAGCATGAAAGGCATTCTCAGCCTGCTCAAATCCAGGACACCCAGGACCGGCGAGGACCGCGTAGATTCGGTGTTGTTCACCACGGCCTTTGCCAGCCAGGGCGTGGACGAATCGCTGCTCGCGCCCTGGGAGGCGCGGGCCGTGGAGGTGGGCGCCAAGCGCCTGCCCAAGAGCCGCGGCGGCAAGCTGCTGCAGTCGCTGTGGAGCAAGGACAAGTACATGGCGCACCTGGACCAGGGCGCCGTGGAGCGCATGGAGCGATTTTTCGAGTTCGCGTCCATCCCACCGAATCGCGACCTGATCCGCCAGGACGAGTTCGGCAACTTCATGGTGGTGCTGCTCACGGGCACCATCGCCGTGGACCGCCTGCAGCCCTGGGGCGAGCAGCTGCGCCTGGCCGAGACACGCCCGGGCGACATCCTCGGCGAGATGTCGCTGCTCGACAGCGGCATGCGCTTCTCGGCCTGCACCACGCTCACCGATTGCGAGGTGGCCGTGCTCAGCGCCGAGGCCATGGACGAGATGATGTCGCAAGACCCGCAGCTCGCCGCCAGCCTGGTGGCGCTGCTGGCACGCAAGCTGTCGCTGCGGCTGCGCGTGGTGAGCGCGCGCCTGAGCGACAACCAACGCTGAGCCACAAAGGGAGGAATGCAATGGAACGCGATCAGGCCAGCAAATTCATCAACGACCTGCTCAGGCTCATGGTCAGCCGCGGCGGCAGCGACCTGTTCATCACGGCCGATTTCCCGCCGGCGATCAAGGTCGATGGCAAGGTCACCAAGGTCTCGCCCCAACCGCTCACGCCGGCCCACACGCTGACGCTGGCGCGCTCCATCATGAGCGACAAGCAGGTGGCCGACTTCGAGCGCACCAAGGAATGCAACTTCGCCATCGCCCCGGCGGGCGTGGGGCGCTTTCGTGTCAATGCCTTCATCCAGCAGGGCCATGTGGGCCTGGTGCTGCGCACGATTCCGCTGACCCTGCCGACGGTCGACGGCCTGGGCGTGCCCCAGGTGCTCAAGGAAATCGCGATGACCAAGCGCGGGCTGTGCATCCTGGTGGGCGCCACGGGCTCGGGCAAGTCCACCACGCTGGCGGCCATGGTGGACTGGCGCAACGAGAACTCCTTCGGCCATATCGTCACCGTGGAGGACCCGATCGAGTTCGTGCACCCGCACAAAAACTGCGTGGTCACGCAGCGCGAGGTGGGGCTGGACACCGACAGCTGGGAGGCGGCGCTGAAGAACACGCTGCGCCAGGCGCCCGACGTGATCCTGATGGGCGAGATCCGCGACCGCGAGACCATGGAGCATGCCGTGGCCTTTGCCGAGACCGGCCACCTGTGCCTGGCCACGCTGCACGCCAACAGTGCCAACCAGGCGCTGGACCGCATCGTCAACTTTTTTCCCGAGGAGCGACGCGCCCAGCTTCTCATGGACCTGTCGCTGAACCTGCGCGCCTTGGTCTCGCAGCGCCTGATCCCCAAAGAGGACGGCAAGGGGCGCGCGGCGGCTGTCGAGGTGATGCTCAACAGCCCCTTGATCGCCGACCTGATCTTCAAGGGCGAGGTGGCCGAGATCAAGGAGATCATGAAGAAAAGCCGCAACCTGGGCATGCAGACCTTCGACCAGTCGCTGTTCGACCTGTTCGAGGCCGGCGTCATCGGCTATGAGGACGCACTGCGCAATGCCGACTCGCTCAACGACCTGCGCCTGCAGGTCAAGCTCGGCAGCCAGCGCGCCAAGACCAACGACCTGGCCGCAGGCACCGAGCATTTCGCCATCGTCTGACGCCTGGCACATCCAACCCCGTGGCCCGTCCCTATACCATCGGGGCGGGCCACGTCATTTTGGAGTTCCGACACATGAGCAGCATCACCCCCCGCACCTACGAGCCCGCCCCCACACGGCGCATCGCCTTTCTGGGCCTGGGCGTCATGGGCTACCCCATGGCGGGGCACCTGGCCACCGCCGGCCACCAGGTCACGGTGTACAACCGTACCGCTACAAAATCAGAAGCTTGGTGCGCAGAATTTGCAAGCGCTAGCGGCACTAATCATGCAAAAACACCGCGCGGGGCGACTCAGGGCGCCGAGATCGTCTTTTGCTGCGTGGGCGATGACGACGACCTGCGCGGCGTCGTGCTGGGCGCCGACGGCGCCTTTGCCGGCATGCAGCCGGGCGCCATTTTCGTGGACCACACCACGGCATCGGCCGCGGTGGCGCGCGAGCTCTACGCCGCCGCCCGCACGCGGGGGCTGCAGTTCATCGACGCGCCCGTCTCGGGCGGCCAGGCAGGGGCGCAGAACGGCCAGCTCACGGTGATGTGCGGCGGCGACCAGGCGGCTTTCGACGCCGTGCGGCCCACGGCCATGGCGTTCGCACGCGCCTTCACGCGCATCGGCGACAGCGGCGCCGGGCAGCTGGCGAAGATGGTCAACCAGATCTGCATCGCCGGCCTGGTGCAGGGCCTGTCCGAGGCCATTGCCTTCGGCCTGCATGCCGGCCTGGACATGCCCCTGGTACTCGAAGTGATCGGCAAGGGCGCGGCGCAGAGCTGGCAGATGGACAACCGCGGCAAGACCATGCTGGAGGGACAGTTCAACACCGGCTTCGCCGTGGACTGGATGCGCAAGGACCTCGGCCTGGTGCTCGACGAGGCCAGGCGCAACGGCGCACGCCTGCCGGTGACGGCGCTGGTGGACCAGTTCTACGCCGACGTTCAGCGCGCGGGCGGCAACCGCTGGGACACCTGCAGCCTGATCACGCGGTTGCTGCCGCCCCAGGCCTGAGCCTCACTTGGCCGGCTGCCCCGCCGCGGCCGGGTCCTGCGACACCGGCGCCGGCTGCGTCGCCATGCGGGCGAGCTCGTCCTCGCTGATGACCTCGAACACGCGCACCACCTTGCGCACGCCGTCCACGCCGCGCGCAACCTCGGCCGAGCGTTTGGCCTCACGCGGTGTGACGCGCCCCATGAGGTAGACCACGCCGCGCTCGGTCACGACCTTGAAGGCATTGGCCGACAGGTCCTGGGCATCGACCAGGCTGGCGCGCACCTTGCCTGTGAGATAGGTGTCCTGGGAGCGCTGGGACAGCGAGGAGCTGGGCATGACGCCCAGGTCGTTGACCACCGAACGCACGTTTTCCACGGCCAAGGCGATCTGTTCTACCTTCTGGCTGTCTGCCGCCGAGGGCACCTCGCCGGTCAGCAAGACCTGACGATTGAAGCTGGTCACATTCACATGCGCCTTCTCGCCCAGGGCTTCGGTGATGCGGGCGGCGGCGCGCAACTCTATGCCTTCGTCCTCGACCTGCGTGCCTGCGGTGCGGCGGTCCGTGGCCACCAGCGTGCCGACTACGGCACCACCACCTATCACCAGCGGCACGCACGCCGCCAGACCACCCACCAGCGTGGCCGTCGCCAGCATGGCACACAAGGTTCGCAACATCGGGGCTTTCATGAAAGGTTCTCCTGTTCTCCAAGTAACTGTGCATCCACGCCATCACACAGGCAGTGCAGCACCAGGGCATGCACCTCGCGCACGCGCGCGGCCCGGTCGTGGGGCACGCAGATCTGCACGTCGGTCTCGCGCAGCAATGTGGCCAGCGCGCCGCCATCGCGGCCACACAGGGCCACCACGGTCATGTCGCGCTCATGGGCCGCCTGCACGGCCTCCAGCAGTGCGGGCTCGTTACCGCCGGTAGTGACAACCAGTAGCAGGTCGCCTGCCTGACCCAGCGCGCGCACCTGACGGGCCAGTGCCGCGATGTCGTCACTCGCGCCGGGCATTGAAGCGACCGCCCACACCGCATCCGGCACCAGGGCCAGGGCAGCCAATTCGGGGCGCTCACGCTCAAAACCCATGACGCAGAAGGCCGCGAGCTGCTGCGCCTGCACGGCCGACGGACCGCTGCCGCAGGCGAGCACCTTGGCGCCATTGGTCACGCAGGCCAGAACGGCCTGCACGGCTGCGGCGATGGGCTGGCTGAGAGCTTGCGCCGCCTGGTACTTCAGGTCGGCGCTGTCGATGAAATGCTGTTGTATGCGTTGCTCAAGCATGGGCCGCGAATGATACCCGGCAGTGCTGCGTCCTCTGTAGCAAAGAGTAGGCAACACGCCTACGTCGCATCAAAGGCGGCACGCAGCCATTGCACCTGGCCACCCTCGATGAGCACGGCGTCGAAGCGGCAGGGCGGCGGCGCCGGCCAGCGCAGCAGGTAGTGCCGCGCCGCCAGCACGATGCGCCGGCGCTTGGTGGCGCCTATGCTGGCCGCCGCGCCGCCAAAGCCAGAGGCGCCGCGGCTGCGTACTTCGACGAAGACCAGTGTGCCATCGCGTTCGCGCATCACCAGATCGATCTCGCCACCGCCGCGCCCGGGCGTCCGATAATTGCGTTCCACCAGCGTCAGACCGGCCGCGACCAAATGGGCCAGGGCCTGCTCTTCGCCCGCCTGGCCCAGCGAGCGCGTGCTGCGCCCTTGCGCATCGCCGTTGACCTTCTTTCCGAGGAAACCCATTGAGCGCATCCTTTGCCTCCGCCCTGACCGCCGCAAGCGACGCCGCGGCTAGGCAGCATTATCCGCAGGGCACCCTGTACGTGGTGGCCACGCCCATAGGCAACCTGGCCGACATTACCCTGCGCGCCCTGCACGTGCTGCAGCGGGCCGACGCCATCGCCTGCGAGGACACGCGCCACACCCAGGCGCTGCTGCGCGCCTATGGCATCGACAAACCCGCCGACCGCCTGCTGGCCGTGCACCAGCACAACGAGGCCCAGGCCGCGCAAGCGGTGGTGGAACGCCTGCAGGCCAGCCAGCGCATCGCCTATGTCAGCGACGCCGGCACGCCCGGCGTAAGCGACCCCGGTGCACGCCTGGTGGCCGCGGTGCATGCCGCGGGGCTGCGTTGCATCCCCCTGCCCGGCGCCAGCAGCGTGACCAGCGCCCTGAGCGTGGCCGGCGCCGTCGCCACTACGCCCGACGCGGGCGGCTTCCTGTTTGCCGGCTTTCTGCCCACCAAGAGCGCAGAGCGCACCGCGGCCGTGCAACGCCTGGCGGCCGAGCCGCGCAGCGTGCTGCTGCTGGAGGCGCCGCACCGCATACTCGACCTGGCCCAGGCCCTGGCCGTTCTCGGTGAGCGCCGCGTGACCCTGGCGCGCGAGCTCACCAAACAGTTCGAGGAGGTCTCCACCCATGCCGCCAGCGCACTTGCGGCCTGGCTGCAGGAGGCACCGCAGCGCGTCAAGGGCGAATTCGTGGTCCTGCTACACCCCGTGGCCGTGGCACGGGATAACGGCGCTGAGGCCGACAGGGTGCTGCGCCTGTTGCTGGCGGAGTTGCCCGTCAAGAGCGCCGTGCGGCTCGCCGCCGAAATCACCGGCGCGCCGCGCAATGCCCTCTATGAACGCGGACTTCAGATCCGCAACCAGGGCGATGACACCACCGGGACAGCAGGCCAGTCATGAGCCTCACCCTGGTCACCGGCTGCGCCGGCTTCATCGGCATGCATTGCACACAGGCGCTATTGGCCCGCGGTGAGCGCGTGGTAGGCATAGACAACCTCAATGCGTATTACGACGTGGGCCTGAAGCAGGCCCGCCTGCAGCGGCTGCAGGCGCTGCCAGGCTTTGCATTCGAACGCGTGAACGTCGCCGACCGGAGCGCCATGCGCTCGCTGTTCGAGCGCGTGCGCCCGCAGCGCGTGCTGCATCTGGCGGCGCAGGCCGGCGTGCGCTACTCCATCGACGAGCCCGACGACTACACCGACTCCAACCTGCTGGGCTTTGGCAACATCCTGCAGGGCTGCCGCGCGCAACGGGTGGCGCACCTGGTGTTTGCCAGCAGCTCCAGCGTCTACGGCGGCAACACCCGGCTGCCGTTTTCCGAACGCGACGCGGTGGACCACCCCATCAGCTACTACGCTGCCACCAAGAAGGCCAACGAGGTGATGGCGCATTCCTATGCCCATCTCTACGGCTTACCAGCCACGGGCCTGCGCTTCTTCACGGTCTATGGGCCCTGGGGACGGCCCGACATGGCGCTGTTCAAGTTCACGCGCGCCATGCTGGCGGGCGAGGCCATCGACCTCTACGGTCAGGGAGAGATGGTGCGCGACTTCACCTACATCGACGACATCGTGGAGGGAGTTCTGCGCGTTCTCGACAAACCCGCCACGCCCGATGCCGGGCACGCCCCGCTGGCGCCGCACCCCGGCGCCAGTCAGGCGCCCTACCGCATCTTCAACATCGGCAACAGCAGCCCCACGCTGTTGATCGACCTCATCACGGCGCTGGAGGCGGCGCTGGGCATCACGGCCGTCAAGCACCTGCTGCCGATACAGCCGGGCGACATGCGCAGCACGGCAGCCGACACCTCGGCGCTGGCCGCCTGGGTTGGCTTCACTCCTGCCACGCCGGTGCACGAAGGCGTGGCACGCTTCGTCCACTGGTACAAGGGGTTCTACGCATCATGAAGGTCGCGATTTTTGGTACCGGCTATGTCGGCCTGGTGCAGGGCGCGGTGTTGGCCGATGTCGGCCACGAGGTCATGTGCGTGGACGTCGATGCCGCCAAGGTGGCGGCACTGCAGGCGGGCCAGATCCCCATCCACGAACCCGGCCTGCAGCCCCTGGTGCAGTCCAACCAGGCCGAGGGGCGCCTGCGGTTCACCACCGACGCCGCCGCGGGTGTGGCCCATGGCGAGCTGATTTTCCTGGCCGTGGGCACGCCGCCCGACGAAGATGGCAGCGCCGACCTGCAGCATGTGCTGGCCGCCGCGCGCACCGTCGCGCGTCACATGCAAGGGCCGAAGACCATCGTCAACAAGTCCACCGTGCCCGTGGGCACCGCGGACAGAGTGGCCGCCACCGTGCACGCAGTACTGGCTGAGCGCGGCGCGTCCATCGCCTTCGAGGTCGTCTCCAACCCCGAATTCCTCAAGGAGGGCGCAGCCGTCGCCGACTGCAGGCGGCCCGACCGCATCATCATCGGCACCGCAAGCAGCACGGCCGAGCACCAGCTGCGCGCGCTCTACGCACCGTTCAACCGCAACCACGACCGCATGGTGGTGATGGACGTGAGGAGCGCCGAGCTGACCAAGTACGCGGCCAACGCCATGCTGGCGACCAAGATCAGCTTCATCAACGAAATCGCCAACCTGGCCGAGCGCCTGGGCGCCGACATCGAGGCCGTGCGCCGCGGCATAGGCAGCGACCCGCGCATTGGCTACAGCTTCATCTACCCCGGCGCGGGCTATGGCGGCAGTTGCTTTCCCAAGGACGTCAAGGCGCTGATACACACGGCGCATTCAACGGGCTTCGCGCCCGAACTGCTGCAGGCTGTTGAGCGGCGCAACCATGCCCAGCGCGAACTGCTGGGCGAGCGCATCATCGCGCACTACGGCGGCAGCCTCAGCGGCAAGGTCATCGCCGTGTGGGGACTGGCCTTCAAACCCGAGACCAACGACATGCGCGAGGCGCCGAGCCGCAACCTGCTGCAGGCCTTGTGGGCCGCAGGCGCCCTGGTGCGCGCGCACGATCCGGCCGCCATGGACGAAGCCCACCGCATCTTCGGCGACCGCCCCGACCTCACCCTGTGCGCCAGCCCTGCCGAGGCGCTTCAGGGCGCAGACTGCCTGGCCATCGTCACCGAGTGGAAGATCTACCGCGTGCCCGACTTCGCCGAGCTGGCCCGACTGCTCGCGGACCGCATGGTCTTCGATGGCCGCAACCTGTATGAACCAGACCTCGTCGCACGCCATGGCCTGGGCTACTACGCGATCGGCCGCCCAGGGTCGTTGCCGCGCACCGTCTTACCAACGACATTGCCAAAACTGTGACAGGAAAACAAAAAAGCGGCCGTTTTGACGGGCCGCTTTGTTTGCGTCTCTTTGTAAACCATTGATTTACAAGGAAAATTTTTGGTGGCCTGGGACGGAATCGAACCGCCGACACAAGGATTTTCAATCCTCTGCTCTACCGACTGAGCTACCGGGCCTTAGCCTTGCATTATATGCTGCCAAATCGTGACAGCACCCAAGTTTCGAAAAAATTCTCCTGGTCAGCTATTACGCTTGCTGCGTCCGAGGTCCACGCCCAGTTGGCGCAGCTTGCGATAGAGGTGGGTGCGCTCCAGTCCGGTCTTCTCGGCAACGCGCGTCATGGAGCCGCCCTCACGCGCCAGGTGGAATTCGAAGTAGGCCTTCTCGAACCCATCGCGCGCCTCTCGCAGGGGGCGGTCGAGATTGAAGCCCTGGTGCGACAGCGGCAGCGGTTCGGCTGCTGCTATCACATGTGCAACGGGTTGCGCGCCATTGATGCCGACTGCGGCCCCCGATGACGTTGCCGCTGCCGCTGCATGGGCGGGCGCCGTAGCCGCCTGGCGTTGTCCGGTGGCGTTGCGTGCCAAACCCTGCTCGACGGCCTTGAGCAACTTTTGCATGGTGATGGGCTTCTCCAGAAACGAAAATGCCCCGATGCGCGTGGCCTCCACCGCAGTGTCTATGGTGGCATGGCCGCTCATCATGATCACGGGCATGGTCAGCATGCCGGCCATGGCCCATTCCTTGAGCAGCGAGACGCCGTCGGTGTCGGGCATCCAGATGTCGAGCAGCACCAGGTCGTAGCTGCTCGACAGGCGCGCGCTGCGTGCCTGGGTGGCGTTCTCGGCCAGGTCCACGCTGTGTCCCTCGTCGTTCAGGATTTCTGACAACAGATCCCGGATACCCAGTTCGTCATCAACCACCAGAATGTTTGCCATGTATGTAAATGCACCCTTACTGCACATGCCGCATTGCGGCTACGGTTTCACTGCCGTTTCTGGTGCGAATGATAACGACACTTGGGCGCCGACCACCATATCGCTTTCCATGCGGTTGACCAGATCGATTCTGGCACCATGCTCATCGACGATTTTTTTCACGACCGCCAGGCCCAGACCGGTACCACGCGCCTTGGTGGTGACGTAGGGCTCGAACGCGCGCTGCAGGATATGCGGCGGAAAACCCGGCCCACAGTCGGAGATGGTGAGCCTCACGCGCTGCGCCGTGTCGCTCCAGCGCGTGCTGATGCGCACCGGCGCGAGCGGCCGGCCCTGCTGCTCGGCGGCTTGCTGGGTGGCGTCCTGGGCGTTCTGCAGCAGGTTGTGCACCACCTGACGCAGTTGCTGGGCATCGCCGCGTATGAGCGGACAATGCGCATCGAGCTCGGCCTGCACCGGCACCAGCGCCGTCTCTGATCCGTACAGGTGCAGCACATCACTGACCAGCACATTGAGGTCCAGCGAGTGCAGTTCGGCGGCGGGCAGGCGGGCGTAGTCGCGGAATTCATTGACCAGCCGCTTCATGGCATCGACCTGGTCGACGATGGTCTTGACCGACTTGGTGAGCACGGCCTGCTCGGCGTCGGGCAGCTTGCCGCTGAGCTTGAGTTCCAGCCGTTCGGCCGACAGCTGTATCGGCGTGAGCGGATTCTTGATCTCGTGCGCCAGGCGCCGCGCCACCTCGCCCCAGGCCTGAGCGCGCTGGGCCGAGACGATCTCGGAGATGTCGTCGAACACCAGCAGGCGCTCGCCATGGGGCAGGCCCGCGCCACGCGCCACCAGGCTGGTGCTCTGCGCGGCCAGACCGCTGCCTGCGGCATGCAGGTCAAACGGGTGCTGCCAATGGTCCAGGCCGTGGTGATCGAGGTCAAGCGCGAAGGTGTCGAAATGCTGCTGCACCGTGGCCGCAAAATCGGCCAGGCCGGGGACCTCGGCCAGGGGGCGGCCCTCATAGGCCGCCAGCGGCGCGCGCAAGATGCGGGTGGCGCCCGGGTTGGACGAGCGGATCAGGCCCCGCCCATCAAGCACGATGACCCCGGCGGTCAGGTTGTCGAGGATGGTCTGCAAGTTGCCGCGCGCCGCGTCCAGCTGGCCCATGCTGTGTTCGACCGCGGAGCGCGCATCGGCCAGCTGCTGCGTCATCAGCGCGAAGGAACGCGTGAGCCCGCCCAATTCATCCTTGCCTTGCAGCACGGCCTTGGGGCTCAGGTTGCCGGCCGCCACTTCGCGCACGCCGTCCGCCAGCAGCAGCAAGGGGCGCGCCAGCTGGTTGCCCAGGAGCACGGCCAGCAGCACCGCGCCAAACACCGCCAGGAACAGGGCCAGCGTGAGCGTGCCTATGTACATGCGCCGCAGGCCGGTGCGCGCCAGTGCGCGCTCCTGGTACTCGCGGTTGGCCTCCTGCACGGCAATGGCGTTGGCCACCAGGGCCCGCGGCAGCGGCAGCGTGGCCTGCACGTAGCGCGGCTCGGCCAGCAGCCCCACGCCGGGGTTGGGCACCAGCACCAGGGTGCGCACACGCGCGTTGTCGGCGGCCTTGGGGTCGCTGATGTCGTCCAGGCCCTCGATCTGGAAACTGACGCGCTCCTGGCGTGCCATCCGCAGCTGCTGCGCGCTGGGGCGTTCGGGGTTGAGCGAATAACGTGACTGGCCCACGCCCGCAATGGGCTGACCCGCGGCGCTCCACAACACCAGGTCCGAGGCCCCCAGCTGGTCGCGCATGCGCTCAAGCACCAGGCCCGCCGCGGCATCGGGCACCTGCGCCAACTGGGCACTGGCGGTGCGGGTCTGCGTGGCCAGGTCGCTGGCGATGGTATCGAGCGTGACGCGCGCCAGGCTGACGCCTGCCGCCAACGCGCCCTCGACCTTGACGTCGAACCAGCTTTCAATGGAGCGCGACACAAACTGGTAGGACACGACGTAGATCAGCAGGCCCGGTATCACCCCCACCAGCCCAAAGATGCCCGCCAGCTTGATCAGCAAATGGCTGCCGAAACGCCCGCGCTTGAGGCGCAGGGCCAGGCGCACCGCGCCCCACACGAGCACCGCCAGCAGCACCAGCGCCACCAGCACGTTGACACCCAGCAGCCAGGCGAAGTTGCGCTCGTATAGCGCGCGGTTGTTGGTGGCCAGGGTCAGCAGGAACAGCAGCACCAGGGCGATGGCCCCCATCACCCCGGCACCCAGACCCAAGGCCCAGCGCATGGCACGCGCGCGTTGCGCCGCCTTGCGCTCGGCCGTCACGAGACTTGTCTCCGCCGCGCTCATCGAGGGGCCTCCACGGCCGGCAGATGCACGCTGCGCGCCAGCAGGATGTCCCAGGCCGAGCGCCCGACGGCACCGATCTGCAACGGCCGCGGCAGCTGCGACAGGTCGAGGCGGAACTGGAAGTTGACCACGTAGGGCAGGCCTGCATCGAGCTGGGCCTCGTCGGCGATCTTCCAGCGCGCGATGCGCTGCATGGCCGAGAGCGCGTCGGACAGCTCCTCGTAGTTCTGTCCCAGCGACACCCCCAGGCCATTGGCGGCAAACGGCACGCTGGACTGCACCAGGCGCCAGCGGCGCGTCAGCGGCTGGTAGGTCAGGCGCAGGTAGCGCGTGGCGCGCGCCACGATCTTGTCGTACCAGTACCAGCGCTGGCGCAGCACCTCGGCCTCGGCGATGAAGTGCAGGGAGATGCCCTTGTACAGCGCGTCCTGCACCACTTCGGGCAGCTCCAGCTGCAGGTTGGCGCTCAGCAACAAGCCCTCGGCCGTGCGCTCCAGCTGCAGCTGGTCAACCTCACCATGGGCCTGCGCGTGGGCGACCCGCGGCGGCGCCCACAGGGCCAGCAGGCAGGCCAGCAGGGCGCACCAGTGGGGCCAGCGCAACCCCGGGTGCAACCAGGGGGACATCCGCCGCTCAGGCGGCTTTTTGCAGCAATGCGTAAAAGAATCCGTCGTGCTCACCCGGTCCATTGTCCCGGAGCGCACCGCGCTTGTCCGGGCTGCCGGGGAATAAGTGCCCCGGAGAGGGCAGCAAATGCGCGTCGGTGTTGTGCGCAAGAAACGCCTGGATCTGCGCATCGCCTTCGGCGCGGAACACCGAGCAGGTGCAATACAGCATGCGCCCGCCGGGTGCCAGCAGCGGCCACAGCGCGGCCAGCAGGCGCGCCTGCAACGCGGCCAGCTGCGCCACGTCGCTGTCGCGGCGCAGCCAGCGCACGTCCGGGTGGCGGCGCACGATGCCCGAGGCGGTGCAAGGCGCGTCCAGCAGGATGGCGTCGAAGGGTCTGCCGCCGCTGGCCTGTTGCCACCAGGCCTCGGGCGCGCCGGCGTCGGCCACCAGCACCTGGGCAGACAGGCCCAGGCGGCGCAGGTTCTCGTGGATGCGCTCGGCGCGCCGCGCATCCACCTCCAGCGCCGTGACCTGCCAGGGCGCCTGCAACGCGGCCGCCCATTCAAGCAGTTGCGCCGTCTTGCCGCCGGGCGCTGCGCAGGCGTCCAGCAGGCGCAGCGGCCGGTCCGCTTCCAGCCCGGCGAGCAGCAGCGGCGCCGCCATCTGCGCGGCCGCGTCCTGCACCGACACCAGGCCCTGGTCAAACCCGGGCAGGCGCTGCACCGGCACGGGGCGCTCCAGCACCACGCCCCAATCGCCCGCCGCACCACACTCAATATTGATAGCTCTCAGCGCTTGCTGATAGGCCGTCTGTGTGGTTTTTTGCCTTGAAACCCTGAGCACCATGGGCGCGGGCGCGTTGTTGGCCTGCAGGATCTGCTGCCAGTGGTGGGGATGGTCCTGGCGCAGGCGCCTGATCCACCATGCGGGGTGGTTCCAGGCTGCAACCTCGTCAGCCTCGGTGGCCGCCACCAGCGTCGCGCGTTCGCGCAGAAAGCGCCGCAGGCAGGCATTGATGAAGGCCGCGTTACCGCGTGTGGCCGGGTTGCGCTTGGCCGCCTCCACCGCCTGGTTGACCAGGGTAAATGGCTCGTAGGGCGCGGCTTCGGGTGACCAAGCCAGCGCCAGCGCCGTACACAGCAGAGCGTCCACACGCGGCTGGGGCTTGCGCGGTGCCAGCAGGCGGCGCAGCGCCTGGGCACGACCCAGGTTGCGCAGTGCCTGGAACAAGAGCGCTTGCACCGCGGGACGCAGCGCGGCGTCTATGGCCTCCAGCGCCGCGGTGCCCGACTGGCCTGCGCCTATGGCTTGCAGCGCCGAGGCCGTGGCACCGAGCAGTTGGTGCAGCGGCGCAGATGCGGTGGCGGTGGCACCATGTCCGTGGTGCGTACTCACAGCGGGAGCCCCTTCTTCAGGCCGAACAGCCAGGCCAGCAGGTTGGCCGGAAATTGCGTCACGGCATGGTTGTAGTGCCGCACCGCTTCGTTGAACTGGCCCTGCGCCACATCGCCGTGCAACGCAAGCTGCTCGCGCCGCTGCACCCAGGGCGCGAGCGCGGGCGGCGCCACGCCCTCACTGGTCTGCGCGGCCTCACGCACGACCGCCAGCCAGGCGGTTTCGAGCACCTGCGCCGCAGCCGATAGCGCGGAAACCGCCTGCGCGTCCAGCGGCTTCGCTCGCGCCACGGTCAGCGACGCTTCCAGCTGGGTGGCGGCGGCCCGCAGGGCCGCATGGCCGTCATCCTGACCCGAGGGCACGGTGCGCGACACCTGGTATTCGCTCAGCAGCGCCATCCAACGCTGCAGATGCGCATCCAGCCCGCCAAAGGCCTGGATCGCCGCCGAGCGCAGGCGAATCAGCCGGTTGTAGGCGCCCACCGCCCAGAACAGCAGCAGCGCCAGAAGAGTCCCGATGGTCCACATGTGGTTCACGATCGCCGCGGATGGCCCGCCCTGCAACAAGACAAAAAGAAACTCCCGGCCCACCAGTCTGGCAAGCCGGGAGCGTTCAATGCCCGCATGGGGGGTGCGGGGCAGGTGGCGGCTTAATCGGCCGCGTCGGCGCTGCCGTCGATCTCGGCGGCCGCACCCTCGGAGCCCGCGCTGGCCAGCTCGGCGGCCTCGGCATCGGCGATGGCGCGGCGCTCGGCCTCGTCCATGGCGTCCTTGACCTTGCGCGCCTGGTGGTAGGCCAGGCCCGTGCCGGCAGGAATCAGGCGGCCGACGATGACGTTTTCCTTCAGGCCGCGCAGCTCGTCGCGCTTGCCCATGATGGCCGCCTCGGTGAGCACGCGCGTCGTTTCCTGGAACGAGGCCGCGGAGATGAAGGAGTCGGTGGACAGCGAGGCCTTGGTAATGCCCAGCAGCACGTTGGTGTACGTGGCCGGGATCTTGCCCTCGGACTGCAGTCGCTCGTTGGTGTTGAGGATCTCCGAGCGCTCGACCTGCTCGCCAGCGATGTAGGTCGATTCACCGGGGTTCTCGACCACCACGCGGCGCAGCATCTGGCGCACGATGACCTCGATGTGCTTGTCGTTGATCTTCACGCCCTGCAGGCGGTAGACGTCCTGCACCTCATCGACGATGTAGCGCGCCAGCTCCTCGATGCCCAAGAGGCGCAGGATGTCCTGCGGGTCGGCCGGGCCGTCCACGATGAGCTCGCCCTTGTTGACCACCTGGCCCTCGTGCACCAGCACGTTCTTTTCCTTCGGGACCAGCTCGTCCCAGACCTTGCCGTCCGGGTCGGTGATCTGCAGGCGCACCTTGCCCTTGGTCTCCTTGCCGAACGAAATCGTGCCGGTCATCTCGGCCAGCATGCCCTTGTCCTTCGGAGAGCGGGCCTCGAACAGCTCGGCCACGCGCGGCAGACCGCC
>JAFEDY010000037.1:0-12320 GCA_018241405.1 Pseudomonadota bacterium | reverse complement strand
TCCTGGCCGTCGCGCACCTGGATCAGCGCGCCGATCTGGAAGCCGATGGCCACCGCATGGTCGGTGCCGGGAATCTTCACCTCATGGCCGTTGGCGTCGATCAGCTTGACCAGCGGGCGCACCACCTTGGCCGAGCCGCGGCGCTTGGGGTCGATCACCACCAGCGTAGACAGGCCCGTGACCTCGTCCACCTGCTTGGCCACCGTCAGGCCCTCCTCGATGTTCTCGAACTTGGCCGTACCGGCGAACTCGGTGATGATGGGCCGGGTCAGCGGATCCCAGTTGGCCAGGATGGTGCCAGCCTTGATCTGCTGGTCGGCCTTCACGGTCAGCGTGGCGCCATAAGGCACCTTGTGGCGCTCGCGCTCGCGGCCATGCTCGTCCTGGATGATGACCTCGCCCGAGCGTGCGATCACCACCAGCTCGCCCTTGGTGTTGGTCACGTAGCGCATCGTGGCGTTGAAGCCGATGATGCCGTTGCTCTTGGCCTCGACGCTGGACGCCACGGCCGCACGCGATGCCGCACCGCCGATGTGGAAGGTACGCATGGTCAGCTGTGTGCCGGGCTCGCCGATGGACTGGGCGGCGATCACGCCCACGGCCTCGCCGAGGTTGATCAGGCCGCCGCGGCCCAGGTCGCGGCCATAGCACCTGGCGCACAGGCCAAAGCGCGTCTCGCAGGTCAGCGCGGTACGCACCTTGACCTCGTCCACGCCAGCGGCCTCGATCTCCTCGATCGTGTCCTCGTCCAGGATGCGGCCGGCGGGCACCAGCACGGCACGTGTCTCGGGGTGCAGCACGTCCTCGGCGGCGACGCGGCCGAGAATGCGCTCGCGCAGCGACTCGATGACCTCGCCGCCCTCGACGATGGCGCGCATCAGCGAGCCGTTGGCGGTACCGCAGTCGTCCTCGGTCACCACCAGGTCCTGGGTCACGTCCACCAGGCGGCGCGTCAGGTACCCCGAGTTGGCCGTCTTCAGCGCCGTGTCGGCCAGGCCCTTGCGGGCGCCGTGCGTGGAGATGAAGTACTGCAGCACGTTCAGGCCCTCGCGGAAGTTCGCGGTAATGGGCGTCTCGATGATCGAGCCATCGGGCTTGGCCATCAGACCGCGCATGCCGGCCAGCTGGCGGATCTGGGCCGCGCTACCACGGGCGCCGGAGTCCGCCATCATGTAGATGGAGTTGAACGACTCCTGGTTGACCTCCTTGCCATGGCGGTCCAGGGTCTTCTGGACCTTGAGCTGGTCCATCATGACCTTGGACACGTCGTCGCCGGCCTTGCCCCAGATGTCCACGACTTTGTTGTAGCGCTCGCCGGCCGTCACCAGGCCGGAGACATACTGCTGTTCGATCTCCTTCACCTCGGCCTCGGCACGCGCCAGGATCTCAGTCTTCTGTGGCGGCACCAGCATGTCGTCGATGGCCACGGAGAAGCCCGCGTGTGTCGCCAGGCGGAAGCCGTTTTGCAGCAGCTTGTCGGCGAACACCACGGTTTCCTTGAGGCCGCACTTGCGGAACGAGGCGTTGATGAGGCGCGAGATTTCCTTCTTCTTCAGCGCCTTGTTCAGGTTGCTGAACGCCAGGCCCTTGGGCAGGATTTCGGACAGCAGCGCACGGCCCACGGTGGTCTCGACCAGGGCGGTCTCGGGCACGAACTCGCCCGTGGCCTTGTCCCTGTTCCACTCGGTCAGGCGCACGTTGATCTTGGCGTGCAGCTCTGCCTCGCCCGCATCCAGCGCGCGCTGGACCTCGGCGATATCGGTGAAGACCATGCCCTCGCCCTTGCCGTTGATCTTGTCGCGCGTGGCGTGGTACAGGCCCAGCACCACGTCCTGCGAGGGCACGATGGAGGGTTCGCCCGAGGCCGGGAAGAGCACGTTGTTCGACGCCAGCATCAGCGTGCGCGCTTCGAGCTGCGCCTCCACCGACAGCGGCACGTGCACGGCCATCTGGTCACCGTCGAAGTCGGCGTTGAAGGCCGCACAGACGAGCGGGTGCAGCTGAATGGCCTTGCCTTCGATCAGGATGGGCTCGAACGCCTGGATACCCAGGCGGTGCAGCGTAGGTGCGCGGTTGAGCATCACGGGATGCTCTTTGATGACCTCTTCCAGGATGTCCCACACCACGGGCGTGCCGGCCTCGACTTCCTTCTTCGCGGCCTTGATGGTCGTGGCGATGCCCATGGCTTCGAGGCGCGAAAAGATGAAGGGCTTGAAGAGCTCCAGCGCCATCAGCTTCGGCAGGCCGCACTGGTGCAGTTTCAGCGTCGGGCCCACGGTAATCACCGAACGGCCCGAGTAGTCCACGCGCTTGCCCAAGAGGTTCTGGCGGAAGCGGCCGCTCTTGCCCTTGATCATGTCGGCCAGCGACTTGAGCGCGCGCTTGTTCGCGCCCGTCATGGCCTTGCCGCGGCGGCCGTTGTCCAGCAGCGAGTCCACGGCCTCCTGCAGCATGCGCTTTTCGTTGCGCGCGATGATTTCGGGCGCCTTCAGTTCGAGCAGGCGGCGCAGGCGGCTGTTGCGGTTGATGACGCGGCGGTACAGGTCGTTCAGGTCCGACGTGGCAAAGCGGCCGCCATCGAGCGGCACCAGCGGACGCAGATCCGGAGGCAGCACGGGCAGCACGTCCAGCACCATCCACTCGGGCTTGATGCCGGACTTGCGGAAGGCCTCCAGCACCTTCAGGCGCTTGGCATTCTTCTTGACCTTGACCTCGGAGCCGGTCAGGTCGCCGCGCAGGCGCTCGATCTCTATCTCGATGTCGATGCCTTCGAGCAGTTCCTTGATGCCCTCGGCGCCCATCTTGGCGACGAACTCGTCGCCGTATTCCTTGCGCTTGGCGTCATAGTCGTCCTCGCTCATGATGCCGAACTTCTTCAGCGGCGTCATGCCGGGGTCGGTGACCACATAGGCCTCGAAGTACAGCACGCGCTCGATGTCGCGCAGCGTCATGTCCAGCACCAGACCCAGACGCGACGGCAGCGACTTCAGGAACCAGATGTGCGCGCAGGGCGCAGCCAGGTCGATATGGCCCATGCGCTCGCGGCGCACCTTGGTCTGCGTGACCTCCACGCCGCACTTTTCGCAGATCACACCGCGGTGCTTGAGGCGCTTGTACTTGCCGCACAGGCACTCGTAGTCCTTGATGGGGCCGAAGATCTTGGCGCAGAACAGGCCGTCGCGCTCGGGCTTGAACGTGCGGTAGTTGATGGTCTCGGGCTTCTTCACCTCGCCGAAGGACCACGAACGGATCTTCTCGGGCGAGGCCATGCCGATCTTGATGGCATCGAAATGCTCATCCGGCGTGAATTGCTTGAACAGGTCGAGTAGCGATTTCATATGACTCTTTCCTTATCGATATTTGTTGGGGTCAGAGCACGAGTTTTGCTTTGCAAAATCGTGGTCTGACCCGCAAGGCCTTAGGAACGCTCAAGCTCGATGTCCAGGCCCAGGGAACGGATTTCCTTGACCAGCACATTGAACGACTCGGGCATGCCGGCCTCGATGGCGTGTTCGCCCTTGACGATGTTCTCGTAAACCTTGGTACGGCCCTGCACGTCGTCGGACTTGACGGTCAGCATTTCCTGCAGCACATAGGCGGCGCCATAGGCCTCCAGCGCCCACACTTCCATTTCACCGAAACGCTGGCCACCAAACTGGGCCTTGCCGCCCAGCGGCTGTTGCGTCACGAGCGAGTACGGACCCGTGGAGCGCGCGTGCATCTTGTCGTCCACCAGGTGGTGCAGCTTGAGGTAGTGCATGTAGCCGATGGTGGTCGGGCGCTCGAAGCGCTCGCCCGTGCGGCCGTCGATCAGCCAGGCCTGGGTACGGGTGTCGGTCAGGCCCTTGCGCGCCTGGATGTCGTCCGGATAGGCGAGCTTGAGCATGTCCTTGATCTCGGCCTCGGAGGCGCCGTCGAACACCGGCGAGGCGTAGGGCACGCCGCCCGTGAGGTTGGTGGCCATGGCCATGACCTCGTCGTCGGACAGCTGGTTCAGCTCTTCCTTGCGGCCGCGCGAGTTGTAGACCTCTTCGAGGAACTTGCGCATCTCGGCCGCCTTGGCCTGGTCGCGCAGCATGTCGCCGATGCGCTGGCCCAGGCCCTTGCCGGCCCAGCCCAGGTGGACTTCCAGCACCTGGCCGATGTTCATGCGGGACGGCACGCCCAGCGGGTTCAGGACGATGTCCACGGGTGTACCGTCGGCCATGTGCGGCATGTCTTCCACGGGCGTGATCTTGGAGACCACACCCTTGTTGCCATGGCGGCCGGCCATCTTGTCGCCGGGCTGCAGGCGGCGCTTGACGGCGAGATACACCTTGACCATCTTGAGCACGCCCGCGGGCAGCTCGTCGCCCTGCGTGAGCTTCTTGCGCTTTTCTTCAAAAGCCAGGTCGAAGCTGTGGCGCGTCTGCTCCATGGCGTTCTTCATGGATTCGAGCTGCGCGGCCACGGTCTCGTCGGCGGGGCGGATGTCGAACCAGTGGAACTTCTCCACGCCGGCAAGGTATTCCTTGTCGATGGTGGCGCCCTTGACCAGCTTCTGCGGGCCGCCGTTGGCCTTCTTGCCCACCAGCAGCTTCTCGATACGGTCGAAGGCGTCGGCCTCGACGATGCGCAGCTGGTCGTTCAGGTCCAGGCGGAAGCGCTTCAACTCATCGTCGATGATCTGCTGCGCACGCTTGTCGCGCTGGATGCCTTCGCGGGTGAAGACCTGCACGTCGATCACCGTGCCCGAGCTGCCCTGGTCCACGCGCAGGGACGTATCTTTCACGTCGCTGGCCTTCTCACCGAAGATGGCGCGCAGGAGCTTTTCTTCTGGCGTGAGCGTGGTCTCGCCCTTGGGCGTGACCTTGCCGACCAGCGTGTCGCCGGGCTGCACCTCGGCACCCACGTAGATGATGCCGGACTCGTCCAGGCGGTTGAGCTGCTGCTCCGACAGGTTGGGAATATCGCGCGTGATTTCCTCGGCACCGAGCTTGGTGTCGCGCGCCATGACCACGAGTTCCTCGATGTGGATCGAGGTGTAGCGGTCCTCGGCCACCACGCGCTCGCTGATCAGGATCGAGTCCTCGAAGTTGTAGCCGTTCCAGGGCATGAAGGCGATCAGCATGTTCTGGCCGATGGCGATCTCGCCCAGGTCGGTCGAGGCGCCATCGGCGATCACGTCGCCCTTGGCCAGCACGTCGCCGCGCTTGACGATGGGACGCTGGTGGATGTTGGTGTTCTGGTTGGAACGCTGGTACTTGATGAGGTTGTAGATGTCCACACCCACCTCGCCAGCCACGGCCTCGGTGTCGTTGACGCGGATCACGATGCGAGTGGCGTCCACGTAGTCCACCACCCCGCCACGGCGCGCCGTGACCACGGTGCCCGAATCGACCGCGGCGACGCGCTCGATGCCGGTGCCGACCATGGGCTTTTCCGGACGCAGCACGGGCACGGCCTGGCGCGACATGTTGGCGCCCATCAGTGCGCGGTTGGCATCGTCGTGCTCCAGGAAGGGCACAAGGGATGCCGCCACCGAGACGATCTGCGCGGGCGACACGTCCATGTACTGCACGCGCTCGGCGGACACCAGGGTGGAATCGCCCTGCTCGCGCGCCGACACCAGGTCACCCGTCAGGCGACCGGTCTCGTCCAGCGTCGCATTGGCCTGCGCGATGATGTATTTGCCCTCTTCAATCGCCGAGAGGTAGTCGATCTCGGACGTGACCTTGCCGTCCACCACGCGGCGGTAGGGCGTCTCGATGAAGCCGTATTCGTTGAGGCGCGCGTACAGCGCCAGCGAGTTGATCAGGCCGATGTTCGGGCCTTCCGGCGTTTCGATCGGGCACACGCGGCCATAGTGCGTGACGTGCACGTCGCGCACCTCGAAGCCGGCGCGCTCGCGCGTCAGGCCGCCCGGGCCTAAGGCCGAGACGCGGCGCTTGTGCGTGATCTCGGCCAGCGGGTTGGTCTGGTCCATGAACTGCGACAGCTGCGAGGCGCCGAAGAACTCCTTGAGCGCCGCCGAAATCGGCTTGGAGTTGATCAGGTCGTGCGGCATCAGCGGCTCTTGTTCCGCCTGGCCCAGACGCTCCTTGACGGCCTTCTCAATACGGGCCAGGCCGGTGCGGTACTGGTTCTCCGCCAGCTCGCCCACGCAGCGCACGCGGCGGTTGCCCAGGTGGTCGATATCATCGACCTCGCCCTTGCCGTTGCGCAGATCGACCAGGATCTTGACCACGGCCAGGATGTCCTCGTTGGACAGCACCATGGGGCCGGTGGATTCCTCGCGGCCCACCTTGGCGTTGAACTTCATGCGACCCACGCGCGACAGGTCATAGGTGTCGGGGTTGTAGAACAGGCGCTGGAACAGGGCCTGCACGGCGTCCTCGGTCGGTGGTTCGCCGGGGCGCATCATGCGGTAGATGGCCACGCGGGCTGCAAACTCGTCCACCGTTTCGTCAATGCGCAGCGTCTGCGAAATATAGGCGCCCTGGTCGAGCTCGTTGGTGTAGATGGCCTGCAGCTCCTGCACGCCGGCCGAGCGCAGCTTCTTCAGCAGGGCTTCGGTCAGCTCCTCGTTGGCCTTGGCCAGGATCTCGCCCGTGTCGGAGTCAACGATGTTGCGTGCCACGACGCGGCCCAGCAAGAAGTCCTCAGGCACGCTGATATGCGTGGTGCCCGACTGCTCCAGCTCGCGCGTATGGCGTGCCGTGACGCGCTTGTCCTTGGCCACCACCACCTTGCCGGACTTGTCGGTGAGGTCGAAACGCGCAACCTCGCCGCGCAGGCGCTCGGGCACGAATTCCATCTGCGCGCCGCTGTCCATTAAGCGGAAGTTGTCGTTGACGAAGAAGTTCGCCAGGATGGACTCCGGGTTCAGGCCAATGGCCTTGAGCAGGATGGTCACCGGCATCTTGCGACGGCGGTCCACGCGGAAGTACAGGATGTCCTTGGGGTCGAATTCAAAGTCGAGCCAGGAGCCGCGGTAGGGGATGATGCGCGCCGAAAACAGCAGCTTGCCCGAACTGTGCGTCTTGCCCTTGTCGTGCTCGAAGAACACGCCCGGCGAGCGGTGCAGCTGCGAAACAATCACGCGCTCGGTGCCGTTGATGATGAACGAGCCCTTGTCGGTCATCAGGGGCACTTCGCCCATGTAGACCTCCTGCTCCTTCACTTCCTTGACCACTTTCGACTGCGAGGTCGAAGACTCGCGGTCATAAATGATGAGCTGCACCTTGGCGCGCACGGCGGAGGCGAAGGTCAGGCCGCGGGTCTGGCATTCACGCACGTCGAATGCCGGCTTGGCCAGGTTGTATTCGACAAACTTCATCTCCACGAAACCATTGTGGGAGACGATGGGGAAGGCTGCCGTGAACGCGGCCTGCAGACCTTCGGTGCTGCGCTTTTTCGCAGGCATGTCTGCCTGCAGGAAGGCGGTGTAGGCGTCCCGCTGCATCTGCAGCAGATAGGGTACGTTGAGCACGCTGTCACGGCTACCGAAACTCTTGCGGATGCGCTTGCGTTCGGTGTAGCTGTACGTGGATGTTTGGGCCATGAGATCTCCGGGCAAAGACATGGAATAGGGTCTTCGACGACTACTGCCCCACAAGGCACTGCCTGCGGGCTTGGCGGTTGGCCACTACCAACCATGGCGGACGGCGATGCATTGCACATCGCCCGAACCAAGGCGTCTTCCGCTGTCGGATAGGTCAGAAGACACTAGAAAGCCGCCTCAGGAATATTGAGCCGGTTTTCTGGTGCGCTCTGGATGCAAAACCCAAAAGCACCAACGGGCTGGAGGCCTTTTGCAAGACCTCCAGCCCGGAAGGACAAACCCGATTACTTGAGTTCGGCCTTGGCGCCGGCTTCCACCAGCTTCTTGACGGCTGCCTCGGCGTCGGCCTTGGCAATGCCTTCCTTGACGTTCTTGGGCGCGCCGTCCACCAGATCCTTGGCCTCCTTGAGGCCCAGGCCGGTGATTTCACGCACAGCCTTGATGACCGCAACCTTGTTGGCGCCGGCTTCGGCCAGAACCACGTTGAACTCGGTCTTCTCTTCGGCGGCAGCAGCGCCACCAGCAGCAGCGCCGCCAGCAGCGGGAGCAGCCATGGCGGCAGCGCTCACGCCAAACTTCTCTTCAATGGCCTTCACCAGGTCATTGAGTTCCATCACCGTCATGCTGTCCAGAGCGGTCAAGAATGCGTCTTTATCGAATGCCATTTTGATTTCCTAACAATTGGTTTTCAGAGGGTTGCAAATGCTGCGCGCCGATCAGGCGGCGACAGCTTCGCCTTCGCCTTTTTTGGCCGCCAGTGCACCCAGCACCACGGCGGTGCGGGAGATAGGCGACATCAGCAAGCCACACAGCTGGGCCAGCAGCACTTCCTTGGAAGGGATGTTGGCCAGTTGCTTCACGCCGTTCACGTCCAGGGACTTGCCCGCGAAGGCGCCGCCGCGAATGACCAGCTTGTCGTTGGTCTTCGCGAAATCGGCCACCACCTTGGCGGCGGCCACAGCGTCTTCGGAGAAGCCGTAGACCAGCGGACCGGTCATCTGGTCGGCCACCACGTCAAACTGGCTACCAGCCACAGCACGGCGTGCCAGGGTGTTCTTCAGAACACTCAGGGTCACACCTTGGCTGCGGGCTGCCACGCGCAGTTTGGTCATGTCGGCGACCGTGATGCCACGGTATTCCGCGATCACGAGCGTTTGAGCTTTTGCGGCGAGGCTGGTCACTTCATTGATGACCGCTTCTTTCTCACTGCGATTAAGACTCAAGGTCTACTCCTTCATATGCGCATTGAGGACGGATCCTTTCCTGCGCGCTCTTGGGTTTGCAGCGACCAACTGTTTCGGAAACACTTTTCCATCTGCAGCGGGATCGCCATCTGCGTTGGCTCGCAAGATTTAAGTGCAGCGGGCTGCACACCAACGGTCTTGGATGGCCCGGTGCAGCAACGCCGCACCAGCCCACCACCGAGGCGCCCGTTGCCAGGCGCCTCAAGATTTCGCAATTACGCCGCGATGGACTGCGTATCCACGCGCACGCCCAGACCCATGGTCGAGGACACGGCCACCTTGCGCAGGTAGACACCCTTGCTGGTAGCAGGCTTGGCCTTGTTCAGGGCTTCGATCAGCGCAACCAGATTGCCCTGCAGCTTGTCGTCCGCGAACGAACGGCGGCCAATGGTCGTGTGGATGATGCCGGCCTTGTCGACACGGAACTGCACCTGGCCGGCCTTGGCGTTCTTCACGGCCGTGGCCACGTCCGGGGTCACCGTACCCACCTTGGGGTTCGGCATCAGGCCGCGCGGGCCCAGGATCTGGCCCAGTGTACCGACGACGCGCATGGCATCCGGAGCAGCGATGACCACATCGAACGGCATGTCGCCGGCCTTGACCTGGGCGGCCAGATCGTCCATGCCGACGATGTCGGCACCAGCAGCCTTGGCCTCTTCGGCCTTGGCGCCCTGGGCAAACACGGCCACACGGGTGGTCTTGCCGGTACCGTTGGGCAACACCACGGCGCCACGCACCACCTGGTCGGACTTCTTGGCGTCCACGCCCAGTTGCACGGCCACGTCGATGGACTCGTCAAACTTGGCGGTGGCGGCTTGTTTCACCAGGGCCACGGCCTCGGCGAATGCGTACAGCTTGGTGCTGTCGACCTTGCCCTGCAGGGCCTTTTGCTTCTTGGTCAGCTTTGCCATTTCAGAGGCCCTCCACCGTCACGCCCATGGAACGGGCGGAGCCGGCCAGCGTACGCACCGCGGCGTCCACGTCGGCGGCATTCATGTCCTTGAGCTTGGTCTTGGCGATCTCTTCGAGCTGTGCGCGCGTGATCTTGCCGACCTTGGTGCTCAGGGCGTTGGAGGAGCCTTTTTCCAGCTTGATGGCCTTCTTGATCAGCACGGTAGCCGGCGGCGTCTTGATGATGAAGGTGAAGCTCTTGTCGGCAAATGCCGTGATCACCACGGGCAGCGGCAGACCGGGCTCGACACCCTGGGTCTGGGCATTGAATGCCTTGCAGAACTCCATGATGTTGAGGCCGCGCTGACCGAGCGCGGGGCCGATCGGGGGGGATGGGTTGGCCTTACCAGCTGGCACTTGCAGCTTGATGAAGCCGACGATTTTCTTCGCCATTGATAGCTCCTTGCGGGTGATGACGCCCGGTCAATCAACCAGGCTCCCCGGGGTTACCGACTCATTTTTTGTCACGCCGAGTCGAAAAGCGCGTTGATTTGCACAATTGCTCAGGTCTTCTCGACCTGGCCGAATTCCAGCTCCACCGGCGTGGAGCGACCGAAGATCATCACCGAGACGCGCAGGCGGCTCTTCTCGTAATTGACCTCTTCCACCGAGCCATTGAAGTCCGTGAACGGGCCTTCCTTGACGCGCACCAGTTCGCCGACCATGAACTCGATCTTGTGGCGCGGCTTATCGGTGCCCTGCTCCATCTGGCTCACGATCTTCTGGACCTCTTCTTCGGAGATCGGTGCCGGCCGATTCTTTACTCCGCCCACGAAGCCCGTGACCTTGCTGGTGTGCTTGACCAGGTGCCAGGTGTCGTCGTCCATGACCATTTCGACGAACACATAGCCGGGGAAAAGGCGTCGCTCGGTGGTCTTGCGCTGGCCATTCTTCATTTCCACGACCTCCTCGGTCGGGACGAGAATGCGGCCGAACTTGTCCTGCATGCCTGCGCGCGTGATGCGTTCGGTGATGTTGCGCTCGACAGCCTTTTCCATGCCCGAATAGGCATGGACAATGTACCAACGCAGATCGGGATTGGCCGCTGCGGCCGGCGCCTGCGGCGCCCCCGTCTCGACGGAATCGCTCATTACTTCCTCCACCCCAAAATCAGGTCGTACAACACCCATTCCAGCGTCTTGTCCGTGAACCAGAGAAACAGCGCCATAAGCACCACGAAGGCGAAGACATAGCCCGTCATCTGCAAGGTTTCCTTGCGCGTGGGCCAAACCACCTTCTTCACCTCCTTGGTGGCATCGCGCGCAAAGCCCGCGAACTGCCGTCCCCATTCCGAGGTCAGGAAAACTGCTACCGCGGCCGCCAGGCCGACCAGCAAGACCGCCCACTGCACCAAGAGCCCTTGCTTGCCAAGCAGGTAAAAGCCTGCAATGGCCGCCACCACCAGCAGCCCAACGGCAGCCAGCTTGGCCTTGTCGGCACCGGTAGTGACGGTATCAATCTGAGTCGTGGCCATATCGGATCATTTCGCGCCCCATTGGCGCTACGCACAAGACACTGAAGCCCGCCAGGGTCTGGCGGGCTTGTCGGTTGCCACCATCAGGTGGCAGGGGCAGTAGGAATCGAACCTACAACCTTCGGTTTTGGAGACCGACGCTCTGCCAATTGAGCTATACCCCTACGGAAAGCCAGATTACGCGAGGATCTTGGCCACGACGCCGGCGCCGACGGTACGGCCGCCTTCACGGATGGCGAAACGCAGGCCTTCTTCCATGGCGATGGGGGCGATCAGCTTGACGGTGATCGACACGTTGTCGCCGGGCATGACCATTTCCTTGTCCGCGGGCAGCTCGATGGAGCCCGTGACGTCGGTCGTGCGGAAGTAGAACTGCGGACGGTAGTTGTTGAAGAACGGCGTGTGGCGACCACCCTCGTCCTTGGACAGCACGTACACCTCGGCCGTGAAGTGGGTGTGCGGCTTGATGGAGCCGGGCTTGCACAGCACCTGGCCGCGTTCGACGTCTTCGCGCTTGGTGCCGCGCAGCAGCAGGCCCACGTTGTCGCCAGCCTGGCCTTGGTCCAGGAGCTTGCGGAACATTTCCACGCCCGTGACGATGGTCTTTTGCGTGTCGCGGATGCCGACGATTTCGATTTCTTCGCCGACCTTGATGATGCCGCGCTCGACACGGCCCGTGACCACGGTGCCGCGCCCGGAGATGGAGAACACGTCTTCCACGGGCATCAGGAAGGCGCCGTCGATGGCGCGCTCGGGCGTGGGGATGTAGGTGTCCAGGGCTTCGGCCAGCTTCATGATGGCTTCTTCACCGAGCTTGCCCTTGTCGCCTTCCAGGGCCATCTTGGCCGAGCCGCGGATGATGGGGGTGTCGTCGCCGGGGAATTCGTACTTGTCCAGCAGTTCGCGCACTTCCATTTCGACGAGTTCGAGCAGTTCTTCGTCGTCCACCATGTCGCACTTGTTCAGGAACACGATGATGTAGGGCACGCCCACCTGGCGGGCCAGCAGGATGTGTTCGCGCGTCTGGGGCATGGGGCCGTCGGCGGCCGAGCACACCAGGATGGCGCCGTCCATCTGGGCGGCGCCGGTGATCATGTTCTTCACGTAG
>JAFEDY010000036.1 GCA_018241405.1 Pseudomonadota bacterium | reverse complement strand
GATCGGCTACTTCGTCTTCATCGAATTTCCGGACAAGCAGTCGGCAAAAAACATCGCGGGCTACATCTCCATCATCTCCGACGTGTTCCTGCGCCTGATCAAGATGCTGATCGGCCCCCTGGTGTTCTCCACGCTGGTGGTGGGCATTGCGCACATGGGCGACGCGGCCTCGGTGGGGCGCGTGTTCCTCAAGGCCATGCTGTGGTTCGTCACGGCCTCGCTGGTCTCGCTGATCCTGGGCCTGGTGCTGGCCAACTGGCTGCAGCCGGGCCACAACCTGGGCCTGCCGCTGCCCGACGTGGGCGCGGCCACCAACCTGGCGACGGCCAAGTTCACGCTCAAGGAATTCGTCAACCACCTGGTGCCCAAATCCTTCGCCGAGGCCATGGCCAACAACGAAATCCTGCAGATCGTGGTGTTCTCCATGTTCTTCGGCGTGGCCCTGGCGGCGCTGGGCGAGAAGGGCAAGACCCTGGTGGCGGCCATCGAAGAGCTGGCCCATGTCATGCTCAAGATCACCGGCTACGTGATGAAGCTCGCGCCCCTGGCCGTGCTCTCGGCCATGGCGGCCACGGTGGCCGTCAACGGCCTGGGCATATTGCTCAAGTTCGCCGTCTTCATGGGCGACTTCTACCTGGGCCTGTTCGTTCTGTGGGCGCTGCTCATCGCGGCAGGCTTCACCTTCCTGGGGCCGCGCATCTTCAAGCTGCTGGTGCTCATCAAGGAAGCCTTCATGCTCTCCTTTGCCACCGCCAGCTCCGAGGCCGCCTACCCCAAGATCCTCGACGCCCTCGACCGCTTCGGCGTCAAGCGCAAGATATCGAGCTTCGTCATGCCCATGGGCTACTCGTTCAACCTGGACGGCTCCATGATGTACTGCACGTTCGCCACGCTGTTCATCGCCCAGGCCTACGACATCCACCTGTCCATGGCCACGCAAATCACCATGCTGCTCATCCTCATGCTCACCTCCAAGGGCATGGCCGGCGTGCCGCGCGCCTCGCTGGTGGTGATTGCCGCCACGCTCAACCAGTTCGACATCCCCGAGGCCGGCCTGCTCCTGATCCTGGGCGTGGACACCTTCCTGGACATGGGCCGCTCGGCCACCAACGCCGTGGGCAACTCGATTGCCAGCGCCGTCGTCGCCAAGTGGGAGGACCAGCTCCTGACCCAGGACGAGGCCGACGAACATGTGCGCCGCATGGACGAGGAAGCCGCCGCGCACGCCCATCCCATCCCCGGACCGGATCTGGCATGACCGGGCTGCGCCATCTCCTTTGCGCCGCGCCCCTGCTGGCGGCCCTGGCCGTGCCGGCGCAGGACATCGACAGCACGCCCGCCAACCCCGGGCCCCAGGCGCTCACGGGCACGCTGGCCCAGGTGCGCGCCAGCGGCAGCATTGCGCTGGCGTATCGCGACAGCTCGGTGCCGTTCTCTTACCTGGACGCGCGCGGCCGGCCCATTGGCTACTCCATCGAGCTGTGCAAGTCCCTGGTGAGTGCGGTGGAGACCGCCGTGCAGCGCAGCCTGGAGATCCGCTGGGTGCCGGTGACCTCGGCCACGCGCATGGAGGCCATCACCTCGGGCCAGGCCGATCTGGAATGCGGCTCCACCACCAGCAACCTGGCGCGCCAGAAGACCGTGGCCTTCTCGCCCACCATCTTTGTCGCGGGCACGCGCCTCCTGGTGCGCAAGGGCAGCGGCCTGCGCGACTGGCGCGACCTGGCCGACAAGAAGGTGGTGGTGACGGCCGGCACGACCAACGAGCAGGTCATGCGCCGCCTGTCGCAGCGCATGAAGATTCCCATGGGCATCGAGGTCGCGCCCGATCATGCCCAGGCCTTTGCGCAGGTAGAGGACGGCCGCGCCGACGCCTTCGCCACCGACGACGTGCTGCTCTACGGCCTGGTGGCGCAGACCCCGGGCGCGGACAAGCGCCTGGCCGTGGTGGGCGAGCTGCTGTCCTACGAGCCCTACGCCATCATGTTCCGCCGGGGCGACCCGCAGCTGGCCAAGCTGGTCACCGACAGCATGCGCCTGCTGGCGCAGGACGGCGAGATCGACCGCCAGTACCGCCGCTGGTTCCTGCAGAAACTGCCCGGCACGCAGCAGCGCCTGGGCCTGCCCATGAGCGCGCAGCTCGAAGCCATCGTGCAAAGCCTGGCGGCGGCGCAGGTCGAGTAGGCAATTGGCTCAAGCAGCGCTGTTGATTCGCCTGGCCACGGCATGCGATGTCAGCAGAGCCCATCCCCGCGAAGGCGGGGATCCAAGTGCCACCCAGGCAGTTGATTCGTCACTGCTGTGGATCCTCGCCGTCGCGGGAATGACAGGGGTCAACAGGCATTGCTACTTGAGCCAATTCAATGCAGCCGAACGGCGTGCGCCACCAGGGTCAAGCCACTGATGACCAGCAGGGCGCAGATCAGCTTGCGCAAGACTTCGGGCGACACACGCCGCGCTCCGTGGTGTCCTAGCACCACACCCACGGCGGCCACTGCCAGCAGCACCAGCCAGCGCTGCCACAGATCGGCATGGGACAACCGCCCCGACGCGCCCATGGTCAGCAGCACCGAGCAGGCGCTCACGGTGATCACCACCGGCGTGCTGGCCCGCAGGGCCAATACATCGGGCAGACGCCGGGCGAGCCAGGCGACGACCAGCGGGCCGGCCGTGCCGAACAGCATCTCGACCAGGCCGATTGCGCCGCCGGCGGCATGGCTCCAGGGCGCGGCCAGCTGCCGGCGCTGGGGAGGGGCGCTGCGCAGCGCCTGCGCGCCCACGGCGGCCACATACAGGCCCAGGGCCAGCAGGGGCCAGCGGCTGTCGAGATGGCTTGACAGCCACAGGCCGACGAGCGCACCCACCACCATGCCTGGCAGCAGGCGGCGCAGCTCGGCAAAGTTGACATGGCGCAGGTTCAGCCCACCCAGCAGCAGCGAGGCCGGCACGTCCAGCATCAGCACCAGGGGCACGACCTCGGCCAGGGGCCAGCGCCAGGCCAGCAGGGGCACGATGACCAGGGCCGAGCCAAAGCCCGTGATGCCCAGCACCACGTAGCCCAGCAGCACGACCGCAGCGGGGTAGAGCAGTTCCTGCATGGTGGTGGCCGCCGTCCGGTCGATCAGGCGCCGGCCGGCACCCAGCGCTCGCCATCGGCCGGCGTGGCGTCGGCATCCAGCGGGTACATGGGGCGGCTCAGGTGCTGGAACGGAAACAGCGCATAGTCCGAACTGCACACGCCCGGCCCGCTGACCAGCACCACATGTTTGGCAAACGGCCCGAAACCGGCGCGGAAATGCTGGCGCGACTTGAGCAGCACGTATTTGCACTGGGCCGGGTCCACGCCGGCGTGGGTGAACACGCCCGTGTCGTAGGGCTCCTGCGGCCGCTCGCTGATGAAGACCTGCACCGTGCCCACGCGCAGCACCGCGGTGCGGCCCAGGCTCAGGCGCACGCCGGTGAACATGGGGCCGGTGACGGTGTATTCGCCGTCGGTCAGGCGCTCGACCACGCCCGTCAGGCGCAGCGGCCGGCCCTTGAGACCTAGCGCCGGCATGTCGGTTTTGCCGCCCACATCCACCGTGACCTCGGCGCCCACGCCGCGCTCGAACAGCGTGGCCACCGTGGCCGGGTCCCAGAAGGGGCCGGCGACCACGTCCTCCAGGCCTTGTTTCAGCACCTCTTCGAGCACGTCCATGATGTCGGTGACGCCGCCGGCGCCGCAGTTGTCGCCATGGTCGATGAGCAGCACCGGGCCTTCCTGCAGGGTCTTGGCATGGGCGATGGACTCAGCCACGGGCTCGCTCGGGAAGACGAAATCGGCGCGGCGCTGCCAGGCCAGGTCGCAGAGTTCGCCCAGCAGCCGCTGGCCGTCCTCGATCCTGTCGCGTTCCGCGGCAATCACCACCGACAGGCCGGCATAGGGGATGTCCGACAGCGGAAACCCACCGAAGACCGAGGCATTGCAGACCTCGCCATCGCGCTCGGCCTGCATGGCGCGGTCCATGATGTCCTTCATGGGCTGCATGGAAGGCGTCTGGCGCAGCATGTGCGTGAGCATGGGCAGGCGCTGCCACAGCAGCACGGGGCGGCTTTTCCCCTCCAGCTGCGCGCGGATGCTCTGCGCCACGCGCGCACCGGTCTCGTAGATGTCCACATGTGGATAGGTGCAGTAGCCCGCGATGACGCTGGCGTTGCGGATCAGCGCGCTGCTGAAGTTGGCGTGGAAGTCCAGCGCCACGCCGATCGGCAGGCCCGCCGGCGTGCACGCGCGCAGGCGGCGCAGCAGCTCGCCCTCGGCGTCGGGGTAGCCCTCGGCCACCATGGCGCCGTGCAGGTCCAGCAGGATGGCGTCGCAGCCCTGGGCGGCGCTTTGCACCACGGTGTCGCACAGGTGCTCGAAGGCCTCGCGCGCCACCACGCCGCTGGGCACGGCGTTGGCATAGACGGCAAAGTCCACCTCGGCGCCCATCGCGCGCGCCATGTCCAGGTAGGCCGTGGCGGCGTTCTTCGTGCCCTCGCAGGCCTGGCGCGCGGCCTCGCCATAGGCGGGACCCTCACCCGTGCCGCGGCGGAAGTCGCCGAGCACCGTGGGAATGGGCGAGAAGGTATTCGTCTCGTGGCGAATCAGGGCGATCAGAAATCTCATGGGCGGATGTCCTGCAGCGGGGGTAGGCCATGCCGGTCTGCCGGCGGGGTGTGCAAGGTCACTGCGGCGCGCGGTAGACGGACTGGCCTTCGAGCACGGTCTCCAGCACCCGGATGTCCTTGATCGCCTGCCGATCGATGGTCGTGGGGTTGGCCGACAGCACGACCAGGTCGGCCCATTTGCCGGGTTCGATCGAGCCGCGCGTCTGCTCCTCGAAGTTCTGGTAGGCAGCGTCGATCGTCGTCGCGCGCAGGGCTTGCATGGGGGTGATGCGCTGCGCCGCGCCGATGGTGGCGCCACTGGTGGAGGTGCGGTTCACCGCCGACCAGATCAGGCGCATGGGCTCCATGGGCACGATGGGCGTGTCGGTGTGCAGGGTGAAGCGCATGCCCCGCTCCAGTGCCGAGCGGGTAGGGCTGATCCGCGAGGCGCGCTCGGGCCCGATGAAGACGTCGCGATGGCGGTCACCCCAGTAGTAGGTGTGCAGCACGAAGAACGAAGGTATGGCGCCCAGGGCCTTCATCTCATCGAGCTCATCCTCGCGCGCCATTTGCGAATGGATGACCACCGGCCGGGCGTCTTTGCGGGGGTAGGCTTCCTGCGCCTTGCGGAAGGCGTAGAGCACGTCGGAGATGGCTTCGTCGCCGTTGGCGTGGATCAGCGACTGCCGGCCGGCCCGATAGACCGTCTTCACGCGTTCCGCCAGCTTTTCCCGGTCCTGGCGCGGAAAGCCTTTGTAGCCTTCGTCGCCGTGGTGGGGGGTGTGATAGGGCTGCGACAGGTAGCCGGTGTAGCCCTGGATCGAGCCGTCAGCGAAATCCTTGATGCCGCCGATTTTGATGCGTCCGCTTTTGAACTCGATCTGGTCGATCTCTTTCATCGTCTCCAACATGGGCCAGGCCACTACGCGCACCGGCAACTCGCCGGCGCGGGCCAGGCTTTCCAGTGCACGCATATTGACCGGCCGGGAGGCACCGTCGTTGGCGGTGGTCACACCGCGTTCGGCATACATGCGGCTGGCATAGCGCAGCGCCTGCTGCAGCTGCGCCTCACTCAATGCCGGGCGGCGCTGGGTGACCTTGTAGAGCGCCGTTTCTTCCAGCACGCCATTGGGCTCGCCCTGGGCGTCCCTGCGGATCACGCCGCCCTCGGGGTTGGGCGTTTGCGCCGTGATGCCGGCCACTGCCAGTGCGGCGCTGTTGGCTACCGCAAAGTGCCCGGAGATATGGGTGATGACGATGGGTTGGGTGGCCGAGACCTGGTCCAGGTCTGCGCGGGTGGGGTGGCGCTTCTCGGACAGCAGCGAATCGTCGTAGCCCATGCCCGTGACCCAGGCGTCGGCCCCCACCTTGGCCTGCTGTGCGCGCAGTTGGGACAGCAGTTCGTCCATGGTCTTGACACTGCCTATGGGCGGGCTGTTCAGGTTGGCATCGAACATGCCCCAGATGCCGGTCAGCGAGAGGTGGCTGTGGGCGTCGTAGATGCCGGGAATCAGCGTCTTGCCCGCCAGATCGACGACACGGGTGCCGGCGCCTATGAGCCGGCCCACGTCCTCGTTCTGGCCCACCGCGAGGATCTTGCCGTCCCGCACGGCAACGGCCTGGGCCATGCGGTCTTGCGCGTCCATGGTGAGCACGGTGCCGTTGCGGTACACGAGCTGGGCCTCGGCGTCGGCGCGGGCCGGGGGTGCAACCAGGGCCAGGGCGCTTGCCAGGGCCAGCACCGCGACGCGCGCCGGGTACGGAAATTCGCGCAAGGCGTAGTTGGCATGGCGGCCGCAAAGCGAAAGTCTGGAGGATGAGGTGGTGTTCATGGCGGTGTCTCCTAAAAGTTTGTCGATGGGTACGGTCGGCGCGGCATCATGGCCTGGCTCGAATGCGCCGGGCAACTGTCGCAACGCGCAGGTGGCGCTGCATAGGCATGGCATGTAACAGCCGTGCCTGCGCGCTACTGCTTTTCCAGTCCCGATTGCTCCACCAGCGTGCGATAGCGCTGGGTCTCCTGCAGCACAAAGGCCTTGGCCTTGGCGGGCTCCAGCAGCACTGCGTCCAGGCTCAGCGTGTCCATGGTCTTGACGACATCGGCGTCCTTGGCGCTTGCCTGCAGCGCCGCATAAATCCTGTCCACCACCGCCTGCGGCGTGCCGCTGCGCACTACCACCGACAGGTTGGACTGCACCACCAGCGCCTTGGGATCCTTGGGGTCTTGCGTGATGGCCTTGGGGAATTCCTTTATCGCCTTGTCCTGCAGCACCGCCACGGGCAGCACCCGGCCGCTGCGCGCATGGGCGATGGACGAGCCCACCACGTCCATGTGGGCGTCGGTGTGGCCGCCTATGAGGTCGGTGACGGCCGGGGGCGAGCCGCGGTAGGGCACGATCTCGAAGTCCAGCCCGTTCTGCCGGCGCCAGTTGTCCAGCGCCAGATGGGCCGAGCCGCCTATGGTGTTGACGCTGATGGACACTTTGCCCGGCTTGGCGCGCATGGCCTTGACCAGGTCGTCAAGGCTCTTGTACGGCCCCTGGGAATTGACGATGAGCCAGTGCGGGTAGCTGTTGAGCACGGTCACGGGCGTGAAGTCGCGGTCGCCGTCGTAGCGCACATCCTTGAGCAGCCAGCGGTTGATGTTCAGCGTACCGTCGCTGGCCATGAACAGGGTGTGGCCGTCGGCCGGCTCACGCATCACGGCCAGCGCGCCGGGCACGGTGGCGCCGCCAGGAATGTTCTCCACCATGACGCTGACCTTGAGCGCCTGGCCCAGCTTGTTGGCCACCATGCGCCCCATGGCGTCGGCCGTGCCGCCTGCGGGGTAGGGCACCACGACTTTCATGGTGCGCTTGGGCCAGTCGGCCTGGGCCTGGGCCATACCCAGGCCGGCGATGGGAGCGAGGCAGGTCAGCACGGCCAGTCCTGCCAGCTGGCGGCGAATACGTTGCATGGCGTTGTCTCCTGTGGGCTTGTGATGCGCGGTCGAAAGCCGCATTGCGCCGCAGTGTAGGAAGCCATCTTGCCAATGTCTAATATATATTTAGTCTGTATGTATTCGAGAAATATATGGATGAGCATCGCCTGAAATGCTTTGTCGCCGTCTACGAGCAGGGCAGCGTGTCGGCGGCCGCCACGCGCCTGCACATGACGCAGCCGCCGCTGAGCATGCTGCTGCGCAAGCTGGAGGACGAACTGGGCGTCACGCTGTTCGACCGCAGCGGCCACCGGCTGGTGCCTACGGCCACGGGCGAGCTGTTCTACCTGCGCGCCAAGTCGCTGCTGGCCAGCCTGGAGACCATGCGCCGCGAGCTGCGCGAGGCCGAGCAGGGCGCGCGCGGCACCGTGCACATCGGCTGCGCCACGGCGGCCAGCCTGTTCGTCATGCCCGCCGTCATGGAGGGCCTGCGCGAGAGCGGCCTGGACATCACGATCCATGTGCAGGAGGGTGAGGCCGGCTACATGCTGCAGCGCCTGCGGGAGCGCAGCCTGGACCTGATCATCTCGCGCAGCGAATACACCACGCCCGAGCTGGAGACGCGCGTCATCATGGACGAGCCCCTGTGGCTGGCGCTGCCGCCCGGCCACCCCCAGGCCGGGCGCGTGCAGGTGCGCCTGGAGGACCTGCGCCACGACCGCTTTCTGCTGCACCGCTCGCCGCTGGGCACCGGCATCTCCGACATGGTGCTGCGCGCCTGCCAGCAGGCGGGCTTCGTGCCCAACGTGGTGTATTGGGGTGGCGAGACCCTGCCCATGCTGCGGATGGCGCACCACGGCCAGGGCGTGGCCTTTGCGCCGCAGAGCTTTGCGCAGTTGGCCTCGTCTGCGCTGCCGCCGCTGGTGCCGCTTCAGGGCGTGGAGCTGCGCACCCACCTCACCGTGGCCTGGCCACGGCAGTTTCCGCTGACGCCGGTGGCGGGACGGGTGCGGGATTTGATCTTGGAGCGGTTTGGGTAGGGGGTGTTTTTGGGTGCGGCTGGCCGGGATGTGCGCCCGGCGGCGCACTCACTTTCTTTTGCTTCGCCAAAAAAAAGTAAGCAAAGAAAGGGCGACCCTGCGGTCCGTGTCCCTTCGCTGCGCTACGGGCAACCTGCGGCACACCCCGCAAGCGCCCCGACACAGGTTTGCCCCGCAGCGCAGCGAAGGGGTCGCAGACTTGGGGCGCGTTTCTTTTGCCTACTTTTCTTGCGCGTGCAAGAAAAATAGGTCGCCCGCCGGGGCGAGGCCCGGCCAGCCACCCTCAAAACAAATAACCCCGCCCCAGAAACCTCAGTTAGTCTCCCGCCTCAAACACACACAACCCAAGGAACCCCCCGTGAAGTTGAAGATGGCCCCGAACTCGGGCTTCGCGATCCTGCTGCGCTCGCCCTGGTGGGTCAGCTTTGCCATTGCCGCCGCCATCGTGCTGCTCTGCGGCGCGCTGCTGCCGGTCCATCTGGTGCCATTTGCCGCCGTGGGCGCCTTGCCCGTGGCGGTCATCGGCTGCATTGCCGCCTGGCGCCAGTGGCGGGCGCCCAGTGCGGCGCGCGTGCAGGCCGCGCTGCAGGAAGCGGGCAACATGCCCTGGCGCGCGTTCGCCGACCGCCTGGAACGCGCCTGGCGCGCCGAGGGCCAGCAGGTGCAGCGCACCGATGGCCGCGGCAGCGACCTGCGCATTGCCAAGGACGGCCGGGTCATGCTCGTCGCCGCGCGCCGCTACAAGGCCGCCAGCCACGGCGTGGAGCCGCTGCGCGAGCTGCAGGCCGAAGTGCAGCGCGAGGGCGCGCGCGCCGGCGTGTATGTGGCGCTGGCCGGCACGGTGAGCGAGAATGCGCGCAGCTTCGCGCGTGACAACGGTCTGGTGCTGCTCGAAGGCGATGCGCTGGCCACCCTGCTGCTCAAGGCCGAGGCCGAAACCACGTAGCACCACGCAGCACCACGCAGCCACCACCATGGCCCACCCCGCCGCGCCACCCCATGCCACCACGGCGCTGGTGCTCACCGGCGGCGGCGCCCGCGCGGCCTACCAGGTGGGGGCTCTGCAGGCCATTGCCGCCCTGCGCGCGGCCTGCGGCGAGCGGCATGGGCCCTCGCCGTTTGCCATCCTCACCGGCACTTCGGCCGGCGCCATCAATGCCGCCGCGCTGGCCAGCGGGGCCGACCAGTTCGACCACAGCGTGCGCCGCATCGCCCGCGTGTGGGCGAGCTTTCATGCGCAGCAGGTCTACCACGCCGACTACCTGAACGTGCTGCGCCGCGGCGCGCACTGGCTGACGCTGCTGTCGCTGGGCTGGGCGCTTACGCGCTGGCACCACATGCACCCGCATTCGCTGCTCAACAACGCGCCGCTGGCGCAGCTGCTGGAGCAGCTCGTGCCGCTGGCGCGCGTGCCGCACCTGATCCACGCCGGCTACCTGCGCGCGCTAGCCGTCACGGCATCGAGCTACAGCTCGGGCCAGCATGTGGCCTTCTTCGATGCCGGCGATGCCCAGCAGCCCTGGGCGCATACGCTGCGCAAGTCGGTGCGCGGGCCCATCACGCATGCGCACCTGCTGGCCTCATCGGCCATTCCGCTGGTGTTCCCGGCCGCGCCCCTGGCCATAGACGGGCATACGGAATTTTTTGGCGATGGCTCCATGCGCGAGACCTCGCCGCTCGCGCCCGCCATCCACCTGGGCGCAGAGCGCCTGCTGGTGGTGGGCACCAGCCGCGCCTACGCAGCGCCCCCGCCCTGCGCCGTCGGCACGCAGCAGCCCTATCCGGCCCTGTCCCTGGTCGCGGGCCATGCGCTGTCCAACATCTTCCTGGACGCCCTGGCGGTTGACATCAACCATGTGCAGCACATCAACCATGTCCTGTCGCTGCTGACGCCCGAGCAGCGCGGCCAGGTTCCGCTGCGCCCGTTGCAGCTATTGGTGCTCCAGCCCTCCCAAAGCCTGGACGAGCTGGCCGCTCGCCATGTGTGCGAGCTGCCGCGCACCATTCGCGCCCTGCTGAACACCCTGGGCATGCATGTGGACCGGCCCGACGGCGGCAATGGCGCCCTGGCCAGCTACCTGCTGTTCGAGCACGGCTACACGCGCGCCCTCATGGCCCTGGGCCGCGCCGACACGCTGGCGCGGCGCGCCGAGGTCTGCGCCTTCTTCGGCTGGCACGACCGCGGCAACCCCGTGCGCCTGCCGAGCTACTGACCGCCCACCGACGCAAGCCGCCCTAAAATCGCGGGTTCCGTCCCGAAACCCCGGGGCGGCTGGAGAGCCACCCCGATGACCGCACGCAAGATCTTCGTCACCACCGCCCTGCCGTATGCCAACGGCAACTTCCACATCGGCCACATCATGGAATACATCCAGACCGACACCTGGGTGCGTGCGCAGCGCATGCAGGGCGCTGCGGTCAACTTCGTGGGCGCCGACGACGCCCACGGCGCGCCCATCATGATTGCCGCCGAAAAGGCCGGCAAGACGCCCCAGCAGTTCGTGGCCGACATCGCTAGCGGGCGCAAGCAGTACCTGGACGGTTTTCACATCGCCTTCGACAACTGGAGCAACACCGACAGCCCGGAAAACCACGCACTGTCGCAGCAGATCTACCTGGATCTCAAGGCCGCCGGCTTCATCGAGACACGCACCATAGAGCAGTTCTTCGACCCCGAGAAGAACATGTTCCTGCCCGACCGCTTCATCAAGGGCGAATGCCCGCGCTGCCACGCCAAGGACCAGTACGGCGACAACTGCGAGAGCTGCGGCGCCGTGTACGCGCCCACCGAGCTCATCAACCCGTATTCGGCGCTGTCGGGCGCCAGGCCCGAGCTGAAGACCTCCGAGCATTTCTTCTTCAAGCTGTCCGACCCGCGCTGCGTGGAGTTTCTGCAGGAATGGACGCAGGACGGCGTGCATGTGCAGCCGGAAGTCGCCGCCAAGATCAAGGAGTGGTTCGGCACGCGCACCAACCCCGACGGCAGCACCAGCACCGGCCTGGACGACTGGGACATCTCGCGCGACGCGCCCTACTTCGGCATAGCCATCCCCGACGCACCGGGCAAATACTTCTACGTGTGGCTGGACGCGCCCGTGGGCTACCTGGCGTCGCTGAAGAACCTTTTGAACCAGCGCGGCGAGGACTACGAGGCCTACATGGCCGACCCGGCGCTTGAGCAGTACCACTTCATCGGCAAGGACATCATCACCTTCCACACGCTGTTCTGGCCCGCCATGCTCAAGTTCAGCGGCAGGAAGACCCCGACCAAGATCTGCGTGCACGGCTTCATGACCGTGAACAACGGCGAGAAGATGAGCAAGAGCCGCGGCACGGGCCTGGACCCGCTCAAGTACCTGGCGCTGGGCATGAACCCCGAGTGGCTGCGCTACTACCTGGGCGCCAAGCTCAACGGCAGGAACGAGGACATCGACTTCAACCCCGAGGACTTCATGCTGCGCGTGAACTCGGACCTGATCGGCAAGTACGTGAACATCGCAAGCCGCGCGGCCGGCTTCATCTTCAAGCGCTTTGACGGCCGGCTGGGCCAGGTGAGCGAGGACGGCCAGGCCCTGCTGGCCCAGCTGCGCGCGCAAAAGGACGGCATCGTCGCCGCCTACGAGGCGCGCGACACGGCCCGCGCCGCGCGCGATGTCATGCAGCTGTGCGACCGCGTGAACGAATATGTGGACGCTAACAAGCCCTGGGAGCTGGCCCGTAAGGAGGGCATGGAGGCGCGCCTGCACGATGTGTGCACGACCTGCATCGAGGCCTTCCGCATGCTGACCATCTACCTGAAGCCCATGCTGCCCCAGGTGGCGGCCGACGTGGCCCACTTCCTCATCGTGCCGCCCGAGCAGTTTGCCGATGTGGAGCGGGCGCTGGGCGCGGGCCACCAGATCGGCCAGTACCAGCACCTGATGCAGCGCGTGGAGGAAAAGCAGCTCGATGCCCTGTTCGCCCTGCCTGAGGCGGTGGTGGAAAAGGTCACGCCCGGCGGAGAGGAGATCGCCCCCACCATCACCATCGACGATTTCGCCAAGGTGGACCTGCGCATCGCAAAAATCGCCGAATGCAAGGCCGTCGAAGGCTCGACCAAGCTGCTGCAGCTGACGCTGGACGCCGGCGAAGGCCGCACGCGCAACGTGTTCTCGGGCATCGCCAGCATGTACCGGCCCGAGCAGCTCGTGGGCAAGCTCACGGTGCTGGTGGCGAACCTCGCACCGCGCAAGATGAAGTTCGGCGTCAGCGAGGGCATGGTGCTGGCCGCCAGCCACGCCGACGAGAAGACGCAGCCGGGCATCTACGTGCTGGAGCCCTTCCCGGGCGCACAGCCGGGCATGCGCATTCACTGATGCAGACCATGCGCCGCATGCTTGCTCGCCCCCAATGCCTGGGGGCTTTTTTGTGCCTGGCGCTGCTGCTGCCGGGCTGCACCGTGGTGATGGTGACGAGCACGGCCGTCAGCGTCACCGCGTCGGCCGTCGGCCTGGCCGCGGACGCGGCCGTGGGCACGGCAAGGCTCGTCGGCACGGGCGTGGGCAAGGCCGTCGATGCGCTGGCCGATGACCCGGCCGCCGCCACGCCATAGCGCCGGCCGGTCGCTGCCGGGCGCCTACTCCTGCGGCGGCGCCTGCGCCTGCAGGTCGGCATCGCAGCCGGCGCCGGCGGCAATCCAGCGCCGCACCAGGCGCTGGCGCACCAGCCCCAGCCAGCCCTGGGGCGCAGCCATGAGTGCGCCGCAGCCATAGCGCTGCTGCGCCTCGTCCCAGCGCAGCATCACGCATGCGCCGCTGCGCCGGCGCGACAGCACCATGCCCAGCGGGCAAGGCTCCAGCAGGCAGCACAGGCCGCAGCCGTTGCATGGCGCGCCCAGCGGCGGCTTGGGCGGTGCGCCCTCTTGCCGCAGCACCACGACGCCGCGGGCGCCGCGCGCCTCGTTCATCCCTGCCATGTCCCACATCCTGCCTTGCTCGTCTTCATGGCGCGCCCTGTCTGCCTTCCTCAACGCCCAGCCCGCACGCGCCACTGTGCGGGCGTCATCCCCGTCCAGCGGCGGAACGCGCGCCAGAACACCGCAGGCTCGGCAAAACCCAGCGCCTGGCCAATATCGGCCAGGGGCCGCGCCGTGTGCGCCACGGCCTGCAGCGCGGCGCCCCTGCGCACCTCGTCGAGCAGCCCGGCAAAGGCCAGGCCCTGGGCCTGCATGCGCCGCGCCAGGGTGCGCTCGCTCACACCCAGCGCCCGCGCCGCCTCGGCGCGCGTGGGCACGCGGCTGGCCAGGGCGGCGGCCATCCAGGCGCGCAGCTCCTGCACCAGCGCCCCGCCCTGGGTCAGGCCCGCCAGATGCGCGGCCGCCTGGCGCTGGTGCGTGCGCGCGCGGCGCTCATCGGCGCGCTGCAGCGGAGCGTCCAGCAGCGCGTTGTCCAGCAGCAGGCCATTGAACGCCTGCTCGAACGCCACGGGGCAGGCAAACACCTCGCGGTAGCCGGCCAGCGGCCCCACGCGCGGCTGGCTGAACTGCACCTGCTGCGGCCGCACGGCCCCGCCCAGGCTGCCGCCCGTGGCGCCGCGAATGAAGGCCAGCACCGCCGCCAGCACGGCCTCCACCTGGTGCGGGCTGAAGGCCAGCGTGCCCTGGCGCGGGTGGTAGATGAGCCAACTGGCCTGGGCGCCGACCACCATCTGCAGGCGCCCGCCATCGCTGATCAGGCGCTGGTACTTCTGCGCCGCCGCAATCGCCTCGCGCAGCGTGGCGCTGGCCTGCAGCAGATCACCCACCACGTTGAAGTTGCCCGGCCCCACCTGGCTGCCGGCCTTGAGGCCAAAGCCCGCATCCTGCGTGGCCTGCACGGCGGCGCGCCACAGCCGCGTGATGTGGTCGATCGGCCAGCGCTCCTGCTGCAGCTCCTCGGGCGCCATGCCGGCCAGTGCCAACAACTGCCCACGCGCCACGCCCTGCCGCTCTGCAGCATTGAGCACGGTGTTCACCCAGCTCATGGAGACGGTGGCCTGCAAGGTCAATTTATTTGTCCCATAAAGTCAATCCATCGGCATCTTACGCCGCTATCTTTGCGCCAGGAGGCAAGGCGACATGGCAACGGATGTTCTCGTGATGGGCGGCGGGCTGGCGGGCATCGTCACGGCGCTGGAGCTGCTGCGCGCGGGCCAAAGCGTCACGCTGGTGGACCGCGACACGCCCGAGCGCCTTGGGGGCCTGGCGCTGTGGGCCTTTGGCGGCATGGCGCTGGTGGGCACGCCGCTGCAGGCGAAGTTGAAGATCGCCGACTCGCCCGAGCGCGCCCTGGCCGACTGGCAGCGCTTTGGCGCGCTCGACCCCGCCGACACCTGCCCCCAGCAATGGGCGCGCTACTACGTGGAGCAGTCGCGCCCGCAGGTGTACGACTGGCTGGTGCAAGAGGGCCTGAAGTTCATGCCCGCCGTGAACCTGGTCGAGCGCGGCCTGCAGGGCGACGGCAACAGCGTGGCGCGCTACCACATCGTGTGGGGCACCTCGCGCTTCATGACGCTGCGGCTGATAGCGCAAATGCGCGCTGCGGGCCAGGGCGGGCGGCTGACGGTGCTGCACGGCCACCGCGTGACCCAACTGGAACAGGCGGGCGGCAGGCTCTCGGGCGCCCTGGTCATCGACGAGGCCACGGGGCGCGAGCTGCGTTTGACGGCCCCCGTGGTGGTGCTGGCCATGGGCGGCATCAACGGCAGTCATGAAGAAGTCCGGCGCAACTGGCCTCGGGGCCGGCCCCAGCCCCACACCATGCTGAACGGCGCCCACCCGTTTGCCGACGGGCGCATGCACCACTGGGCGGCCGAGCATCTCAACGCGCAGATCACCCACGCGGGCGAGATGTGGAACTACGCGGCCGGCATTCCGCACCCCTTCCCGCATTTCCCGGGCCACGGCCTTTCCTTGATTCCGTGCAAGTCGGCCCTGTGGCTCAACCACCGGGGTGAGCGCATCGGCCCCGAGCCGCTGGTCACGGGCTTCGACACCCATTGGCTGTGCCAGCAGGTGGCCGCGCAGGAGAAGCCCTGGACCTGGCAGCTGCTGAACCGCCGCATCGCGCTCAAGGAGTTCGCGATCTCCGGTGCCGAGCACAACCCACGCATCCGCGACCGGCAGTTCCTGCGCTTTGTGAAAGAAACGCTGCTGGGCAACCACCGCCTGGTGGACCAGATGGCGCGGCAAAGCCCGCATTTCATCGTCGCCGATACGCTGGCCGAGCTGGCGGGCAAGATGAACGCGCTTACCGCCTCGCTCCATATCAAGCCCGAGCGGCTGCAGGCCACGGCCAACGCCTTCGACGCCCATTTCGCCGCCGGCGGCCGGCCCGAGGACGACGCCCAGGTGCGCCGCATCCTGCAGGCACGGCAGTGGCGCCCCGACCGCCTGCGCACCTGCACGCCGGCGCCGCTGCAACAACCCGGCGCCGGGCCCTTCATCGCGATTCACACGCAGCTGATCACGCGCAAGAGCCTGGGCGGTCTGCAGACCGATCTGCACAGCCGCGTGCTCGACGGCCAGGGCCAGCCCATAGCCGGCCTGTACTGCGTGGGCGAGGCGGCTGGCTTTGGCGGCGGCGGCGCCAGTGGCAAGCGGTCACTGGAGGGCACGTTTCTGCCCGGCTGCATCCTCACGGCGCGCGCGGCGGCGCGGCACATCACTGCGGGTCAAAAGTCAATGTAGCGCTTAAAAGACAAGCGCTGGCAGCTATTAATAAATGAGTATCAGGAGGCAGCATGGAGTTTGACTACATCGTCGTTGGCGCCGGCTCGGCCGGTTGCGTGGTGGCCAGCCGGCTGAGCGAAGACCCGGCCGCCAGCGTCTGCCTGCTCGAAGCCGGCGGGCCGGACGACAGCGTCTTCATCCGCGCCCCGCTGGGCTTTGCGGCCGGTGCCACGGTGAAGATGAACGCCGTGCACTACCACACCGTGCCGCAGCCGGGCCTGAACGGGCGCCGCGGTTTTCAGCCGCGCGGCCAGGTGCTGGGCGGCAGCAGCGCCGTCAACGCCATGATCTACTGCCGCGGCCACCACAGCGACTACGACCATTGGGCAGAGCTGGGCAACCCCGGCTGGGACTGGGCCAGCGTGCTGCCGCTGTTCAAGAAGGCCGAGGACAGCGCCTGCTTTGGCGCCAATGAGTATCACGGCGTGGGCGGCCCGCTGGGCGTGGACTGGCTGCGCAGCGGCTTCGCCACCACGCAGGCCTTCCTGCAGGCCTGCGAGCAGGCCGGCGTGCCGCGCACGCCCGACTACAACGGTGCGCAGCAGGACGGCTGCTGGCCCGCCCAGGTCACGCAGCGCGGGGGCGAACGCTGCAGCGCAGCGCGCGCTTACCTCACGCCGAATCTGCGGCGGCCCAACCTCACCGTCATGACGCGCACGCCCTCGCTGCGCCTGGCATGGGAGGGACGGCGCGCCATCGGCGTGCACGTCTGGCGCGGTGGGCAAGAGAGCCTGGTGCGCGCGCGCCGCGAGGTGATCCTCTCGGCCGGTACTTACGGCTCGCCGCAACTGCTGATGTGCTCGGGCGTGGGCCCGGCCGATCAGCTGCAGTCCCAGGGCATAGCCGTGCGCCACGCCCTGCCTGGCGTCGGGCAGAACCTGCAGGACCACATCACCGCCTCGCTCAACTGGCGCAGCCTGCGCGCCGAGGGCTGCCTGGGCGTCAGCCCCAGGGGTGGGTTGCAGATGCTGCGCGGCATCCAGCAATGGAAGAAGGAGCGCAGCGGCCTCGTCACCAGCAACGTGGCCGAGGCCGGCGCCTTTCTGCGCACCGACGACCAGGTGCACGCGGCCGACATCGAGCTCGAATTCGTCGTCGCCATGGTCGAGGACCACAGCCGCAAGCTCTACTTTGGCCACGGCTTTGGCCTGCATGTCACGCTGACAAGGCCGCAGAGCCGGGGCGAGGTGCGCCTGACCAGCCCCGACGCGCGCGAGAGCCTGGCGATCGACCCGCGCTACTACAGCCACCCGGATGATCTGCCGCGTTTGACCCGCGGCGTGCAGAAGTCGCTTGAGATCATGGCTGCCCCCGCCATGGCGCCCTGGCGCGGCGCCATGCTGCGCCCCATTGCCGCCAACGACCCGGCTGCGATTGCCGAGGAGCTGCGCCAGAGCAGCGACACCGAATACCACCCCGTCGGCACCTGCCGCATGGGCCCGGCGGGCGATGGTCAGGCCGTCGTCGGCGCCGACCTGCGCGTGCACGGCGTGGATGGCCTGCGCGTGGCCGACGCCTCCATCATGCCGCGCATCACCACCGGCAACACCAACGCGCCCACCATCATGATCGGCGAGAAATGCGCCGAGCTGATGCGCCGCGCCAGTTGAATCAGGAGCACCTCCCATGTACGCCCCCACCGAACCACTGCCGGGCCACGCACCCGCCCGCAATCCCGCCGAGCTGGCAGCCCACATCCCGGCCCCGCTGCGCGAGTGCTTCGCGGCGCAACGCGCGGCCTTTGCGATGAACCGCTTTCCCGATCGGGTCGAGCGCCGCGGCGACCTGCGCGCCCTGCACCGCCTGCTGGTGGACAACCGCGACGCGCTGGTCGACGCCGTGAACCGCGACTTCGGCTGCAGGAGCCGCTTCGAGACCCTGATGACCGAGCTGCTGCAAGGCCAGGAGGCTGCACGGGATGCCATACGCCAGCTGCCGCGCTGGATGAAACAGCAAAAGCGCGCGCTCGACATCACCCAGTACCCGCTCGCCAGCGCCTGGGTGCAGCCCCAGCCGCTGGGCGTGGTCGGCATCGTCGTGCCCTGGAACTTTCCCATCGCCATGGCGGTGCAGCCCCTGATCGGCGCGCTGGCCGCGGGCAACCGGGCGATGGTGAAGATGTCGGAAAACTCCGCCCACCTGGCGCGCCTGCTGCAAAAGCTGCTGCCCCAATACTTTGCCGCCGACAAGGTCAGCGTGTTTGCCGACCAGGACGCGGGGCCCGGCCAGTCGCTGGGGCCGCTGTTCACGCAGCTGCCCTTCAACCACCTGTTCTTCACCGGCTCGCCGCAGACCGGCCGCGCCGTGATGGCCAATGCCGCCGCCCACCTGACCCCGGTGACGCTGGAGCTGGGCGGCAAGTCCCCCGCCATCGTCGCGCCCGACTACCCTTTGCCTAAGGCAGCGGAGCGCATCCTGTGGGTCAAAATGCTCAACGCCGGGCAGATCTGCACCAACGTCGATTACCTGTTCCTGCCCGCGGGCCAGGAGCAGGCCTTCATCGAACACGCGCAAAGAATCATCGCCCGGCGCTACCCCGATCTTTTGAACGGCGACTACACCGCCATCATCGACCAGCGCCAATACGACCGCCTGCAGGCCATGCTGGCGGACGCCATCGCCCAAGGCGCCCAGGCCGTGCCGCTGTGCCCGGGCCAGCCGGGCGATGCCGCGCGGCGCATCATGCCGCCGGTGGCGCTCTTGAACGTGCACGACGGCATGCAGGTGATGCAGCGCGAGATTTTTGGTCCGCTGCTGCCCATCCTCGGCTACCGCAACCACGACGAGGTGCTGCAGTACATCAACAACCGTCCGCACCCGCTGGCGCTGTACCTGTTCAGTGACGACAAGCGCCTGCAGCAGCGCACCCTGCAGCAGACCCTGTCGGGCGGCGTGACGCTCAACGACACGCTCCTGCACGCCGGCCAGCACCACCTGCCCTTTGGCGGCGTGGGCGCAAGCGGCATGGGCCACTACCACGGGCGCGAGGGTTTCTTGACGTTTTCCAAGCTGCGCCCGGTGTTCCGCCAGGGGCCGCTGCGCACGGTGGACTTTTTGCAGCCTCCTTACGCGGGGCTGGCGGGCAAGGTGCTGGACGTCATGCTTTGGCGCAACCGCTGAGGCTTTGATAAAAGCCGGCCCCAGCGCTTACCTGGCAAACGCTGGAAGCTATTAATAAAGGAGCAAATACGATGAACGGCGCCCAAGCCCTGCTCAAGACCCTGGCCGATGCCGGCATCGAGGTCTGCTTCTCCAACCCCGGCACCAGTGAGATGCACTTCGTCGCCGCGCTCGACTCCGAGCCGCGCATGCGCGCCGTGCTGGCGTTGTTCGAGGGCGTGGCCACGGGCGCGGCCGACGGCTACGCGCGCATGGCCGGCAAGCCCGCCGCCACGCTGCTGCACCTGGGCTGCGGCCTGGGCAACGGCCTGGCCAACCTGCACAACGCGCGCAAGGGCAAGGTGCCCATCGTCACCATCGTGGGCGACCACGCCACCTATCACACGCAGTACGACGCGCAGCTGCAAAGCGACATCGAGACCGTGGCGCGCAATGTCTCACCCGGCTTTGTGCGCACATCGAAGAGCACCAGCGCACTGTGCGAGGACGCGGTGGACGCCGTCATGGTCGCGCGCGGCCTGCCGGGCCAGGTGGCGACGCTGATACTGCCGGCCGACGTGTCGTGGGGCGAGGGCGCCGTGCCCAGCGCCATGCCCACGCTGCCTGTGCCCGAGGCGGCAGACGACGCCACTGTGCAGGCCATCGCCAATGCCATCCGCTGCGGCAAGAAAGCCGCGCTGCTGCTGGGCGGCCAGGCGCTGCGCGAACCGGCCCTGCTGGCCGCCGCCCGCATCGCCGCGCACAGCGGGGTGCAGCTGCTGGCCGAGGTCTTCCCCACCCGCCTGGAGCGCGGCGCGGGCCTGCCCGCTGTGGAACGCATCGCCTACCTGGCCGAACTGGCTGGCGTGCAGCTGGCGCCCATCGAACAGCTGGTGCTGGTGGATGCCAAGGCGCCCGTGTCCTTCTTCGCCTACCCCGGCAAAAAGAGCGATCTGGTGCCCGGCAGCTGCAGCGTGCACACCCTGTCCAGCCCGGAGCAGGACGCCGCTGCCAGCCTGCAACGGCTGGCCCAGGTGTTGGGCGCCGCGCAGGCACAACCCGCCCTGCAGCTGCCGCAGCGCCCGCAGCGCCCCACCGGCAAGCTGACGGCCCCCAAGGTCTGCAAGGCCGTGGGCGCGCTGCTGCCCGAGCGCGCCATCCTGATCGACGAGGCCATCACCAGCGGCCTGATGCTGGGCGTGATGACAAAGGGCGCGCCGCGCCACGACCTCATCACGCTGACCGGCGGCGCCATCGGCCAGGGCCTGCCCAATGCCGTGGGCGCAGCCATCGCCTGCCCCGACCGCCCGGTGATCGCGCTGATCGGCGACGGCACGGCCATGTACACCCTCCAGGCGCTGTGGACCATGGCGCGCGAGAAGCTGCATGTGGTCAGCATCATCTTCAACAACGCCAGCTACTCGGTGCTGAACGTCGAGCTGGAACGCGTGGGCGCCGATGACGCCGGCCCCAAGGCGCAGTCGCAGCTGGACCTGCACGGCCCGCAGCTCAACTTCGCGCAACTGGCCCAGGGCATGGGCGTGCACGCCGTGCGCACCCAGGATGCCGAGGAGCTCTGCCAGGCGCTGGAATATGCATTGGCCCACCCCGGCCCGCATTTGATCGAGGCGCTGGTGCCCGAATCGCTCGCCGGCGCCAAGCGCAAGGTGCTGCCCTGGCTGCTCAAGTCCCTGCCCAGCCTGCCGCGGCCGGTGGCGCAGGCCTTGAAGCGCAAGATTGCGCCCTGATGCACACCGGGTTCACGGTCCGTCGTGCAGTTTCTCCATGCTGCCGGAGCGCTTGACACGCCCATCGGGCCCAAAGGTCGCGGTAAAGATCATTCGCCGGCTGGGCGGGTCTATCCAGTTCCAGTCCCAATCGGTCTCCTGCTTGAGGGCGTAGGGCGTCGTCTTGGCGGGCTGGCCCAGCAGGCGGCGCACGGCGTCCTGCGGCATGCCGGGCTGCACCTGCTCGAAATAATGCGGCGCCAGCACCTGGCGCAGCGCCGTCATCTTGCCGGCCGGGCCTATGGTGATCATGTAGTTCTGGTGGCCCGCGGGCTGGCGGTTGTATTCCAGCGTGTGGCCGCCGTCGCTCTCGGGCCAGATGCGTTCGGGCTCGCCAAAGCGCGCGCGCACGTCGGCCTCGGTGGAGACGTCTTCCTCCAGCTCACGGATGCGCTGCTCGTCACAGGCCGCCAGGGACAGCAGGGCCAGAGCGCCGGCGGCCAGGGCGCCGGCCATGCGGGTCAGGGTATTCATGGTGGGTGTCGCTAAAATCACGGGTTCTGAGAGGTTAACCGTCCATGCCTATTTTCCGCCGTCCCGACTACCAGTCCGAAGTCACCCAGTTCATCGAGCAGCTCAAGACCCAGAAGCCCGAGCTTGACACGCAGCAGCGCGCCGGCCGCGCCCTCCTGTGGGACAAGAACGTGGACCGCGAAGTCTGGCAGGACTACCGCGCAGGCCGCGTCAAGCAAAAGCCTTACGTGTACTACTCGTACAGCGAGAAGCAGGCATAAAACCGGCCTCTAGCGCTTTACAGACAAGCGCTAACAGCTATTCATACAATAGCAACACAAGGCATGACGAGGGCCACTGACCCGCAAGCCCCCGACGCCGCCATGCCCCAGGTGGTCGATCAGGTGGCCCTGGCGCGCCTGTATGGCGAGCCGCTGTTTGCCCTGCCCCAGGACCTGTACATCCCGCCCGATGCGCTGGAGGTGTTCCTGGAGGCCTTCGAGGGCCCGCTGGATCTGCTGCTGTACCTGATACGCAAGCAGAACTTCAACATCCTGGACATCCCCATGGTGGATGTCACACGCCAGTACCTCGGCTATGTGGACGAGGTGCGCAGCCGCAACCTGGAGCTGGCGGCCGAATACCTGCTGATGGCGGCCATGCTCATAGAGATCAAGTCGCGCATGCTGCTGCCGCCGCGCAGGCAGGAGGGCGGCGCCGAGCCCGAGGACCCGCGCGCAGAGCTGGTGCGCCGCCTGCTCGAATACGAGCAGATCAAGCTCGCCGCCCTGCGCCTGAACCAGGTGCCGCAGTACGGGCGCGACTTCATCCGCGCCAACGTGTTCATAGAGCAAAGCCTGCAGCCGCGCTTTCCCGACGTGGACGTGGCCGAGCTGCAGCAGGCTTGGGCGCACATCCTGAAGCGCGCCAAGCTGGTGCAGCACCACCGCATCACGCGCGAGGAACTGTCGGTGCGCGAGTACATGAGCCATGTGCTCAAGGCCCTGCAGGGGCCGCGCTTCGTGCCGTTCGAGGATCTGTTCCAGCCCGAAAAGGGCTCCACCGTGCTGTTGGTGACCTTCATCGCCCTGCTGGAGCTGGCCAAGGAAACGCTGATCGAGATCACCCAGGCCGAGGCCTTTGCACCGATCTACGTGCGCCTGGCTTACACACCAGTCTGAGCCCCATCACCACAGCTTTTTTGCTTACGCCATGGCATCGCACGACTTCGACGTACTCATCGTAGGCAGCGGCCTCGCCGGCCTGTCCGCCGCCCTGCACCTGGCGCCCACGCACCGCGTGGCCGTGATCACCAAGCGCCAGCTGCAGGATGGCTCCAGCGGCTGGGCCCAGGGCGGCATCGCCGCCGTGCTGGCCGACGACGACAGCTTTGCCGCCCATATCCAGGACACGCTGGTGGCCGGCGCCGGCCTGTGCGACCTGGCTTCCACGCGCTTCGTGGTCGAGAACGCACCCCAGGCGATACGCTGGCTGCGCGGCCTGGGCGTGCCCTTTTCCCTGGAGGGCGACGACCTGCACCTGACGCGCGAAGGCGGCCACAGCGCGCGGCGCATCGTGCACGCCACCGACGCCACGGGCGCCGCCGTGCAGAAGACACTGATCGAGGTGGTGCGCACCACGCCCGGCATCACCATCTTCGAGCACCACACGCTGGTGGACCTGATCACCAGCCGCAAGATCGGCCTGGCGGGCCAGCGCTGCCTGGGCCTGTACGCGCTGGACGAGGCCAGCGACGAGGTCGTCACCTTCCGCGCGCCGCAGACCATCCTGGCCACGGGCGGCGCGGGCAAGGTCTATCTCTACACCACCAACCCCGACACCGCCACCGGCGACGGCATTGCCTGCGCCTGGCGCGCCGGCTGCCGCGTGGCCAACATGGAGTTCATCCAGTTCCACCCCACGGGCCTGTACCACCCGCACGAAAAGAGCTTCCTCATCAGCGAGGCCGTGCGCGGCGAGGGCGGGCGCCTGCTGCTGCCGCCATCGGCCGGGGGCACGCGCTTCATGCCGCAGCACGACGCGCGCGCCGAGCTCGCCCCGCGCGACGTGGTGGCCCGCGCCATCGACTTCGAGATGAAGAAGCATGGCCTGGACTGCGTGCACCTCGATATCTCGCACCAGAGCCCCGCGTTCTTGCACGAGCATTTCCCCAACATCCTGGCGCACTGCGCCGAACTGGGCATAGACATCACCAAGGAGCCCATTCCCGTGGTGCCCACCGCGCATTTCACCTGCGGCGGCGTGCTCACCGACCACTCGGGCCGCACCGACCTGCCAGGCCTGTACGCCGTGGGCGAGGTGGCCTACACCGGGCTGCATGGCGCCAACCGCCTGGCCAGCAACTCGCTGCTCGAATGCATGGTGTTTGCGCGCGCCGCGGCCCAGCACATTGCCGAGGCCGCGCGCACCCCCATCCCGGCGCTGCCGCGCTGGGACGACAGCCGCGTGCGCGACGCCGACGAGTCGGTCGTCATCTCGCACAACTGGGATGAGCTGCGCCGCTTCATGTGGGACTACGTGGGCATAGTGCGCACCAACAAGCGCCTGGAGCGCGCCGCGCACCGCATCGCGCTGCTGACGGGCGAGATCCACGAGTTCTACTCGCACTTCCACATCTCGCGCGACCTGCTGGAGCTGCGCAACCTGGTGCAGGTGGCCGACCTCATCGTGCGCAGCGCGCAAATGCGCCGCGAAAGCCGCGGCCTGCACTACAGCCGTGACTGGCCCGACATGGCCGCGCCCGCGGCGCCCACCATCCTGGTGCCGGCTCTGAACGGTTGAGCCTGCGCCCCTTCCTCCCACCCTCCAGGAGCCCTCTCCATGCCCCATCTGACCATCGAATACTCCAGCAACCTGCCCGCCTACCCCGAGGCCCAGGCGCTGGCCGAGCTCAACGCCGCCGTCTGCGCCAGCCCCGAGGTGCTGGACGAGGCCGACCTCAAAAGCCGCTTCGTGCGCCACGCCAGCTTCCATGTCGGCACCGTCCCCGCGGGCCGCGCCTTCGTGCACGCCCAGCTGCGCCTGCTGTCGGGCCGCAGCCCCGAGGCCAAGCAGGACCTGGCCCATCGCGTGGCCGAGGTGCTGCGCCGCCTCACGCCGCGCCCCGCGGGCGTGATGGTGCAGCTGAGCGTGGAGATCGTGGACATGGACAGGCCGTCCTACATCAAGGAACGGCTCTGACCCTTCACCACACGTTCACGCGGTGCGCGGCTGCGCGCTTGATGCGCCAGGCAAACCCGCTGCCACATCCCTGAAGGCCGCCAACGCCGCCTCCAGGTGCTCGATGATTTCCTGCTGCAGCACCTCGGGCGGTGGCAGCGCATCCAGGTTGTCCAGGCTCTCGTCCTTGAGCCAGAAAATGTCCAGGCTGGCCTTGTCGCGCGCCACCAGCGTGTCGTAGCTGAAGAACTTGAAGCGCGCGCTCTCGCGGCGCTCGTGGCGGTTTTCGGGGTGGTAGCAGGCAATGAAATCCTGCAAATCGTCGGCCTTCAGGGGGCGCGTTTTCAGCGTGAAATGCTTGTTCGTACGCAGGTCGTAAATCCACACGCCCGGCGTATGCACGCGCCCGTCCTTGGGCGCGTTGTCGAAGAACACCACATTGGCCTTCACCCCCTGGGCGTAGAAGATGCCCGTGGGCAGGCGCAGGATGGTGTGCACGTTGCAGGTCTCCAGCAGCTTGCGGCGAATGCGCTCGCCCGCCCCGCCCTCGAACAGCACGTTGTCGGGCAGCACCACGGCGGCCTTGCCGTCCACCTTGAGCATGCTGACGATGTGCTGCAAAAAGTTGAGCTGCTTGTTCGAGGTGGTTTCCCAGAAGTCCTGGCGCTCGTAGGTCAGCGCCTCGCGGTCTTCCTCGCCCTCCTCGTTGGTGATGGTCATGCTGCTTTTTTTGCCAAACGGCGGGTTGGCCAGCACATAGTCCACCTTGGTGCGCGGCTCGGCAATCAGCGCGTCGGCGCGCTCCACCGCCGGCTCGCCATCGAGCTCGCCAATGTTGTGCAAAAACAGGTTCATCAGGCACAGGCGGCGCGTGCTGGCGACGATCTCGTTGCCGTAGAAGGTGCGGTCGCGCAAAAACTCCTTTTGCCGCCGGTCCAGCCGCGCCCCCGGGCGCGTGAGCCACTGGTAGGCCCCCAGAAAAAAGCCGCCCGTACCGCAGGCCGGGTCGGCAATCGTCTTGCCCGGCTCGGGCCGCACGCAGGCCACCATGGCCTCGATGATGGGGCGGGGCGTGAAGTACTGGCCCGCGCCGCTCTTGGTGTCCTCGGCGTTCTTTTGCAGCAGACCCTCGTACAGATCGCCCTTGGTGTCCGCGTCCAGGCTGATCCAGCTCTCGGCGTCAATCATCTGCACCAGGCGCGAGAGCTTGGCCGGGTCCTGAATCTTGTTCTGCGCCTTGAAGAAAATCGCGCCCAGCATCCCCGGCTCCAAGCCCAGGCGGTGCAGCGTGGCCAGGTACTGCGCCTCCAGCGGCTCGCCCGTCTTGCTGCGCAGGCTGGCCCAGTCGTAGGCCGGCGGAATGCGGCTGGCGCGGTTGTAGGGCTCCTGGGCGTACTCGTGCGCCAGTTTCAGGAACAGCAGGTAGGTCAACTGCTCCAGGTAGTCGCCATAGCCCACGCCATCGTCGCGCAGGGTGTGGCAGAAATTCCAGACTTTCTGGATGAGAGAGGAAGTGTTCATTCTTGTGGCTAGCTGTCGCATCCCGGACGATCATATGGCCGCTTGTGAAACAAATGCGGACGCTCGTGATACCAGTCTTTCATCGCCTGCATAGGCGTCTTGCTCTTGAGTGCTGACTGGGGCAACTGGTGGTTGTACAAGGCCACATAGCGCAGCAGCGTCTGCTCCAGATCTTCGCCGCTGCTGAAGCGGTGAGTCTTCAAAACATCTGCAATGCGCCCATTGAAGCGCTCCACCATGCCGTTGGTTCTGGGCGTCCTGGGCTTGGTCAGCCGGTGCTCTATGCAGAGTGCCTGGCACAGCTGGTCAAACTCATGGTTGCCGCTTGGTTTGCGCTCACGGCTGGCAAACAGGCGGTCCGTGAACTCTTTGCCGTTGTCGGTCAGCAGCTTGTTGATCTTGATCGGGCAGGCCTTGTGCAGGGCGTTTAAAAAGGCTTTGGCACTGGCGGCGCTCTTGTTGGCCTTGATGGCCACAAACACCCAGCGCGTGGCCCGGTCGATGGCCACAAACAGGTAGCGCCGCTTCGGTTCGTCCTGCATCTGGGGCAGGTACTTCACATCCATGTGCAGGAACCCCGGCTCGTAGCTCTTGAAGGCCTTGTGGGGCTCTTGGGGTGTGGCGGGCCTCAAGGCATTCAAGTTGCCCACGCCATGGCGGCGCAGGCAGCGGTCCAGCCCCGAGCGCGAGACAACGGGGCACAGGAACTCCCTGGTGACCGCCAGCAAATCATCAAGCGGTAGTAGCAGGGTGCGGCGCAGATGCACGACCACGATCTCCTGGGCAGGCGTGAGCTGGGTCTGCAGGCGGTGCGCGGTGTGCGAGCGATCCTGCACGCTGTCGCGCTTCCTCCATTTGTAGACGGTCTGCTCGGTAATACTGAAGCGCTGGGCCAGGATGGACGCGGGTTCTGCGCTGGCAGCGATCTCGGCCCGCACAGCAGGCGTGGTGCGGGCATTCTTGTGCAGGGCAATCAGCATGGCTTGGCTCCCGGATTCGATTGCAGGGACTCTATCAACTCTTGCAGAACGGCGCGGGCCATAAACAGCGGGTAGCGCTTTTCAGCTATGCAATCGTCCGGGATGCGACAGCTAGCGTCTGTCGGCTGCAGAGGATGCCGAATTTTTCATCACGATAAAGACGATAGATTCAGCTTGTTCTTACGATAAGTATTTGATTTTCCGTGTAATTTCATGTTTGTAACGGACACCAATCAAAGCCTTTAAAGGCCAATTCGATGGTTTTGTCCGTTATCCGTTATCCGTTGGCCGTGAGCCAATAACGCCGCCAGCGCTTTTCGCCCTCATAGCGAACCTCACCCTTGTTGCTCAAGTCCTCCAGCGCACGGCGGATGGTTCGTACATCCAACTCAGGAGCGGTGCGGCGCTGTGTCTGGGTGGAGGACGAACCTGGATAGCGCTGCAAGTCCTCCAAGATCAATGCCCGCAGACGGTACGGTTCGATACGCGAGAGCGTTGTTCGCCCATCCAGCCCCGCCTCCTTAAGCAAGCCAGGCTCCACAAAATACCGCGTGCCCTGCGTCTTGCCGCTCTGCTGAACCAGGCCAAGATCCAGCAGGCGACCCAGCCATGAGCCTCGCAACTCCTCAGTGCCCGTCAACTCCAGCCGCAGCGCCAGTTCACGCGCAGTCAGGCCATCGCTGGCGGCCAACAGGCCCAGGGTGATACGCTCGCGCTGGCGCAGTTGAAAACGAGCATCGGCATCGGCCATCAGGGCCACCACCTGGGGCCGCAGCACACGCCGCCCCACACTCACGCAAACCGAATCCACGCCCTCCCTGGGCACAGGCACGGATCGACCTTGCGACAGCTGCACGTCGTACATCAGGTCAAAGCCCGTGCCCTCCTTCTCCATCAGGCGCAGGTCGTGGAACAGGGCGGCCATGCGGTCGTTGCGGCGGCGGCTGGCGTGCAAAATAGTTTGTGGCGTCACCCCCAACGGCAAACGCCCCGGGTTGATTACCTCCAACCGATCCGGGTACAGGTGCAAAAGAATGTCGCCGCGCTGGGTATAGGGCCGGTGAACCAAGGCGTTAACCAGCAACTCGCGCACCACACGGCGGTCGTAGGCCGGCAGCTTCTGGCGGTGCAGCCCATCGGGCAGTTCATAGCTTTCATGAAAGTCCGGGATGCCGTGCCACAAGGCGTCCACCAGCTCAATGGGCGACAGCTGGTAGTCGTCCCACAGCCACTTGTTGACCTTCTGGCCCCATTCGTCGTATTTGATGGCCTGCACGCTGGGCGCCGTGCCCAGGCGCGCACGGTCACGGGCCGTCCCCAGAACCAGCACCCCCAGGTGGGTCAGCCACGGGCCATCGCTCAGGCCATAGTGCGCCAGCATCTCGGCGTCGCTCTTTTCCTTGACCGCGGCCTTCACGCGATCCGACGCGCGCAACTGCGCCAGCACGGCGGCCCGCTTGCCAGGGTCTGCATCAAGGGTCTTGACCTGCAGGCTTGTCAAGGTTTCCCAGGGCAGCGCCGGGCGGTCGTTGAGCAGGCTCAGCACCTCATCGCCCAGCACCGGCCGGCAACTATCGCCCACGCGCACAAAGTAACGGCCATCGCTGGTGGAGGCCACGCCCACCGAGCGTGCAACCTGCAGGGCGATGTACTGGCCACCATTGGCTGCCGTCACCAATTCAGGTGCCACCTGCACGTTCACGGTCTTTTCGGCGATGCGCTTGCGGATCTGGTCCAGCAATGCCGGAGCAATGCGCTGCTCGGGCAGCGGCTGGTTGTCTGCGTCTTCCATGCCGATCAGCAAGGTGCCGCCCGCCGCGTTGGCAAAGCACACACAGTCTGCCGCCAGTGCCGACCAGTCGGCCGTGTGGCCCGTGACCTTGCGCAGGGATTTTTTGTCGGTGCGCTGGGTTTCGGAACCAGTCATGCGGACTCCTTGGGCTTGCGGCTACGCGGTTTTTTGCTACCGGCCTGCGCGGCGCGCTCGGCGCGGATGCGCGCCAGCAGGGCGCTGGCGGGTTCGTCGCTGGGGTCTTGCGGCACCAACTGGCCGGAGAAGGCGGCGCGCAGGATGTTTTGGCGTTGGGCTGTGGATTGGTGGAGGGCTGCAGTGATAGCAGCCTCTTGATCTACCACAGCATCGAGTTGCTCTCGCAAAATATCAGCGAGCGCCCGCTGCTCCTCCGTTGGCGGCAGCGGAAATGCAGTGCGCCGGACATCCTGCTGATTGATGCTTGCCTGATTTACAGCCCATTTGGCACCTTGAATCAATCGGGTGCGCCCTACGTCGGAGCCGAGGTAGTACGTCATGAACTCCGCAGAAACGTCCCCGGACAGAGTCAATCGCATCATGTTCGACTCGAAAAGGACACCGTTAAGTGACTTTGAAATCAGCAGCGATTTCCCAAGATGGGTCATGCTGTTGACTCGGTTGATAACAATATCCCCCGTAGTCAAGGCAAAGGCATGGCTTGTCTCGACATCAGCAGCTACAAGATTTAGCTGCTTTCGACATCGATGCCAACCGATTTGGTAGTCGTCAATCCGCAAAATCGGAATTCCCGATCCATATTGACTGGCGGGCAGGTATAGGCCGTTCTGTGGGCCATCAAATATCAAGGCGTCCACACTCGCCCACACCCACCCCTGCGGCAATTCCGGCAGCCCCGTGGCATCGGGTTGCACGGGCTCGGGGTATTTTTTCTGCCAGTCTTTGGGCGGTGCTTTGCCTTGGCTGGCAAATTTGGCGAATTGCTTTTCTTCCCAGCGGGCGCGGCGCTCTTGCAGGATGCGCGCCAGCAGCGCCGCCCCTGATTCCGGCACGGTGTTTTGTGCCCGCCAATCGGCCGTCAGCGCGCCGGTCACGGCGGCTTTGAGCAGCGATTGGCGGTATTGCACCAGCTTGTGCTGCGCGGCCTTTAATTCGGCCACGCCGGCATCGAGGTCGGACAGCAACTCTTCGAGTTTGGCGACGATGCGGGTTTGTTCTTCCTTTGGAGCAATTTTTATTGGCAATGTGCCAAGCGTCTTTAAATAGACGCCTTTTTGAGCCGTTCCTTTAGCGTTTTCTTGCAACCAATTCTGTATTTCAGGTGTGCTGAGTGCATAGGCTATGTAACGAGAGTCAACACCGGAAATTTTCAATACCGCAACACTTCGTTGCAGGGCAAATTCTTGAGTTTTTTGAGGAACAATTGCTGTGCGTCCAATAGTTCCAACTATGGTTAATAGCACATCCCCACTAGTGACTTGCGTTCGTGAATTTTCAATTTCAAAATCAGCCTGATTTATCAGACGGTAATCATCAAAATTGATGGCGAAGTTGGCAATGTTGCGCGCACTCAGCATTGGCTTTCCTGTGTCCGATGCTTTCGGCGGATTGTGCGAGCCATCAACAATGCGTGTACATATTTTTTCAAGCTCTACAAGCTGCCAGCCAAGAGGAATTCCACTCACGTTACACCCTTCTTCAGCACCCCCACGCTACCGCTGTGCGCCAAATATCCAAAGTTATCTGGGAAAAGATATTTCATAATGCAAAACTATGATTGTTCGCATGCAGATACGCACACATTCGCACCAATAGTATGATGAAACCATCTTCCGACAGGAGCCCCGCCATGTCCACCGTGCGCAAAACCATCACCCTGACCGACCAGCAGGACGGCTGGATCAAGGCCCAGATTCAGGCCGGGCATTACACCAACGACAGCGAGTACATCCGCGACCTGATCCGCCGCGAGCAGGAGCGTGTGGCGCGGTTGGATGCCGTGCGCGCCGCGCTGGTGGAGGGCGAAAACAGCGGCACGCCGCAGCTGTTTGACATGCAGGCATTCAAGGCGCGGTTGGCACCTTCGCAGAACTAATCTGTATGGCGTGAAGCCAGCAGGCGGCCCAGCCCTCACGCCACCAGCTCCCAGTTCATTTCATCCATCAACCCATCCAACTCCTGGCCAAACAGCCGCCAGGCTTTTTGCAGCCCGCCCTTGTCGGCCAGCGCGGCGTAGTCGAAGTCGTCGCGGTGGATGCTGCAGGAGCTGGCGATGTGCTCTTTCATCAGGCGCAGCCAGTCCATTTGCTCGGGGGTGAAGGCGCTGCGGCGCTGGGCGTTGTGGCGGAAGACCCAGGCCTGAAAACGCTTGTCCACCATGTCGGCAAAGGGCTGCAGCTCTGTATCCAGCCCCAGCGCAAAGCGCAGCAGCGATACCAGGTCGGTGAGCTGGCGCTGGCTGCTGGCCCCCTTCACCTGGCTGGCCTGCACGCGGGCGTAGGCGCTCCACAGGCGTTCGGTGGTCAGCAGCAGCGGCGGGCGGCCCAGGTGCTGGTGCAGGTCTTCGATGGCCTCCAGCGCCAGGGCGCGGCGCTGGTAGGGCTGCTGGTAGAAAAAGCCCAGGGCGGCGATGTCGTCTTTGTGCTGCTGGATGTAGTCCGTAAAGCGTTGGATTGCCGCCTGGGCCTGCGCCTGTGCCTGTTCAGAGAAGCCGCTGTAGGTCACTTGGTCGAGGTTGAGGTGGTCGATGAGCTGCTCGCGTTCGCGGCGGGCGTTTTCTATTTCATCGCGCAGTTCGGGCTGGTCAAACGGCGCGCAGGCGGCGGCCACGCGCTGGGCGCGGGCGGCTTCGAGTTCCTCGGGCAGCAGGCTGTCTTCATTGCGCGTGATGCCCTGGGCGCGGGCCGTGGCCAGGGCGGTTTGAGCGATGGCGTCGGGGTCCAGCGCGGCGATCAGGCCTTTGCCCAGGTCGCGCACCGGCACGCCGCCACTGATCTTTTCGATGCGTGCCTGGGCCTTGTCGTCGAGCTGCTTGGCCAGGCGCACCAGGCGGTTGGCGAGTGAGAGCAGGGTGTCGTCGTCGCGGTGGCCCAGGGCCACGCCTTGCAGCAGGTCTTTGAGGGGCAGGCCGGGCTTGCGCTCCAGCGGGCGGCTTTCGGTTTTGAGGCTTTTTTCCACGCCCACGGCGTCGATGAGCACGAAGCGGGTTTTGGCGCCGTCGGCGCTGGCGCTCACGCTTTGCAGGCCGTCGGCCCCCAGGCTGCGCACGCCCCGGCCCTTCATCTGCTCGTAGTAGCCGCGCGAGCGCACGTCGCGCATGAACAGCAGCACCTCCAGGGGCTTGACGTCGGTGCCGGTGGCGATCATGTCCACGGTGACGGCGATGCGCGGGTGGTAGTCGTTGCGAAAGCTGGCCAGCACGCCATCGGCGTCTTTTTCGCTGTAGGTGACCTTGCGGCAGAAGGCGTTGCCCTGGCCATAGACCTCGCGCACGGTTTGCACGATGTCGTCGGCGTGGCTGTCGGTTTTGGCAAAGATCAGGGTCTTGGGCGTTTCCCGGCGGGTGGGGAAGATGCGCGTTTCCACGGCGGTTTTCATGGCCTGGATCACCTGGCGGATCTGGCTGGGGTTGACCACCGATCTGTCCAGCTCTTTGCCGCTGTAGGCGGTGTCTTCCTCGGTTTCGGCCCAGCGTTTTTTGCGCGTGGCGCGGTCGCGGTGGTCCACCCATTCCTGGGCCTTGAGCTCGGCGCCCTGTTGCGTGATTTCGGTGGCGATTTCGTACACGTCGTAGCCGACGTTGACGCCATCGGCCACGGATTGCTCGTAGCTGTATTCGGCGACGATGTTCTCGTTGAAAAAGCCGTAGGTGCGCTTGTCGGGCGTGGCGGTCAGGCCGATGAGGTAGGCGTCGAAGTAGTCCAGCACCTGCTTCCACAGGTTGTAGATGCTGCGGTGGCATTCGTCGATGACGATGAAGTCAAAAGCCTCCACCGGCACGCTGGCGTTGTAGCGCACCCATTTTTGCTGGCCGGGGGCCTGCTGCACCTCGTTGAGCGATAGGTCTTCTGCCGCTTCGTCCAGCGGCTCGCCGCTCAGGATGGCGTACATGCGCTGGATGGTGCTGATGCAGACCTGGGCGTGCGGGTCGATGTGGGGCAATGCCAGGCGCTGCACGTTGTACAGCTCGGTGAACTTGCGGCCATCGTCGGGCGGGGTGTAGGCCATGAATTCCTGGTGCGCCTGCGTGCCCAGGTTGCGCGTATCGACCAGAAACAAAATGCGCTTGGCCCCGCCCCATTTCAGCAGGCGGTACACGCTGGTGATGGCGGTATAGGTTTTGCCCGCGCCCGTGGCCATGTGCACCAGGGCGCGGGGCTTGTTTTGCGCCAGCGATTGCTCCAGCCCGGTGACGGCGCTGGTCTGGCAGTCGCGCAGATTGCCTTCGGGCAGCGCGGGCATGTGCTCGGCCAGGCGGCGGCGCAGGGTGGCGGGCTGGTCCCGCCAGGCGGCCAGGGCCTGGGGCTGGAAGAAGTGGAAGATTTCGCGCGAGCGCGGCAGCGGGTCTGCGCCATCGGTAAAGCGCACGATCTGGCCCGTGGCCTCGAACAGAAAGCGCAGCGGTGTGTTTTCTGTGCGCCATTTGAGCGTGGCGTGGGCGTAGCGCGCGGTCTGGCCCTCCGCCACGGTGAGGGTTTCGCCGGCGCTGTCTTTCTTGGCCTCGATCACGCCGCAGGCCACGCGATCGACGAACAGCACATAGTCCGCCGGGCCGCTGTCGGTGGGGTATTCGCGCACGGCCACGCCCAGCGCGGCGCCCAGGTTCAGCGCCTTCATGTCTTGCACCACCCAGCCGGCCTGGGTGAGTTTGGCGTCTATCCATTCGCGGGCCTGGGCCTCGGGGGTCATGCGGTGGCTCCCTCTGTTCTGGTCTGGCCCTTGGCGGCGCCTTGGGCCGGCCGATTATCCGAGCACCGCCGGCAGCCAGCCGCGCAGGCTGTTGATGAAGGCCCAGCCCTGCACGCGCGGCATGTCGTCGAGGCGCAGCACGGCCTCCTGCAGCCGGCCCTCGCGCAGCGCCACGGCGCGGCCCACGCCGGGCAGCAGGCCGCAGGCCAGCGGCGGCGTGACCCAGCGGCCATCCAGCAGCGCGGCGATGGTGCCGAAGGTGGTCTCGGTGAGCTCGCCAGCTTCGTTGTAGAGGAGGGTGTCGAACACGCCGCTGCCCGCTGCGGGCGCAAAGGCCGCGTAGTGCGCGCGGCGCGTGGTCTTGTGGCGTGTGAATTCGCTGTGCGCGGCGGCAAAGGGCTGGCCCGCCAGCGCCAGGCGCACGGGCGTGGGCGTGGGCTGCAGGGCGAAGGCCTCGGCGCGCGGCTGGCCGGCGGCATCGAGCAGCAGGCGCACGCGCCAGTCGCCTTGCGGGTGGGTGGCGGCCAACGCGTCCAGGCAGGCCGCGACGCGCGCGCCGTCCCAGGGGTGGCCGAAATGCGCGGCCGCCTGCTGCATGCGCGCCAGGTGTTCGGCGCGGTGGCGCAGCCGGCCGGCCTGCAGGCCCAGGGTTTCGAGCAGCTCGAAGGGGGCGCTGGCGCGTTCGACAAAGGCGCGCTTGGCGGCCCATTCGCGCCATTCGGCCTCGGCCTGCGAGCCCCAGGTGATGCCGCTGCCTATGCCGCAGCGGGCCTGCGCGCCATGCAGCTCCAGCGTGCGTATGGGCACGTTGAAGGTGGCGGCCAGGCCGCCCGCGCCATCGGGCCGCACCAGCCCCAGAGCGCCGCAGTACACGCCGCGCGGGCCGGCCTCCAGGTCGCGGATGGCGCGCATGGCCTCGACCTTGGGTGCGCCGGTGACCGAGCCGCAGGGAAACAGGGCGGCAAACACGTCCGAGAGCCGCGTGCCCGCGCGCGTGCGCGCCACCACGTCGGAGGTCATCTGCCACACGGTGGGCAGCGGCTCGGTCTGGAACAGCCGCGGCACGCGCACGCTGTGCGGGCAGGCGATGCGCGCGAGGTCGTTGCGCAGCAGGTCCACGATCATCACGTTCTCGGCCCGCTCCTTGGGGCTGGCGCGCAGCTGCGCGGCACTGGCCGCATCCTGCTCGGGCGTGGCGCCGCGCGCGGCAGTGCCCTTCATGGGGCGGGTGAGGATGTCGCCCGTGCCGTCGGGCGCGGCGCGCCAGTCGAAGAACAGCTCGGGCGAGACCGACAGCAGCTGCCGGCCCGCGCCGTCATCGACATGCGCGGCGTAGCCGCTGGGCTGGGCGCGCTGCAGGGCGGCAAACAGCGCGCCGGCATCGCCCTGCCAGGCGCCCGTGAGCGCCGCGGTGTAGTTGACCTGGTAGTAGCGCCCGGCCGCGATGCCCTGGTGGATGCGCGCCAGGGCGGCGTCGAAGTCTGCGCGCGCCGGGCCGGCATCCCAGTCGATGCGGGCCTCCTGGCCCTGGGGCGGGTCTGCGGGCCAGGGCAGCGGCGCGTCGTACACGGCGAACCAGGCCAGGGGCGGCGCATCGGCATCGGGCGCCGGCGCGTGCACGGTGAGTGCCGCGTCGAATGCGGGTGCGGCCTCATAACGCAGCCAGCCCAGGCACCAGTGGCCGGCGCGGGCGGCGGCCTCCACGGCGTCGAGCACGGCGCGCACCTGGTGCGGGTGCGTGGCAGCCAGCACGCGCTGCGGGGCCGCAAAGGCGTGGCGCCAGCGCCGGCCGCGCGGCTGCCGCGGGTCGGCAAAGTCCACCCGTGAAATATGGTGCAGATTGGCCACTGACGCTTGCCCAGAGTGCGCAAGCAGCTATTGCAACAATAGCATCACGCGGCGCCGAAATGCGGCACCAGTGCACCGGCCGGCTGGCCGCTCTTGAGCGCCGCCGTGAAGGCCAGCATGCGGTCGATGGGCTGGCGTGCGCGCGGGATGAGGGCGGGGTCTACGTGGACGGCGTTGGCGCCGGTCTCCAGCACACGCGCCACGTCGGCCAGGCCGTTCATCGCCATCCAGGGGCAGTGGGCGCAGCTCTTGCAGGTGGCGCTGTTGCCGGCGGTAGGCGCCTCGTAGAAGGTCTTGCCCGGGTTGAGCTGGCGCAGCTTGTGCATCATGCCCTTGTCGGTGGCGACGATGAACTCGCGCGCGTCCAGGGTCTGCGCGGCCTTGAGGATGGCGCTGGTCGAGCCCACGGCGTCGGCCAGGGCGATGACCTCGCGCGGGCTTTCGGGGTGCACCAGCACCTTGGCCTGGGGGTGCTCTTTTTTCAGCAGCTCCAGCTCCAGCGCCTTGAACTCGTCGTGCACGATGCAGGCGCCGTTCCAGAACACCATGTCGGCGCCCGTCTCGCGGCGGATGTAGTCGCCCAGGTGGCGGTCGGGCGCCCACAGGATCTTGTGGCCGGCGTCTTTCAGGGCGCGCACGATGTCCAGCGCGCAACTCGATGTGACCAGCCAGTCCGAGCGCGCCTTGACGGCCGCGCTGGTGTTGGCGTAGACGACGACGGTGCGGTCTGGGTGCTGGTCGCAGAACGCCGAAAACTCGTCGATCGGGCAGCCCAGGTCCAGCGAGCAGGTGGCGTCCAGGTCGGGCATGAGCACGGTCTTCTCGGGCGAGAGGATCTTGGCCGTCTCGCCCATGAACTTGACGCCGCTGACCACCAGCGTCTGCGCCGCATGGTCGCGGCCGAAGCGCGCCATCTCCAGCGAGTCGCTGACGATGCCGCCGGTCTCCTCGGCCAGGTCCTGCAGGTCTGGGTGCACGTAGTAGTGCGAGACCATGACGGCGTTCTTTTCTTTGAGCAGGCGGCGGATCTTGTCTTTCAGCTGCGCGCGCTCGGTCGGCGAGGGCTCGGGCGGCACACGCGCCCAGGCATGCTTGGTGGAGCAGACGGCGCCGTCGGCGGGCTGCTCGTACTCGACATTTTTCAAGACCGTGGCGCTCATGACAACTCCTGCAGGCGCATGGAAAAGTCGGTGGCCTTGACGTCCTTGGTCAGCGTGCCAATGGAGATGCGATCCACGCCGGTCTCGGCCAGCGCACGCAGGCCGTCCAGGGTCACGCCACCGGATATCTCCAAGATGGCGCGTCCGGCGTTGATTTCAACCGCCTCCCGCAGCTGGGCCAAGGGCATGTTGTCGAGCAGCACCATCTTCGCGCCGGCGGCCAGAGCCTCGCGCAATTGATCCAGCGTCTCAACCTCGATCTCGATGAAGTCCGCGCGCGCCGCCACGGCCTCGGCCGCGCGCAGCACGGCCGTCACGCCACCGGCGGCGGCGATGTGGTTTTCCTTGATCAGCACGGCGTCGTGCAGGCCTATGCGGTGGTTCACGCCGCCGCCCACGCGCACGGCGTACTTCTGCGCCAGGCGCAGGCCGGGGATGGTCTTGCGCGTATCCACGATGCGGGCGCGCGTGCCCTTGACCACGTCCACGTAGGTGGCCGTCTTGGTCGCCACGCTGGAGAGCAGCTGCAGGAAGTTGAGCGCCGTGCGCTCTGCCGAGAGCAGCGCGCGCGCCTGGCCCTCTATCTCCAGCACCACCTGGTCGGCGGCGCAGCGCTGGCCCTCGGCCACATGCCAGGTCAGCTGCACACCGGGGTCGAGCGCACGCAGCGCCGCCTCTACCCAGGGGGCGCCGCAGATCACGGCGGCCTCGCGCGCCAGGATGCGGGCGCGGGCACGGCGCTCGGGGGCAATCAGGCCCGCCGTCAGGTCGCCTGCGCCCACGTCTTCCTGCAGGGCGCGATCGACATCGGCGCGGGCCAGCGCCGCGAGTGCGTCGGCGGCAAAAAGGTCTCTAGTCGTCATAGGGGCGCAAGCATAGCCGCATCGCATAGACTCGCCGGTCTTATGGCAACTGGAGACTGCGCCATGACACACACCACCGTCACCACCGTCACTGCCGGCACGCCCTACGGCACCATTCCCCCGGCCTCGCCCCTGCCGCAGCGCCGCCCCATCAGCCTGCCGCGCCTGGCGCAGATGCGTGCGGCGGGTGAGAAGATCACCATGCTCACGGCCTACGACGCCACCTTCGCCGCTGTGGCCGATGCCGCGGGCGTGGAATGCATCCTGGTGGGCGACTCGCTGGGCATGGTCTGCCAGGGCCTGCCCAGCACCGTGGGCGTATCGCTCGATACCATGGCCTACCACACCGAAAGCGTGGTGCGCGGCCTGCACCGCGTACAGGGCACGGCCTGGGTGGTGGCCGACCTGCCCTTCGGCAGCTACCACGAGTCGCGCGAGCAGGCCCTGAAGAGCGCCAGCCGCCTCATGCAGGCGGGCGCGCACATGGTCAAGCTCGAGGGCGGCGGCTGGACGGCACCGACGGTGCAATTCCTGGTAGAGCGCGGCATACCCGTCTGCGCCCACCTGGGCCTCACCCCCCAGACGGTGCACGCCCTAGGGGGCTACCGCGTGCAGGGCAAGGGCGACCCGGCCGCGCAGCAGATGCGCCGCCACGCGCTGGAACTGCAGGACGCGGGCGCTGCCATGCTGGTGCTGGAGATGGTGCCGGCGCCGCTGGCACGCGACCTCACGCAGGCCCTGCCGCACTGCCACACCATTGGCATAGGCGCGGGCAAGGGCACGGCCGGCCAGGTGCTGGTGCTGCACGACATGCTGGGCGTGAACCTGGGCAAGATGCCAAAATTCGTGCACAACTTCATGCAGGACGCGGGCAGCGTCAAGGGCGCCATGGAGGCCTATGTGCAGGCCGTGAAAGACGGCAGCTTCCCCGACGACGCCCTGAACGCCTGGTGACCCCCATGCACATCGTTCGCACCATCCCCGACCTGCGCGCTGCCCTGGCCGCCCGCCCCGGCCGCCCGGCCTTCGTGCCCACTATGGGCAATCTGCACGACGGCCATATCGCCCTGGTGGCCCAGGCCAAACCGCTGGGCGATACCCTCGTCGCCAGCATCTTCGTGAACCGCCTGCAGTTCCTGCCACACGAAGATTTTGATAGCTACCCGCGCACCTGGGACGCTGACTGCGACCGGCTGGAGGCCGCAGGCTGCGACATCGTCTTCGCGCCGCGCGAGGGCGATCTGTACCCCGAGCCGCAGACCTTCAAGATCCAGCCCGATCCTCAGCTGGCCGACATCCTGGAAGGCCACTTCCGCCCCGGCTTCTTCACGGGCGTATGCACCGTGGTCATGAAGCTGTTCTCGGCCGTGTTCTTCGCCGCGGGCGGCGGCACGGCCGTGTTTGGCAAGAAGGATTACCAGCAGCTGATGGTGATACGCCGCATGGTGCAGCAGTTCGCCCTGCCCGTGGACATCGTCGCCGGCGACACCGCCCGCGCCGCCGACGGCCTGGCGCTGAGCTCGCGCAACGGCTATCTGAGCGCAGAGGAACGCGCTGCGGCGGTGCAGCTGTCCCAGGCCCTGCGCGCGCTCGCCCAGGCGGCCCTGGCCCCGGGCGCCGCGCCGCTGGCGACGTTGGAGCAGCTGGCCCTGGAGCAGCTGGCGCAGCAGGGCTGGGCGCCGGACTACCTCACCGTGCGCCAGCGGGGCGATCTGCAGGTGCCGCAGGGCGCTGCTTCCGCGGGCGCGTTGGTGGCGCTGGGGGCAGCGCGGCTGGGGGGGACGCGGTTGATCGACAACCTGGAGTTTTAGAGCAGAAACACGTTCTTAGGCTTTTCCAGTCAGCGCTGGCAGCTATCTTTTTTAGTAGTTGTCTTGTGTTTGGATGCGGCTGGCCGGGCGCGCATCCCGGCCAGCTGCATTCAAAAAGAATAGCTGCCTACGCAATACGAATAAGCGCAAAACCCAGAAAAACCTAAAAATCATCCCAGCGCCAACACCGCCCCAGCCACCCCCGCGATGCCTTCAGCCGACAGATCCGGCGCGCTCACCTGCACTCGCCCATCCCACTGCGCAAAGTTGCGCGCCTGCGAGCGTCCATAGTGCGGGTCGTAATGCAGCCGCATCAGCTCCTCGAACAGCGGCGCCAGCGCGCCCGCGCGCGCCCAGGCCTGCCAGCGCTGCACCGTCTCCTTGCCGTGCAGCTCGACGAGCGCGCCCAGGCGCTGGGCCAGCGCCTCGGGGTCGTCCCCCAGGTAGGCGTAGTCGCGCAGCAGGTAGGACAGGCGCTCCTCGGGCGTGGCCGCGATTTCCATGCAGGCGCCGGCGCGCAGGCGCTGCACCAGCGGTACGGGCACGGACAGGCGGCCGATGCGCGCGCTCTCGCCCTCCACGTACACGGGGCGCGACAGGTCCAGCGCCTCCAGCGCGGTGGCGATCTGCGTCTCGAAGTTCTTTTGCGAGGGCTGCGGCACGCCAGGCAGGGAACCCAGCAGCGAGCCCTTGTGGCGTGCGCAATGCTCCAGATCCAGCACCTGCGCGCCTTCGGCGGCCAGGGCCTGCAGCACGCGCGTCTTGGCGCTGCCCGTGGCGCCCACGAGTACGCGCAAGTCCAGCTGCGGCACCAGCGCCGCGATCTGGTCCATCACATGGCGGCGAAAGGCCTTGTAGCCGCCCGCCAGCTGCTGCGCGTCCCAGCCCACCAGGCGCAGCCACTGCACCATGGAGCCGCTGCGCATGCCGCCGCGCCAGCAGTAGACCAGCGGGCGCCAGCCCTGGGGCTGGTCGGCGAACTGCTCGCGCAGGTGGCGCGCCAGGTTGGCGGCAACCATGGCGCCGCCCACGCGCCTGGCCTCGAACGCGCCCTGCTGCACGTAGATGGTGCCGACGATGGCGCGCTCCGCGTCGTCCAGCACTGGGCAGTTGATGGCGCCGGGGATATGGTCCTCGGCAAACTCGGCGGGCGAGCGCGCGTCGATGATGGCGTCGAAGCCGTGGCGGTCGGCGGGGCGTATGGGGCGGTGGTGGGACACGGGCGGGGCTGTGGGCGGCAGGGGGCGCCCACTATAGATCAGTCCACGGCGATCGCCTTCTGCGCGCTCAGCGCCTGGCCTGCGTCGTCCTTCCAGTGCTGGAGCAGCTCTCTTTGATTTCCTTTCGTTTGCTTGGCGGCTCACCATTGGAAGTCTCAGGGATGGACACCCCCTCACAGGTCAAATCTCAACTGCCTCCCCGGCAGAGCCGGGGGTTCTCCAAAATTAATAGCTGGCAGTTCAGCGAAAGTTGTTCTTCCAATCGCGCAAAGCGGCGAACACGGCCACGTCATCGTCCGCCACCGTCACCTGGATTCGCAAACCGGCACGCACGCTTGGCTCACGCGAGCGCAGGAACGGGTTGATTGCGCGCTCGGTCAGCATGCAACTGGGCAGCGTCAGCGCCCCCTGCGCGTGCAGAACCTCGCAGCGCACGGCATATGCTTGGAGCGCTTCGTTGTGAGGATCGACCGCTAGCGCAAAGCGCAGGTTGGATAGCGTGTATTCGTGAGCGCAGCACACACGCGTTGTGTCCGGCAGGCACGCCAGTCTGTCGAGCGACGCTAGCATCTGTGCTGGCGTACCCTCGAACAAGCGCCCACAGCCGCCCGAGAACAAGGTGTCGCCGCAAAACAGCAAAGGCTCGCTGGATGCCTCCACGCTGAAATATGCGATGTGGCCAGCGGTGTGGCCGGGCACGTCGATCACTTCAAACGGCTTGCCCAGCACTTGAACCTGAGCGCCGCCCGATACACGTCGTACCGGCTCTGGCAGGGATTCGCCAGCGGGGCCATGAACCTGTGCGCCGCTGCTTCGCACCAGTTCTTCCACGCCGCCTGTGTGATCCAGGTGGTGGTGCGTCAGAAGAATGCCGTGCAGCTCCAGTCCGAGTTCGTGCAAGGCGGCATGAACCGGCGCCGCGTCGCCGGGATCGACCACCCAGGCCGAGCGCCCGTCGTGCAGCAGCCAGATGATGTTGTCAGCGAACGCGGGGATGGCATGCAAATGCAGCAAAGGCTCTTCACCGGTCACGCGCATGTGCAGTGCTCCTGCGAGGTGCGAGTCTCGTGTTCAACGGTAATGCCCGTGCTTTTCGAGTACCTCGATCTTGTAGCCATCCGGGTCGAGGATGAAGAAAAAACGCGCCAGCAATTCATCATCGCGCTTGAATTCCTTGACCGGCAGCGGCTCGTAGGCTGCCTGAACCAGTTCAGCATGCCGGGCTGCCACGTCATCTATCGCGAACGCGACGTGGCCATAGCCATCGCCATGGGTGTAGGGTTCTTCACGCCCCTTGTTCCACGTCAGCTCGATTTCGGCGTCGGTTTCGCCGTTGCGCAGATACACCAGTGAGAAGTCCGGAAAGTCCACGCGGTGCGAGGGCGTGAGGTCAAACACTTCTCGGTAAAACTTGAGCGACGCATCGAGATCGCGTACGCGGATCATGGTGTGAATGAGTTTGGCCATGGATCGTGTGGGTCTAGTGAGTAAGGTTTCTGAAACGGGAATGGTTCGGGGTTGCCAACTCTGATGCACTTTCGCCGTGCGGCGATGCGTCAAGACCTTCGAGCTGGTCACACTTGCGCCGTAGGTAGCGCAGGCAGGTGACGCGCAGAAAGGACGTGAAATTCAGCACATCGCCACGATGGCGCAGGATCTCGTCATGAAACTGCACGATCAGTGCATTCGTCGTCTTGCCTTCCGCTGCGGCGAGACAGGCCAGCGTGTCCCAGATGAAGTTCTCCATCCGGATGCTGGTGGATACCCCCCGGATACGAACCGTGCGAGTGCGCGATTCGTAGAGGATCGGGTCTGCTTCAACGAAGAATTTGCACATGCGAGTCTCCTGGGCGGAGTGATGAAAGGCCTGATGCTACAGGGCGCGCTGCGCCATCTGAGAGGCGATGTAATCCGCCTGGCGGATGGCCAGCGACACGATGGTAAGCGTGGGATTTTCTGCTCCACCGCTGGTGAACTGGCTGCCATCGCTGATGAACAGGTTGGGGATGTCATGCGTTTGGCCCCACTTGTTGCATACGCCATCCTGCGCGCGTGCGCTCATGCGCGCCGTGCCCAGGTTGTGCGTGGAGGGGTACGGAGGCGTGCGGAAGGTCTTGATGGCTCCCGCTGCACCGTAAACCCGCTCGGCTTGCGTGAACGCATGGTTGCGCATGGTGATGTCGTTTTCGTGGTCGTCGAAATGCACGTTCGGCACGTAGTTGCCAAACTGATCCTTGACGCTGGTATTGAGCGTCACGCGATTGGATTCGCGCGGCATGTCCTCTCCAACCAGCCACATGCCGGCCAGGTTGCGGTAGTGATCCATCCACCATGCGAAATCCGCACCCCAGCCGCCCGGATCGAGAAAGGCCGCCATGAAGGGAATGCCCAGCGATACGGTTTCCATTTCGTAGCCGCCGACGAAGCCCCGGCGGGTGTCGAGATGCGCTTCGTCGCGAACGATGCCGGCCATGGTGGTGCCCCGGTACATGTGCACCGGCTCCTTGAAGGCCGCATAGACCGAGCCGGTCATGTGGCGCATGTAGTTGCGCCCCACTTGCCCCGACGAGTTCGCCAAGCCGTCCCTGAACATGTTCGATGTCGACAGCAGCAGCAGGCGCGGCGTTTCGATGGAGTTGCCTGCCACGCAGACAATCCGGGCTTTCTGGCGCTGCTCCTTGCCGTTCTTGTCGATGTACACCACGCCATTGACACGGCCTGCGGCGTTGTGTTCGATGCGGGTGACGTGCGCCTCGGTGCGCAGCTCGAAGTTGCCGGTGGCCTCGGCGGCGGGCAGTTCGGTGTACAGCGTCGACCACTTGGCGCCGCTTTTGCATCCCTGAAAGCAAAAGCCCAACTGCAGGCAGCGGCCGCGGCCGTCGCGCGGTTGGCTGTTGATGGCCATGTTGCCGGTATGCACCTCCTTGTAGCCCAGCTTGGTGGCCCCGGCGTACATCACCTTGAAGTTGTTGTTGCCGGGCAGGCCGGGGATGCCGTTGGTACGAGTGACGCCCATCTTGTTTTCGGCTTTGGCGTAGTAGGGCTCAAGATCCTTGTAGGTGATGGGCCAGTCCAGCAGGTTGGCACCCTGGAGGCTGCCGTAAACCGTCTTGGTGCGAAACTCATGTTCCTGAAAACGCAGGGATGCACCTGCCCAGTGCGTCGTGGTGCCACCCACGGTTTTGCAGATCCATGCAGGCAGACCGGCAAAGTCCTTGGCGACACGCCAACTGCCTGACGTGGTGCGCTTGTCCAACCAGGCCAACTGGCTGAAGGACTTCCACTCATCATTGATAAAGCTGGCATTGGACTGCTTGCCGCCAGCCTCCAGCACCACCACCTTGATGCCTTTCTGGCACAGTTCGTTGGCGAGCGTGCCGCCTCCGGCGCCTGAGCCAATGATGACGACCACGGAATCGTCGCCTGAATCAAATTTAGCCATGAATGTCTCCTGTTTTATGTGCGCTGCCGCCGGGCAGCGACATGCCGATCGCGTGGGGAATGGGAATGCTGCGTGAGCGATGCGCTAGCCCATGAAAGGGGGCGGACTGGCTTCGGCCGAAGGCTCCGGCAGCCATTTCAGATCCTGGAAGCCGCGCATGATGTAGCCCCCCTTTTCCCAGGCGGAGCCCTCATAGCCAAACGTGGCGTATGCCATTTCGTTGTCGTAGAGCGAGGTGACGCACTTGCCGCGCACCGTGTTGAAAAAAGCTTGCCCCTCCATGGCCTTGACGGCTTCGAGCCGCCGCCCTGCGCTTGCCTTCAAGAAACTGCCGCCGGCCAGATGATCGAGCGCGGCGATGCCTGTGCGCAGCCCCTGCGCCGCCGATGCATCGGCGGCGGCGCCAGCATCCAGATCCTTGACCAGCAGTGCGTACACCGCATCGGCCAATTGAGGGTGAGGAAACAGAACGCGGCCCATTTGCAGCAGCGTGTCGCCTTCGACTTGGGTCAGCGTCTTGAGTTCCAGCGCCCATGCGGTCGAAGGAGCCAGCAGCGCCAGCGGGCTTCCAGCGGCCAGCGTCCCTATGAGCACGCCGGTTCCTTTGAGCAGATGGCGACGCGTCAGCGGTGGCGTCTTGCCCGCCGGCAAGCCATCGTGCCTGCGCTCCTGAGAAATAGAAATGAACCTCATCGTGGTTGTCTCCTTTATGAGTTGATCCTGGCTATCGGGAAAACAGAAAAAATTCTAGAAATCGGGGATGCAAAGCGGGCCATAACGGCATACCTACAGGGAATCCCCCCGGGCGGCCATGGACGTTCAACCTTTTCACCGGGCTTTTGCTTCCAGCACGAATACTGTTTACCAGTGTGGCTGGATCCATGCCCTTGTATTTGGCCGCCACCTCGGTGTAAGCAGGGCCGACGATGCGGGTGTTGACGGCATGGCAGCTCAGGCAAGCGTTTTTCGTCGCAAGCTCCTTGGCCCTGGCGCCATCGACCGCGCCTTGCGCGCAAGCCAGGGTGAGAAGTGATGCGGCAGCAACAGTGGAGCGGATAGACAGTCGCATGTGGGTGAGGTTTTTCAAAAAACACGGATAGGGCGCAAGCTGCCGAGCCAGCCTTGTTGGCCCGTCGGCAGGTTTTCCGAGACGAGTCTAGAAGTGCCTGCCCGCGTGCAGGTCATAGCGACATACCTACAGGGAAATCCCTTGGTGCTGCCGGGGTGGTTGTGACGGTGGCCGCTTCTGCGGCTCGACCTGCTCGTGCGGCGCAGGGCACGGATTCACACGGCGCTCTTGCTGGCCCTGTGTTCGGACTGGCGCATCGACGATTCAAAAAAGATAGCTTCCAGCGCTTTCTACATAAGAGCTATAGGCCAATTTCAGGCTTTTCTTGCGAATGCTAGTGATGCACTCGATAAGTGTCGTACTGTGAAACTGCCATCTGAGGCCGTGCCACATATGTCATCACTACTATTCGCGAGAAGAGCCCAATTTCATTCAAATCACTCGGCAATCGATCAATCAGACCGGCTGTCCCACGCTGTCATCAATCTGTGCTTCATCGCACCGCTATGCCAATGCAGCACGAGCACGTCGCCCAGCGCGGCCAGCAGGTAAGTGCAGGTGGCGGATGGCAATGGTGGTGGTGGTCATGCTGAGGCCTCGTTGCAGGAGCCGGGCCAGTAGTGACTGCCGGCAGGACGCGCGCGCCGAAGATCGCCTGGCCCACGCGCACCACGGTGGCGCCTTCCTTGATGGCCATCTCGAAGTCGCCCGACATGCCCATGGACAGCTCTTCCAGCGCGATGCCCGCGGGCGACTTCTGGCGCAGCCGGTCGCGCAGCGTGCGCAACCGTCGCGAGGCATGATCTGTCTGAGCCGCCGATACACAGGCAAGCGCCATGCGCGGTGGCGTGAATCTGGGATGATGCGGGCCCTTGTCCATTCCACTGCCTCAAACGCCATGACTGCTCCTGCTTCTTCCCCGATGCCGCGCCTGACCTCCCTGTCGCATGGCGGCGGCTGCGGCTGCAAGATCGCGCCGGGCGTGCTCTCCGATATCCTGAAGACCAGCGGTGCGGCCGGCATCGTGCCGCCCGAGTTGCTGGTGGGCATTGAAACGGCGGACGACGCGGCCGTCTACCGCCTCAACGACGACCAGGCGCTGGTGGCGACCACGGACTTCTTCATGCCCATCGTGGACGACCCCTACGAGTTCGGCCGCATCGCCGCCACCAATGCATTGAGCGACGTGTACGCCATGGGCGGGCGGCCCATCATGGCGCTGGCGCTGGTCGCCATGCCGGTGAACCAGCTGCCGCTGGATGTCATCGGCGCCATCCTGCGCGGCGGGCAGGATGTGTGCCGCGCGGCCGGCATACCGATTGCGGGCGGCCACACCATCGACTCGGTCGAGCCCATCTACGGCCTGGTCGCCATGGGCCTGGTGCACCCGGATCGCGTGCGCCGCAACGCCGGCGCGCGGTCGGGCGATGTGCTGGTGCTGGGCAAACCGCTGGGTGTGGGCGTGTACTCGGCAGCCCTCAAAAAAGAGCAGCTGCAGGACGTCCACTACCGCGAGATGATCGCCAACACCACGCGGCTCAACACCCCCGGCCCGCTGCTCGCCGAGCTGCCCGGCGTGCACGCCATCACCGACGTGACGGGCTTCGGCCTGGCCGGCCATGGGCTGGAGATGGCGCGCGGCGCGGGCGCCACCGTGCAGATCGACTGGGCGCGTGTGCCGCTGCTGCCCGGCGTGGCGGATCTGGCCGCCGCCGGCTTCGTGACCGGCGCCAGCGGGCGCAACTGGGCCGGCTATGGCGAGGGCGTGCGGCTGGCCGATGGCCTGCCGGCCACGGCCCAGGCACTGGCGACCGATCCGCAGACCTCGGGCGGCCTGCTCGTGGCCTGCGCGCCGAACTGCGTGCAGGATGTGCTGACCATATTCGAGCGCGAGGGCTTTGGGCAGGCCGCGGTCATCGGCGGCGTGCAGGCCGGGCCGGCGCGGCTGGAGCTGCGTTGAATCCACTGCCCGCCACGCCAGCGGGGCAGGGCGGGCTGCGCGAGCTCTCGCCCGCCTACTTCGGCCTGGTCATGGCCACGGGCATCGTGTCCCTGGCGGCCGACATGCAGGGCTGGCCGCTGCTGGCGCGCGCGCTGCTGGCCCTCAATGCCGTGCAGTACCTGGTGCTGTGGGTCTTGTACGGGCTGCGCGCCTGGCGCTACCCGCGGCGCTTCTTTGGCGACATGGTGGATCACGCGCGCGGGGCCGGCTACTTCACCATGGTGGCGGCCACGGGCATCCTGGCCAGCCAGGCCATCGTGCTGCTGGGCAACGTGGCCCTGGGCTTCGCGCTGTGGGCGCTGGCGGCGCTGCTGTGGCTGTTGCTCACCTACACGATCTTCACGGCCTTCACGATACGCGCCGACAAGCCCAGCCTGGACAAGGGCATCAGCGGCGCCTGGCTGCTGGCCGTGGTGTCCACGCAGGCGCTGGCCGTGTGCAGCGCGCTGCTGGCCGCGCGCATAGGCCAGCCGCTGCGGCTGGAGCTCAACCTGCTGGCGCTGTCCATGTGGCTGTGGGGCGGCATGCTCTACATCTGGATGATGGCGCTGATCGTCTACCGCTACCTGTTCTTTCCGTTTTCGCCTAGCGACCTGTCGCCGCCGTACTGGATCAACATGGGGGCCATGGCCATCTCCACGCTGGCCGGCTCGCTGTTGATTCTGAACGCGCCGCAGGCCCCCTTCCTGGTGTCGCTGCTGCCGTTTTTGAAGGGCTTCACGGTGTTCTACTGGGCCGCGGGCACCTGGTGGATTCCCATGCTGCTGCTCTTGGGCATCTGGCGCCATGGCGTGCGCCGCTTTCCGCTGCGCTACGACCCGCTGTACTGGGGCGCGGTGTTCCCGCTGGGCATGTACGCGGCCTGCACCTGGCAGATGGACAGGGCCATGGAGTTCGGTTTTCTGGACGCGCTGCCGCGCCTGTTCTTTCCCGTGGCCCTGCTGGCCTGGCTGCTGGCCTTCGTCGGCATGCTGCGCAGCGTGCTGCGCCAGCTGCGCGCACTATAGGCACAGGGGCGGGAGTGCCAAGGCCGCTTCGCTAGACTCGGCCTTTCTCTTCGACGAACAACACAGCCATGGCATTGACAGAGCAGGACTTGCTGGCGGCACTCGCCGGCGTCCAGGACCCGCACACGGGCAAGGATTTCGTGAGCACGCGCGCCGTGCGCAATGTGCAGATCAGCGGCGGCGACGTCGCCTTTGACGTGGAGCTGGGCTACCCCGCCAAGAGCCTCTTGCCCGCGCTGCGCCAGCAATTCATCGCCGCGGCCAAGGGCGTGGCCGGCGTGGCCAACGTGTCGGTCAACATCGGCAGCAAGGTCACGGCCCATGCGGTGCAGCGCGGCGTGCAGCTGCTGCCGGGCGTGAAGAACATCGTTGCCGTGGCATCGGGCAAGGGCGGTGTGGGCAAGAGCACCACGGCCGCCAACCTGGCCCTGGCGCTGGCGGCTGAAGGAGCGCGCGTGGGCGTGCTGGACGCCGACATCTACGGCCCCAGCCAGCCCATGATGCTGGGCATCAGCGGCCGTCCCGAGAGCCTGGACGGCAAGAACATGGAGCCGCTGGAGAACTACGGCGTGCAGGTCATGTCCATAGGCTTTCTGGTGGAGCAGGACCAGGCCATGATCTGGCGCGGCCCCATGGCCACGCAGGCGCTGGAGCAGCTGCTGCGCCAGACCAACTGGAAGGACCTCGATTACCTCATCGTGGACATGCCCCCGGGCACGGGCGACATCCAGCTCACCCTGAGCCAGCGCGTGCCCATCACCGGCGCCGTCATCGTCACCACGCCGCAGGACATTGCGCTGCTCGACGCGAAGAAGGGCATCAAGATGTTCGAGAAGGTGGGCGTGCCCATCCTCGGCATCGTGGAAAACATGGCCGTGCATGTGTGCAGCAACTGCGGCCATGTGGAGCACATCTTTGGCGCCGACGGCGGCAAGAAGATGGCCCAGGACTACGGCATGGCCTACCTGGGCGCGCTGCCCCTGGCGCTGCAGATCCGCGAGCAGGCCGACAGTGGCAAACCCACCGTGGTGGCCGACCCCGACGGCGATGTGGCGCAGATCTACAAACAGGTCGCGCGCGACGTGGCCGTGAAGATCGCCCAGCAGTCCAAGGACTTCTCGGCCAAGTTCCCCACCATCTCGATCAGCAAGGGCACCTGAAGAGTTGTTCACCTTCTGAAACCTGGTCAAGACAGGGGCGTGGGCAGGAGGGCCGTGGATTCCGCTCGTGGTGACCCTGGCCATGCAGGCATGGGTGCCTCGGAGGTGTCATCGGCGTCTACGGGGCCATCGTCTACGTAGGTGCCATATGGCAAGTCTGGCCGGTGGCACGGCCGTGGCGCGCTGGGGAGCGGCTCGCGTCAGTCAGGCCGTGCTCTGCGCCGCGGGGCTGGTGCTGTGCGCCGTGCCGTTGCTGGCCCACACCATGCCAGCCCATCGCATGTCGCTGGTGTTCTCGATCAAGGAGATGGGCGTGCCCCTGGGCGGCGTGCTGGCGGGCCTCACCGTTCCGGGGGCGGCCTAGGCGGTGGGCTGGCAGAGGGCGGGTGCTCCTTCTTCTTTTCCATCGCCCGGCTGTCGCTCATGACCCACCTCGTGACCTACCTGCACGTCACCCTGGCCTATACGCGCGGGCTGATCCTGCCGCAGGGAGCGCGCGCGTAGCGAAGCCACGGCGCAGGCGCCGTAGCGCAACGCTGAACAAATCCCCCGCGCCATTAGGGCCAGTGTCACAGAGACGTGAGCAGCGACGCCATCCCGGTGACGCATGCCACGAGCGCAATGATGCCGACCGCGGCCACGGGCAGGGCGGATGCCGCGATCGACTCCGCACCGGAAAGCATGTGCTTGCGGCGCCACGCGCCGTAAGCCATGACGGCTCCTGCAGCAATCAGCAGTGCCAGTGCCAGGGTGGTGATGGGTACTTCCCGGTTGATCCAGCCCGAGCGCAGCGCGAGCAGCGCGTTGGCAAAGATCGCCAGACCCGTGCGACTCCACGACAGCGCGGTGCGTTGCGCCTGGAGCCCTGCGTCCTGGGCCGGCGAGGGCGCGTTGGGGGCGCGCCCGGAGCTTTCCTTGCTCATCGATAGAAGAGAAGGAACGTGATCACTGCGCCGATGCAGCACAGGGATGCGGCAAGGGCCGGAATGGCCAGGGTGCCGGGCAGCCTGCGCGAATAGCGCATCGCGATCTCGTTGGCGCGCCAGCGCACGTAGGCCATGGCGCAAAGCAGTGCCGCAAGGAAGCTCAGGGCGATGGCCAGGGCGACGATGACCGTGTGTGGGCCGAGTCGGGTGGAGAACTGTTCGAGCAGGATGCCTCCGGCCAGCAACCCGAGGGCGGTACGGATCCAGGCGAGAAAAGTGCGCTCGTTGGCCAGCGAGAACCGGTAGTCCGGCTCCGTGCCTTCCCTGCGCCACTGGGGCTCACGCATCGCCAGCTCCTGCCGTCGCCGGCAGGTCTGGCAGGGTTCAGCGCGATGTCGGCATGACCAGCGCGTCGCCTTCGATCACCACCTTGCCATCGACCGTGCACACCGTGGTCAGCCTGACGTGGCGTTTCTCGGTCAGAATTTCCTGGACTGTGACTGTCGCGCATACCGTCTGGCCCGGCCGCACCGGCGCCTTGAAGCGAAGGCTTTGCCCCAGATAGATCGAACCCGGCCCCGGCAGCCTGCCGGCGATCGCGGCAGAGATCACGCTGGCCGTCAGCATGCCGTGGGCGATGCAGCCTTTGAAGGGCGTGGTCCGTGCATACGCCTCGTCGGTGTGTACGGCATTGTTGTCGCCTGATGCATTGGCGAAAAGAACGATGTCATCCCCACTGATGGTTTTGGAGAAGCTGGCACTCTGGCCGAGCACCAGATCCTCGACGTCGAAACCGTTGAGCGCGTTCATTAAGCGTCCTTCCCCTGGCGCGTGGCCGGAATGGCGAAGAACATGCTCAGCGAGCCCACGAACGTGATCGCCCCCAGGATCATCAGCCCCGCATAGATGCTGCCGGTGCTGGCCTTCATGGCGCCCACCAGCGTCGGGCTGACGAAGGCGCCGATGCCGCCCAGGCTGGTGATCAGCGCGATGCCGCCGGCCTTGGAGTTTCCGGGCAGGAAGCTGGGCGGGATCGTCCAGAACACCACGAAGCTGCCGTAAGAGGCGCATGCCGCGACGGAGAGCAGCGCGATAGCCAGCGCCACGCTGTGCTGGGCCATGGGCAGGAGCACGAAGCACAGCGCAATGACCGCACAGCTTGTGGCCAGGTGCCAGCGCCGCTCCATCCTGCGGTCGGAGCTGAAGCCGATGAGGTAGGTGCCCAGCGCACCAGCCAGGAACACCACGCTGGACAGCCAGCCGATCGTGACGAGGTCTTTCATGCCCACGTCCCGGATGATGGTCGGCGCCCAGAAGCCGATGGCGTTGAACGTCACCAGCACGCAGAAGTAGCCCATGATGCATAGGTAGACCTTGGGGTTGGCCAGCGCATCGCGCAGCCCGTGCCCGTGACCTTTACGGCTTGGCGCCTGCTGCTCTTCCACGGCCAGGTCGCCGAGCACGATGTTCTTTTCCCGCTCGCTCAGCCATTTGGCATCGCCGGGCTTGTCGCACAGGTAGAAGAACGAGATGACACCCAGGAGCACCGCGGGGATCCCTTCGAGCAGGAACAGCCACTGCCAGCCGTGCAGGCCGTGCAGGCCCGCCAGGTGCACCATGATCCAGGTCGACACCGGCCCGCCGATGATCCCTGCCGCCGCCGCGCCGACCATGAAGAGGCCGGTGACGCGGCCACGGCGTGCGGACGGGAACCAGCAGGTCAGATAGTAGATGACGCCGGGGAAGAAACCGGCTTCCGCGGCCCCCAGGAAGAACCGCATCACGTAGAACATCATGGGTGAGTTCACGAACATCATGGCGCTCGAGATCGCCCCCCACAGAACCATGATCCGCAGCAGGGTGCGGCGCGCCCCGATGCGCTGCATCAGCACGTTGCTGGGTACTTCGAAAAGCACGTAGCCGACGAAGAACAGTCCCGCACCCAGGCCGTAGGCGGCTTCGCTGAAGCCCAGGTCGTTCATGAACTGCAGCTTGGCGAAACTGATGTTGGCCCGGTCGAGATACGAGACGATGTAGCAGAGGATCAGGAACGGCATGAGCCGCAGGATCACTTTGCGGTAGGTCTGCTCGACCTCGTCCGTTGAATGTGCCTCCGTGGATGACGGATGCGATGCTTGGGTGGGCATGGGATGCTCCTGGTTTTTTTGCGGTGTGGGAGGCGCGTGTGGGAGGAAGGGCTTTATGGGCGCGTGGCCTCCGGTTCTGCCGCCTGCGCCGGGGGCAGCGGTTTGGCCAGTGCGTCGCCGGCCTTCGCGCCTTGGCCGGCTTGCAGCACGAAGAGGGGGTTGATGTCGAGTTCCTGTACGACATCGCGCAGGTCGATGGCCAGCGCGGACAGTCGCAGCAGCGTGTCGACCACCGCCTCGACGTCGGCCTTGGGGCGACCCCGGGCGCCATCGAGAATGGCGAAGGCGCGCAGTTCGCGCACCATTTGCTCGGCCTCTGAGCGCACGATGGGCGCGAGCCGGAAGCTCACGTCTTTCATCACCTCGGCATAGATGCCGCCGAAGCCGACCATAACGGCGGGGCCGAACAGCGGGTCGTTGTTGATGCCGAGGATGAGTTCGTGCGCGCTGCCGATCATTTCCTGCACCAGCACGCCGTCAAGTGCCGCCTGCGGGGCATAGGTCCGGGCGTTGCGCATGATCTCGTCGAATGCAGCGGCGACGGCGTCGGCGCCCCTCACTCCCACGCGCACACCGCCGGCCTCGGTTTTGTGGGGAATGTCGGCCGACTGGATCTTCAGGACCGCGGGGGCGTCCATGCCTGCGGCGAGCTGGGCCGCTTGCGCGGCGCTGGTGGCCAGTTGCTCCTGCGTGGTGCGGATGCCGTAGGCGCCCAGCACCTGCTTGGCCTCGTATTCGGTCAGGTCCGTGCGGCGGCCGGCGATGGCGGCGCGCACCTGGGGCTGGTGGATGACGAGCGGCTGCTCGGAGGCCAGCGCGTCCATACGCCGGCGTGCCTCGGCAAAAGTCCACAGCGCGCTGGCGCCGCGTGCGCAGCGCACCGGCGACTGGTAGCGCGGAATGCGGGCCTGGTCGAGGATGTCATAGGCCTCCTGCACGCTGGATGGATCGGCATTCCAGGCGACGAGGATGGGAATGTCGCGTTCCTGCGAGATGCGGGCGATCTCGCGGGCCAGTTCGACGGCCAGCTTGCCGCTGGCGGCCGCCAGCGCCAGGCCGATCATGTCTACGTTCGGGTCGTCCGCCAGTTTTTCCAGCGTGACCTTGAGCAGGTTGGCGTCGGCCAGCAGGCTCGCCGTCACGTCCAGCGGGTTGGCCACGGCTGCGAACGACGGGAGTACCTGCTTGAGGGCGTCCACCGTCGATGCGTCGAGCGCGGGCAGTTGCAATCCGCCGTTGAATGCACCGTCCGCCATCGCGATGCCGGCGCCGCCGGAGATCGTGACCACAGCGAGCCGGTTGCCCTGGGGAAAGCGCTGGGGCAGCAGCGCCTTGGCGCAGTCCGCCAGGTCGCCGACGTCGCTCACCTCGATGATCCCGCTTTGCTTGAAGGCGGCGCGGTACAGCGCCATGGCGCCGCCGAGGTTGGCGGTGTGCGAGGCCGCCGCCTTGGCACCGGCTTCCGAGGTGCCGACCTTCCAGACGAGCATGGGTTTGCCGGCCTGCAGCGCGCGCCGGCCAATGCCGACCAGCCGGTGCGCGTCCTGGAAGCCTTCGACGTAGCCCGCGATCACGTGGGTCGCAGGGTCGTCGACCATCGCATCCATGAAGTCCAGCGAAGTCGTCACGGACTCGTTGCCGGTCGAGACGTAGTGCCTAAAGCCTATGCCTTCCTGGCTGGCCAACATCACGATCGAGTTGCCAAAGGCGCCGCTTTGCGAGGTCAGGCTGAGATGGCCGGCGGGGTAGGTGAGGCCATAGGGTGCGCCGAAGCCGACGTGGATGCGGCCGCTGATGTTCATGTAGCCCTGGCAGTTCGGACCGATCACGCGCATGCCGAATTCATGCGCCGTGGCGGTGATTTCGCGCTGGGCGCGTGCGCCTTCCTCGCCCGCTTCGGCAAAACCGGACGAGAGGATCACCGCGAAGCGGCAGCCCTTGCGGCCCAGGTCGGCCAGCGCGCCGGCGACACGCCTGGCCGCCACCGCGATCACCGCCACGTCGGGCGCGACCGGCAGCGATGCGGCGTCCGGATAGCAGGTGTAGCCGGCGACTTCGGTGTAGCGCGGGTTGACGGGCAGGATCTGGCCCGCATAGCCCTTGGCCTTGAGGTGCGCGATCGGCTGCCCGCTGATGGAGGCCAGATCCTGCGACGCGCCGATGACGGCGACGGAACGGGGATTGAAGAAATGCTCGAACGTAGACATAGGTATTCCAGGAAAACGGCGCGCAAGAACACCCGATCCGCCTTGCCGTCATGGCCGGATCAGGGGCGGCGACGCGATGGCCGGCCGCCGAGGGTGGGGGGAGTTCAGGCCCGATGCATCGGGCCGGGGGAATCAGGCCCGGAGGTCGTAGCCCGCTGCGCTGAAGGTGCGCTTGGCGATGTTGAGCTGGTGGATCTGGCTGGTGCCCTCGTAGAGCCTGAACAGGCGCACGTCGCGGTACAGGCGCTCGATGCTGTTGTCCGCGATGTAGCCATAGCCGCCCAGGGTCTGCACGCAGCGGTCGGCGACGCGGCCACACATCTCGGAAGCGAAGTACTTGCAGATGGAGGCTTCCAGCGTCACGTCCTCGCCCGCATCGCGCTTGCGCGCCGTCTCCAGCACGAGGGCGCGGGCCGCGTGGATCTCGGTCTGGCAGTCCGCGATCAGCGCCTGCACCAGCTGGAAGCTGCCCACGGGCTGCCCGAACTGCTTGCGGCTGGCCGTGTGGGCGATGGCGTCATCGAGCATGCGAATGGCGGGGCCGATGCACAGCGCGGCAAGGTGCAGGCGCTGCTTGTTCAGCACCTTCATGGCCGTCTTGAAGCCCTGGCCCTCCTTGCCGATCAGGTTGGCGGCGGGTACGCGGCAGTTGTCGAAGTGGACTTCGGAGACCGGCGACCCCGCCTGGCCCATCTTGGCGTAGGGCTTGCCGGTGGACAGGCCCTGCATGCCGCGCTCGACCAGGAAGGCCGACACGCCGCCGGCGCCCCGGTTGTCCGGGTCGGTGCGCGCCATCACCGTGAAGAGGTCGGCGAGGGGGGCGTTGGTGATGAAACACTTGGTGCCGTTGAGCACGTAATGGTCGCCGTCGCGCACGGCCGTGGTGCGCAGCGCCGTCGCGTCGGAGCCTGCCTCGGGCTCGGTCAGCGCGAAGCAGCCGGTCAGCTTGCCGCTGGCCAGGTCGGGCAGGTAGCGGCGCTTCTGCTCTTCCGAGCCGTCGGCCACCAGGGCTTCGGAGCCGATGCCGGTGTTGGTGCCGACGCGGGCGCGGAACGCCACCGAGCATTGCGACAGCTCCATGGCCGCCCGCACCAGCTCCTCGGTCGTCATGCCCACGCCGCCGTAGGCTTCCGGGATCGAATAGCCGAACATCCCGTTGGCTGCCATCTCGGCCACCACTTCAGCGGGCACTTCGTCTTCCGCTGCCACGCGGGCTTCATGCGGTACGAGACGGTTGCGCACGAAGTCGCGCAGTTCGTGGATGAAGGCGTCGAAACTCTGGGGATCCCGGATCATGTTGTCTCCTGCTGGGTTCACCCGAAAACGTCGGGCACTGGAGCTAATGTAGAAAAACCCGAGTCCGGAAGATGCGGGTGTTTCGGTATATGAGCCAGGCAACCATGGGGAGCGTTTCGAGTCACATACCGAAACACCCTGCACCCAACAGAGCGATAGCCCGGAAACTTGCAGACACTATGAACGCCACACCGAACCCATCCAACCAAGGCCCGCTGAGCGGCGTACGCATCCTTGATCTGGCCACCGTGCTCGCGGCCCCGTTCGCCTCCACGCTTTGCGCGGATCTGGGGGCCAGCGTCATCAAGGTGGAACTGCCCGATGGCGGCGATTCGCTGCGCAGCCTCGCGCCCGTCACCTCCGAGCATGCGCTGTTCTGGAAGGCAACCAATCGCGGCAAGAAGGGCATCTCGCTCGACGTGCGCAAGCCTGAAGGCAAGGCGTTGCTGCTGCGGCTGTTGAAGGATACGGACGTCCTCGTCGAGAACTTCCGTACCGGCACTCTGGCGCGCTGGGGCCTGGATTTCGAGACACTCAAGAAGGCCAATCCCAGGCTCATCGTGCTGCGGCTGACCGGCTTCGGCCAGACCGGGCCCTATGCTTCGCGCCCGGGGTTTGCGCGCATCTTCGAGGCCATGAGCGGCTTCGCCCATCTCACCGGCGAGGCAGACGGCCCGCCCCAGCACATGAACTTTCCGTTCGGCGACGTGGTGTGCGGCGTATTCGGCGCCTTCACCATCGCGGCAGCCGTCGCCGAGCAACGGGGCAGCGAGGCGCCGCAGCCGCGGGAAATCGACCTGTCGGCCACGGAAGCCCTGATCCGGCTGCTCGATCCGCTGCCGGTGGAGTTCGAGCAACTGGGCGTTGCGCGCCAGCGCGCCGGCTCCCGCGCCACCTATACCGCGCCGTCCAACATGTATTGCAGCGCGGACGGTGTGTGGATCACCATGGTGGGCACTTCCGACGCCATTTTCCAGCGCGTGACGCAGGCCATGGGCAGGCCGGAGCTTGCGAGCGATCCGCGCTTTGCCAGCAACCCGCTGCGCGTCGAGCATCTGGAGGAGCTCGATGGCGAGATCGCGCGCTGGTGCAAGTCGCTGACCTTTGCGGACCTGGCTACCGCGCTCAGCCAGCACCAGGTGCCGTTCAGCAAGGTCTACGACATCCGGGACGTCATGGAAGACCCGCATTTCAAGGAACGGCAAGCCATCATCCGTATCCCGGACAAGGACTTGGGCAGCATCCCCGGGCCCTGCGTCGTGCCGCGCTTCAGCGGGCACCAGCCGCGCATCGAAGCCACCGGCCCTGATACCGGCGAACACAATGCCGAGGTCTACGGCGGACTCGGTCTCACGGCAGACGATCTCACCCGCCTGAAACAGTCCGGGGTGATTTGACGGGGGCTCACTCTTCATCGATGGCGCGCATGCCGATGGCGGCCTCGACGCTGCGCACCATGGCGCGCAGCGCGTAGCCCGCCTCGCGCGCCTTGGCCATGCGCAGGGGCTCATCGGTCAACAGCGAACAGCTGAAAACGATCAACTCTCCATGCAGCGGTTTGTGCATCGGCACCGCGACCGCCACGCGACGAACGTCGTAGGCGCCCCGATTAATGCTGAAGCCATACCGCTGCATCTGGCTTTGCGTCTTCTCGACGTCTTTCAGGTTGGCTGCAAACACCTCAGGCATTTGGAGCCGGATCTTGTTCATAACGGCGGCCCGCTGCGCTCTTGGAACCGAACACAGCCACGCGCGACCTGCGGCCGATGCCACGAGCGGCAGACTGGAGCCGATATCGACCCAGGGCGTTTCCCGGTCGACCTTGCGTACGGAGTCCAGGTAGATGATGGAGGCGCGATCACGTACGCACAGGGAGACCGTGCCGTCCACGCGCTCGCCCAGGTCGCGCATCCACGGGCGGGCGATCTGCCGGATGTCCATGCCTGCCAGCAGCGGGTAGCACAACATCAGCACTCCCGTATCGAGCGAATAGCCGCCGCGCAGTCCTTCACGGCGCAGGTAGCCCAGCTCGATGAGGGTGAAAACGAGCCTGGACACGGTGGCTTTCCCCAGGCCTGTCAGCGCCACCAGCTCTCCATTGGTGAGTACCGGCTTGGCGCTGGAAAAGGCCTGCAGGATCTGCAGGCCGCGCGCGAGCGTGACGGTGAACTGGTCATCCGCGCCCTCGGCGGCCGGGCGGCTCATGGCTGGGCCACCTGCTTTTGGTTTTCCTGCAGCAACTGGTCGATCTGCGCCGCGGTATCCTTGAGCAGCGGACCCACGTCACGCTCCAGCTGGGCAGAGCCCATACGGCCCTGGAGCATGCCGCAGTTGAGCATGACCAGTTCACCGCGCACGCGTTCACGCAGCGGCAAGGCCAGACCATTCACGTCGTGCAGGAAATCGCCCTGCGAAATGCAGAAGCCCCGTTCCCGCAAATCGCGCACCGCGGTGTCCACGACCTCCGCGGCACCCAACGCGGCAAGGCTCTTGCCGGTGCTGCGCTGCAGCCATGCGTAGGCATCTTCGCGTTCGGCGACTTCGCAGGCGGCAAGCCAGGCACGCCCGGCGGCCGTTCTCAGCAAGGGCAGGGCCGCCCCGATTTCAGGACGGAAGTCCCCGACGTCGTGCTCGCGCGTGGTCTCGATGTAGACGACCGATGCGCGGTGCCGCATGCCCAGGGATACGGTGCCGCCCGTCCTGTCCGCCAGGCGCTGCATCAGCGGCCGGGCTACTTGCCTGACGGGCAGGTGCGCGAGCAGCGGATAGGCCATGGAGAGCGACGCGGCGCCAAGCCGGTAGCGGCGCGCCTCCTGGTCAAAGCGCAGCAGGCCGATCAGTTCCAGCGTGTAGCTCAGCCGGCATACGGTCGCCTTGGACAGCCCCGAGCGCCTGGCCAACTCGCCGTTGGTCAAGGAGGGCGCGAACGGGGTGAAGCAGCGCAGCAATGCCATGCCATGGGCCAGCGTGCTGGCGAAGCGCTGGTCGTTTTTGCTGTTTTCCACGAGAGCCCTCCCGACATGCTGCTGAGTAATATGCCGAAACCTTGTGCCACGGAACCAGGCCTATCGAAGATCATTTCTCCATCACACAACGGAGACATCCATGTACCTTTCGCACCGCCGTTCCGCCTTGGCCGCCATCGTGGCATTGACCAGCCTGCCGGTCATGGCCAACGACTATCCCACCAAGCCCGTGCGCCTGATCGTTCCCTATGCAGCCGGCGGCGGCACGGACATCGTAGCGCGCCTGGTTGCGCAAAAGCTCGGCAAACGCCTGGGCCAGTCCTTCATCGTGGAAAACAAGGCCGGCGCCGCCACCCAGGCGGGCACCACCGTGGTGGCGAAGGCCGCGCCCGACGGCTACACGCTGCTCATGGGCACTGCCAATCTCGCCACCAATGTGCCGCTGTTCAAGAAGCTGCCTTATGACGCAGGCAAGGATCTTGCGCCGGTCTCGCTGGTGACCAAGGTGCCGGTGTACCTGTTCGTGACGCCGAACTCCCCCATCAAGAGCGCGAAGGACATCGTTGGCCTGTCAAAGACGACCAACGGCGGCCTCTCCTGGGCTTCGGCGGGCATTGGCAGCATTCCCAACCTGGCGGGCGAGCTCTTCCACGCGCAGACCAAGGCAGACATGACCCACATTCCCTACAAGGGCAGTTCAGAGTCGGTGATCGCGGTGGCCAGCGGCCAGACCGCATTTGCGTTCGACAACCTGCCGCCCTTTGCGGCCCAGGTCGCAGCGGGCAAGGTCAAGCCGATTGCCGTGGCCTTGCCGGAGCGCTCCACGCTCACGCCGGATGTCCCCACGCTGCAGGAGCTCGGCATCCCCGTGGTCGCGTATTCCTGGTGGGGCGTGCTGGCACCCGCGGGCACGCCTGCATCTATTGTCGACAGGCTCAACAAGGAAATCGTCGCCATCGTGAAGGAGCCCGACGTGCAGGCGCGCTTTGCGCAACTCGGCATCGAGGGCGTTGGCAGCACGCCTGCCGAGTTCAGCGCCCACATCCAGTCCGAGACCAAGAAGTGGAGCGAGGTGGTGAAGGCCGCGGGCATCCAGCCGGAGTGAACATGAACACATTTCGCGCCTTCAGGCTGCATGCAGCCGCAGAAGGGGCCCAAGGCCGGCTGGAAGACCTGCGCATCGAGGATCTGAGCGAAGGCCAGGTCCTGATCAAGGTCTGCTATTCCAGCATCAACTACAAGGACGCGCTGGCGTCCAAGGGGCTGAACGGCATCGTCCAAGGTTTTCCGCGCATCGGAGGCATCGACCTGACCGGCGTGGTGGAGCAGTCCTGTGATCCGCGCTGGACGCCGGGCGATGAGGTCATCGTGCACGGCTACGGCATTGGCGTGCAGACCGATGGGGGGCATGCGCACTATGCGCGCGTGCAGGCGGACCATGTGCTCGCGCTGCCCGATGGCCTGGACCTCAAGGATGCCGCCACCTTCGGCGTGGCCGGCTACACCGCGGCGCTGTCGCAGTACTGCATGGAGCTCAATGGCCTCGCGCCGCTGATGGGCCCGGTGATCGTGACCGGCGCGACCGGCGGCGCAGGCAGCCTTGCCATCGCCATGCTCAGCGCCAGCGGCTACGAAGTCACCGCCATGAGCGGGAAGGCCCAGGAGTCCGCCTACCTGCGCGGCCTGGGGGCCCATGCGGTGATCGGGCGGCAGGCCTTCGGCGAGCGCCCCAAGCCCCTGCTCAAGGCGCAGTGGGCCGGCGCGGTCGACTCGGTGGGCGGCGAGACGCTGGCCTGGCTCACCCGGACTATGCTGCCCGAAGGCGTGATTGCCGCATTCGGCAACGCTGGAGGCATGCAGCTCGACACCACCGTGCTGCCCTTTATCCTCAGAGGGGTAAAGCTGCTGGGCATCAATGGCAACAGCCTGATGCCGCTGCGGGAAACCGTCTGGAAGCGCATCGCCGCCGTCGCGCGCTCCTGCCATCTTGAGCTCGTGCGCAACGAGATCGGGCTCGACGAATTGCCTGCCTGGCTCGACAGGACATTGGCCGGGCAGGTGCGCGGCCGCGCCGTCATCTGCATGCAGTAGGGCGCGGCGGCGCGCATTGACGCCGGCCGGGGTGGCGCGCACACTGCCTGCGCCCCATGCTTCCCCTGGATGAATCCGGCCCCATGAATTCCCCAAACGAATCCCCCGCCCGGCCCTTGGCCATGCCGGATGAGCTGCGCGAGCGCATACGCCGTAAGGCCCAGCTGAAGGGCCGCCAGCCCGAGACCGACGCCCTGGAGCAGGTGCAGGCCCTGATAGGCCCGCGCCCGCCCGAGGGCCATGTGCGTGACTTGCTGATCGAGTACCTGCACCTTATCAACGATGCCCATGGCGGCCTGCACGAGCGCCACCTGGTGGCGCTGGCGCGCCTCATGAACCTGCCCATGGCCGAGGTCTACGAGGTGGCGAGCTTCTACCACCACTTCGAGATCCTGCACGGCGGCGCCGAGGCCCCGCGCCTGGTGCTGCGCGTGTGCGACGGCCCGTCCTGCTGCATGGCCGGCGCCAGCGAGTTACTGGCCGCGCTGCCCGAGCGCCTGCGCGCCGCGGGCCATGGCGACGTGCGCGTGCAGGCCGCGCCCTGCGTGGGCCGCTGTGAGCAGGCGCCGGTGGCCGTGCTGCACCAGTGCCCCGTGCCGCGCGCCACGGTGGATGCGTTGCTGGCGCAGGTGGATTTGATACCAAGCAGGGCTCTAGCGCTTCACCCGCAAGCGCCAGCAGCTACTATTTTTGAAGCAATGCCGGAATCCGCCATCACGCGCGGTGACGAGGGCGTGGCGCCCGCCTGGGTGGGCCTGACCGCCTACCGGGCGCGCGGCGGGTACAAGCTGGCGGCCGACATCTCCCAGGGCCTAGTGCCGTGCGACGCCGTGCTCGCCGCCATGGAGGACTCGGGCCTGCGCGGCTTAGGGGGCGCGGGTTTTCCGGCGGGGCGCAAGTGGCGCATCGTGCGCGAGCAGGGCGCCCCGCGGCTCATGGCGGTGAACATCGACGAGGGCGAGCCCGGCACCTTCAAGGACCGGACCTACCTGGAGCGCGACCCGCACCGCTTCCTGGAAGGCCTGCTGATCGCCGCCCAGGTCGTGGGCACCGAGGCCTGCTACCTCTACCTGCGCGACGAATACCACGGCTGCCGCGCCATCCTGCAGCAGGCGCTGGACGAACTGCAGGCCGATCCGCCCTGCGTGCTGCCGCGCATCGAGCTGCGGCGCGGCGCGGGCGCCTACATCTGCGGCGAGGAGTCGGCGATGCTAGAGAGCATAGAGGGCAAGCGCGGCGAGCCGCGCATGCGCCCGCCCTACATCGCCCAGGTGGGGCTGTTTGGCCGGCCCACGCTGGAGCACAACTTCGAGACCCTGTACTGGGTGCGCGACATCGTGCAGCAGGGCCCGCAGTGGTTCGCGGGCTTTGGCCGCCATGGGCGCAAAGGCCTGCGCAGTTTCAGCGTCAGCGGGCGCGTGCGGGAACCCGGCGTCAAACTCGCGCCCGCGGGCATCACGCTGCGCGAGCTGATAGCCGAATACTGCGGCGGCATGGCCGAGGGCCACACGCTCTACGCCTACCTGCCGGGCGGCGCCTCGGGCGGCATCCTGCCGGCCAGCCTGGCCGATGTGCCGCTGGACTTCGACACGCTGCAGCCCCATGGCTGCTTCATAGGCTCGGCGGCCATCATCGTGCTGAGCCAGCAGGACAGGGCGCGGGACGTGGCGCTGAACGTGATGCGCTTCTTTGCGCACGAAAGCTGCGGCCAGTGCACGCCCTGCCGCGTGGGCACGGACAAGGCCGCGCGCCTGATGCAGGCACCCGTGTGGGACGAGGAAACGCTGGACGACCTGGCCCTGGTGATGGCCGACGCCTCCATCTGCGGCCTGGGCCAGGCCGCGCCCAACCCCATACGCTGCATGCACAAGTACTTTGCGCACGAGGTGGGCCAGGGCCCCTGGCCCGGAGACCTGCCGCTGCCGCGCGGCGGCGTGCGCACCGAACGCATGCCACCCGCCAACCCCGGGGAGGCCAGGCCATGAATACCATACCGTTCGAGCTTGACGGCCAGGCCCTGCAGGCCGAGCCGGGCGAAACCATCTGGCAGGCCGCGCGCCGCCATGGTGTCGAGATTCCCCACCTGTGCCACACCGACGGCCTGCGCCCCGACGGCAACTGCCGCGCCTGCGTGGTCGAGATTGCCGGCGAACGCACCCTGGCCCCCAGCTGCTGCCGCGCGCCCACGCCCGGCATGCGGGTAGAGGCCCACAGCCCGCGCGCGCGCAAGAGCCAGCAGATGGTGGTCGAGATGCTGCTGTCCGACCTGCCCGAGCAGGGCTACAAGTGGCTGCAGGACGACCCCGCGCGCCCGCATGGCGAACTCAGCACCTGGGCCGATGCGCTGGGCGTGGCCGTGCGTCCGGCCCTGGCCGCGCTGCGCCGCGAGCAGCCCGCGCCCGACATGAGCCACCCGGCCATGGCCGTCAACCTGGACGCCTGTATCCAGTGCACGCGCTGCGTGCGTGCCTGCCGCGAAAGCCAAGTCAACGACGTGATCGGCTACGCGCTGCGCGGCGCGGGGTCAAAAATCGTCTTCGACTTGGGCGACCCCATGGGCCAGAGCACCTGCGTGGCCTGCGGCGAATGCGTGCAGGCCTGCCCCACGGGCGCCCTGAGCGCCAAGACGCATATTGGCCCGCAGAAGGTGGATCGCAAGGTGGATTCGGTGTGCCCGTTTTGCGGCGTGGGCTGCTTGGTCACCTACAACGTGCGCGATGAAAAAATCATCAGCGTGGAAGGCCGCGACGGCCCGGCCAACCGCGGCCGCCTGTGCGTCAAGGGGCGCTTCGGCTTCGACTACGCGCACCACCCGCAGCGCCTGGCCATGCCGCTGGTGCGCAAGCCGGGCATGCCGAAGGACTGGCGGGGCGAGGTGCGGCCCGATGACTGGCGCGAGGTGTTCCGCGAGGCCAGCTGGGACGAGGCGCTGCAGCTGGCCGCGGGCGGCCTGCGCCAGCTGCGCGACACCCATGGCCCCAAGGCGCTCGCAGGCTTCGGCTCGGCCAAGGGCAGCAACGAGGAGGCCTATTTGTTCCAGAAGCTCGTGCGCACGGGTTTCGGCAGCAACAACGTGGACCATTGCACGCGCCTGTGCCATGCCTCCAGCGTGGCCGCGCTGCTCGAGGGCGTGGGCTCGGGCGCGGTGAGCAACCCGGTGAGCGACGTGGCGCATGCCGAGCTCATCCTGGTGATCGGCTCCAACCCCACGACCAACCACCCCGTGGCCGCCACCTGGATGAAGAACGCCGCCCGGCAGGGCGCCAGGATAGTGCTGGCCGACCCGCGCGTGACCGACATCGGCCGCCACGCCTGGCGCGTGCTGCAGTTCCGCCCCGACACCGACGTGGCCATGCTGAATGCGCTGATCCATACGGTGATCGAAGAGGGCCTGGCCGATGAAGACTTCATCCGCGAGCGCGCCCTCAACTACGAGGCTCTGCGCGAGAACGTACGCGCCTACAGCCCCGAGGCCATGGCGCCCATCTGCGGCATACCCGCCGCCACGCTGCGCGAGGTGGCGCGCGCCTTCGCCAAGGCTAAAGGGGCGATGATCCTCTGGGGCATGGGCGTGAGCCAGCATATCCACGGCACCGACAACGCGCGCTGCCTGATAGCCCTTGCCACCGTCACCGGCCAGATCGGCAAGCCCGGCACCGGCCTGCACCCGCTGCGCGGCCAGAACAACGTTCAGGGCGCGAGCGACGCGGGCCTGATCCCCATGATGTTCCCCAACTACCAGCGCGTGGACAGCCCCGAGGCGCACGCGTGGTTCGAGAGCTTCTGGGGCCTGCCGCTCGATGACCAGCCCGGCTACACCGTGGTCGAGATCATGCACAAGGCCCTGGCCGACGACGCCGACCCGCACAAGGTGCGCGGCATGTACATCATGGGCGAGAACCCGGCCATGAGCGACCCCGACCTGAACCATGCGCGCCAGGCGCTGGCCAGCCTGTCGCACCTGGTGGTGCAGGACATCTTCCTGACCGAGACCGCCTGGCTGGCCGACGTGATCCTGCCCGCCAGCAGCTGGCCCGAGAAGACCGGCAGCGTGAGCAACACCGACCGCATGGTGCAGCTGGGCCGGCGCGCCTTGAGCCCGCCGGGCGACGCGCGGCCCGACCTGTGGATCGTGCAGCAGATGGCCCGCGGCATGGGCCTCGATTGGTCCTACGAGGGCGAGGAAGCCGGCGTGGCCGCGGTGTACGAGGAAATGCGCCAGGCCATGGCCGGCGCCATCGCGGGCATCGGCTGGGAGCGGCTGGCGCGTGAATCCAGCGTGACCTACCCCTGCCTGTCCGAGGACGACCCGGGCCAGCCCATCGTGTTCACGGAGCGCTTTCCCACGCCCACGGGCCGCGTCACGCTGGTGCCGGCCGACATCATCCCGGCCGACGAGCGCCCCGACGCCGACTACCCGCTGGTGCTCATCACGGGCCGCCAGCTGGAGCACTGGCACACAGGCAGCATGACGCGGCGCTCGGCCGTGCTCGACGCCATAGAGCCGGTCGCCACGGCCTCGCTGCATGGCGACGAGCTCGCGCGCCTGGGCCTGGCGCCGGGGGATTGGGCGGCGATACGCTCGCGCCGCGGCGCGGTGCAGGTGCGCGTGCGCCGCGACGACGGCACGCCGTGCGGCGCGGTGTTCATGCCCTTCGCCTACGTGGAGGCGGCGGCCAACCTGCTGACCAACGCGGCGCTGGACCCGTTCGGCAAGATCCCCGAGTTCAAGTATTGCGCCGTGGCGGTGCAGGGCGTTGGCGAGGGCGAACCCGCCTCGGCGTAGCCGCGAATGCCAGGCGCGCAGCGCAGAGGCGTGCTTGCATGTAGGCTGTACCCATGATGCACGCGCCCGAACGCCAGACCCCACCCGCCGCAGCCCTCCTGCCGCGCCTCACGCAGGCTGCGGCGGCGCTGACCCACGCGGTGCAGGCCGTCAACGAGCGCGGCGAGCCGGAGGAACTGCACATCCCCGCCGAGCGCCCGCTGACCGTGTACGTGGACCGGCGCGAGCTGGTCACGCTGATGACGCTGGGCGCCCACCCCGAGCTGCTGGTGCTGGGCTATCTGCGCAACCAGCGGCTGGTGGATGCGGTCGATGAGATCGCGTCCATCACCGTGGACTGGGAGGTGGGCGCCGCCGCCGTGCGCACGCGCCGCGGCATTGCGCGCATCGCAGAGCGCACGGCGCGCAAGGTGGTCACCACCGGCTGCGGCCAGGGCAGCGTGTTCGGCCGCCTGATGGACGAGGTGGCCGACATCAAGCTGGCGCCCGCACGGCTCACGCAGGCCGATCTCTACGCCATCGTCAACGCCATCCGGCTGCAGGAGTCCACCTACAAGTCCGCGGGCTCGGTGCATGGCTGCGCGCTGTTCCAGGGGCCGCGCATGCTGGTCTTCGTGGAGGATGTGGGGCGCCACAACGCCATCGACACCATCGCCGGCTGGATGTGGATGCAGCCCGATGCCGCGGCCATGCAGGGCGGCGACAAGGTGTTCTACACCACGGGGCGCCTGACGAGCGAGATGGTCATCAAGTCCGCCCAGATGGGCGTGCCCATCGTCGTCTCGCGCAGCGGCATGACGCAGATGGGCCATGCCGTCGCCAGCCAGCTCGGCCTGTGCGCCATAGGCCGGGCGACCAACAAACGCTTCTTGTGCTACAGCGGCGCCGAACGCCTGGTGCTGCAGCACGGGCTGGCATGATCGCCGGCCATGGCAAGTCCTTCCGCTTCCTTCATCGCACTGGGCTGGCGCACGCTGTGGCGTGACCTGCGCGCGGGCGAGCTGCGCCTGCTCATGGTGGCCGTCCTGCTCGCCGTGGCGGCGCTCACCTCGGTGGGCTTTTTTGCCGACCGGCTGCACGGGGGGCTGGCGCGCGACGCGCTGCAGCTGCTGGGCGGCGACGCCGTGGTGGCCAGCGACAACCCCACGCCGGCGGCGGTGCAGGAGCGCGCACGCGCCCTGGGCCTGGCGAGCGTGACCACGCTGGGCTTTCCCACCATGGCGCGTGCCAGCGACGCACAGGGCGGCGCCAGCCGGCTGGTGGCGCTCAAGAGCGTGGAGCCGGGCTACCCGCTGCGCGGCCGCCTGCAGGTCAGCGACGATGCCGAGCGCGCAGGAAGCCCCACGCAGGATATCCCCGCGCGCGGCCAGGCCTGGGTGGATGCGCCGCTGCTCAACACCCTGTCGCTCAAGCTGGGCGACCCGCTGCTGCTGGGCGACACGCAGCTGCGCATCACGCGCATCATCACGCTGGAGCCCGACCGCGGCGCCGGCTTCATGAGCTTTGCGCCGCGCGTCATGATCAACGCGTTGGATCTGCCCGCCACCGGCCTGGTGCAGCCCGCCAGCCGCATCACCTACCGCTTTGCCGTGGCCGGCGCGCCCGACGCCGTCAAGCGCTTCACCGCCTGGGCCGAGCAGGCCGTCACCCAGCCTGGCATGCGCGGCGTGCGCGTCGAGTCGCTGGACAGCGGCCGCCCCGAGATGCGCCAGACGCTCGACCGCGCGCAGAAATTCCTCAACCTCGTGGCGCTGCTGGCCGCGCTGCTGTCGGCCGTGGCCGTGGCCCTGGCCGCGCGCGGTTTTGCGAGCGACCACCTGGACGCCGCCGCGCTGTTGCGCGTGCTGGGCCAGAGCCAGCGCACCATCGCCGGCGCCTATGCGCTTGAATTTTTGCTCGTGGGCCTGTGCGCCAGCGCCGTGGGCGTGCTGCTGGGCTTTGCCGTGCACCATGTGTTCGTGCTGCTGCTGGCGGGGCTGGTGGAATCGGCCCTGCCTGCGCCCAGCCTCTGGCCCGTGGCGTTGGGCGTGGGCGTGGGCCTGACGCTGATGTGCGCCTTCGGCCTGCCGCCCGTGCTGCAGCTGGCGCAGGTGCCGCCGCTGCGCGTCATGCGCCGTGACTTAGGGAGCGTGCGCCCCACGTCTTTGGCCATGCTGGGCCTGGGGCTGGCCGGTTTTGCCGCGCTGCTCCTGGTGGTCAGCCGCGACTGGAAGCTGGGCTCCATCGCCGTGGGCGGCTTTGCCGCCGCCGTGCTGTTGTTCGCGGCTCTGGCCTGGGTGGCGGTACGGCTGCTGCGCAAGCTTGTGAGCGAGACCATGGCGCCGCGCTGGCTGGTGCTGGCCACGCGCCAGATCGCCGCGCGCCCGGCCTATGCCGTGGTGCAGGTGGCCAGCCTGGCCGTGGGCCTGCTGGCCCTGGTGCTGCTGGTGCTGCTGCGCACCGACCTCATCGCCAGCTGGCAAAGCGCCACGCCCGCGCATGCGCCCAACCGCTTCGTCATCAACATCATGCCGGACCAGGCCGATGACTTTCGTGCGCGGCTGCAGCAGGCCGGCGTGGCGCAGTACGACTGGTACCCCATGTTCCGCGGCCGCCTGGTGGCCATCAATGACCGCCCCGTACGCCTGGAGGACTACGCCGACGACCGTGCCAAGGGCCTGGTGGACCGCGAGTTCAACCTGTCGAACGCCAGCCAGCCGCCGGCGCACAACAGCATCTCCGCCGGCCGCTGGACGGCCGAGGAAGCGGGTGCCGTGAGCGTGGAGGAGGGCATTGCCAAGACCCTGGGCCTCAAGCTCGGCGACCGCCTGCGCTTTGACATCGGCGGCGCGCCCAGCGAGGTGCGCATCACCAGCCTGCGCCATGTGGACTGGAGCTCCATGCGCGCCAACTTCTTCGTCATGTACCCCGTGGCGCAGATGCCCGACGTGCCGCTGACCTACCTGGCCGCGTACCGCGCGCCCGATCAACCTGGCTTCGACAACGCCCTGGTGCGCGCCTTCCCCAACGTCACCAACGTGGACATGAGCGCCACGCTGGCCCAGGTGCAGGGCGTGCTGGCGCAGGTGATACGCGCGGTGGAATTCCTCTTCGCCTTCACGCTGGCCGCGGGCCTGGTGGTGCTGTTTGCGGCCGTCACCGCCACGCGCGAGGAGCGCGCGCGCGAGTTCGCCATCATGCGCGCCGTGGGTGCGCGCGCCAGCCTGCTGCGCCAGGTGCAGCGGGCCGAGCTGGCCGGCGTGGGGCTGCTGGCGGGCCTGCTGGCCAGCGGCGTGGCCGTCGCCGTGGGCTGGCTGCTGGCGCGCTATGTGTTCGACTTCAGCTGGACGGTGCGCCCCTGGGTGCCATTGGCGGGCAGCCTGGCGGGTGCGCTGCTGGCGCTGGCCGCGGGCTGGTGGGGGCTGCGCGAGGTGCTGCGCCGCCCCGTGGTGGACACCCTGCGCCGCGCGGCAGAGTAGCCCAAGGAGAGCCCTTCAGCGGCGGCCGCCCCAGCCATGGCCGCCGCCGCCATGCCAGCCGCGACCACCGCCACGCCAGCCTCCGCCGCCGCCACGCCAATAGCTGAAACCAAGGTTCAGCCCGATCGGCGGGCCCACATAGGCCGGTCCGTAGTAGTACGGGGAGGAATAGACGGGCGCGGCAGGATAGCTGACGGGCGGCGCCGCATAGACGGCCTGGCCGCTGGCGTCGGGTCCGTAGTAGGTGTAAGGGCCTGGAGGCGGCCCATAGACCGCGCATCCACCCAGGGCGGACAGCGCCAGTAGCGAAAACGTCAGGCGTGCCGCCATGCCTTTCACGCTTTTGGTCATGATGGACTTCTCCGGTATTGAGCCATGGTGCATGTTAGAGCGTGTTCACGGTCTCCGCATGGTGCCCGCAAGGCAGCAAAAGGCTGCAATCGAGGCGCGCGCCGCAGGCCATGCTGGTGGCCTGGACTAGGCGCGCAACGATGAGTGCGGCCTTTTGCTGCCTTGCCCGAAGGGTTGTCCCGCAAAGACAGCGTCTGCGGCGTTGCAAATGCTCGCCGGGCCACCAGCGCGGCGGCACTTTGCGCCTTGCAGCCACCGTCTTTGCGGGGCAACGGGCACCATGTGGAGATCGTGAACACGCTCTTAGAACGCAGTTGGTCGCCTGCGGTTCACAGGATTTGCGCTGAATGGGCCGGCACGGCGTGTAAAGTTTTCGTCAACAGCTGCCCGGCACCGGGTGGCGCCGCAATGGGGGAGCCAGCCAAGTGAATGAAACAGCAGATTGGAAGCCAGATTGGTACCAGGCCCCCGCGGGCTGGGACTGGCTGGCGCAGGACGCGGACGGGCGCTGGTTCTGGTACCGCACCGAACCCATCGCCGGCTTTGGCGGCGGCGTGTGGCGCTCCAACTCGCGCAACCAGCAGTACGCGGGCCAGGGCCGGCCCAACCCGGCCTGGAATGAGTCGCTGTGCCGCAGGCAGACATGAAAATTGATAGCTGCTACCGCTTATGGATAGGGCGATGGACCCTTGTTCGGCTATGAATCAGGACGACGGAACCGAGCTGGCCACGGGGCTGTGCGAGGCCCTTCGCCTGACCGACGGCGGGCCGGTGCAGCACCTGCAGACGCATTTGTCGCACCTGCTGCTCACGCCCACGCATGCCTACAAGCTCAAGAAACCGCTGCGCCTGCCGTTTGCCGACTTTTCCACGCGGGCTGCGCGCCGGCATTTCTGCGCCGAGGAACTGCGCCTGAACCAGCGCCTGGCGCCATCGCTGTATCTGGACGTACTGCCCGTGCTGGGCGATGTGCGCCACCCGCGTCTGGGGACGGCGCAGGACACGGGCGAGGCCATCGACTGGGTGCTGCGCATGCGCCGCTTTCCCGCCGGCAGCGAGCTCGACGCCCTGGTGCCCGCCGGCACCCTGGCCCCTGCCGAACTGGATGCTTTCGCGGAGCGCCTGGCGCGCTTTCACGCCGATGCGCCGGTGGCGCCAGCGGACACGGACTGGGGCAGCGCCGCGCAGGTCGGCAAGGCCATTGGCGACGTACTGGAACAGCTGGACGCGCTGCTCGGCCGATCCGGGCGCGCGCGTCTCGCGGCTCTGCGCACCTGGTTCGGCGCGCATCAGCCGCATCTGGGCGAATGCTGGGCCGCGCGCCGCATGGCGGGCCAGGTGCGCGAATGCCATGGCGACCTGCATCTGGGCAATGTGGTGCGGCTGGACGGCGTGGTCACGGCCTTCGACTGCCTGGAGTTCAGCCCCCTGCTGCGCTGGATTGACCCACTGGCCGACGCCGGCTTCTTCACCATGGACCTGCACGCCCATGGCCGCAGCGACCTGGCCTGGCGCTTCCTCGACGCCTATCTTGCCGCCGGCGGCGACTATGGCGGCCTGGCCGTGCTGCGCCCCTACGAGGTTTACCGCGCCCTGGTGCGCGCCCTGGCGGCGCGCCTGCGCGCCACCCAGGGTGCGGCGGCGCATGGCCCCGACTACCTGGCCTGCGCCGAACGGCTTGCTGCGCCCATGGACGCGCGCCTGCTCATCACCCATGGCCTGTCGGGCTCGGGCAAATCCACCGCGGCCGCGGCGCTGCTCCAGCAGGGCGCCGTGCGCCTGCGCTCGGACGTGGAGCGCAAGCGCCTGTACGGCCTGGCACCGCTGGCCGACTCGGCCGCGCTGGGTCTCGACATCTACACGCGCGAAGCATCGCAGCGCACCTTTGCCCAGCTGGCGCTGCAGACGCGCGCCCTGCTGCAGGCCGGCTACCCGGTCATCGTGGACGCGGCCTTTCTGCGCCGCAGCGAGCGCGACGCCTTCCACGCCCTGGCGCGCGCGCTGGCCGTGCCGTTTGCCATCCTGCACTGCCACGCGGCGCCCGGCAGCCTGCTGCGGCGCGTGCAGCGGCGCCAGGCGGCGGGCACCGACCCGTCCGAGGCAGATATCGCCGTGCTTGCGCGCCAGCAGCAGCATGCGGAGCCGCTGGCGCCCGAGGAGTTGGCCCATGCGTTGGACCTGGCGACCGACCAGGCCTGGGACGCCCCCGGGCTTTTTCTGCGCTGGCTGGCGACCACGGCGGCAGAGGGGACATGATGTGCGTCAACACGGCCGACGCCTCCAGTGGCATGCTGGTTGCATGAACACCACCCTCACCGCCTCCCAAGTCCAGCAGCTGCGCGCCCAGTTGGAACAGCGCAAGGAGCGGCTGCTGCAGCAGTTGGACGCTGTCCAGCGCGACATGCTGGGCGTGGCCGAGGCCGCCAGCCAGGGCGACGCCGAGGAACCCGGCAGCCCGCGCGACCAGGCCAATAGCATGGCCGCCGCCATGGTGCGCGACGCCGAGGCCGCGCGCGACCACGCCGAGCTGGTGGCGGTGCGCGCAGCCCTGGAGCGCATGGCCGATGGCAGCTATGGCGAATGCACCGACTGCGGCCAAAGCGTGGGCGTGGCCCGCCTGCTGGCGCAACCCTCGGCCACACGCTGCATCGCCTGCCAGACCAAAGCCGAGGCGCAGGGGCATCGCTGAGGCCATCTGCGCGGGCCGGGCCCGCTTTTTACAATCGCGCCCATGTCCGATTCTGATACCTCGCCCGCAGCCGTCGCCACGCCCTTCGAGTGGATAGGCGGCGAGGGCGCCATCCGCCAGCTGGTGGACCGCTTCTACGATCTCATGGACCTGGAGCCCGGCTACGCCGAGCTGCGCGCCACCCATGGCAGCACGCTGGATGACGCGCGCAACAAGCTGTTCTGGTTCCTCTGCGGCTGGCTGGGCGGGCCGGACCATTACCAGGAGCGCTTCGGCCACCCGCGCCTGCGCGCGCGCCACATGCCGTTTGCCATTGGCATCCTGGAGCGCAACCAGTGGGTCACCTGCATGGACCAGGCCATGGGCGAGGTCGGCGTGCCCGAGGATTTGCGCCAGCGGCTCAAGCAGAGCTTCATGAATACGGCCGACTGGATGAGGAACAAGTAGACAACCCCCTGAGCGGCTTCGCCGCTTCCCCCTTCTCTTCACGCTTCGCGTGGGAAGGGGGACGCCGCCAGTGCGGCGGGGCTGCCCTTGCGCGGCGGCTCTCGCTTGGGGTGTGCCGGTTTCACGGGTTGTAGTGTAGTATTTTGCTATTTATTGAATAGCTTGCAGCGCTTACCAGGCAATCCTTAGTAGCATTTTTTATTCAAGACCGGCGCCATCCCGGCGCCAGCAGCACCACCAGCGCGCCCGCGCCGCCGTCGGCCGGCCTGGCCTGCACGAAGGCCAGCACCTCTTTTTTTTGCACCAGCCAGGCCTGCACCCGGCCCTTGAGCACGGGCTGCCTGCCTGGCGAGCCCAGGCCCTTGCCGTGCACGATGCGCACGCAGCGCAGGCCGGTGCGGTGCGCCAGGCGGATGAACTCGCCCAGCGCCTCGCGCGCCTCGTCGCGGCGCAGGCCGTGCAGGTCGAGCTGGCGCTGGATGCTCCAGTGGCCGGCGCGCAGGCGCCGCGTCACATCCAGGCCCATGCCGGAGCGGCGAAAGCTCAGCTGGTCGTCCACGTCCAGCAGCGTGCTCACGTCGAACTCGTCGCTCATGGATTCGCGCAGCACGCTTTGCTCGTCGCGCTGGCGCTGCACGGGCTGGGGCTCGGGCGGCACCGGGGCGCTCCAGTGGCGCTCGGCCTGGCCCTTGAGGGGCAGTACGGCGCCTACCGCGTCCTGGAACAGGTGGCGCGCGGCGCGTGCGCGGCGCTCGGCCTCCTGGCGCAGGCGCTCACGCTCGGCCGCGCGCGCGGCGGCCTCCTGCACGGCGCGGCGCAGGGGTTTCAGGTCGGAGAGGGACCGGGCTTTGAATGCGGCGCTCATGGGGAGGTTGTAGCGCAGCGCTCATGCCCGCCGCGCAGCGGCAGGTATTCGGCGGCGATGAACTGCGTGACCTGGGCGGGGTTGAAGTTGTCGTCGCTCACGAACACCAGCACGCAGCCGCTGCCCTGGGCGCCTTGCGTGAGCGGCGCGCCCCAGGTCATGCCCTCGATGTTGTCGGGCGTCAGGCCCAGTGCCGCCAGGTCGGCCACCAGGGTCTTGGGCGCGACGCTGTGGTTGGCGGGCGTGAGGGCGTCAAGCGCCAGCGTGTCGCTGCCCATGCGCGTGTCGATGCGGTACAGGCGCGCGCCAAAGCCGGCGCCGGCGCTGTAGTCGCGCTCCAGCACCAGCAGGTGGTGCGGGCCGTCAGCCAGGATCTCGCTCACGCCGTTGATCTGCGGCCCCGGCAGGCGGCGCGTGCGCGGCACGGCGTCGGGTTGGTAGGCGATCTGGTGCAGCGGCCGGCCGCTGGCGATGTCGATCTGCGTGATGCGCACCGGCGCGCCGCCGTTCGCGGGCGTGGCCTCGTCGCCGTCCTGCTTCCAGGGCAGCTCCATGGCCAGCCAGGCGCTGTGGCCATCGGGGGTCAGGGCCAGGCCCTCCAGCGTGCCGTTGCGGCGCGGGCCGTGCTTCTTGGTGGGCGTGAAGCTGGCGGGCAGGGGTAGGGCGCGCACGGGGCTGCCATCGGCGCGCGCCGCGCGCAGCTGCGGGCCGAAGCCGCGGCCAAAGTCGCCCTCGCTGGTCCACAGAAAGGCCCGGGCGCCGGGCAGCCAGCGCACGGCCTCGGCGTCGGGCCTGTCCATGCCGGGCTGCAGGTTCCACCAGGGGGCAAACGGCTGGCCGCTGGCGTGCAGCAGGGCATGCACGCCGGTGAATCGGGGCGTGTCCAGGCCGTGCGCGCCGTAGTGCAGGCGGGCGGTGTAGACATGGGGCTGGCGTGCGTCGCTGATGAACAGGTAGGCGTCCTGCGCGGCGTCGTAATCGATGCCCGAGAGGCCGCCCAGGGTGGTGCCGCCGTACTCGGTGCCGGGGCTGAGCTCGGCCACGCCGATCAGGCGCAGATGCGGGGCCAGCCGCGCATCGGGCGTGGGCGGCGCAAGTGGTGAGATGGGCAGGGCGCAGCCGGCCAGCGCCAGCAGCGTCGTCCATACCCAGCGCAGCAGGTTCACACCAGCCCCTGCTCGGCCATGGACAGGGCCGCGCCCGGCGCGACGATGACATGGTCGAGCACGCGCACGTCCACCAGGGCCAGCGCAGCCTTGAGGGTCTGGGTCAGCGCCTCGTCGGCGCGGCTCGGTTGCACGCTGCCGCTGGGGTGGTTGTGGGCCAGCACCACGGCGGCGGCCTGGTGGTGCAGGGCGCGCAGCACCACCTCGCGCGGGTAGACGCTGGTCTGCGTGAGCGTGCCGCGAAACAGCTCCTCCATGCCGATCAGCCGGTTCTGGCTGTCGAGGAACAGCACGGCAAACACCTCGTGTGCGCGCGCCGCCAGGTGCAGCTGCAGGTACTGCTTGACGGCGCCGGGGCTGTCGAACTCCTCGCGCTCGCGTAGCTGTTGGGCCAGGGCCCGGCGCGCCAGCTCCAGTACCGCCACCAGCTCGGCACGCTTGGCAGGGCCCAGGCCCTTGATGCGCGCGAGGTCTGCCGCGCCCGCGTGCAGCAGGCCGGCCATGCCGCCAAAGCCGCCACCGGTGATGCGGCCGCTGGCGTCGCGCGTGGGCGCGTCCAGCAGCTCCTGCGCCAGCTGCAGCACGCCCTTGCCGGCCATGCCGGTGCGCAGCAGTATGGCCAGCAGCTCGGCGTCGGACAGGGCGGCGGGGCCGCGTGCGAGCAGCTTCTCGCGCGGCTGGGCGTCGGTGGGCAGGTCTTTGAGGGGCATGGTGCAAGGGCAGCGGCTCGCTGGCGGGGCCGTAGGGATTTACCCGGTTTTCTACAATGGCGGGAGTTTATCGAGAGCCTCCATGACCGCAGACACCACCACCGCCGCCACCGGCCTGCCCACCGTGCAGCAGGGGTCCTTCCTCACGTTGCACTATCGCCTGGCCGGCCCGGCGGGCACCGTGATCAATACCTTCGACGACAAGCCGGCCACCCTGTCGGTGGGCACGGGCGAGCTCTCGCCCGCGCTGGAGCAGCGCCTGATCGGCATGGCCGAGGGCGCGCGCGCCAGCTTCGAGTTGGCCGCCGGCGAGGCCTTTGGCGAGCGCAATCCCGACATGCAGCAGTGGGTGGCCAGAAAGCTGCTGAATGACCTGGGCGACCCCGACGAGGACTACACCGTGGGCGACGTGGTCGAGTTCCCCACGCCCGACGGCATGGGCAAGTACGCCGGCGTGGCGCTGCAGGTGCGGGACGACGGCGCCGTGCGCTTCGACTTCAATCACCCGCTGGCGGGCGTGCCCGTCACGTTCGAGGTGCAAATCATCGGCGTGCTCTGACGCCATGCAGAAGCCCCAGGAAATCGTCTTGGCCGAGCCGCGCGGCTTCTGCGCCGGCGTGGATCGTGCCATCGAGATCGTCGAGCGCGCGCTGCAGAAGTTCGGCCGCCCGATCTACGTGCGCCACGAGATTGTGCACAACACCTATGTGGTCAATGACCTCAAGGCCAAGGGCGCGATCTTCATCGAGGACTTGGCCGAGGTGCCGCCCGGCTCCACGCTGATCTTCAGCGCCCATGGCGTGAGCCGCGCCGTGCAGGACGAGGCGCGCGCGCGTGGCTTCACGATCTTCGACGCCACCTGCCCGCTGGTCACCAAGGTGCATGTCGAGGTCGCCAAGCTGGCCAAAGAGGGCTACGAGTTCATCATGATCGGCCACAAGGGCCACCCCGAGGTCGAGGGCACGATGGGCCAGCTCAACGAAGGCATCCACCTCGTCGAGGACGTGGCCGACGTGGCGCGCGTGCAGCCCGCGCAGACCGAAAAGCTGGCCGTGGTCACGCAGACCACGCTGAGCGTGGACGACGCGGCCGCCATCACCGCCGCCGTGCGCGCGCGCTTCCCCAAAATCCGCGAGCCCAAGCAGCAGGACATCTGCTACGCCACGCAGAACCGCCAGGATGCGGTCAAGCTGCTCAGCCCCCAGGTGGATCTGGTGATCGTGGTCGGCAGCCCCACCAGTTCCAACAGCAACCGCCTGCGCGAGCTGGCCGAGCGCCTGGGCACCAAGGCCTACATGGTGGACGGCGCGGACGAGCTGCGCCCCGAATGGTTCGACGGCATCGCCCGCGTGGGCCTGACGGCCGGCGCCTCGGCGCCCGATGTGCTGGTGCAGGCCGTGATTGCGCGCATCAAGGAGCTGGGCGCAGTGTCGGTGCGCAAGCTGACCGGCATCGAGGAGACGCTGAAGTTCCCCCTGCCCAAGGGGCTGAAGCTGGGCGCGGCTGCGGATCCGGAAGCCCCATGAGCGCGCCCTGCGGCGGCCGGCGACGGCCCAAGCCTTGCAGAATGCGGTACTTCTTACAATCACCGCTTCTTCACCCCCTGGGGGCACGCCGGGCTCCCTGCATATGGAAATAGCAATACTGTTCGCCCTCATCCTGCTCAATGGCGTGTTCGCCATGTCCGAGCTGGCTCTGGTTTCCGCGCGCAAGACGCGCCTGCAGAAGCTGATCGATGAGGGCGATAGCGGTGCCATCGCCGCGGCCAAGCTGGGCGAGGACCCGACGCGTTTTCTCTCCACCATCCAGATCGGCATCACCTCGATCGGCGTGCTCAACGGCATCGTGGGGGAGTCGGCCCTGGCCAAGCCCTTCGGCGACTGGCTGGTCGGCCTGGGACTGCAGGCGCAGTACGCGAGCTATGTCGCCACCGGCCTGGTGGTGCTCTTGATTACCTATTTTTCCATCGTGATCGGCGAGCTCGTGCCCAAGCGCCTGGGCCAGAGCCACCCCGAGGCCCTGGCCCGCGTCGTGGCGCGCCCCATCAACTGGCTGGCCCTGGCCACCAAGCCCTTCGTGCGCCTGTTGTCCATCTCCACCGAAGGCCTGCTGCGCGCCCTGGGCGTGAAGCAAGGCCAGGGCAACGCCGTGACCGAGGACGAGATCCACGCCGTGCTGGCCGAGGGCACGAGCGCTGGCGTGATCGAGTCGCACGAGCACCAGATGGTGCGCAACGTATTCCGCCTGGACGACCGGCAGATCGGCTCGCTCATGGTGCCGCGTGCCGACGTGGTGTGCCTGGACGTGCAAGAGCCGTTCGAGGAAAACCTGCGCCGCATCGAGGAGTCCGACCACGCGCGCTTCCCCGTGGTGCGCGGCGGCATGGAAAACGTCCTGGGCGTGCTCAGCGCGCGCAAATGGCTGTCGCGCACCGTGCGCGATGCGGCCGCGCGCGACCTGGCGGCGCAGCCGCTGCAGCCGGCGCTGTACGTGCCCGAGACCATCAACGCGCGTGAGCTGCTGGACAACTTCCGCCAGTCCGACGTGCAGATGGCCTTCGTCATCGACGAATACGGCGAAGTGCAGGGCATCGTCACGCTACAGGACCTGATCGAGGCCATCACCGGCGAGTTCCAGTCGCCCGATCCCGATGATTCCTGGGCCGTGGAGCGTGAAGACGGCAGCTGGCTGCTCGACGGCCATATCCCCGTGCCCGAGCTCAAAGACCGCCTGCGGCTGTCCACGGTGCCCGAGGAGGACCGCGGGCGCTACCAGACGCTCAGCGGCATGGTCATGCTCCTCACCGGCAGGCTGCCCCATGTGACGGACACCGTGCAGTGGGAGAACTGGCAGTTCGAGGTGGTGGACATGGACGGCAAGACCATCGACAAGGTGCTGGCCAGCCGCGTGCCCAGCGAGCCGCTGCACCTGGGCGACCAGGGTGTGACGGGCGACTGAAGCGTGACCGGGCGGGGCCGCCTTCAGCTCCACAGATCCAGCGGCGGATCGGCCACCAGTGCGCGCAATATGTCCGAGCGCGCCACGAATCCCAGCAGCAGGCCCGCGTCGTCGGTCACCGGAAGGCCGCTCAGGCCGGTCTCCAGCAGCGCCTTGGCCACGCGGCGCAGGTCCGTGTCGTCGGACACGGTGGGCGCCGGGCTCAGCATGACATTGGTGATGGGCTCGCGCGCCTGCGCGAAGGTGCGCTTGATGCTGTCCAGGTCGGGCAGCAGATCGGCGGGCGCCATGTCGGCGTGGCGCAGCAGGCCCACCACCTGGGCCCGGTCGTTGAGCACCGGCGCCTGTGACAGCTGCTCCTGCCGCAGGGCCTGCCAGGCGTCCTGGATGGACATGGCCATGGGCAGGCTGAAGACTTCGCGCGTCATCACGTCGCTGACCTGCGTCAGCGGGCGGCGCGCCTTCGGCTTGACCCTGCCGGTCTGCGCATAGGCCCAGGCCGCCTGCAGCTGGCGCATGGGTGGCGCACCTGCCTCGCGGGCAGGGCTATGCGCTGGCAGGGTCGCCTCAGGCGACTGCGATTGCGCCGCCAACGCCCGGATGCGTTGCACGCCGCCCACGGCCAGCACTTGTGACAACTGGTGGGCTCCGCCCCGGTAAATCTGCCCTGCCGGGCCAAACACAAAAAACATCGCCTCATCCTGTAGGGCCCCGGCGGGGCTGCTATGGGCATGTTATCGGTAGTTGAGCCCAGCCTCTAAACTACCTCGTTTCTCCGCCGAAAGCACCCATGATCGACCGCGCCGCCATCACCGCCGCCCGCCGCCAGCTGGCCCGCCAGCCGGACTTTCTGCGCACCACGCCGCTGATGCGGGTGTCCGGCCGTTCGCTGGGGGTGGAGTGCGGCGAGGTCTGGCTCAAGCTGGAGCATTTGCAGGTGGGCGGCAGCTTCAAGGCGCGCGGCATGCTCTACCGCCTGCTGGCCAGCCCCGTGCCCGACAGCGGCGTCATCATCGCCTCGGGCGGCAACGCCGGCATCGCCATGGCGGCCGCGGCCCAGACCCTGGGCGTGCGCTGCGAGGTGTTCGTGCCCGAGGTCTCGCCCGAGGCCAAGCGCTCCCGGCTGCGCGCCCTGGGAGCCGACGTGGTGGTGGCCGGCGCCACCTATGCCGATGCCCTCCAGGCCTGCGTGGCCCGCCAGCAGGCCACGGGTGCGCTGCAGGCCCATGCCTACGACCAGCCCGAGGTGGTGGCCGGCGCCGGCACGCTGGCGCTGGAGATCGAGGAGCAGGGCGGCCGCCTGCCCGACAGCCTGCTCGTCAGCGTGGGCGGCGGCGGCCTCATCGGCGGGGTGGCCGCCTGGGTGGACAGCCGGGCCCATGTGGTGGCGCTGGAGCCCGAGCGCGCGCCCACCCTTCACGCCGCCCGTGCCGCCGGCATGCCGATGGACGTGGAGGTGGGCGGCCTGGCCGCGGATTCGCTGGGCGCGCGCCGCATCGGCGCCATAGGCTGGGAGGTGAGCCGGCACCATGTGCACGAATCGCTGCTGCTGCCCGACGAGGCCATCCGCGCCGCGCAGCTATGGCTCTGGAAGGAGCTGAAGCTGGCCGTGGAGCCCGCCGCCGCCCTGGGCCTGGCCGCCCTGCAGACCGGCGCCTACCGCCCGCGGCCGCAGGAGACGGTGGCCTTGATCCTGTGCGGCGCCAATTTCGACCCGGCAAGCCTGGCCTGAGATAGCGCGCGCGTCCCCCTAAAATCGCACCATGCTTGACATTCTTCTCCTTCGCAAAGACCTCGGCAGCGCCATCACGCGTCTGGAAACCCGCAAAAAGCCCCAGGCCTTCCTGAACGTGGAGGCCTTCCAGGCCCTCGAGTCCGAGCGCAAGAGCCTGCAGACGCGCACCGAGGAGCTGCAGTCGCAGCGCAACCAGCTGTCCAAGCAGATAGGCATGCTGATGGGCAAGGGCGAGAAGGACTCCGCCGAGGCCGCCAAGGCGCAGGTGGCTGCTATCAAAAATGAGTTCGACGGGTCGGCCGCGCGCCTGGAGCAGATCCAGGCCGAGCTGCAGGCCATGCTGGCGGCCGTGCCCAACCTGCCGCACGAGAGCGTGCCCGTGGGCGGCGACGAGGCCGGCAACGTCGAGGTGCGCCGCTGGGGCACGCCCAAGACGTTCGACTTCGCCGTGAAGGACCACGTGGACCTGGGCGCGCCGCTGGGCCTGGATTTCGACATGGGCGTGAAGCTCTCGGGCTCGCGCTTTACCGTGATGAAGGGTTCCATCGCGCGCCTGCACCGGGCGCTGGCGCAGTTCATGCTGGATGTGCAGACAGGCGAGCATGGCTACACCGAGTGCTACGTGCCCTACATCGTGAATGCCGATTCGCTCCGGGGGACGGGCCAGCTGCCCAAGTTCGAGGGCGACCTTTTCGCTGCCAAGAAGGGCGGCCAGGAGGGCGAGCCCGTGCCCGACGACGCACAGCTCTACCTGATCCCCACCAGCGAGGTGCCGCTCACTAACCTCGTGCGCGGTGAGGTGCTGGCGGAGAGCGCCCTGCCCATCAGGCTCACGGCGCATTCACCGTGCTTTCGCTCCGAGGCCGGCAGCTACGGTCGCGACACGCGCGGCATGATACGCCAGCACCAGTTCGACAAGGTCGAGATGGTGCAGGTCGTGCACCCCGACAAGAGCTACGAGGCGCTCGAAGAGATGACCGGCCACGCCGAGGCCGTTCTGCAGAAGCTGGGCCTGCCGTACCGCGTGGTCTGCCTGTGCACCGGCGACATGGGCTTTGGCAGCGCCAAGACCTACGACCTGGAGGTCTGGCTGCCGGCGCAGAACACCTACCGCGAGATCAGTTCGGTGAGCAATTGCGAAGCCTTCCAGGCACGCCGCATGCAGGCGCGCTTCAAGAACGCCCAGGGCAAGAACGAACTGGTGCACACGCTCAACGGCTCGGGATTGGCCGTGGGCCGCACGCTGGTGGCGGTGCTGGAGAACTACCAGAACGCGGACGGATCCATCACCATCCCCGAGGCGCTGCGCCCCTATATGGGCGGGCTGGAGCGGCTGAAGGGATAGGCACCCGCGCGGCAGCAAGCACAATGGGCCCGGCGGGGCCCGTTGTGCTTATACGAAGCCCAGGTTGCGCTGGCTGTAATTGCCCAGGTTGGGCAGCACGCTGGCCAGGTCGGTGGTGGACACGCCCAGCCAGCTCGCCAAGGTGGCGCCGTACTGGTCCACCGACAGACCTGGCAGCAGCCGTCCCTGGCCCACGTCGTCGGGGCCGCCGTTGGCGATGACCGGGGCCGTGCCGTAGTACGCGGCGCCCTTGACCGCGCCGCCGAGCACGAAATGCATGCTGCCCCAGCCGTGGTCCGAGCCGTCGCTGTTGCTCACCAGTGTGCGCCCGAAGTCCGAGGCGGTGAAGGTGGTGACCTGGCTGTCCACGCCCAGTTCCACGGTGGCGCGGTAGAACGCTGCCAGTGCGCCGCCCACCGAAGCCATCAGGCCGGGGTGCACCTTGAGCAGGCCGTCGTGCGTGTCAAAACCGCCGATGGAGACGAAGAAGACTTGGCGCCTGGCGCCCAGCGCGTTGCGTGCCGCAATCAGGCGCGCCACCATCTTGAGCTGATCGGCCAGGCTGCCGCTGGGGAACGGGGTTGTCACGCTGGTCGCGCCGAGCGCGCTGCCCAGCTGGGCATTCGCGTCCAGCGAGCGTTGGCAGACGCGCACATATTCGTTCTCCAGCGGCTGGGCGCGTGCGCCGGTCATCAAGGACTGCAGCACCGACGATGCGGCGGCCGAGCCGAACAGCGGCGTGCGCAGGCCATTGACGGCCACTGCGCCGTTCGGCGTCACCTGGTACTGCACGGCGCTCTTGCCCGCCAGGTACACCGCGTTGCCCGACACGCCCATGCTGGTGAAGGTGGCGTTGCCGTTGCCCGAGGCAAACAGGTCGCCCATGCGCCCGCCCCAGCCCGAGGTGGCTCCTTCGGGCGAAGAAGATTGCCAATAGGACTGCTGGTCGTTGTGCGAAAACAGCTTGGGTGGCAGCGGCACCGAGCGCGCCTGGTACTGCGCCAGCGTGGTGGGCTGCACGAGCGTGCCCACGTTGAGCATCACGGCCATCTGGCCGGCGTTGAACAGGGGCACGAGTGGCTCCAGCCCCGGCGCCAGCGCGTACTGCCTGCCTCCCGCCAGCGCCGCGGTGGGGGCCAGCAGGTTCGGGGCCAGGGCCGCGCGGTCTATGCGCAGATTGCCGCGCAGCGCGTATTGCGCGTCATAGCTGGCCTGGTCGTAGGGCACGACGGTGTTGGCGTAGTCGTTGCCTCCATACAGAAAGACGCATACCAGCGCCTTGTAGTCGGTGGCCGTGGCAGCGGCTGCGTCGGCCATGGCGGACAGCGACAGCGCCCAGGGCGCGGCACTTCCCATGACGGACAGGGCCGATGCGCGCCGCAGGAAGCTGCGGCGCGATGCGTTGTCGGGCTGAATTTTTTGGAAATGGTGCATGGGGACCCTCACTTCTGGGCAATGAATTCGGGCGACGCCATGACCAGGGTCAGCGCGATGAAAATGCGATTTTGCTGTCCCGTGGGTGTGCTGGGGGCCACGGAGTCCACGGCCGACTGGAGCTGCGCCAGGGTTGCCGCCGACAGTGCGCCACCGGCCAGAACCAGGTTGACCTCGGCCAGCAGTGCGGCCGAGTTGCCGGCCAGGGGCATGAGCGTGCCGTAGTCGGCCTTGAGGTCGCCCTTGAGCGAGTTGCCTATGACCTGCTGCATGTAGTTGACGTAGCCCGCGACCGAGACCTCGTTGGTGATCTGGAATTCCGGCGCCGTGAGGCCCTGCGCCGACAGTGCCGTATTCGGCGGCACATAGCCGGGCCGGAAGAAATTGAACACCGAGGGCGAGCGCATAGGGCTCTGGCCCAGGCGCGTGGCGGGGTCGGACAGGTCGCCAATGGCCCAGGTGTCGCTTGCCGAAGCTGCGCCATAGGCACGGGCCCAATTGAGAAAACGCACCACGGGCTCGCGCAGCTTGCCGAAGTCGGGCCGCGCCGCCACGCTCGCATCGCGCGCCTCGGGGTCCAGCAGAATCGCCGAGATCAAGGCCTTCATGTCGCCACGCACGCCGCTGCCGTTGTTGGCAAAGGCCGCCGCCACCCGGCTGACATAGGCCGGGCTGGGGTTGCTTGTCACCAGGCGCTGGATCATCTGCCTGCCGACGAAGACGGGCAGGTTGGGGTGGTTGAACAGGGTGTCCAGCGCCGTCTTCAGGCTGTCGCTGGCGGAGGCACCCGCCGCCACGGTCGCGCCCAGGAAGGTCTTGCTGCCAGTCTCATAGCGGCCGGCCACCTGGGTCATGGGCCGGCGCATCACCTCGGGTGGGTAGGGGCTGGCCAGGCCCGTGGTGTCCAGATCCCAGCCGGTGAATACGCGTGCCAGGCCGCTCACGTCGGCCTGCTTGTAGGTTTCGACGGGCTTGCCGCCGTTGGTCTGCACGCTGCCGTCCGGGTTGAGTTGCAGCAGCCCAATGGTGAAGAGCTGCATCAACTCGCGCGCATAGTTCTCGTCGGGCTCGCTGCCCTTGGCCGGGTTGGCCTTGACGTTGCCGCGGAACGTGAGGTAGTAGCCCATGGCCGGGCTCAGGCTGATCTCGCCCAGCAGCTGGCGGTAATTGCCGAAGGCGTTGGCCTCCAGCGTGTCCAGGTAGCTGGCCACCGCGAACTGGCGCCACGGCCCGTTGATGCCCAGCACCGACACCACGCACAACTCCGACAAGGCCAGTGCCACGCGCTGGCGCAGCGCGTCGGGGCTGGCGATGAGCTTGCGCCAGAGGGTGTTGTCCAGCCCCTGGGAGTTGTTCATGTTGGCGCTGTCGCCATAGCCCTTGGCCATGAGCCAGTCGAAATGCGACTGGCTGCGTGGGAGGGCAAACTGCGCGTTCAGCCAATCCCCATAGGAGCCCGAGCGCACCAGGGCGTCGAGGTCGGCACGAGAGAATCCTAGCGTGGCCTGGGTCAGAAAGCGGGCCGCATCATTGGCGGAGGCGGGCTTGGTGGGGCTGGCTGTACTAGCGGGTGGTGTCGATGGGGTGGGGCCAGGGTCGGAGGAGCTGCCGCCTCCACAGGCGCTCAAGGCACCCGCGGCCAGGAGCGCTGCTGCCTGATACCCGGGGAGCGGGAAGGGAGTGGAGGGCTGGGAAGGCGTAGAAACGTGTTGGGCGACGTCGGCGGGTGCATCCATGGCATGCGGTCCTGTGAGGTTGCTGCACATGCGGCTTTGACGCGAAGTGTGCAGGCCGCAAGCATAGCGCCTCAGTCACTCGCAACCCACAGCGTGTGGGTCGCAAAACAACGAGCCCCCATTTTTTGCTATAATTTCACGCTTCGACACACAGGAGAGGTGGCAGAGTGGTCGAATGTACCTGACTCGAAATCAGGCGTAGTGGCAACACTACCGTGGGTTCGAATCCCACCCTCTCCGCCAGTACGCATAAGGGCTTGTTGCTATTCATTAGGCAGCAAGCCCTTTTTGCTTTAGGTGCCATGATGTCGCTCGGACCCCACCGGCTCGACGGGTATGCGGCCGTGGGTCCGGGGCTTATTCGGGAGGTGTAGTGTTCCGAAACGCAGGTGCAGGCCACATGGCAACGGTCGGGCCCTGGGCGGCGTTGCCCGGTGCCCTGTGCATCGTCGCGGCCTTGGGAGCGGCAATGCACTATCCGCTGGCACCAATGCTGGCCCTGTTGCTGCTGTTTACCATGGTGGCCTGGGCCATGTCGCGGCCTGCCGATCTTTGGTTTGTGCTCCCGGCCCTTTTGCCTGTGGCCAGTTTCACGCCCTGGTCTGGCTGGTGGTTGGTCGATGGGTCCGACCTGCTGATTCTGGCCCTCATGGGCGGGGCGTATCTGCGCTGGGGCATGGATGCCTGGCGCAGCTCCGCGGCACCATGTGCCCGAACGCCGCTGAGCATGCGCTGGGTCTACCTGGCATTGCCGCCACTGCTGCTGCTGGGAGTATGGCGAGGCCTGGATGATGCACGCGGCGGCGCATCTTGGGCCAGCCTGCTGGCCGGGTTATGGAGCCAGGGGCCCTATGGCGACTATGACCTGCCCGGCAATACGCTGCGTGTGGCCAAGAGCCTGCTGTGGGGGCTGCTGCTGATGCCCGTCCTGTACCGCTGGCCCCAAGGCGCGCCGCTGCGACTGGCGCGCGGCATGGTGATTGGGCTTTTTCTGGTCTGTGCCGGAGTAGTGTGGGAGCGCAGTCTATATGTGGGCCTGCTGGATTTCAGCACCAACTATCGCACCACGGCGTGGTTCTGGGAGATGCATGTAGGCGGAGCGGCGATCGATGCCTACCTGGCCATGGCCTTGCCGTTTGCGTGGTGGTCCGCCTGGTCGGCACCCCGTGGCTGGCGTTGGTACGCCGCGGCGGCGCTGGTGCTGCTGTCCACCTATGCGGTGCTCACGACCTATTCGCGTGGCCTGTATCTGGCGGTGGTCATCACCGGCATGGCCATGGGCGCGCTGGCGCACCGCTACCATTTCGACGCTCCAGATGGCACGCTGTGGCATCGCCGGGCCATGGCATGGCTGCTGGCCGCACTGGTCGTCGAGACCATGGGGGTCTGGCTCGGCGGGGCCTTCATGTCCGATCGTCTGGTGCGCTCGAAGGTGGACCTGCACCAACGTATGGCCCATTGGAAACGTGGTGTGGGCCTGCTGCATACGCCCGGCCAATGGATGCTGGGGCTGGGTGTGGGGCGCCTGCCGGCGCACTATAGCGGGCAGACCGCCGAGGGGGCCCTGCCGGGTCACGTGCGCTGGCAACCAAAGGCCGGCGGTGGCAGCGAGGCCTGGCTGTTCGGACCGGCACGTCCCGACATCAGGGGCGGGCTGGCGCTTGCACAGCGCGTGGCATTGGTGCCGGGCGGTGGTTACAAGGTCCGACTGCGCGCCCACATGGGTGAACCCGTGTGGGTGAAGGTGCAGCTGTGCGAGCAGCACCTTTTGTACACCCTGAGTTGCCAACTGCGTACGCGCGATCTGTCGTCTGCCAGCAAGACCATCAATGGCTGGATGGAGTTGCCCTTGCTCGGCCCGGCCCTTGCGTCGGAAGGCATGGGCGCTGGCTGGAGAGAGGGCGTGCTGAGCATCAGAGTCTTGCAGGCCGACGCGCTCCTGCGCCTGGAGGGAGTGGAGCTGATCGATGCCCAAGGCCGGCAGGTACTCAGGAATTCATTCTTCACATTTGGCTCGCGCTACTGGAGCAGTATTGCGTATGACAATTTCCTGCCCTGGCACCTGGACAACCTCCTGCTGGAGCTATTGGTGGAGCGCGGACTGCTCGGCCTGCTGGTTCTGGCCGCGTTGGTGCTGTGGGCTCTGGTGTTGCTCGGGCGTGGCATAGCGCGTCACAAGCCGCTGGCCCTGACAGTGGCCGGTTCCATCGCCGCCACGCTTTTGGTAGGGTGCGTAGTAAGTTTCATTGAAATTCCACGTGTATCCATTATGCTGTGGCTGTTGCTTGTCGTATCAGTGTTGGCGGGTGAAGATCAGCCGCTGCGGCAGCCTTAGTACGTGCCAGCGTCGTTCAGAGCGATGCATGCTGACAAAGATGGTATTTGACTGCATTCGGATATTGCAGGGGTGGCAATGTTAAAGATTTTTAATCATTATTTCCGGCGGGGAACCATTTTGCAGATCATCATGTACACGATGCTGATCGTGGGCACGCTGATTATTTCGCTGATGTTGCAAGGTGGAGTGGGTGGTTTTAATGGAGCACTGATCTCTTCGGGGTTTGTACGCGGTGGGTTGATGGCCATAGGGATTGTTGGCGTGAATTTCGCCCTTGGCCTGTATGACCGTCCCAGCAAACTGACTGTGGGGCAGGTGCGGGCGCGTGCCGTTCTGTCATTTATTTTATCAATGGCAATTGCCGGCTGCATCCTGCTGTTTATGCCGCTGCACCCACCGTATCAGAACGAGGAGACCTTGCTGGCCCTTCTGCTTATAGTCGGCGGAATGCTGATAATGCGTTTGCTCGGAAATGAGATTTTACCGGCTTCGTACGCGCGGCAGCGGGTGCTGGTTTATGGAACGGGAGTGCGTGCGTCAATCGTTGGAAAGTCCCTGCAAGAAAATGATCCAGGGATTGAGCTGATCGGATATTTTCGCGGTTTGCAGGAAAAGGAGCCGGCTATTTCAGGTCTGAATGTCGTATCTCCCGGAAAAACCTTGACCGAAGTGGTGCGCGAACAGAATGTCAATGAAATCGTAGTGGCATTGAGCGAGCGCCGTGGCGGCAGCATGCCTATGCGCGAGTTGCTTGACTGCAAGCTCCAAGGCATACATGTGATTGACCTGGCAACCCATTTCGAGCAGCTCCTGGGACAGGTCCATCTGGAGGCGGTTTCCGCCGGCTGGTTGATTTTTGGCGATGGTTTCAAGCAAGGGTTTGTGCGTTCGCTCGTCAAGCGCCTGCTTGATGTCGTGGGGTCCGCCGTGCTGCTGTTGTTGGCTGCTCCGATAATGCTGTTGACGGCGATCCTGATTTTTATAGAGAGTGGTCGCCCGATTTTCTATCGGCAGGAACGTGTTGGACTCAATGGCGGTGTTTTCAACGTCATCAAATTCCGCAGCATGCGCCAGGATGCGGAGAAAGACGGTACTCCGCGTTGGGCAGGCGCCGGGGATACGCGTGTCACCCGTGTGGGGAAAATCATCCGCAAGATGCGAATAGATGAACTGCCGCAGCTATTTTGTGTGCTCAAGGGTGACATGAGCCTGGTGGGGCCCAGGCCGGAACGCCCTTATTTTGTGGAGCGCCTGACGCAGGATATTCCTTACTATGCCCTGCGCCATGGAATCAAGCCTGGACTCACGGGTTGGGCACAGGTGCGCTACCATTATGGTGCATCGATCAAGGATGCCGAGCAGAAGCTGCAGTACGATTTGTACTATGTGAAGAATCACTCGTGGTTACTGGACCTGATCATCCTGTTTGAAACAGTGGGTGTTGTCCTCACGGGCAAGGGTGCGCAGTAGGACCGTATGTGCCGCCCGCCTGGGTATCTCAGGGCTGAAGGCGTGGCAGCCACAATTGGAACGTGGCACCGGCTGCGCCGCTGCTGTCTACCTGGACCCTGCCACCGTGGCGCTGCACCACGGTCTGCACCAGTGCCAGGCCCAGTCCTATGCCGCCGACACCCGGATGGCTGCCCTCGTGCAGGCGCTTGAAGGGCTGGAATAGCTTGTCTTGCAGTTCCGGTGCTATGCCGGGGCCCTGGTCGCATACGGAGATCACCCAGTACGCCCCTTCGCACCTCAGCGCGCAGTGCACCGTGCTGCCCGCAGGGCTGAATTTGATGGCATTGCCCAGCACGTTGGCGATGGCGCGGCAGATCAGGCCGCGATCTCCCTGGAAGGGCGCGGCGTCGGGCGGGGTGGTCAGGTGCATGGTGACCTCATGTCCGCGAGCCGCCGCCCAGGCGCCGTCCACGGTTTCTTCCAGGGCAACGGCGAGGTCGAAGGCGTCGCTCTGGTAGTCCTCGGCCTGGGCCCCGGCCAGCTGTACGAAGCCCTGTGCCATGGCCAGCGAGGAGCGCGCGTAGCGCTGCACGCGCGTCAGCAAGTCCTGTTGCGACAGTTGTTCGGGGAATTCGCGCTGCATCTCCAGCAGCGTGAGGATGGAGGCGATGGGCGCGCGTATGTCGTGCGAGATGAAATGCAGCGCCTGGTCACGCTGTTGCTGGGCGCGGCGCATGTCGGTCAGGTCCACCAGCGTGAGCAGCCAGATGGTATTGCCGTCCTGCGTGAAGGGTTTGCACAGCAACAGCATGTGGCGCCCCTGTGCGTCCCGTCCTTCCTGCTGGGGGGCGATGGCGGCCAGCTGGCCCGCGTCCAGCGGCAGCAGTGGGCTGTCTGAGTGCGGCGCCACGAGGTCGCCCAACAATTGCCCGATGGCCTGCCCCTCCAACGTGCAGCGCCCCTGCAGGTAGCGTTGCGCCGCCTCATTCGCCAGCGTCACCCGGCCTTGGGCATCGCATACAAAGGTGGCTGACGGCAGTTGCTGCAGGCTGTCGCTGATGAAGTGGTGCAGCCGGCGCAGCCTGCGTGCGGCGTCTTCCACGGCATGGATGCGTCGTTCGAGCAGGTCACCGCGCAGCAGCGGACGCGACTGCCCGCTGGGAACAGAGGGGAGCCCCGCCTCGCGCATTTCGCGCATCTCCAATTGCAGAAAATAGGCGGCTGCGCTGAGCCGGCGCCAGCTCCAAAGCGGGTAGACCATGGCCACGCCGACCATGGCGGGCGCGGCGGCAAGTTGCCAGCCCATCAGGGTGGGCGCCAATGCACAGACGACCAAGGTGGTCACGAAGAGGGCCGAGCAGGTCATCAGCCCGGCCAGTGGCCCGAGCAGCACGATGGCCAGCAGCGCCAGCGCCGTGGGTGTGAGATTGAACGCCATATCCCAGCCCGTGGGGGCTGGCCGAATATCTGCATGCGCAAGCTTGGCGTTGAGCGCATGGCCCAGCAACTCCACGCCGGCGATGCGCTCGGCCTGCGTCACCAAGGGCACGGCAAACATGTCGCCGAGCCCGGTGGCGGTTGCCCCCACGATGACGTATTTATTGCGCAGCGCATCCGCCGGCAACCTGCCCTTGAGCAGGTCGATGTAGGAGTAGGTGGTGAATGCCGGCTCTCCCCCCGCAAAGCGCAGGATTTGCAGATCCCGGCCCACCCAAGGCCCGGCGGCGGGCGCTGCGTTGCCGCGGCAGCGCGGCAATGCCTGCCCCGCGGCGCACAGCATGGCGACACTGAAATGCGGCCAGGGCGCGGTCTGCGGCCCTTCGCCCTCATGCAGGCTGCGTGCCACGCCGTCGGCGTCCACCTGGGCCTGCACATGGCCCAGCTGGGCGGCGGCGCGCCGCAGCAGCGGCAGCGGTGCGTCGGCCGCGCTGAAGCTGCCCAGGTCGCGCCGCGCCACCGGCAGCACGGCGCGCGCGCTGCGTTCCAGTGCCCGGGCCAGCAGCAGGTCGTCGCCGGGGTAGTCGCTGTCTTCCTCGCCGAACAAGATGTCCAGCCCCAAGGCGCGGGGTTCTTGCGCGGAGATCTGGTCCAAGAGCTGTGCGTGCAGGGCACGGCGCCAGGGCCAGCGCCCTATGGCCTCGATGCTGCGGTCGTCGATGGCAACGATGACGATGTCCGGACTGGCCGGCAGTGTGTTCAGGCGCAGTCCTGCGTCCTGCACCAGATGGTCGATGCGGCGCAGCGCTCCGCTGGCACATAGCCAGGCCACGAGGCTCAGCACCGCCAATGACAGAACGAACCATTCACGCCGCAGATTGGCGCGGCGAAACGGTGCCAGGCGCCTCATCGCGTGTCACCCGATTGCATGGACATTTCAGCCATTCAGCCTAGGCTCAGGGGCGCGACAGCGGCCGTCCGTCGGAGGAGGTCACCGGCTCGCCCGACTGCGTCTGCACGGCCGCCTGCACGCGCAGCAGGCGTGGCGTGGAAAAGCTGCTCTCCAGCCCCGAGGGGTCGCGCGTTTGAATGCGCACGAAATACGCACCCGGCGCCACGCCAGAGGCGGTCCATGCGGGCTCGCTCAGGCGTTCGTCCACCAGCGGCGCGGCGAAGTCCTCCGTGGCCGCGAGCTGCAATCGAAAGCGCTGGCCCGGCTCGCCTGGCCAGCGCAGCTGCAGTTCCGGTCCGTCGCCGCGCGACTGCAGGTCGGCGGCGTTGGGGGCGCTAGGGTTGTTGGCCACCGTGAAGGCCTGGCCTGGGGCATAGGGCCCCTGGTCGTTTGCACCACCCGGCAGGTCGCGCACGCTGGCCGCGCGCCAGTAGTAGTTGCCTGGCGCCAGCTGCTCCACCCGTGCGGCACATTGCCGGGCGCTGGTTTCGTCGAGCAGCGGCGCGGCAAAGCCTGCGTCGGCCGCTACCTGGATGCGGTAGCGTGCAACGCCGGCCACGGGCGTGCACAGCAGTTCGCCCTGGGTGCGCGACAGCGTGCCGCCCGGCGCGGGGGTTTGGTACAGCGGCGCAATCGGGTGTGCCTTGATGGTGATGGGGCGTTGCGCCACCCTGCCGGGCAGGCCGCCCTCGTCGATGGCACGCACCTGCAGGTGGTAGCTGGCATCCTGAAGCGCTGGCAGGCGCACCTGGGGTGCGCTGAAGATGCCGCTGCGCAGGGTCTGGATGAAATCGGCATCATGTGCCACCTGCACCTGATAGGCGACGGCGCCAGCCACCGGCGCGAGGGAGATGTTGAGGAAATCGGCATCGTGCAGGGTGTCCGGCAGGCCGGAAAGCTCGGGCGCGGGCAGCAGTGCACGCGGCATACCCATCTGGCCATCGGCCGCCACGACCACGCCGTGGCCCGCGTCCAGCAGCGTTGCCGCTTCGGCCGTTCCGGCAAGCTGGGGCGCAACGGCGAGCGAGCCTTCGGTCACCGCAGCCAGCGTGCGCTCGTCGGGCGCAAGCGTGACGGCGAAACGCGTGCCGCGCACGCTGGTCGTGGCCTTGGGCGTGCGCACCTGGAAACGCCTGGCGCCGTCACGGCCGGGCGGCACGGAGGACTCGACGCTGCCGCGGCGCAACTCCAGCACCGACTGGGCATCGCCCGCGCGGCCACGCCGGCGCAGTTGCTGCAGCCGCAGGTCGGTATCGGCCTGTACGCGGATCAGGGTGCCGTCGGCCAGGCGCACGGTGACAAAGGAGTCGGGTGCCACCTGCACGCGTGCGCCCTCGCGCAGGGCCTGGCCGGCCTGCAAGGGACTGGCACTGGCGCCCGTGTCGGCCGTGGTGCTTGCCTGGCCTCGTACGAAATCCACCTCTGCAGAGCCGGCGGGCAGCAGCTGGTAGGGGATGCGCAGTACCGATCCCGGCCTTAGCCGGCGCGGGTTGGCCACATGGTTGTAGGCCTGGAGCTGTGGCCACAGGCGTGGGGCGTCGAGGTAATGAACGGCCAAGGCCTCCAGCGTGTCGCCGGGGCGCACCCGGTGTTCAATGTCCTGCGGTGAGGCGTATGCGCCGCCCTGCATTGTTGCCGCCCAGAGGGCCAGCGCCAGGGGCGCGGCCTGGTGTGCCGATGTCCCTCGCACGCATGAAAAGGCCATGTACATTTCTCCCTCTAAGCGTTGTAGTGCAGCGCCCAACCGGCCGGCAAATTCCTCGGTAGATGCTTTTCGATTTACAGCGACTGGCCGCTTTCTTCCAGCGCCTCGTCGCTGGCACTGGGCTTGACCGTTTCGAAGCGGTAGCCTACCCCGTAGACGGCGGTGATCATGTAGCCGTTGGCGGGGCGCAGGTCCAGCAGGCTGCGCAGACGTGAGATATGGGTGTCCAGCGAGCGCGAGATGATCTCGGCGCTATGCCCCCAGATGACCTCGCGCAAATGGTCGCGCGAGAGCAAGCGCCCCATGTTTTGAAACAGGAACAGCGCCAGTTCGTATTCACGCGCCTTGAGTTCCACGGGCACGCCGTCCATCTCCAGGGTGCGGGTGGTGGGCAGGAAACGGTAGCGGCCAAACTCCATCTCGCCCTTGGCGCTGGCCGGATAGGCGCGGCGCAGCAGTGCCTGGATGCGGGCCGTGAGCTCGCCCACGCGCACGGGTTTGACCATGAAGTCGTCGGCGCCGCTGGCCAGGCCCTGCACGATGTCACGCTCTTCCTGGCGGTTGGTGACGAACAGAATGGGCAGCTCAGGGCCCAGGTGCTGGCGTACCCAGGACACAATCTCGGGGCCCTCGATATCCGGGAGCTGCCAGTCCACGATCAGCAGGTCGAAGGTCTCGCGCCGCAAATCCTTGAGCAGGGCCGCGCCCGTGGTGTAGGTACGACAGGCATGGCCCAGGTCCGTCAGGGCGCGGGTGAAGAGCTCAAGCTGGAGCTGGTCGTCGTCCAATGCCGCAATGCGCATGACACTCCTTGCAGACGGGGGGATGAAGCTGCGAATACCGAAAACCGCCGGCTGCCGCATGTCGGGAAGTGGGCGGAGAGCGGCTATTGAAACGCGGTGGGCAGGGATTTTAATAGTTATTGACTTTTGTCGATGTGGTGTAAACGGGAAAATACTATTGACTTGAATTGAAGATTGTGCATTTGTTTTATTCATGCATTGGCGGCTTCTGCCAGCGCCTGCAGCGCGGCGCTCACCTCGTCGGCGCCCACGCCTGCCACCGGCGCCAGCAGTGGGGCCAGTGCCTGCAGGGCTCCGGCCTCCTTCTGCAGCCGGGCGATGGTCTGGCCGGCGTCGCGTGGTGCGGCAAAACCGGTGCTTTGCAGCAGCAGTCGGCCGTCGGCAGCAACGAGCTTGAAATAAAACTTGCCGTCCGCCTCGCGGTACTGCTTGAACGTGGGCAGCGCGGCCTTGCCGGCCTTCGGCGTCGCGGTGCCCTGGGCCAGCGTGGCGCTCAAGGGCCGCAGGCCTACGGCGGTGCGCAGCTGCTGCAGCAAGGGGCGGGCAATGGCGCGGGCGCGCTCGGCGCCTCGCTGCAGCGCCGCTTCGACCTTCTCGGGGTGTGCCATCAGGTCGTCATAGCGCGCGCGCATGGGCGCGATCTCGCGGTCGATGCACTCGAACAGCATCTGCTTGGCATCACCCCAGGCGATGCCATCGGCATAGGCGCGGCGCATGGCAGCTGCCTCATCGGGCGTGGCAAAGGCCTGGTAGAGCTGGAACAGGGCCGAGCCCTCGACCTCCTTGGGTTCGCCGGGCGCGCGTGAGTCGGTGACGATGGAGCCGATCAGCTTTTTAAGCTGCGCGGGCGGACAGAACAGCGGGATGGTGTTGTCGTAGCTCTTGCTCATCTTGCGCCCATCCAGGCCCAGCAGCGTGGCCACCTTGTCCTCGATGGCGGCCTCGGGCAGCGTGAAATGCGCGCCGTACAGGTGGTTGAAGCTGGCGGCGATGTCGCGCGCCATCTCGATGTGCTGGATCTGGTCGCGCCCCACGGGCACCTGGTGGGCGTTGAATGCGAGGATGTCGGCCGCCATCAGCACCGGGTACATGAACAGGCCGGCGGAGACGCCGTCGTCGCTGTCGCGTCCGGCCTCGGCGTTCTTGTCCTGCACGGCCTTATAGGCATGGGCGCGGTTGAGCAGCCCCTTGCCGGTCACGCAGGTCAGGAACCAGGTGAGCTCGGGGATCTCGGGGATGTCCGACTGGCGGTAGAAGGTCACGCGTTCGGGGTCCAGCCCCGCGGCCAGCCAGCTGGCGGCGATCTCCAGCGTGGAGCGGTGCACGCGCTCGGGCTCCTGGCACTTGATGAGCGCGTGGTAGTCGGCCAGAAAGTAGAAGTTCTCCACCCCCGGCGTGCGGGTGGCGGCGATGGCCGGGCGCATCATGCCCGCGTAGTTGCCCAGGTGCGGGGTGCCGGAGGGCGTGATGCCGGTGAGAAAGCGCGTGGTGGTCATGAAGTCAACGAAGCAAGGCGGTGAGTGGCGAGATCAGCAGGTCGATGGCTTGGTAGCCCAGCGACATCAGCGGGCGCAGCCACAGCTGGCCCACGACGCCGCCCACGACCAGCGCCAGCACGATGAAAAAACCATAGGGCTCGACGCGGGCAACGAGCTGCGCCTGCCGCCAGGGCAGCAGGCCGACAAGGATGCGACCGCCATCGAGCGGCGGCAGCGGAAACAGGTTGAAGGCCCACATCACCAGGTTCACGGCGACGCCGGCGCGGGCCATCTGCACGAAGAACGGCTCCTGCGCGCCCAGCGCCACCAGGGCCACCAGAAGCAAGGCCCAGGCCAGGGCCTGGGCGAAGTTGGAGGCTGGGCCCGCCAGTGCCACCCACACCATGTCGCGCTTGGGGTTGCGCAGATGGTGAAAGTTGACCGGCACCGGCTTGGCATAGCCGAACAAGAAAGTGCCCGAGGTGGCGAAATACAGCAGCAGCGGCATCAGCACCGTGCCGATGGGGTCGATGTGCTTGAGGGGGTTGAGCGTCACGCGCCCCAGCATGGCGGCGGTGTTGTCGCCGAAATGCCGGGCCGTGTAGCCATGGGCTGCCTCGTGCACGGTGATGGAAAATAGCACGGGCAGTGCATAGATGAGTACGGTTTGGATGAGATTGGAGAGGTCCACGGTCAGGATTGTGTCAGACGCCGCGCCCTGCCCAGGCGCAGGCGCATCGGCTTGGGTGCGCAGCGCCGGCGCAGCGTCGTCAGAGCCCCAGCGCCTGCAGGCTGCCGCGCCCCGCGCGCACCACGATGGGGTCGCCGCCGGTGCCCATGGGCGTGAGATCCAGCACCGTCGTGGGCTCCAGAGGGCAGGAGCCGGCGTCGACGATGCCGTCGAGCTGCTTTTCGTAGCGCTCGCGGATCTCCTGCGGATCGTTGAGGGGTTCTTCCTCGCCGGCCGGGATCAGCGTGCTGGCCAGGAGCGGCGTGCCATGCAGCTCCAGCAGCATCTGCAGGCCCTTGCGATCGGGCACGCGCAGGCCGATGGTCTTGCGCTGCGGGTGGCTCACGCGCCGCGGCACTTCCTTGGTGGCGTCCAGGATGAAGGCATAGGGCCCGGGCGTGGCCAGCTTGAGCAGCCGGTACTGGCGGTTGTCCACATGGGCGTAGCTGGCCAGCTCCGACAGGTCGCGGCACAGCAGCGTGAGGTGGTGCTTGTCGTTGATCTGGCGCAGGCGGCGGATGCGGTCCACGGCGTCCTTGTCATCCAGGCGGCAGACCAGCGCGTAGCTGGAATCGGTGGGCACGGCCAATATGCCGCCGCCCGCCAGCAGCGCGGCCGCCTGCTTGAGCAGGCGCGGCTGCGGGTTGTCGGCGTAGATCTCGAAGTATTGGGCCATGGTGGATCAAGCCGCTGCAAGGCCTTGGGGTGCGTGCAGTATGCGGTGGGCCAGCAGATCCCACACGGGTGTGAGCTGGGCCGGCAGATCCGGTAGCGTGCCCAGGTCGGTATGCGATTCGTTCGGGCTGTGAAAGTCGCTGCCGCGCGAGGCCGCCAGGCCAAATTCTTGCGCCATGTCGGCGTAGATGCGGTATTCGGCGCTGCTGTGGCTGCCCGTCACCACCTCCACCCCCTGGCCGCCATGCTGGCGGAACTCGGAGAACAGTGCGTATTCCTCGTTGGCCGTGAAACGGTAGCGCGCGGGGTGGGCGATCACGGCCATGCCGCCGGCCTCGCGTATCCAGCGCACGGCATCGCGCAGCTCGGCCCAGTAGTGCGGCACAAAGCCGGGTTTGCCCTCGGTCAGGTACTTGCGGAACACTTCGCCCATGTCGCGGCAGACGCCCGTGTCCACCAGGTAACGCGCAAAGTGCGTGCGCGAGATCAGCGCCGGGTTGCCCACGTAGCACAGTGCGCCTTCATAGGCGCCAGGAATGCCCACCCGGGCAAGCTGGCCGGCGATCTCGCGCGCGCGCTCGCCGCGCCCGCCGCGCGTGGCCGCCAGGCCCTGGGCCAGCCGCGCGTCGTCCGCGTCAAAGCCCAGGCCGACGATGTGCACCGTGGTGTTGATGAAGGTGACGGAGATTTCCACGCCCGTGAGGTAGTCCATGCCCAGTGCGTGCGCGGCGGCCGCGGCGCGGTGCTGGCCGCTGATCTCGTCGTGGTCGGTCAGGGCCCACAGCTGCACGCCGTTGGCGCGCGCGCGCGCGGCCAGCGCCTCGGGCGTGAGGGTGCCGTCGGACACCACGGAATGGCAATGTAGGTCGGCGTTCAGGGAATGGGGCACAGGGTCATTGTAGGGCGCCTGTCAGAGCTGCGCCCCCTCCACAAGGAACTGCACGCGCCGCTCGCCGCGCCATTCGTTCACGTCGAGCCGGAAGGCCAGCAGCGCGCGCTCGGGCAACTGCTCGGTGTGGCCGAACCAGATGGCATCGACCGGCTGGCCCTGGTGCAGCAGCTTGATCTGCAGGTGGTTCTTCGCCTCGCCCACCAGGCGCTGGCTCAGCACCTGCACCTCCTCGCTGAAGGTGGGCGGGGCAAAGCCCTGGCCCCAGACCTCGCGCTGTAGCGCATCGACCAGCTCGGCGCGACAGTATTCGGGGGCCAGCGGGCCGTCGGTCTCCAGGCGGCGCGTCAGCGTGGCGGCGTCCAGCCATTCACGGGCGACCTGGGCGAAGGCGCTCTCGAAGGTCTCGAAGTGCTCCTCGGCCACGGTGCAGCCCGCGGCCATGGCGTGGCCGCCGAACTTCAGGATCACGCCCGGGTGGCGCTTGGCCACCAGGTCCAGCGCGTCGCGCAGGTGAAAGCCGGCAATCGACCGGCCCGAGCCCTTGAGCTCATGCCCCTTGCCCGGCGCGCTGCTGGCGGCAAACACGAAGCTGGGGCGGTGCAGCCGGTCCTTGATGCGCGAGGCGACGATGCCCACCACGCCCTCGTGGAAGTCGGGGTCGAACACGCTGATGGCCGGCGGCGGCTCCTCGTCTTCGTCGAACAGGCTTTCCGCCAGCAGCATGGCCTGCTCGCGCATGCCGCCCTCCAATTCGCGGCGCTCGCGGTTGATGGCGTCGAGCTGGCGTGCCAGCTCGGCGGCGCGGCCGGCGTCGTCGGTCAGCAGGCATTCGATGCCCAGCGTCATGTCGGCCAGGCGGCCCGCGGCGTTGATGCGTGGCCCTAAGGCGAAGCCGAAGTCGAAGGTGGTGGCGGCCTCGGCCTTGCGCCCGGCGGCGTCGAACAGCGCCTGGATGCCGGCCTGCATCTGGCCGGCGCGTATGCGCTTCAAGCCCTGGGCCACCAGGCGGCGGTTGTTGTTGTCCAGGCGCACCACGTCCGCCACGGTGCCCAGCGCGACCAGGGGCAGGAGCGGCTCCAGCTTGGGCTGGCTGGCCTTGTCGAACAGGCCGCGCGCGCGCAGCTCGGCGCGCAGCTGCATGAGCACGTAGAACATCACGCCCACGCCGGCCATGGACTTGCTCTCGAACGGGCAGCCGGGTTGGTTGGGATTCACGATGGCGTCGGCCGCGGGCAGTTCGGGGCCGGGCAGGTGGTGGTCGGTAACCAGCACCTGCAGGCCCAGGGCCTTGGCCTCACGCACGCCCTCGACGCTGGCGATGCCGTTGTCCACGGTGATGAGTACATCGGCGCCCTTGTCGGCCACGCGCCGGGCTATTGGGGCCGTGAGGCCGTAGCCATCCACCACGCGGTCGGGTACCAGGTAATCCACTTGGTGCGCGCCCAGCAGCCTGAGGCCGCGCACGCCCACGGCGCAGGCGGTGGCGCCGTCGCAGTCGTAGTCGGCCACGATGACCAGGCGCTTGTCCTGGGCGATGGCGTCGGCCAGCAGCGTGGCGGCTTCTTGCGCGCCCTTGAGCGCGGCGGGGGGCAGCAGGCGCGCCAGGGCGTCGTCCAGCTCGTCCCTGGCGCGTATGCCGCGCGCGGCGTACAGGCGTGCCAGCAGCGGGTGCACGCCGGCCTGCTCCAGCGCCCAGACGGCGCGCGGGGGAATGTCTCTAGTTATTATTTTCATAGCTGCTCACGCATGCTGGCAAAGCGCTGGGGGCTCAAAAAGCTTTGAATCCGCCGGCCCAGGCCACGCGGGGCCGTGTGCCAGGCCATGGCGTTGCGCTCGCCGCACAGGGTCAGGCGCGCGCTGCCGCCCTTCGCCACATGTGCGGCCAGGCGGGCGACGGGGCCGGCATCCAGCGCCTGCCAGGCCGCGGCCCAGGCGCGCCAGTCCTCGCGCAGCGCGGCCTCCAGCAGGGAGGTGGGCATTTCCGGCTCTGCCGAGGTCGCGGGCGCCTGGGGCAGGGCGCCCGCGCCATGCACCCAGAAGGCGTTGACGGGCGGCAGGCCCTGCGTGGCGCGCGCGTCGTTGAAGGGGTGGGTGTAGAGCAGCATCTGCATCTCGCTGTGCAGGCGGTGCAGTGCGCGGGCCCGCTGCTTGTCGGGCAGCCAGGGGCTCACGTCCCGGCCCGTCACGCGCTGCAGCGAGGCCGTGGCCAGTCCCGCAAATGGCGCCCCGCAGGCCAGCCAGCGCGTCGGCTGGTCGTAGAGCAGGGTGATGCCGTCCTCGGCAAACCAGGGCGCAAGTATGTCCAGCAGCGCGCGCGATTCCTGCGCGGTCAGCTGCAAGAGCGCCGGGTCGGCCAGCAGCACATGGTTGGCGCCGGCTTGCCATTGGCAGGGGGAGATGAAGGCCCAGGCGCTGGCCTGTGCGTCCTGCGGGTCGGTTTGCTGGCGCTGCCAGGCGGCCCAGGGCGGCGCGTCGGCAGGCAGGCCCAGGTGGCGGGCCAGGGCGCGTTCGTGCGGCGGGACGAAGTCGGTCTCGCTGCCGACGTCCTGGTCGGCGGGCGTCAGGCGCGCCAGCAGCCGGTCCAGCTGGGGCAGGGCCAGGCCGTGCAGCGCCTGGCGGCATCCCTCGGCGTGGCTCGCGGCCAGGGGGATGAGCAAATGGGGGGTGGGGGGCATGGGGGGCTATTGTCCGGGATGCCACAATCGCCGGTTCTGCGCGGCCGGTGTTTCCCTGGCGCCGTGCAAGCCTTCCACACCATGCAAATTCCTTACGAACTGGCCCTGGGCTGGCGCTACACCCGGGCGGGCCGCGCCACGCGGCGCAATGGCTTCATCTCCTTCATCTCGGGCGTGTCCATGCTGGGCATTGCGCTCGGGGTGGCGGCGCTGATCATCGTGCTGTCGGTGATGAACGGCTTTCAGAAGGAGGTGCGCGACCGCATGCTCAGCGTGGTCTCGCACATCGAGATCTTCGCGCCGGGCGGCGCCGCCCTGCCCGACCTGCAGCGCACGCTGGCCGAGGCGCGCGCCAACCCCAACGTAGTCGGCGCCGCGCCCTTCGTCGCCGCGCAGGCGCTCTTGGCGCGTGGCGAGGACATGAAGGGCGTGCTGGTGCGCGGCATAGATCCGGCGCGCGAGCCCGAGGTGACCGACCTGGCGGCCGAGAGCGTGCAGGGCCTGAACGCCCTGGTGCCGGGCGAGTTCCGCGTGATCCTGGGCAGCGAGCTGGCGCGCCAGCTCGGCGTGCGTGCGGGCGATACGGTGACGCTGATCGCGCCCTCGGGCCAGGTCACGCCCGCGGGCGTGCTGCCGCGCCTCAAGCAGATGACGGTGGCCGGCACCTTCAGCTCGGGCCACTACGAGTACGACTCGGCCCTGGTGCTCATGGCGCACCAGGACGCCGAGCGCATCTTCCGCCTGGAGGGGCCGACGGGCCTGCGGCTGAAGCTCAAGGACCTGCACGAGGCGCCCCAGGTGGCGCAGCAGCTGGCGCACAGCCTGTCGGGGCATCTTTTGATCCGCGACTGGACGCAGCAGAACAAGACCTGGTTCGCCGCCGTGCAGCTGGAAAAACGCATGATGTTCATCATCCTCACGCTCATCGTCGCCGTGGCGGCGTTCAACCTGGTGTCCACGCTGGTCATGACCGTGACCGACAAGCGCGCCGACATCGCCATCCTGCGCACGCTGGGCGCCAGCCCGCAGAGCATCATGGGCGTCTTCGTGGTGCAGGGCGCCATGGTGGGCGTCATCGGCACGCTGGCCGGGCTGCTGCTGGGCCTAGGCATTGCCTTCAACATCGACGTCATCGTGCCGGCCATAGAGCGCGCGCTGCACACCACCTTCCTGCCCCAGGACATCTACCTCATCAGCCGCATGCCCAGCGACCCGCAGCGCAGCGACATCGTGCCGATTGCCGTCATCTCGCTGATCCTGGCCTTCGTCGCCACCCTGTACCCGAGCTGGCGCGCCAGCCGCGTGAACCCGGCGGAGGCGCTGCGCTATGAGTAACGAGATCGTGCTGCAGGCCCAGGGCCTGACCAAGCGTTTCACCGAGGGGCGACTGGACGTGAGCGTGCTCCAGGGCGTCGATCTGGCAGTGCGTGCGGGCGAGACCCTGGCCATCGTTGGCGCCTCGGGCTCGGGCAAGAGCACGCTGCTGCACCTGCTGGGCGGGCTGGACGCGCCGACTGCGGGCCAGGTCACGCTCAAGGGCCAGGCGCTGGGCGCGCTCTCGCCTGCAGCCCAGGGCCGGCTGCGCAACGCGCACCTGGGCTTCATCTACCAGTTTCATCACCTGCTGCCCGAGTTCAGCGCCCAGGACAACGTGGCCATGCCGCTGCGCATACGCCGCCAGCCCTATGCGCGGTGCATAGACCAGGCCGTGCAGATGCTGGCCGCCGTGGGCCTGGCCGAGCGCGTGCATCACCGCCCGGCCGAGCTGTCGGGCGGCGAGCGCCAGCGCGTTGCCATCGCCCGCGCCCTGGTCACGCGCCCGGCCTGCGTGCTGGCCGACGAGCCCACGGGCAACCTGGACCGCGCTACGGCCGATGGCGTGTTCCGGCTCATGCTGCAGCTGGCGCGGGAGCAGGGGACGGCGTTTGTGATGGTCACGCATGACGAGTCGCTGGCGGCGCGCTGTGACCGGGTGCTGCGCTTGGTGTCCGGCGTGCTGGGATGATGCGAAAAAGTTAGCTGCAAGCGACCGTCTACCTTGCGATATATCGCATTACACCCTTGCGTTGCAGTTGACCAAGTGGCTTGACGGAACGAGTTGCGGCACGGACGGTCTAACAACGCTGCCAGTTTCGCTACCCCTATGCCGGGACAAAGCCAGGCCCATTCATCGTGCGGGCACGCTACGACGAAAATCCTGCGACTGTCAGCCATGGCGCGCCGATCTTTGAACCTTCCACCACCACGCGAGGTGTCATCATGAAGCGACTCAATATGCCCAGGCGGACCATGGCAGCGCTGCTGCTTGCGGGTCTGGCCCCGCCCTGGGGCGGCGTATACGCGCAAGTGACCCTGAAAGACCAGCTCGTCGGCACCTGGATCTATGTAGCGGTCGATGTGGTCCATCCCGACGGCACCCGCGTACCTCTTTATGGGTTGAATCCGCAGGGGCAAGCGAGCTTTGACGGCAATGGCCGCTATATCCTGATGACGGCACGCGCCGGACAGGTGCGGTTCGCGTCCACCGATCGCATGCAGGGGACGCCGGCGGAAAACAAGGCCGTGGTGCAAGGGTCGATCGCGCACTTCGGCAGCTACACGGTGGACGAGGCCAGTAACACCATCACGTTCCACATAGAAACCAGCACCTTCCCGAACTGGAACGGCACCGAGCAGAGGCGGCCGTTCAGCGTGGCGGGGGATGAACTCCGGTGGAGGACGCCGGCTTCGTCCGGCGGCGGGACTGCCGAGGTGGTATTGCGGCGCGCCAAATAGGGCTTTTTTGGCTGAAGCGCTTTTTTGTAGTGCGTAGGGTGCTATTCCTTTTGAGTGTGGCTGGCCGGGTCTCGCCCCGGCGGGCGACCTACTTTCTTGCCGCGCGGCAAGAAAGTAGGCAAAGAAACGCGCCCCAAGTCTGCGACCCCTTCGCTGCGCTGCGGGGCAAACCTGTGTCGGGGCGCTTGCGGGGTGTGCCGCATAACTCACTACGCGCTGCGCGCTTCGTTCAGACAACCGCGGCAAGTCAGAGCACGAGGCATGCGCGCTTCGACGCGCATGCCACCCCGCAAGTGCCCCGCCCCAGGCGCAGCCACAGGGGTGGGGGACGATCCGGGCCATCGCTGCGCTCGGCCTGGTCTTCGCGGCGCGAAGCGCCTGCGCGTTGGGGGCCGAGCGCAGCGATGGCCCGGATCGCGGGTGCCCTTCTGGACGTGCCGAGGAGCGCAGTGCATGGGGTGTGCATGGGCGTCGAAGCGCCCATGCTTGCGTCATCTGACTTGCCGCATTTGTCTGAACGGAGCGCGCAGCGCGCAGTGAGTTATGCGGCACACCCTATGCGCGAGCACCGCAGGTTGCCCGTAGCGAAGCGAAGGGACACGGACAGCAGGGTCGCCTTTCTTTTGGGTACTTTTCTTTGGCGAAGCAAAGAAAAGTGCCTCGCCCGCCGGGGCGAGTCCCGGCCAGCCACCCTCAAAAAGAAGAGCTGCCCACGCTTTATCTGCAGGCGATAGAGCCAGAAAACCTCATAAAACCCTGCCAAACCACCACACCGACACCCCCGCTGCTACCAGCACCAGCAAGGCCCCCAAGAGGGCCAGCAGCGCCGACACCTCGGTCTCCTTCGTCTCCACCGTCAACCGCGAACTCAGCGTCTCGTAGACCTTGTGCAGATCCTGCGCCGTGGCGGCGTGAAAGTATTCGGCGTTGGTGCGCAGGGCCACGGCCTTGAGGGTGTCCTCGTCCAGGCGCACGCGCATGGACCAGCCCTCGAAGCCTATGAGCTCGCCCGCCACCGTGCCCACGCCCACGGTGTACACGCGCACGCCCCGGTCGGCGGCCCATTGGGCGGCCTCTAGCGGGTCCACGCCCGTGGTGCGCTGGCCGTCAGTGAGCATGATGACGGCGGCCGAGCGGTACGAGCCCGGGGCCACGGGCGTGAAGGTGGGCTTGGCCGGGTCTGGGCGGCTGATCTCGTCGATGGGCTGCACGCGCATGGCCTGGCGCCCGCCCAGGGCGGCGATGTCTATGCCGGCATCGGGGAACAGCGTGGCCAGCGCCACCATGATGCCGTTGCCCGTGGCCGTGCCGCGCTGCAGCTGGAAGCTGTCTATGGCCTTGATCAGGTCCTCGTGGCTTTGCGTGGGCAGCTGGGCCAGCTGGGCGGTGCCGGCGAAGGCCACCACACCCACGCGCACATGGCGCGGCAGCTCCTTGATAAAGGCCTTGGCGGCGTTCTGTGCGGCCGTCAGGCGGTCGGGCAGCACGTCGGTGGCGCGCATGCTGCCCGACACATCCATGACCAGGATGATGGTCTGCTGCTCGGACGGCAGCCTGAGCACGGCCAGGGGGCGCGCCGCGGCCAGCAGCAGCGCCGCCAGGCCGAGCAGGAACAGCAAGGGCGGCACATGGCGGCGCCAGACGTGGCCAGCGCCCATGGCCTGGCGTACCAGGGCCAGGGCCGGGTAGGGCAGGGCCGTCGCCTTGCGCCGGTGCAGCAGCCACAGGTAGAGCAGCACCAAGAGCGGCAGGAGCAGCAGCAGCCACAGCAGGGAGGGCCAGAGAAACACCATGGTCGGCTCCTTTGTGTCCTGATCTTGCGGAGGTCAGCCGCGGCGGGCCGCCAGGGCCGGCTGGGTGGCGGCTGTCCGCGGATGGTGCCCGCGCAGCTCCATGAAGCGCAGCAGTGCGGCGAGCAGGTCGTCGTCGGTGGACAGTTCCAGCGTGTCCACGCCGGCGCGCGAGAGGCTCTCGCGCAGCTCGGCCTCGCGCTGTGCGGCCAGGCGCGCGAAGCGGTGGCGAAAGCCGCGCGCGTGCGTGTCCACCTGCAGCTGCTCGCCGGTCTCGGGGTCGCGCAAGAGCAGCAGGCCCATGTCGGGCAGGGTCAGCTCCAGCGGGTCGAGCAGGCGCACGGCCACCACGTCGTGGCGCCGCGCCAGGCGCGCCAGGGGCTTGTCCCAGCCCGGGGTGCTGAGAAAGTCGGACACCACGAACACCGCCGAGCGCCGGCGCAGCAGGCCCTGGGCGCCGGCCAGCAGGCGACGCAGGTCGGTGACGCCAGGGGGCGCGGCAAAGCTTGGCGGTGGGGCGTTGTGTATCAGCGCATGCAGCAGCTGCAGCACCTGGCGGCGCCCGCCGCGCGCGGGCAGCACCTGGCCCATGGCGGCGCTGCCGTCGTGCAGCACGGCACCCACGCGGTTGCCGTGGCGCTGCAGCAGGCGGGCCAGCACGCCGACGAAGCCCGCAGCCAGGTCGCGCTTGGCCTGGCCCGGCGCGCCGAAGTCCACCGAGGGGCTCAGGTCCAGCAGGAACCAGGCCGTCATGTCGCGGTCCTCGGTGTAGACGCGCACATGGGGTGTGGCCAGGCGCGCCGTGACGTTCCAGTCGATATGGCGCACATCGTCGTGCGGCTGGTATTCGCGCAGGTCGGCCAGGTCGATGCCACAGCCGCGCAAGAGAGTGCGTGAGGCGCCCTGCAGCAGGCCGTCCAGCGGGCGTATCACCTTCCACTCCAGGCGCTGCAGCAGGCGCTCGGCCGCGGCGGGCGCGCCGGGGGCGGCCTGGGCGGCGGGGCGGGCGGTATCAGGCATGGCGGGCCTCCGCGCCGGCTGCCTCCTCTGCCGAATGGTGCAGGGGACGGGCGGGCGCCGGCAGCTGGCTCATGATGCGCTGGATCAGCGCATCGGCGTCCAGCCCCTCGGCCAGCGCCTCGTAGGACAGCGAGATGCGGTGGCGCAGCACGTCGTGCGCCAGGTCCAGCAGGTCCTCGGGCAGGGCGTAGCCGCGCCCACGCAGCATGGCCAGGGCCTGGGCGCCCTCGGCCAGAGCGATGGTGGCGCGCGGGCTGGCGCCGCAGGCGATATGGCCGGCCAGATCCTGCAGACCATGCTGCTGCGGCGCGCGCGTGGCGGCCACCAGGCGCACAGCGTATTGGATGAGCGCGGGGTCTACGTACACCTTGCGGCATTCCTGCTGCAACTGGGCCAGCTGTTCGGTCGTGGCCACGGCCGCCACCTGCACGGCGGGGGCGAGTGCGCGCTGGGCGATGACGTATTCCTCGTCCTCGCTCGGGTAATCGATCAGCACCTTCATCATGAAACGGTCCACCTGGGCCTCGGGCAGTTGGTAGGTGCCCTCGGTTTCTATCGGGTTCTGCGTGGCCATGACCACGAAGGGCGCGGGCACGGGGTGGCTTTCGCCGGCAATGGTCACCTGGCGCTCCTGCATCACCTCCAGCAGCGCGCTCTGCACCTTGGCGGGCGCGCGGTTGATCTCGTCGGCCAGCAGCAGGTGCGCGAACACGGGGCCCAGCGTGGTGCTGAACTCGCCCGTGCGCTGGTTGTACATGCGCGTGCCTATGAGGTCGGCGGGCACCAGGTCGGGCGTGAACTGTATGCGTTTGAACCGGCCCTGGATGCAGGCCGCCAGCGTCTTCACCGTGAGCGTCTTGGCCAGGCCGGGCACCCCTTCCACCAGCAGATGGCCCTGGGCCAGCATGGCCACCATCACGCGCTCCAGGAAGCGGTCCTGGCCTACGACGACGCGCTTCACTTCGTAGAGGACCTGCTCCATCAGCGTGGCGGTGGTGTTGGTGGTGGTCTGCATGCGGGCTCTCCTGGGCGGGTGGGTCAGAACGGCGACATGCCGGCGGCCTGGGCCGCGTTCTCTATGGGCACGGCAAAGCCAATGCCGATGAAGGTGCGCGCCGGCGTGGGGTTGAGGATGGCGGTGACGATGCCCACCACCTCGCCGTCCAGCGTGACCAGCGGCCCGCCCGAGTTGCCTGGGTTGGCCGCGGCGTCGAACTGGATCAGGTTGGAGAGCTCCTGCCCGCCCTCGGGCGACTCGAAGGTGCGCTCCAGGCCCGAGACCACGCCCGCCGACGCCGAGGGCCCGATGCCGAACGGAAAGCCGATGACCACCACGCCATCGCCCGCGCGCAGGTTCTGCGTGGAGCGCAGTGGCGCAGCCTGCAGGTCGTCGGGCAGCTTGTGCGCCTGCAGCACGGCCAGATCGTTCTCGGGCTGGGCGCCGGTGACGCTGGCGCCTGACTCGGTACCGTCGGCAAAGGTCACGCTGACGCGTTCGGCGCCGCGCACCACATGCAGGTTGGTGAGGATGACGCCCTTGTCCACGATGACCACGCCCGTGCCCACGCTGCGCTCCACCTCGGTGCCCTTCCTGGTGCGCGCGTAGCCCATCACACGCACCACCGAGGGTGCCACCGCCTCGGCCGCGCGCGCAGCGGCCGAGGGCAGGCTCTGTGTCTCCAGCGTGTGCAGTACGGCCGCGTCGATGGCCTTTTGCGTGATGCGCGGCGCGGGTACGGGTTGTGCCCGCCAGAGCGCGGCCAGCAGCAGCGCCAGCATGGCCATGGCGGCCCATTGCAGCTGCTGCGCCGAGGGCGGGCGCAGGCGCCGCCGCGGCCTATCTGGGGAGGGCGGGGGCGGCGTGATGCCAGGCGCAGCGGGCGGCCCGGGCAGACGGGCCCGGTCGCTGCGGGAAGGGCTGTAGCGCACGGGCCGGGGCATGCGGGCACCTCCGTGGAACATGGAGCGGCAAGGCGCCCACGGTAGCACGGAAAGCGCTTGCGCGCATCGGCCCGCGCGCTCTGGTCACGGGCGGCGCGTATGGCGTATTGGATGGGTTCAGGCGCCGGCAGGCACCTGCTCGGGTGCGCATTCGTCAAAGGCGGCGACCGCATTCGCCGCATACATCAGCGCCGGACCGCCGCCCATGTAGACGGCGATCGCCAGTGCCTCGTGCACCTCGGCGCGTGTCGCGCCCAGGCGCGCCAGGGCCTGGGTGTGAAAACCGATGCAGCCGTCGCAGCGTGCGGCCACGCCAATGCCCAGGGCGATCAGCTCCTTGGTCTTGGCGTCGATGGCGCCGGGGGCGAGCGCCGCCTTGCCCAGGGCATTGAAGCCCTGCATCACCTCCGGCTGGCTGGTGCGCAGCTGGCTCACATTGCTGGAGATTTCGCGCGTGAGTGCCTTGTAGTTGACGGAAGAGGACATGGTGAGCTCCTGAAATGGTGAAGAAAAAAGGCGCCGGCGCGCCCGCCTTGACATGTTCATTAGTTTTCACTAAATTAGCAAGCGTTAAATTAAATATTCCACACAAGGAGCGCATCGTGGCCAATGCCGCCGACCGGGAGTTCATGCAGCAATGCACGGCCCGGGCTGCGGCCCTGCTGCGCACCGTGGGCAATGAGCAGCGCCTGCTCGTGTTGTGCCTGCTCATAGACCAGGGCGAGGCGTCGGTCGGCCAGCTGCTTGAACAACTGGACCTGAGCCAGTCGGCACTGTCGCAGCATCTGGCGCGCATGCGCGAGGAAGGCCTGGTGACCTTCCGGCGCGATGCCCAGACCCTGTACTACCGCATCGCCGACCCGGCGGCGCAAAAGCTCGTGGCCGCGCTCAAGGCCATTTACTGCGGTTAGTTTTTTCAACGAGGAGGACTGTCATGAAACACAATGTCGGAGGCCTGGACCGCGGGCTGCGCATCGTTGTTGGCCTGGTGCTGGTCGCGTTGGCCGCCACGGGTACGGTGGGCTGGTGGGGCTGGATTGGGGTGGTGCCGCTGCTCACCGGGCTGGTGGGCGGCTGCCCGGCGTATTCGCTCTTGGGCCTGAATACCTGCCCCATGCGCAAGCCCGAATAGGGCGCGCTGCGCGGTGGCATGATCCGGCGCATGGACGCCTGGATCGACACCCATTGCCACCTCGACGAGTTCGCGGTTCATGGCGGCACAGGCTATGCCGACGCCGAGCGCGCGCGGGCCGCAGCTGTCGGCGTATCGCACTGTGTGCTGCCGGCCGTGGAACTTGCCAACCTGCACGCCGTGCGCGCCATGGCCCACCGCCATGGCGACAGCTATGCGCTGGGCATACACCCGCTCTACACCCCCCAGGCGGGCGACGGTGACCTGCACGCGCTGGAAGATGCAGTCGCGCAATACCTGGATGATCCGCGCCTGGTGGCGATCGGCGAGATCGGGCTGGACTTCTTCGTACCCGGCCTCGATGCCGCGCGCCAGGAGCGCTTCTATCGCGCCCAGTTGCAGCTGGCGCGCCGCTTCGATCTGCCGGTGATCCTGCATGTGCGCCGCTCGGCCGACCGGCTGCTCAAGGGTCTGCGCGATCTGCCCGTGTGTGGCGGCATAGCGCACGCCTTCAACGGCAGCCTGCAGCAGGCGCAGGCCTTCATCGCCCTGGGCTTCAAGCTGGGTTTTGGCGGCGCCGTGACCTACGAGCGCGCGCTGCAGCTGCGCCGCCTGGCGGCCGAACTGCCGCCAGGCGCCCTGGTGCTGGAGACCGACGCGCCCGACATTCCCCCGCACTGGCTTTATGTGACGGCCGCCGAGCGCGCCGCGGGCCAGCCGCCCGCACGCAACAGCCCGGCCGAGCTACCGCGCATCGCCGCCGTGGTGGCCGGCCTGCGCGGCATCTCCCGTTCCGATCTGGCCCACGCCACGCGCGCCAACGCCTGTGCGGCGCTGCCGCGGCTCGCGAGGTTGCTGCCTTGACCGGGCCGCCCGCTGCACGTCATTTCGGCCTGCCGCCCATGGTCGGGACTGGCACGCGCGTGCTGGTGTTGGGCAGTTTTCCCGGCCGGGCCTCGCTGACGGCGCAGCAGTATTACGGCCATGCGCGGAATCATTTCTGGCCCATCCTCGCGGCGCTGTGGCCGCGGCATGCGCTGCCCGGAAGCGATGAGTACGCGGCGCGCTGCGACTGGCTGCTGGCGCGCGGCCTGGGCCTGTGGGACGTGTATGCCGCCTGCGAGCGCGAGGGGAGCCTGGACACCAGCATCCGCAATGCGCAGATCAACGACTTCGCCGGCCTGCTTTTTCGGGCGCCGGGCCTGGCCGCCATCGCCCACAATGGCGGGGAGAGCTTCCGCCACGCCAGGGCCGTGCGCAGCAGCATGGGGCTGGATGCGCAGGCAGGCATCGTGTCGCTGCGCCTGCCATCGACCAGCCCGGCGAATGCGTCGTGGAGCTTTGAGAACAAATTGAACGCCTGGGGCGAAGCCCTGGCCACTTTTGGATTGGTATAAAACCTTGGCCCGCAAGAAGACCGCTAGCGCCGAACTGCCCGAAGTCAGCGTCTCCGACGATGGCGAGGTGCGCCACCTGCACCTGGGCACGCCGTGGATACAGGGCTCGATGCGCATTGACGCGCCCTTTGACCTGGAGCTTGAATATGTGCAGCGCATGATGGCCTGGCTGCTGTTCGTGTCCCCTCAGAGCGTCGCCAAGCGCCACGCGATGCAGCTGGGGCTGGGTGCGGGAGCCATCACCAAGTTCTGCCGCAAGAAGCTGCGCATGTGCTGCACCGTGGTCGAGCTGAACCCGCGCGTCGAGGCCGTGTGCCGCGCCTGGTTCAAGCTGCCGCACGACGGCCCCATGCAGCGCGTGGTGCTGGCCGACGCGGCCGAGGAAATCAAGAAGCCCGAATGGCGTGGCACCGTGGACGCTCTGGCGGTGGATCTGTACGACCACCAGGCAGCGGCGCCCGTGCTCGACAGTGCCGAGTTCTATGCCGACTGCCGCGCGCTGCTGACCGAAGACGGCTGTCTCACCGTCAACCTGTTCGGCCGCGCATCGAGCTACGACCGCAGCGTCGAGCAGCTGGCCTCGGCCTTCGGCGAGGATGCCCTATGGGCCTTCAAACCCACGCGCGAAGGCAACACCGTGGTGCTGGCCCAGCGCACGCCGTCGCGCCCGAAACGCGCCGAGCTGCTGGCCAGGGCCGAAGCCGTGCAGGAGCGCTGGGGCCTGCCCGCCCCGAAGTGGCTGCGGGTGTTCAAACCCGTGGCCTGATGATTCACACTGTCCATTCCCCGCGATACGCCATGAGTACAGCATTCCCCGTCGAAACCCTGCACGCGCCCGTTGCGCAGTCGGGGCCCTTGCAGTGGCGTCGCATCGTGGACTGGCTGCGCGCCGATGGCGTGATCAGCGCCGAGCAGGCGCAGCGCACCGTGGCGCGCTGCTCGCAGGCCGAAAGCAGCCAGCACCCGCTGGTGCGCCTGGGCAGCGTGGGCATGCAGCGCGCCGCAGACGGCAAGCCGCTGGACTTGGGGCTGCTCACCGAATATGTGGCGCAGCGCTGCGGCCTGGCCTTTTTGCGCATAGACCCGCTCAAGGTGGACGTGGGCCGCGTGGCCGATGCCATGAGCGCCAGCTATGCCGAGCGCCACAAGGTGCTGCCGGTGCAGGTGACGGCCAAGGAGGTGGTGGTGGCCACGGCCGAGCCCTTCCTCGACGACTGGGTGGCTGAGGTGGAGCGCCAGGCCAAGCGCGGCGTGCGCCGCGTCATGGCCAACCCGCAGGACATACAGCGCTACACGGCCGAGTTCTACGCGCTGGCCAAGTCGGTGCGCGCGGCGCAGAAGGCCGGCGCTGGTGCGGGCGGCAGCAGCTTCGAGCAGCTCGTCGAGCTGGGCAAGTCCAACAAGCAGCTCGACGCCAACGACCAGGGCGTGATCCGCGTGGTGGACTGGCTGTGGCAGTACGCCTTCGACCAGCGCGCCAGCGACATCCACCTGGAGCCGCGGCGCGAGCAGGGCGTGATCCGTTTTCGCATCGACGGCGTGCTGCACGCCGTCTACCAGATGCCCATGGGCGTGCTCAGCGCCATGGTGGCGCGCGTCAAGCTGCTCGGGCGCATGGACGTGGTGGAAAAGCGCCGCCCGCAGGACGGCCGCATCAAGACGCGCAACCCGCGCGGCGACGAGGTCGAGATGCGCCTTTCCACCCTGCCCACGGCCTTTGGCGAAAAGATGGTGATGCGCATCTTCGACCCCGACAACGCCGTCAAGGACCTGGACGCGCTGGGCTTCACCACGCACGACGCCGAGCGCTGGGAGCAGCTGGTGAAGCGCCCCCACGGCATCATCCTCGTGACCGGGCCCACGGGCTCGGGCAAGACCACCACGCTGTACTCGACGCTCAAGCGCGTGGCCACCGAAGAGGTCAACGTGAGCACGGTGGAAGACCCGATCGAGATGATCGAGCCCAGCTTCAACCAGACCCAGGTGCAGCCGCAGCTCGACTTCACCTTTGCCGAGGGGCTGCGCGCGCTCATGCGCCAGGACCCGGACGTGATCATGGTGGGCGAGATCCGCGACCTGCAGACGGCCGACATGGCGGTGCAGGCCGCGCTCACCGGCCACCTGGTCTTCAGCACGCTGCACACCAACGACGCGCCCAGCGCCGTCACGCGCCTCATGGAGCTGGGCGTGCCGCCCTATCTCATCAACGCCACGCTGCTCGGTGTGCTGGCCCAGCGCCTGGTGCGCACGCTGTGCAAGCAGTGCCGCCAGGCCGACGAGCAGGCCGATCCCGAGGTGCTGTTCGACATGATCCGCCCCTGGAAGATCAACGGCGGCTACCGCGCCTACAAGCCCGCGGGCTGCGTGGACTGCCGCATGACGGGTTTTCGCGGCCGCATGGGGCTCTATGAGCTGCTCACGGTGAGCGAGGCGCTCAAAAGCCAGATCCACCAGTCGCCGTCCATAGACACGCTGCGCCGCCAGGCTGTGCAGGACGGCATGCGCCCGCTGCGCCTGGCCGGCGCCCTGCGCGCGGCCGAGGGGCTGACCACGCTGGATGAGGTCATCGCCGCCACGCCGCCGCTGGAGTGAGGTAGCGCCCCGGCGCGTCCATGCCCGCTGGGGCCGTGCGGGGCTGTACCCGGCTATTGGGGAAACCTTGTATCCGACCGTAGGTGGAATCCACATCGCGAAAACACGCCCGTCCATTCACAATCGTCCGTCGCATTCCTTTGGGAGACGTTTGTGAAAATCAAGAGTCAGAAAGATTTTTTCTCCGGCCTCATGTTCCTCGTTGTCGGTGTCGCCTTCGCCTGGGGCGCCACCACCTATACCGTGGGCACCGGCGCCCGCATGGGCCCCGGCTATTTCCCGCTGCTGCTGGGCGTTTTGCTGGCCGTCATTGGTGCCGGCATCATGCTCAAGGCCGTCATCGTGGAAACGGTGGACGGGGAATTGATCGGCAAGTGGGCGTGGAAGCAGATCTTCTTCATCATCGCCGCCAACCTGTTGTTCGGCGTGCTGCTGGCCGGCCTGCCCAGCATGGGCATACCGGCCATGGGCCTGATCGTCGCCATCTACGGCCTGACCTTTGTGTCCAGCCTGGCGGGCCATGAATTCAAGTTCAAGGAAGTTCTCGTCCTGGCCACCATCCTGGCAGTGGGCAGCTATGCGGCATTCATATGGGGCCTGAACCTGCAGTTCCCCGTCTGGCCCAGTTTCATCGCCGGTTGAGTCGGAGACATACACCATGGAATTATTTGAACATCTCTCGATGGGTTTTGGCGTCGCGTTCACGTTCCAGAACCTCATCTACTGCTTCATCGGCTGCCTGCTGGGCACCCTGATCGGCGTGCTGCCCGGCGTGGGCCCCGTGGCCACCATCGCCATGCTGCTGCCCGCCACCTATGCGCTGCCGCCCGTGGCCGCACTCATCATGCTGGCCGGCATCTACTACGGCGCGCAGTACGGCGGCTCCACCACCGCCATCCTGGTGAACCTGCCGGGTGAATCGTCCTCGGTGGTCACCGTGATCGACGGCTACCAGATGGCGCGCAACGGCCGTGCGGGGCCGGCGCTGGCGGCCGCCGGCATAGGCTCGTTCTTTGCCGGCTGCGTGGGTACGCTGATCCTGGCGGCCTTCGCACCGCCGCTGACCGAGGTGGCCTTCAAGTTCGGCCCCGCCGAATACTTCTCGCTGATGGTGCTGGGCCTGATCGGTGCCGTGGTGCTGGCCTCCGGGTCCCTCCTCAAGGCCATCGGCATGATCGTACTGGGCCTGCTGCTGGGCCTGGTGGGTACCGACGTGAACTCCGGCGTGGCACGCTACAGCTTCGACATTCCCGAACTGACGGACGGCATCAGCTTCACGGTGATTGCCATGGGCGTGTTCGGCTATGGTGAAATCATCGCCAACCTGTCCCGGCCTGAGCATGAGCGCGAGGTGTTCACGGCCAAGGTGCAGGGGCTGTTCCCCACCATGGAGGACTTCAAGCGCATGTTCCCCGCCATGATCCGCGGCACGGCCCTGGGCTCGGCCCTGGGCATCCTGCCCGGTGGTGGCGCGCTGCTGTCGGCCTTTGCCGCCTACACGCTGGAGAAAAAGACCAAGCTCAAGCCCGGCGAGGTGCCGTTCGGCAAGGGCAACATCCGCGGCGTGACGGCGCCCGAATCGGCCAACAATGCGGGCTCGCAGACCTCCTTCATTCCGCTGCTCACGCTGGGCATTCCGCCCAACGCCGTGATGGCGCTGATGGTGGGCGCCATGACCATCCACAACATCCAGCCCGGCCCGCAGGTGATGACCAGCAACCCCGAGCTGTTCTGGGGCCTGGTGGCATCCATGTGGATCGGCAACCTGATGCTGATCATCCTGAACCTGCCGCTGATCGGCATGTGGATCAAGCTGCTCTCCGTGCCCTACCGCTGGCTGTTCCCCTCCATCGTGCTGTTCTGCGCGGTGGGCGTGTACTCCACCAACAACAACACCTTCGACGTGTGGTTGGTCGGCGCCTTCGGCTTCATCGGCTACCTGTTTTTCAAGCTCGGTGTGGAGCCCGCGCCGCTGCTGCTGGGCTTCATCCTGGGTCCGATGATGGAGGAGAACCTGCGCCGCGCCCTGCTGCTGTCGCGCGGCGAGTGGAGCGTGCTGGTCACGCGTCCGCTGTCTGCCGGTCTGCTGGCCGCGGCGGCCCTGCTGTTGATCATCGTGCTGCTGCCCGCCGTGAGCAAAAAGCGCGAAGAGGCCTTCGTCGAGGATTGAGCCTGCTTGCCCGGCGTGCCTCGTGCACGCCTGATCCCTCCCTCAAGGCGCCCCGCAAGGGCGCCTTTTTAGTTGCTGCAGGAGGGCGCGCAGTCCTCTATGATTGTTTCCAATTGTCAAATGCGCCGCCAAGGCGACATGGAGCATGCAATGGATTTAGGTATCGCCGGTAGATGGGCGCTGGTCTGCGGGGCCAGCAAGGGGCTGGGCCTGGGCTGCGCCGAGGCACTGGTGCGCGAGGGCGTGAACCTGGTGGTCAACGCCCGCAATGCCGGTCAGCTGCAGCATGTTGCTGCGTATTTGATAGCTGAAGGCGCAGCTGCAGCAAACGACAGAGCGCAAAATACCTCAGGCCCCCAGGTGCTGAGCGTAGCCGCCGACATCACCACGCCCGAGGGCCGTACGGCGGTCTTCGGCGTGGCGGGTGGGCCAGGCAGGGACTTCGACATCGTCGTCACCAACGCCGGCGGGCCGCCGCCCGGCGACTTCCGCGACTGGGAGCGCCAGGACTGGCTGGCCGCAGTGGATGCCAACATGCTGACGCCGATCGAACTCCTGCGCGCCTCGGTGGACGGCATGGCCGCGCGCGGCTTCGGGCGCATCGTCAACATCACCTCAAGTGCCGTCAAGGCGCCCATCGACATCCTTGGCCTGTCCAACGGCGCGCGCAGTGGTCTGACGGGCTTCGTGGCTGGTGTGGCGCGCAGTGCAGTAGCGGCGCGCGGCGTCACCATCAACAACCTGCTGCCGGGCAAGTTCGACACCGACCGACTGGCCGCGACCCTCAGCGCCGCGGCCGACAAGGCCGGCAAGAGCGTGGACGAGCTGCGGTGTGCCCAGCAGGCCGCCATACCGGCGGGGCGCTATGGCCAACCGCAGGAGTTCGGCGCCATCTGCGCCTTTCTATGCAGTGTGCATGCGGGCTACATCACGGGGCAGAACATACTTGCCGACGGCGGCGTCTACCCAGGCTGTTTCTGATGCACATGCGTACGCTGACGCCGCTGCTGGGAGCCCTGTTGCTGTGCGCGGCGCTGCCGGTACCTGCCGATCCGCCGCCGCCGCGGGCGACGGCCGAGTTGCGGCTGCGCGTGGTTGGCGGGCTTGCCGGCATCACGCAGTACGCGCAGCTCGAGGCGCCGTTCTGGACGCGTGACCTCGCGCGCCTGAGCCTGGGCCGCTTTGAGGCCGACATCGTTCCCTTTGACCGCGCCGGCGTGCCCGGCGTGGAGATGCTGCGCCTGCTGCAACTGGGCGTCGTGCCCTTTGGCACGGTGCTATTGAGCTCGCTGGCCGACCGGTATCCGCAGTACACCGCGGCGGACCTGCCCGGGCTCAACCCCGACCTGGCGGCGCTGCGCCGCTCGCTGGCTGCCTTTCGCCCGCAGCTGGAGCAGGCGCTGCGCGAGGAACATGGCATTGAGCCGCTGGCTGTGTATGTCTATCCGGCGCAGGTGCTGTTCTGCAAGCAGCCGCTAGAGGGACTTGCCGATCTGCGCGGCCGCCGGGTGCGCGTGTCCTCGACGGCGCAGGGGGACTTCGTTGCCGCCCTGGGGGCACGACCGCGCTTTGTGCCCTTCGCACAATTGGCCCAGAGCCTGGAGACCGGGGCCAGCGAATGCGCCATCACGGGTGCCATGTCGGGCAACACGCTGGGGCTGCACCTGCATGCCAACTATCTGTATCCCATGCCCATCGGCTGGGGCATGGCCTTCTTCGGTGCCAACCGCGCGGCCTGGCAGGCCCTGCCTGAGGACTTGCGCACGCTGCTGCGTGCCGAGCTGCCGCGGCTGGAGACCGCCATCTGGCTCAGTGCCGAGCAGGAGACCCAGCAGGGCGTGGACTGCAACCTGGGCCGTACCCGATGCACCACCGGGCGGCGCGGCCAGATGCACTTGGTGCCCGTGCGGGCGCAGGACGCGGCGAGGCGTGACGAGATCTTCCGCAGTGCGGTGCTGCCGCACTGGTTGCAGCGTTGCGGCGCCCGCTGTGCCGAGCTTTGGAGCCGCGCCAAGGGTTTGGCGCCGGACGGCCTGCCTGTGGAACCATGAACATGGACAGCCACAAGCGCGTCTTAGTCATCACCTGGGGGCTGATCGGCGCCCTTCTGCTGGGATTGGCCACGGCCGTGACAGGCTTGCTGTGGTATGCCCGCCAAGATGCGCTGGCCGAGGGCGAGATGCGTGTCACCCGCTTTGCCGCCGGTGCCGAGGCGGGAATGAACCGCAGCCTGCTGTCGCTGGACATGTTCCTGGCCAGCATGGCCGAGCTGCTTGGCGGGGGGCGGGGCACGGCTCTCGATACGGGCGATGCCACCGCTTTGCTGCGCGCCATGGCGCGCCAGAACCTGATGCTGAACTACGTGGCATTGCTCGATGTGCAGGGCAGGACGTTGGTCTCATCGGCGCAGGGACAGGAGCAGCCGGTCGCCGATTTGCCGCCGGGCCTGGTGGCCGCAGCCCTGGCCGCCGTCGTGCCCACACTGACCGTCGCTCAGTCGCAGGTGAGCGCGCCGGGCGGCGAGAGGGTCCTGTACGTGGCCCGGCCGCTGCGCCTGGCGGATGGCACGCAACTGCTGGCCGTGGCCCAGGTACCCATCGATGCCATGCTATCGGTCCTGCTCCAGGGGGTGAGCGTTCCCGAGATGGAGGTCACGCTGGAGCGCGCGCAGGGCGAATTGCTCATCGGCGTGCAGGCGCCCCAGGCCGTGTCCGAGCGCCAGGGCCTGGCAGTCCCCTCGCTGCAGGACATGGGTGCCCAGGGACACTACACCGGGTTCTGGCGGCAGGCGCGCACCCGCCTTTCGGGCCAGCCGGCGCTGGTGGCGGCGCGCCCGCTGCTGTATCCAGAACTGTGGATCACGGCCAGCCTGCCGCAGGCCAGCGCCCTGGCCGATTGGCGCAATAAGGCCGTCGCCGTGGGTGGGGGGGCGCTGCTGTTTGGCGCCTGCCTGGTGCTGGCCGGCGTTTTTGCCAGCCTGTACCTGCGGCGCATGCAGCGTGCGCGCCAGAGCGTGGCCAGCGCCAAGGCCACGCTGGACCAGGCCGTGGGCTCCATGGTCAGCGGCTTTGTGCTGCTCGACGCGGCGCGCTGCATCGTGCAGTGGAACCGCCCCTTCGAAGACATGTTTCCCTGGCTTCTGGGCACCGTGGCCGTGGGCCTGCCCTACCGCCGCGTGCTGGAGACCACGGTCCACTACCATCTGCCCGCCGCCAGCGCACAGGCTAAGCGTGACTGGGTGGAGCGGCGCCTGCGGCAGCAGCGCGACGCGCAGGGCACGCATGAGCAGAGCCTGCCCAACGGCCACTTCATCCAGATCACCGAGCGCACCACACCCGAGGGAGGCTTGGTCATCCTCTACCACGATGTCACCGACCTGCGCCTGGCCGCCGCCGAGATCGAGCAACTGGCCTTTTTTGACCAACTGACCGGCCTGTCCAATCGCCGCCTGTTGCTTGACCGGCTGGGCCAGGCCTGTGCCAGCGCGCTGCGTGCGGGTGCGCGCGGCGCGGTGCTGTTCATCGACCTGGACCAGTTCAAGACCCTGAACGACACCCTCGGCCATGAAACGGGCGACCAGTTGCTGCAGCAGGTGGCAGGGCGGCTGCAGGGCTGCGTGCGTGCCAGTGATACCGTGGCACGCCTCGGAGGTGATGAGTTCGTGGTGCTGCTCGCGGGCCTGCCCGCCGACGCCACCGACGCGGCACTGCTGGCGCACGCCGTGGCCGACAAGATTCTGCGTCTCCTGGGCCAGCCCTACCAGGTCGCCGGCCAGACCTACCACGGTAGCTGCAGCATAGGTGCATCGCTGTACGGTGAATCCCCGCAGACGGCGGGTGAGGTGCTCAAGCAGGCCGACATCGCCATGTACCAGGCCAAGGCACTGCGCGGCAATGCGCTGTGCTTCTTCGAGCCGCGCATGCAGACCGCGATCAACGAGCGCGCGCGGCTGCAGACCGACCTGCAGCAGGCCATCGGGGCCGGGCAGTTCCTGCTGCACCTGCAGCCGCAGTTCGATGGCGCGGGCGCCATGGTCGGCGCCGAGGCACTGCTGCGCTGGCAGCATCCGGTGCACGGCCTGGTGCCGCCGGCGCGCTTCATCGCCGTGGCCGAGGACAGCGAACTCATCGTGCCCATAGGCCGCTGGGTACTGCACAGCGCCTGCGAACTCCTGGCACGCTGGCGCCGCGAGCCGCATCTGCAGCACCTGTCGCTGAGCGTGAACGTGAGCGCGCGCCAGTTCCGCCAGGGCGACTTCGCCGAGCTGGTGTCCGGCCTGCTGCGCGACACAGGCGCCCCGGCGCACCGGCTGGAGCTGGAGCTCACCGAATCGCTGGTGCTCGAGCATGTGGACGACTCCATCGCCAAGATGCACCAGCTGCGCGCCAAGGGGGTGCGCTTTGCGGTGGACGATTTCGGCACCGGCTACTCGTCGCTGTCCTACCTGACCCGGCTGCCGCTGCAGCGCCTGAAGATCGACAAGTCCTTCGTGCACCACCTGAACGAGCAGCATGGCGACGACGTGGTGGTGCAGACCATCCTTGGCATGGCGCGCAACCTGGATCTGGAAGTGGTGGCCGAGGGCGTGGAGACCGAGGCCCAGCGCGACTTCCTGGCGCGCCACGGCTGTGACCTGTACCAGGGCTACCTGTTCGCGCGTCCCATGCCGGTGGCGGACCTGGAGGCCATGGCGCTGCCGGTAGTGCAATAGCGCTCTATGCGCGCCGCGACGACACCACAATGCCGCCCACGACGAGCACGAAGGCTGCCGCGTGGTAGGACTGCGGCCGCTCGCCCAGGAAGACCGCCGACAGCAGGGCCGCGAACAGCGGCGTGAGGTTGATGAAGAAGCCCCCCAACACCGGCCCCGCGCGCTGCACGCCCGCACCCCAGAACCGGTAGGCCAGCACGGCGGGGCCGATGGCGATGAAGGCCAGGCCCGCGGCCAGCGGCCAGCTCCAGTGGATCTGCGCCAGGCCCAGTGACCATTCCGCGCCCGCGAACGCGCCCGACCAGCCCAGGCCGAAGACCAGCTGCGCCATCAGGAAGGCCGCCCAGTCGCCGCGCAAGTCGCGCGGCTCATCGGTGCGCACCAGCAGCCAGCTGTAGAAGGCCCAGGAGATGGTCGCCAGCACCATGTACAGGTCGCCCGGCACCAGGCGCAGCGCCAGCAGCTGCTGCCAGCTGCCGCGGCTCAGCACCAGCAGCACACCCGCCATGGACAGCAGCACGCCCGCCACCTGCCGACCCGTGGCCGGCACGCCGAAGAACAGCGCGCCCACCACCAGCATCCACACCGGCATGCCCGATCCCACCAGCGTCACATTGAGTGGCGTCGAGGTCTGCAGCGCCAGGTACTGCAGCGCGTTGTAGCTGCCAATGCCGAACAGGCCCAGCAGCGCGTAGCGGCGCCAGTGCGGCCACAGGCTGCCCGCCGGACGCAGCACGCGCCACGCCAGCGGCAGCAGCAGCGCAAAGGCCAGCAGCCAGCGCAGGAAGTTCAGCGTGCTCGGCGAGATCAGCGCATGCAGGGCGCGGCCGACCACGGCATTGCCGGCCCACAGCAGCGGCGCGGCCACGAGCATCGCCACGGTGGCCGGTTGAAGTCTTTGTGTCATAGGGTCTGCGACTGTGAGAACGTGTTTACGATCTTTTCATGGTGCCCCTTTTGTGGGGCAACCCTGCGGGCAAGGCTGAAAAAAGCCGCACTCATCGTTGCGCGCCTTGTCCAGGCTACCAGCATGGCCTGCGGCGCGTGCCTCGATTGCGGCTTTTTGCTGCCTTGCGGGCACCATGAAAAGATCGTAAACACGTTCTAAGGCAGCCCGGTGTCCCACGCCGGGCAGGGGCGGGCAAAACATGGCACGATCCCGGCAACTTGCTTTGGCGCTCAGGAGACGCATCCCATGACCCTTGCCGTACAGATACGCCAGCATGGCGGCCCCGAAGAACTCCAGATCGCCCAAGTGCAGGTGGGCGAGCCCGGCCCAGGCGAGGTGCGCATACGCCACCACGCCGTGGGCCTGAACTTCATCGATGTGTACCACCGTACGGGCCTGTACCCCCTCACCATGCCGGCCGGCATAGGCATGGAGGGCGCGGGCGTGATCGAGGCCGTGGGCGCGGGCGTCACGCACCTCCAGGTGGGCGACCGCGCGGCCTATGCCAGCAACCCGCCCGGCAGCTACAGCGAGGCGCGCGTCATGCCCGCCACATGCGTGTGCAAGCTGCCCGACGCCATCAGTTTCGAGACCGGTGCGGCCATGATGCTCAAGGGCCTCACCGCCCAGTATCTGCTCAAGAAAGCCCGCCCCGTCGAGGGGCTGGAGCCGGGCGACCATGTGCTGTTCCACGCGGCCGCCGGCGGCGTGGGCCTGATCGCCTGCCAATGGGCGCGCGCCCTGGGCCTGCGCCTCATCGCCACGGCGGGCTCGGATGCGAAATGCCAGCTGGCCCTGGACAACGGCGCAGCCCATGCCATCAACTACGCCAAGGAGGACTTTGCCGCGCGTGTCAAGGACATCACCGGGGGCAAGGGCGTGAAGGTGGTCTACGACTCCGTGGGCAAGGACACCTGGGACAAGTCGCTCGACTGCCTGCGCCCCTTCGGCCTGATGGCCAGCTTTGGCAACGCCTCGGGCCCGGTGCCGCCGTTCGCACCCGGCATGCTGGGCGCCAAGGGCTCGCTCTACGTCACGCGCCAGACGCTGTTCACGCATATCGCCACGCGCGAGGCCACGCAGGCCATGGCCGACGAGCTGTTTGCCGTGGTGGGCAGTGGCCAGGTCAAAATCCATATCGCGCAGCGCTATGCCCTGACCGACGTGCAGCAGGCGCACCGCGACCTGGAGGCGCGCAAAACCACGGGCTCGACCATCCTCACGCTGTCGTGATGAGCCGCGCCGCCGCACCCGCCTGGGTCGCCGCCGCGCGTGCCGCTGCCCAGCGCAGCCCGGCGGCGCCACGCGATGCGCTGCTGCTGGGACGCGAGCGCGTGGGTTCGGTCGATGCGCAGGTTTTTGAGAGAATGGGCCTGCAGCGCTTGATGGACAAGCGCTACCAGCTATTAAAAACAGAGTATGGCGGCGCGCCTGCCTGGGCGCTGGTGGCTGACGACGCCACGGCCGCGCTGAACGCACTGGCCCAGGCGCTGCGCGCCGCCGGCCGCTGCGGCCCCTGGCGCGACGAGCAGCTGGCGGTCTGCAGCGCGGACGGGCGCCGCCTGGCCACCGTGGAGCGCGGCGCCGTGCGTGTGCTCGGCCTGGCCACGCGGGCCGTGCACCTGGTGGGCACGGCCCCCGATGGCCGCATGTGGGTGCAGCAGCGCTCGCCGACCAAGGCCAACAACCCCGGCATGTGGGACACGCTGATGGGCGGCATGGTCTCGGCCGCCGACAGCCTGGCCAGCGCTGTGGAACGCGAGACCTGGGAGGAGGCCGGCCTGCGCGTCGCCCTGCTGCAGGGACTGGTGCGTGGCGGGCATGTGGACTTCGCCCTGCCCAGCGACGAGGCCGGCGGCTGCGGCTACATGGTCGAGCGCATCGACTGGTTCCGCGTCCGGGTGCCCGAGGGCATGGTGCCGGTGAACCAGGACGGCGAGGTGGCGCGCTTCGAGCTGCTGGCGCGGGATGCGCTGCTGGAGCGCCTGGCCGATGGCGCATTCACGCCCGAGGCGGCGCTGGTGCTGGCCGCGGCCCTGGGCTGGTGACCTGCTGGCGCGCCCGCGCCATGTCGCGCACCAGGTCCCACACGCGCTGCGCCAGCGGCGTGAGCGCGCGGTTGCGCCGGTGCACGAGCACGATGTCGCGATCCACGCGCGGCAGCAGGGGGCGCACGGCCAGCTGCGGCAGCCCCTCGGGCGGCAGCGCCAGCATGGGGATGACCGACACGCCCAGGCCGGCGTCAAGCATGCGGAAGATGGTCGTGGCGTGGCCCACCTCCTGCGCCACCCGGGCCTCTACGCCCTGGGCGGCCAGCGCGCGGTCGATGAGGCGGCGGCTGCCCGAGGCGTGGTCCAGCAGCACCAGCGGTTCGCCCGCCAGTTCGGTCCAGCGCACCTGGCGGCGCCGCGCCAGCCGGTGCGTGGGTGGGCAGGCCAGGCAGAAGGGTTCGGTGTAGATGGGCTCGCAGTGCAGTGCTTCGCGCTCGCTGGGGTCGATGACCACACCGAAATCCACCTCGCCCGAGAGCACGCTGGCCAGCACATCGTTCTGCACGCGGTCCAGCAGCACGATCTGCACACCGGGCAGCTCATGCTGGCAGCGGGCGATGCAGTCGGGCAGCAGGTTGGCCGACAGCGTGGGGCTGCTGGCCACGCGCACGCGGCCATGCAGGGCAGTGGCCATGCCCTGCACGTCGAGCAGCGTGGCCTCCAGGTCTTCGAGCACCCGCGGCAGCCGCGCCGCCAGGCGGCGGCCAGCCTCGGTGAGATCGACCTCGCGCGTCGTGCGGTTGAGCAGCTGCAGCCCGAGCTGGGCCTCCAGCTCGGTGATGCTGCGGCTCACAGCGGGCTGGGTCAGGCCGATCTGCTCGCCCGTGCGGCTGAAGTTGCGCGTGGCGGCCACCGACAGAAATACCTGGAGCTGGCGCAAGGTCACATTCATGATTCACAATCATAAGACCATCAAAGAAATTAATTTCTCTTTTGAATGCGCGTGCGCTCCAATCGGCAGGTCGTATCGAGTCAAACCTTTCACTTCACACCCGCCATGGCCCGCTCCCGCCTGCTTCCCGATAACTTCACCCTGGCGCTGGTCGCCACCGTCGCACTGGCCAGCGTGCTGCCGGCGTCCGGTGTCATGGGGGCCTTCTTCGAGAAGGCCACGGTGGCCGTGGTGGCGCTGCTGTTCTTCATGCACGGTGCCAAGCTCTCGCGCGAGGCCGTGATCGCCGGCCTGGGCCACTGGCGCCTGCATATCCTGGTGGTGGCCAGCACCTTCGTGCTGTTCCCGGTGCTGGGCCTGCTGCTCCAGCCTGTGCTGCAACCGCTGGTGACGCCCGAGCTCTACCTGGGCGTGCTGTTCCTGTGCGTGCTGCCGGCCACGGTGCAATCGGCGATTGCGTTCACGGCCGTGGCGCGCGGCAACATGGCGGCGGCCATCTGCAGTGCCTCGGCCTCCACGCTGCTGGGCATCGTCATCACGCCGCTGCTGGTGGAGCTGGTGCTGCCCGTCACGGGCCCGGCGCAGCAGGACATCCTGGGCAGCATTGGCCGCATCATGCTGCAGCTGATGCTGCCCTTTGTGGCGGGCCATCTGCTGCGCCCCTGGATCGGTGGCTTCATCGCGCGCCATTCGGCGGGACTCAAGTTCGTGGACCAGGGCTCGGTGCTGCTGGTGGTCTACACGGCCTTCAGCGCCGCCGTGGTCGCCGGGCTGTGGCGCCAGCTGCCGCTGCCGGCGCTGGCGGGGCTGGTGGTGGTGTGCGCGGTGATCCTGGCCGCGGCGCTCATGGCCACCAGCTGGCTGGCGCGGCGCCTGGGGTTTTCGAAGGAGGACGAGATCACCATCGTGTTCTGCGGCTCCAAGAAAAGCCTGCTGAGCGGCGTGCCCATGGCCAAGGTGCTGTTCGCCTCGCAGGCGGCCGGCGCCATCGTGCTGCCGCTGATGGTGTTCCATCAGATGCAGCTCATGGTGTGCGCGGTGCTGGCGCAGCGCTACGCGCGCCGCGGCTGATGGCCTCCGTCACTGGCGCTCGGTCTGCGGGGCGGCGTTCTCGTCGGCCTGCGGCTGCAGCGGACGGATGGCGGCATTGGCCTCCAGCACCGGGTAGGCCACGGAGCACAGCAGCGAGTTGATGCGCTTGAGGTCGCTGATGATGTCGATGTGCAGCGAACTGGTCTCTATGCTCTGGATGGTGTTGTCCGCCAGCCGGTTCAGGTGGGTGGCGGAGTAGGCCAGTTCCAGCTCGCGAAAGCGGGTTTTCTCCTCCAGCAGCTTTTGCGCGTCGCGCACATTGCTTGTCAGGAACACGCTCATGGCCAGGCGCAGGTTGGCGATCAGGTGGTCGTGCATTTCGTTCAGTTCCTGCAGCCCGGCGTGCGAGAACTGGCGCCCCTTCCTGATCTTCTTGTCCTCGACGTCCTGCAGCACGCGCTCCACCAGGTCGCCGACCTGTTCCATGTTGATGGTGAAACCGATGATTTCCGTCCAGCGCCGGCCCTCGCCCTCGTCGAGTTCGGAGCGCGAGATCTTGGTCATGTAGTACTTGATGGACGAATACAGACTGTCCACCTGGTCATCCAGGGCGCGCAGTTCGGCGCTCAGCTTCTGGTCGTCGGATTGCCATACGGTCTTGAGGCCGCCCAGCATGGTCTCCACCAGGTCGGCCAGGTGCAGGGCCTCGCGCGCGGCGCAGGAGATGGCCAGCGAGGGCGTGGCCAGGGCCGAGGCGTCCAGGTGGTGCGGGCGCGAGAGTGCGGCCGACACCTCCTCTTTGGGCGTGATTTTTTCCACCGCCCTGGCGACCAGGCCCGTGAGGGGCAGGCACAGCAGCGTCACCATGGCGTTGAAGGTGAGGTGGAAGAACACGACCTGGCTGACCTTGTCGGACACCACGCTCTGGATATGGTGGTGCCACAGCCCTATGACCGGAATCATGACCAGCGCGCCCACGATCTTGAACAGCAGGTTGCCGAGCGGCACCTGGCGCGTCTGCACGCTGGACTTGAGCGTGGTGAGCACGGCCAGCAGGCCGCTGCCCAGGTTGGCGCCCACCACCAGGCCCAGGGCCATGTCGCTGGGAATGCCGCCCGAGCCGGCCAGCGCCGCCACCAGCAGCACGGTGGCCAGGCTGGAGTAGGAGATCACGGCCAGGATGGCGCCGGTCATTACCTCCAGCGTGATGTCGCTGGTCAGCGTCAGCAGCAGGGTGCGCACCACCTCGGACTGGGTCAGCACCAGGGTGGACTCGGTGATCAGGCGCAGCGCCAGCAGCATCAGGCCCAGGCCGATGAGCACGCGCCCGACGCGCCCGGGCTTGGCGTCCTGGCGCGCGACGAACAGCACCACGCCGACGAAGATGCACAGCGGCGACAGCCAGGACAGGTCCATGGAGAACACCACCGCCATCAGCGCCGATCCCACGTCGGCGCCCAGCATCACGGTCAGTGCCGCCATCAGCGAGATCATGCCCTGGCCGACGAAGGCCGAGACGATCAGCGCCGTGGCGGTGCTGGACTGCACCACCGCCGTCACCCCTATGCCCGAGAGCACGGCCAGCAGCTGCGTGCGCACGCCGCGCGCGATCAGCTGGCGCAGGTTGGCGCCAAACACGCGCAGGATGCCGGTGCGCACCATTTGTATGCCCCACACGAGGAGGGCTATGGCGGCCAGCAGATTGAGCAGATGCTTCATGAGGGACGGTGGTGGAACGCTATCAGTCTATGAGCATGCCATTCTCGTGGAAAGGATAGGGGCCTTCGAAGATTCCCGAGGCCGCGAGGTGAGAAACCAGCCGCTGGCCGTCCCAGGCATGGACGCGGAAGGCCGGAGGCTCCAGCATCCAGGCCGATGCGGCGTCGGGTTGCAGGTCCAGTGCCACCTGGTGGGCCGGCGCCGGGCAGGTGCTGGCGATGCTGCCGCCAAAGCGCACGTCGATGGCGCGGTGCAGGTGGCCGCAGATGATGCGCTCCACATTGGGGTGGCGCGCCACGATGGCTTCGAGCCGCTCGGCGCCCTCGCGCAGGCCGATCTTGTCCATATGGCCGATGAGCGTGCGAAAGGGCGGGTGGTGCATGGCGATGACGACCGGCTCGCCGCTGCACGCGGCCAGTTCGCGCTCCAGCCAGTCCAGGCGCCTGGTGCACAGCTCGCCATGGCTCTGGCCCGGCGCCACGGTGTCGAGCGCGACGAGGCGCAGCGCCCCTACGCGCACGCTGTACTGCACGAATTCGCCGCCGCCCTGCAGGTAGGCATGCCCGGCGAAGCTGCGGCGCAGCTGCCCGCGCTCGTCATGGTTGCCGGGCAGCAGGTAGACGGGTAGGTCAGCCAGCAGCGGCGCGAGCAGCGCGGCCAAGTGGGCGTATTCGGCCTCGCGGCCGAAGTCGCACAGGTCGCCGGTGAGGACGACGGCGTCGGGCCGCTGGCGCAGGGCCAGCACGCTGTCTACCGCGCGCCGCAGGTAGGGCGCGGTATTGATGCGGCCATAGGCCAGGCGGCCGGGTTCGCGGATATGCGGGTCGGTGATCTGCACCAGGAAGGTGTTGCGTGTGGCGTTCATGGGTTGGCCTCTGCGGTGCTCATCAGGCGTTGTGGATCGATGTGGATGCCGACCTCGTCGCCGCTGCGGTAGGGCGCGTCGCGCGCCACGTCGGCCAGCAGCATTCCGGGCACGCCGGCGGCGGCAAGGCGCAGCTGCACGCGGTCGCCGAGGAAGCTGCGCTGCTCGACCCGCGCCACGCCCCAGCCGTCCTGGCGCGGGCCAAGCTGTATGTCTTCGGGGCGCACCAGCAGGGCGCCGTGGTTGAGCGCCGGCGGGCAGGTCAGCGTCACGCCGCCAATGGTCAGTACGCCGCGGGAAATCGAGTCGGGCGAGCGTTCGATGCGGTTGACCCGGCCGAGGAACTCGGCCACGAAGGGGTGGGCGGGCGCGCGGTACAGGTCCTCGCCGCGGCCCACCTGCACGATGCGCCCGGCGCGCATCACGGCCAGGCGGTCGGCAATGGCCATGGCTTCCTGCTGGTCGTGCGTGACGTGGATGGCGGTGATGTGCAGGCGGCGCAGCAGCTCGGCCAGTTCCTCGCGCAGCGACTCCTTGAGCTTGGCGTCCAGCGCGGCCAGTGGCTCGTCGAGCAGCAGCACGCGTGGGCGCACGGCCACGGCGCGCGCCAGGGCCACGCGCTGGCGCTGTCCGCCCGAAAGCTCGCCCGGGCGCTTGGCCTCCAGACCGGTGAGGCGCGTGAGCTCCACCAGCTCGCCCACGGCGCGGCGCTCCTCGGCTGCAGGCACGCCGCGTATGCGCAGGCCGTAGCCGATATTGGCGGCCACGCTCATCTGCGGGAACAGCGCGTAGCTCTGGAACACCATGCCCACGCCGCGCTGTTCGACCGGACGCTGGGTCACGTCCTGGTCGCCAAACAGAATGCGCCCGCCCGCGTCCAGCGTCTCCAGCCCAGCGATCAGGCGCAGCAGCGTGGTCTTGCCGCAGCCCGAGGGGCCGAGCAGCGCGAGCACCTCGCCGGGCTCGACATGCAGGCTGGTGGGCTGCAGGCCGCGCGTGCCGTCGGCGTAGGTTTTGGAGCAGTGGTCGATCTCGACCGGTATGGGTTCAAGTTCCATAGCGTTTCTGCATGAGCTGGGCCAGGGCCTGCAGGGCCCACAGCACCGGGAGGATGACGATGAAGAACACCAGCGTGTAGGCCGAGCCGACCTCCAGGCGCATGGAGGCATAGCTGTCCGCCAGGCCCACGGGCAGGGTGCGGGTCAGCGGCGTGTGCAGCATCCAGGTCAGGTTGAACTCGCCCACCGAGAGCGTGAACACCATCAGGCCGCCGGCCACGATGGCCGGGAACACGGCCGGCACCAGCACGCCGAGGAAGCGCTGGCGAAAGCTCGCGCCCAGCGTGCGCGCGGCCTCTTCGAGCGCGATCAGATCATTGCGCTGGAAGGCCGAGGCCACGGTGCGCACCATGAAGGGCAGGGTGAAGACGATGTGGCCGACGAGGATGAAGGCAAAGCTCTGGCGGAAGGCCGCCATTTTTCCGTAGACCAGGATCAGCGCCAGCGCCGTCGCCAGGCCGGGCACGGCCACGGGCAGGGTCAGCAGCTCCTCGAAGGCGCGCGCGGCGCGTGAGCGGCTGCGCGCCAGCGCATAGGCGCAGGGCACGCCCAGGACGGCGGTGGCGGCGACGCACAGCGTGGCGATTACCAGCGACGCGCCCACGGTGTCGCCATACACCTCCCAGACCTCGCGGAGCCAGCGCAGCGTGAAGCCGCTCTTGACGCCCACGCTGTAGTTGTTGACCAGGCCGGCCATCACCGACAGCAGCATGGGCGCGACCATGAAGACGGTGGTCAGCGCCGTCACCGCGAACAGGAACGGCGCGCGCTTGTGTGCAGGGGTTCGCATGGACAGCCCTCCCTAGCCACCGCTGCCGAAGCGGCGCGTGAGAAACAGCACCAGCCAGGTGACGATGCCCAGCGCGATCGACAGCGACGCGGCGAGCGCGAAGTTGGCGTAGTTGGTGAACTCGTTGTAGATGGTGATGGGCACCACCTCGAACTTGCTGGCCAGCGTGAAGGCCGTGCCGAAGGCCCCCATGGAGGTGGCGAACACGATGGCGCCGCAGGCCACCGTGGTGGGGGCGAGCTCGGGGATCCACACGTCGCGCACGATGCGCAGGCGCGAGGCGCCCAGCGAACGCGCGGCCTCTTCCAGCTGCAGGTCCATGGCCTCGGCGGCGGCCGTGTAGGTGGCGATGGCGCGCGGCAGCGAGAAATACAGGTAGGCCAGGAACATGCCCAGCAGCCCGTAGGCAAAGGTGATGCGCTCGCCCACGAGCCGGCTCGACAGGTCGGCCACCAGCCCCTGGCGCCCGCCCAGCAGGATCACGAAGAAGCCGATGATCACGCCGGGAAACGACAGCGGTAGCGTCAGCAGCGCCAGCAGCAAATGCTTGCCGGCGAAGCTGCGCCGCGCCAGATAGATGCCGATGGTGGCGCCGATCAACAAGGTGGCCAGCGTCACCACCACCGACAGCAGCACGGTGTTGAGCATGCTTGCTATGTAGCGGGCGTCGGTGAGCACCACGAAATAGGTCTGCCAGCCTTGCGCCGCCGGCAGCATCAGGAGCTGCAGCGC
>JAFEDY010000035.1:10677-12032 GCA_018241405.1 Pseudomonadota bacterium | reverse complement strand
GCCACGCGGCCGGGGGTGCCGAACAGGTTGGCCAGCACGGGCATGCGGTGGCCGGTGGGGTTCTCGAACAGCAGGGCCGGGCCACCGGCGCGCAGCACGCGGTCGGCCAGGGCCGTCATCTCCAGGTGCGGCGAGACGGGGGCTTGTACGCGGCGCAGCTCGCCCGCGGCCTCCAGCTGGGCCATGAAGTCGCGCAGGTCGCGGTAGTGCATCTCTAATGCCAAATCGTGCTGCAGCGCTTGTCCATCAAGCGCTAGCAGCTATTAAATCAGGAGTCTTTGGGCAGGCCCTGCCAGCGCGGCGCCAGGTCGTGCTCCAGCCCCAGCAGGTCCAGCGCGCGCGCCACGCTGTGGTCCACGATCTCGCCTATCGTCGTGGGCCGCAGGTAGAAGGCTGGCATGGGCGGGCAGCAGATGGCGCCCAGCTCGGTCACCGTGGCCATGTTGCGCAGGTGCACCAGGTGCAGCGGCGATTCGCGCGTCAGCAGCACCAGGCGGCGGCGCTCCTTCAAGACCACGTCGGCGGCGCGCGTCAGCAGGTTGTCGGCCAGGCCGTGGGCAATGGCCGCCAGCGTGCGCATGGAGCAGGGCGCGACCACCATGCCTAAAGCGGCAAACGAACCGCTGGCGATGCTGGCGCCCACGTCCTCCAGGCCGTGCACATGGTCGGCCAGGGCCTCGACTTCGGCGCGCTCCATGTCCAACTCGTGGCGCAGGTTGAGCCAGCCGGCGCTGGAGACGACCAGGTGCGACTCCACGCCGTCCATATCCTTGAGTGCCTGCAGCAGGCGCGCGCCATAGACGGCGCCGCTGGCGCCGGAGATGCCGACGATGACGCGCTTGGGGGTGGTGTTCATGCGGCGCCTTTGGGCAATGGATGGGCCTGCAGGTCGGCCGCTATGTGATCCAACACCTCGGCCGCCTGGGCGGGGTCGAAGTCCTGGTGGTTGCGCTTTTTCACGCCGTATTTGTGCAGCTGGTAATGGCGCGCCGGTGCGACGGCGTGGCGTGCCAGGCTGTTGCTGACGCATTCGAGCGGGCAGCCGTCCAGGGCGATGATGGGCCGGCCGCTCTTGGCCAGTTTGACGAGCTTGGGCACGTCGCCGCCCACGCCGGCGATGCAGGACATCTCGGCCAGGCCGCGCCTGTCCATCTGCACGGCCACATGGTTGGCCAGCTGGGCGGCGCTGGAGCAGCCGGAGCAGGAATAGACCAGCGGCAGCCGATCCGGGTCATCGTTGCAGGGGTCGTCGTTCATGGCCGGGCCCTCGGGAACCCGGGCAGGGGCGGCAGCTGGCGCAGCAGGTGCGGGGCGAGCCGCTCCAGCACGGCGCGCGGGCTCCAGTGCGCGGGGTC
>JAFEDY010000035.1:0-10651 GCA_018241405.1 Pseudomonadota bacterium | reverse complement strand
TCGCCCTCCATCACCAGGCGGCGGTTGAAGAACAGCGTGTCCGGGTCCTGGCGGCGTTGGGCCAGCAGCAGGAAGTCCTGGGCGTTGGCGCTGATGGTGAGGTCGGTTTCGGCCTGCGGGCCGGCGGGCACGAAGCGCTGGCCGTTCCAGGAGAAGTCAAAGCCCACGCGCGCATCGCGCACGCGGATCGCCAGGCGCTTGGCGCGCAGCATGTCCTTGACGTCCTGCGGCAGCTGTTTGGCAAGCGCAAAGTTGATGGCTGCCACCAGCAGCATGGAGCCCGGGTAGGCCGGCAGGCGCGAGAGCACCGCACCCACGGGGCGCGGCAGGGTGAAGGGGGCGGGTGGGATGGCGCTCATGACGTCAGTTCCTCCAGGGCAGGTGCGATCAGGTCCAGGCCGGGGCGGCCATGCCAGTAGCCATTGCACGAGGCTTCAGGCATGAAGGGGCGCAGCTTGGCGAGCGCGGCGGGGTCGGACCGATCCGCACGGCGCGCGGCATCGAACGCGGCAATGATCTTGTCCATATGCTGCGATTGTGGCGACAGGCGCAGGACGTCCACACCGGTCTTGCGCAACGCCGGCAGATCGGCCAGCAGGTTGTGCACCTTGGCCGACTGGGTCTGTATGCCGTTGATGACCAGGAAGGATTCCTTCTCGCGCGTCTGCAGCAGCTGGCCGTCGGGATGCTCTATGCAGCGAAAGCCGCAGTCGTCCTTGGGCAGGTTGTAGTGGCGGGCCGTGAAGCAGCGCGCCGAAAACGCCAGCGGCATGCGGCCGTAGGCAAACACTTCCGTTTCCAGGCCTGCGGGCTTGTCTTTCAACAGAACCTCAAGGTCGCTGTGCTTCATCTCCAGCGGCATGACCCAGCGGCGCGCGCCCAGGCTGGCCATCCAGGCCAGGGTGTCGGCATTGAAGATGTTGAGCTGCGGCCCGGCGACGAAGGGGCGCTTGCCCGCGAGGTTGTGCACGGCGCCCATGTCGTTCGCCTCGATGAGGAATTCCTCATCGCGCACGATCTTGTGCATGTCGGCCACGTCGCTGGTCGATTCGAGCAGCACCATGGTGGACATCACCGCCTCCTTGCCCGCGTCCCTCAGCATGCGGGCAATGTCGATCCAGTCACTCTGGCGCAGCTCGTGGCGGCGCGAGCACACAGCCTCGCCCAGGTAGACGATGTCCACGGCGGTCTGGGCCATGGCCTGGTAGAACTCAAAAACGGTGTCGCGGTGCCAGTAGTACTGCAGGGGGCCCAGGGCTAACTTCATATCCATGCTTTCGGTTGTGGGGTGCTTTTATGGGAGCGCCGGCATCTTGCCGGCAAGATGCCGGCGCTCCCGGGGAGGCATCATTTCCACGGCCGGTGGTAAGCCCCCAGCGTGTGCTGCTGCCCCTCGGCCACCTGGTCCAGGCTGGCCATCCAGGCGGTCTTGGGCGCGTACAGATGGCCCTGCGCCATGCAATGGTCAATCGCCTCGCGCCACACCTTGGTGACCTGGGCCACATAGGCGGGGCTTCTCTGGCGGCCCTCGATCTTGAAGGCGCGCACGCCCATCTTCACCAGCTGGGGCAGCAGCTCCAGCGTGTTCAGGCTGGTGGGTTCTTCGAGCGCGTAGTAGTTGCTCTCGTCGCCCACGTCAAAGCGGCCCTTGCACAGCGTGGGGTAGCCGGCGTTCTCGCCCTGGCCGTATTTGTCGATGAGCACGCCGTTTAGGCGTGACTCCAGCCCCTGGGGCGTCTCCTGCCAGCGCACGAACTTCGGGGGTGAGCACACTCCATGCGTGTTGGGCGACTCGCCCGTTGCGTAGGACGAGAGCGCGCAGCGCCCCTCCACCATCACGCACAGGCTGCCGAAGCCGAAGACCTCGATCTCTACGGGTGTTCTCTGCACCACCTGGCGCACCTGCTCCAGCGACAACACGCGCGGCAGCACGGCGCGCTGGATGTTGAACTGCTGGTGGTACAGGTTGATGGCGTCGTGATTCGTGGCCGAGCCCTGCACCGACAGGTGCAGGCGCAGGTCGGGGTGCTTGTCGCGCGCATAGCGCATCAGCCCCGGGTCGGCCAGGATCACGGCGTCTATGCCCCAGGCGGCCGCGCGATCCAGCGCCGAGCGCCAGGGCGCGGGGTTGCTCGCCTGCGGATAGGTGTTGAGGGCCATCAGCACCTTGGCGCCGCGCTGATGCGCGTAGGCAATGCCGGTCTGGATGGCGGCCTCGTCGAAGTTCAGGCCGGCAAAGTTGCGCGCATTGGTGGCGTCGCGCAGGCCCAGGTAGACGCAGTCGGCGCCGTGGTCTATGGCGGTCTTCAGGGCAGGCAGGCTGCCGGCGGGGCAGACCAGCTCAGGCGCGGTGCGGGCGGCGCCGTCTGTCGTCACTATGGGGGCAGCTGCAACGGGGCTGGCAGTTGCGTTCAGCAGGGTGTTCGGTGGGGCGGTCACTGTGGGTCTCTATGCGATCGGTGCGCGGGCATGGGCCAGCAGGCCGCGTACCTTAGGACGATGCGAAAGACCACAGCCTGATTTTTGTCAAGAGAGACGGGTTTCCGAGGAAAACTGTCGGAAATTCAGCCGGCGGGCGCAGCGTGATTTTTTCGCGCCAGTGTTGGAAATGACCGACACCATGGTTTTGCGCGCGCGGCTACCTTCGCGCATTCACCACCACAGACCCCAAAGGCACAGACCATGCCCAAGACCCTGATCGAGCCCTTTCGCATCAAGAGCATCGAGCCCATACGCATGACCACGCGCGCCGAGCGCGAGCGTCTGCTCGAAGACGCCAAACTCAACGTCTTCAAGCTGCGCGCGGAGGATGTGCTCATCGACTGGCTCACCGACTCGGGCACGGGCGCCATGTCCGCCCACCAATGGGCCGCCATCATGGAGGGCGACGAGAGCTACGCCGGCGCGCGCAGCTTCTTCCGGTTGGAGAAGGTGATCCAGGACATCACCGGCATGCAGCACTTCGTGCCCACGCACCAGGGCCGCGCGGCCGAGAAGGTGCTGTTCACGGCCGTGTGCAAAAAGGGCCAGCTGGTACCCAACAACTGCCACTTCGACACCACGCGCGGCAACCTCGAATACATGGGCGTGGAGGCCCTGGATCTGGTCATTGCCGAGGGGCTGCAGCCCGCGACCATCCACCCCTTCAAGGGCAACATCGACCTGGAGCGCGCCGAGGCCCTGCTGCAAAAGGAAGGGGCGCGCATACCGTTCGGCATGCTCACCGTGACCAACAACACCGGCGGCGGCCAGCCCGTGTCCATGGCCAATATCCGCGCCTATGCGCAGCTGCTCAAGAAGCACGGCAAGCCCTTCATCATGGACGTGTGCCGCTTTGCCGAGAACGCCATGTTCATCAAGATGCGCGAGCCCGGTTACGAAAATACCCCCGTGCGTGAGATCGCGCGCGAGATGTTCTCCTACGCCGACGGCGCGACCATGAGCGCCAAGAAGGACGGCATGGTCAACATCGGCGGCTTCATCGTGCTCAGGAGCGACGAGTGGCTGGACGAGGTGCGCAACGACCTCATCATGATGGAAGGCTTCCCCACCTACGGCGGCATGGCTGGACGCGACCTGGAGGCGCTGGCCGTGGGACTGGAGGAGGGCCTGGATGAAGACTACCTGCGCTACCGCCTGCGCACGGCAGAGTACCTGGGCGAAAAACTGGAGGCGGCGGGCGTCGGCTTCGTCAAGCCCACGGGCGGCCACGCCGTCTATATCGACGCGCGCACCGTGCTGCCGGGCATGCCGATTGAGCAATACCCGGCCTGGGCGCTGTGCAATGCGCTGTACCTGGAGGGCGGCATACGCGGCGTGGAGATCGGCTCGGTGATGTTCGGCAAGCGCCTGGAGGATGGCACTGAGACCTATCACGGCATGGAACTGGTGCGCCTGGCCTTTCCGCGCCGCATGTACACGCAGAGCCATTTCGACTACGCGGCCGAGGTGATCGCCGAGGTCAAGCAAAAGGCCGCAGGTATTCGCGGCGTGAGGATCACCAAGCAGCCCAGGTTTTTGCGCCACTTCACCTGCGAATGCGCGTGGGCGTAAGGGCTGTTTGGAACTCGCTGCCAACCTCTGTCATTCCCGCGATCGCGGGGATCCACGGGCTCCAAGGCGTTGACGTATCACGGCGGTAGATATCCACATGCGTGGAATGACGTTCCGACGAAGGGCGTCAAAGGCCGCCGCTGACTCCCGCGTGGGTCAGACCAGCTCAGATTCGCACGTTTTTGCCGGGCTGCGGCGCCGCGCCACGGCCGCGCCCAGCAAGCCCAGGCCCAGCAGCGCCACGCTGGCGGGTTCAGGTACCGGCCGACCGGGGGTGCTGAATTCCAAGGTACCAGCCAGTTGAGTGCCGAAACATGCCATGCAACCCGCCCAGTTGTCGTGCAGCGGGCTGCCGCCGCCTGCGTTGTCCCAGGACATGCCAAGAGTGTTGGAGTTGTTGCTCAGGCCCATTTGCAGAAGGGCGTTGGCGCCACTGGGCAGACCCGAAGCACTGAAATAGGCGACATATTGCTGGCCGGGCGTGAGTGCGATGCCGCCGGTGCCGATGCTTACCTCTTTCCAGTCGGCGAAATTGCCACTGAAAACGGCTGAGGTGAACAGCGATGTGCCTGCTCCGCCATTTTCCCAGGTGGCTACGCCGGCATACAGGTAGCTGGTGCCGCCCGTCAGTGATTGCAAAAACAGGCTGAAGCTGTCCAACTCGGTGTTGAGCGCATCGGGCGTGGTGAACACCTCGCCGTAGGTGGTGGTGTCCGGATAGCCCAGGGGTTGAATGCCGGTACCGTTGAAGGTATTGGTGACCAGCACATTGGCTTGGGCGCCAACAGCGGCCAGGGCGAGTGCGAGTGCGGCGAGGGTTTTCATGGCTGAGTAGTGTCAAAGATGCTGATGCGCAAACAATGCATTTTTTATGCCAAAAGAAAAAACCCTTAAAAATCAATGCGCAAGATTTGTCGATTGAAACGTGATGTAAATTTTTTCGACAATTTGACCCCTGGGTAATTCCTTATTGACTGGGTATTAAAAGAAAAAAAGACACGTCATGCGTGCCTTTTTTTACGAGCGCCGAGTGGCTCTCAGCTGAAGAAGTTCTTGAGCCTGTCGGTCCAGCTTTCGGTCGAGGGAGAGTGCTTGGCGCCGCCTTTTTTCAGCGATTCATCCAGTTCCTTGAACAGCTTGCGCTGGTGTTCGGTGAGTTTGACTGGTGTCTCCACCACGATGTGGCAGTACAGGTCGCCGGGGTAGCTGGCGCGCACGCCTTTGATGCCCTTGCCGCGCAGGCGGAACTGCTTGCCGGCCTGGGTGCCCTCGGGGATGTCGATGGCGGCCTTGCCCGCGAGCGTGGGCACCTCGATCTCGCCGCCCAGGGCGGCGGTGATGAAGCTGACCGGCACCTGGCAGTGCAGGTCGTCGCCGTCGCGCTCGAAGATGTCGTGCTTCTTCACGCGGATCTCGATGTACAGGTCGCCCGGCGGGCCGCCGTTGGTGCCCGGTTCGCCATTGCCGGTGGAGCGGATGCGCATGCCGTCGTCGATGCCGGCGGGGATCTTCACTTCCAGGGTCTTCTGCTTCTTGATGCGGCCCTGGCCGTGGCAGGCCGTGCAGGGCTCGGGAATGATCTTGCCCGTGCCGCGGCAATGCGGGCAGGTCTGCTGCACGCTGAAGAAGCCCTGGCGCATCTGCACTGCGCCCGCGCCGTTGCAGGTGCCGCAGGTCTTGGCGCTGGTGCCGGGCTTGGCGCCGCTGCCGTGGCAGGTGTCGCAGCCTTCCCAGTTCGGGATGCGGATCTGCGCATCCTTGCCCTTGGCCGCTTCTTCGAGCGTGATGTCCATGGCGTAGGACAGGTCGTTGCCGCGATAGACCTGGCGCCCACCGCGTCCACCGCCACGCCCGCCGCCGAACATGTCGCCAAAGATGTCGCCAAAGGCCTCGGCAAAGCCGCCGAAGCCCTCGGCGCCGCCCATGCCGCCGCGCATGTTGGGATCCACGCCCGCGTGCCCATACTGGTCGTAGGCGGCACGCTTTTGCGCGTCGGACAGGATCTCGTAGGCCTCCTTGGCCTCCTTGAACTTTTCTTCGGCAGGCTTGGCGGCATCACCCTGGTTGCGGTCAGGGTGGTGCTTCATCGCAAGCTTGCGATACGCCTTCTTGAGCTCGTCGTCCGAGGCGTTCTTGGGAACGCCGAGGACCTCGTAGAAATCTCTTTTCGACATGGTGGTCTGTGGGCCGTTAAAGTGATTGCGCCGCGCCGTCCCCGACTATGGGGGCGGCGCGGCGATGGCATCAGCGCAGACGCTGCGTCAGCCCTTCTTGACTTCCTTGACCTCGGCGTCCACTACGTTGTCGTCCTGCGCGGCGGCGCCGGCCGAGGCACCCGCTGCGGCCTGTGCGGCCGCGGCATCGGCGCCCGCACCCTGGGCTGCCTGGGCATCGGCGTACATCTTCTCGCCGAGCTTCTGGCTGGCCGTCATCAGGGCCGTGGTCTTTTCCTCGATGGCGGCCTTGTCCTCACCCTTGAGGGCGGCTTCCAGGTCCTTGACCGCGGCCTCGATCTTTTCCTTCTCGCCGGCGTCGAGCTTGTCGCCATGCTCGGCCAGGGCCTTGTGCGTGCTGTGCACTGCGGCCTCGCCCTGGTTGCGCGCCTGCACCAGTTCGAGCTTCTTGTGGTCCTCGGCGGCATTGAGTTCGGCGTCCTTCACCATCTGCTGGATCTCGGCCTCGGACAGGCCCGAGTTGGCCTTGATGGTGATCTTGTTTTCCTTGCCCGTGCCCTTGTCCTTGGCGCCCACATGCAGGATGCCGTTGGCGTCGATGTCAAAGCTCACCTCGATCTGCGGCACGCCGCGCGATGCGGGCGGGATGCCTTCCAGGTTGAACTCGCCCAGCAGCTTGTTGACGTTGGCAATCTCGCGCTCGCCCTGGAACACCTTGATGGTCACGGCGGGCTGGTTGTCCTCGGCCGTCGAGAAGGTCTGCGCGAACTTCGTCGGGATCGTGGTGTTCTTGGTGATCATCTTGGTCATCACGCCGCCCAGGGTCTCGATGCCGAGGGACAGCGGCGTCACGTCCAGCAGCAGCACGTCCTTGCGGTCGCCCGACAGCACCTGGCCCTGGATGGCCGCTCCAACAGCCACGGCCTCGTCGGGGTTCACGTCCTTGCGCGGCTCCTTGCCGAAGAATTCCTTGACCTTGTCCTGCACCTTGGGCATGCGCGTCATGCCGCCGACCAGGATCACGTCGTTGATGTCGGTGACGGCTATGCCGGCGTCCTTGATGGCCGTGCGGCAGGGGGCAATCGTGCGCTCGATCAGGTCGTCCACCAGGGACTCCAGCTTGGCGCGCGTGAGCTTGATGTTCAGGTGCTTGGGGCCCGAGGCATCGGCCGTGATGTAGGGCAGGTTGATGTCGGTCTGCGCGCTGTTGGACAGCTCGATCTTGGCCTTCTCGGCGGCTTCCTTCAGGCGCTGCAGGGCCAGCACGTCCTTGGACAGGTCCACGCCCTGGTCCTTTTTGAACTCTCCGATGATGTAGTCGATGATGCGCTGGTCGAAGTCCTCGCCACCCAGGAAGGTGTCGCCGTTGGTGGACAGCACCTCGAACTGCTTCTCGCCATCGACGTCGGCGATTTCGATGATGGAGACGTCAAACGTGCCACCACCCAGGTCATAGACGGCGATCTTGCGGTCGCCCTTTTCCTGCTTGTCCAGGCCAAAGGCCAGCGCGGCCGCGGTGGGCTCGTTGATGATGCGCTTGACGTCCAGACCGGCGATGCGGCCGGCGTCCTTGGTGGCCTGGCGCTGGCTGTCGTTGAAGTAGGCGGGGACGGTGATGACGGCCTCGGTGACGGGCTCGCCCAGGTAGTCCTCGGCCGTCTTCTTCATCTTGCGCAGGATGTCGGCCGACACCTGCTGGGCCGACACCTTGTTGCCACGCACTTCCACCCAGGCGTCGCCGTTGTCGGCGGCCACGATGGAGTAGGGCATCAGGTCGATGTCCTTCTGCACTTCCTTCTCGGTGAACTTGCGGCCGATCAAGCGCTTGATCGCGTACAGCGTGTTCTTGGGGTTGGTCACGGCCTGGCGCTTGGCCGAGGCGCCGACGAGGATCTCGCCGTCCTCCTGGTAGGCCACGATGGAGGGCGTCGTGCGTGCGCCCTCGCTGTTTTCGATCACGCGCGTGGTGTTGCCTTCCATGATGGACACGCAGCTATTGGTGGTGCCCAGGTCGATACCGATGATTTTTCCCATGTTTTTCTCCGGATGCTGAAATGTTTGGATGTGTCTTAACTGTGAATGACTTGTGCCGTTTCAAGAGGCGGGCGCCTATTTTGGTGCCGCCACCGTGACCAGGGCAGGGCGCAGCACGCGGTCGGCGATCAGGTAGCCTTTTTGCAGCACGCTGACGATGGTGTTCGCCTCCTGGTCGGCCGGCACCATGCTGATGGCCTGGTGCTGGTGGGGGTCGAACCTGGTGCCGGCAGCGGGGTTGATCACCACCACCTTGTTGCGCTCGAGTGCGCCCGCCAGCTGGCGCAGCGTGGCATCCGAGCCCTCGCGCAACTGCTCGGCCGTGGCGCTCTCGATGGACAGGGCCGCGTCCAGGCTGTCGCAGACGGGCAGCAGGCTCTCGGCAAAGCTCTCGATGCCGAACTTGCGCGCCTTGGCGACTTCTTCCTCGGCGCGGCGGCGCGCGTTTTCGGCCTCGGCCTTGGCGCGCAGGAACTGGTCGGCCAGCTCGGCGCTCTTGGTCTTGAGCTCGGCGAGCTCGCCCTGCAGGCGGGTCAGCTCGTCGTTGGCGTTGGCCGCCATAGCGGCTTCGATCTCTTCGGGCGTGGGAGCAGGATTCTGGTTGTCGGACATGTCGGCTACGGTTGAATGGGGTCTGAAATATCTGATCCGCGCCACATGGGGGTGGCCCCGCGGATTTCAAGTAGCAAGGCTGCTCACACCGGCGACTGACCGCCACAACCATGGCCCGCGTCGGTGGTGCGCCGGCCTGCAGTGTACAAGCTTCGCATCGCGGGCTATAATGCCCGGCTTTGCCTTGCCACACTGCTACACGACGCGGCGGGTGGTGTCATCCAAAAGGAGTTTGCATGCGTCACTACGAAATCATTTTGTTGATCCATCCGGATCAAAGCGAGCAGGTTCCGGCCATGCTGGAGCGCTACAAGGGCATGATCACCGCCGGCGGTGGTCAGGTGCACCGCGTGGAAGACTGGGGCCGTCGTCAGCTGGCCTACCTGATCAACAAGCTCGCCAAGGCCCACTACCTGTGCCTGAACATCGAAGCCGACCAGGCCGTGATGGCCGAGCTGGAGCATGCCTTCAAGTTCAACGACGCCGTGCTGCGCCACCTGACGGTGCAGAAGAAGAAGGCCGATACCGGCCCGTCTTCCATGATGAAGACCGTCGAGCGCGAAGAGGCACGCAAGGCCAGCCAGGCCGAGTTTGCCGCTACCGAGCGCACCGAGCGCTGATCGCCCTGCCTGATCGCCAGGAGGTGTGAACAACCATTGGACCTTGACGGCCTGTATCGCCGAGGCACAGCCCCTGCGCTACACGCCCGCCGGACTGCCGGCGCTGGATCTGCGGCTTGAGCATGCGTCGCAGCAAAGCGAGGCAGGCGCCGGGCGACAGGTCAAGGCCAGCGTCAAGGCAGTCGCTTTCGGCACATTGGCCGAACGGCTGGCCCGGCAGGCACTTGGAAGCATCTGGCTATTCCAGGGCTTTCTGGCCTCGGGGCGCGGCGGCAAGGGATTGGTGTTCCACATCCAGGACATTCGTCAACAAGATTAATTTTCAAGAGGCTACACATGGCCACGTTCAAGAAATTCAACAAGGACAAGCGCCCCAAGCGCAACACCCAGTCGCTGCTGTTCAAGCGCAAGCGCTTCTGCCGCTTCACCGTCGCCGGCGTCGAGGAAATCGACTACAAGGATGTGGACACGCTGCGTGACTTCATCGCCGAAAACGGCAAGATCATCCCCGCACGCCTGACCGGCACGCGCGCCATCTACCAGCGCCAGCTGAACACCGCCATCAAGCGCGCCCGCTTCCTGGCCCTGGTGCCTTACAGCGACCAGCACAAGATCTAAGGAGCACGATTCCCATGCAAGTCATCCTGCTCGACAAGGTTGTGAACCTCGGCACCCTCGGCGAAATCGTCAAGGTCAAAGAGGGTTATGCCCGCAACTTCCTGATCCCCACGGGCCGCGCCCGCCGCGCCACCGCTGCCGCCAAGGCCGAATTTGAAGCCCGCCGCGCCGAACTGGAAAAGGCCGCCGCCGAGAAACTGGCTGCTGCCCAGGCACAAGGCGAGAAGCTGGGCGGCTCCAGCGTCAAGCTGACGCAAAAGGCCGGCGTGGACGGCCGCCTGTTCGGCTCCGTCACCAACCAGGACATCTGCGAAGAAATCAACAAGCTGGGCTTCCAGCTGGTGAAGTCGCAGATCCGCATGCCCGGCCTGATCAAGACCGTGGGCGACACCACCATCTCGGTGGCCCTGCACACCGACGTGGTCGTGGACGTCATCGTCTCGGTCTACGGCGAAACGGCCTGATCGCCACGCCTTCCGGCACTGCCGACGAGAGCCGCCCCTGGGGCGGCTTTTGTTTTGGCTCAAGTAGCGAATCCTA
>JAFEDY010000034.1 GCA_018241405.1 Pseudomonadota bacterium | reverse complement strand
TCCATCATCGGCGCGACGGACAGGCGCCAGGCGTTGTGGGCGGGGGAGGAAGACGTGGCTTGCACGGTGGTGTTTGCGAAGGCGAGCGGGACAAGGGGCGGTATTGTCCCAGGTCCCACGGCCGCGCGGCTCGTCATGGGTTTTCAAGCTATTTCTGGCATTTTGCATTGATGTGGAAAGCGCCAAAAGCTATTAATTTGAGAGTGACAAACGCCGGTGCCGCAGGGCAGGTGCTACCCGTCAAGCACAAACGCGCCTAGCATCGCTGCATCACTCAGCCCCATCTGGAAGGATGTGCGCCATGACCTCCCGCCAAATCCCTGCCTCCTCCCGGGCCGCGCGTTCGGTGCTGATTCTGGGTGCGGGCCATATCGGCCAGGCGATTGCGCTGCTGCTGTCCGAGGCTGGCGGCTACGCTCCGCTGGTGGCAGACCGCAACCTCCCGGTACTCGAACAGGTGCAGGCCTCCAGTGACGTGCCCACCGTGCATGTGCCCGATGCGGCGGCCCTGGAAGCGGCTATTCCGGGCCACTACGCGGTGCTCAACGCCCTGCCGTTTCACCAGGCCGTAGCCGTGGCCACGCTGTGCGCACGCCTGGGTGTGCATTACTTCGACCTGACCGAGGACGTGGCCAGCACCCAGGCGATCCGTGTGCTGGGTGAGGGCGCGCGCAGCGTGCTCATGCCGCAGTGCGGGCTGGCACCGGGCTTCATCGGCGTCGTGGGCAATGATCTGGCGCGCCGCCCGGACAGCGCGCAGGCGCTGCACCTGCGCGTAGGGGCGTTGCCGCGCTTCCCACAGGGCGCGCTGCGCTACTGCCTGACCTGGAGCACGGAAGGGCTCATCAACGAGTATTGCAACCCCTGCGAGGTCATCGTGCAAGGCCAGCGCACCAGAGTGCCGGCGCTCGGCGGGTTGGAGTCGCTGCTCATCGACGGCGTGGAGTACGAGGCCTTCAGCACCTCGGGTGGCCTGGGCACGCTGCCCCAGACCTGGGAGGGGCGGCTGCAGCAGCTGGACTACAAGACCATACGCTATCCCGGCCACCATGCTGCCATGCGCCTGCTGCTGCACGAGCTGCGCCTGGGCGAGCGACGTGCGCTGTTGCACGAGCTGCTCGAAGGCGCCGTGGCCGCGACCCAGCAGGATGTGATCGTCATCCTGGCCAGCGCGCGCGGCCTGCGCGGCGGACGGCTGGTGCAGGAGAGCTATGCGGCCCGCATCCTGGGCCGGCGGCTGCGTGGCCAGGTGCTTAGCGCGATACAGCTGACCACGGCCGCGGGCATCTGCACCGCACTGGACCTGATGTGCAGCGGCCACCTGCCGCAGGCGGGCTTTGTGCAGCAGGAGCAGATCGCGCTGACGGACTGGCTGGCCAACCGCTTTGGCCGGGTGTACGACGTGGACGCAGCGCCTGGGAGGGTGCTTGGCACTTGTTACTGAGTTCGTCAAAGTCATTCGTCACAGTCCCCGTTGCCGACGAGCACCTCCATCGGGGTTGGGGTCCGCCTCAATTCGCAGCGTGGTGGGTCAGAAAGCCGCGTATGGCCTGCAGCGTTGCGTCAGGCGCCTCCGTCATCTGGTTGTGGCCTACGGGCAAGCTCTCGACCTGCACCCGCCCGCCTGCCGCGCGGACTCTGGCGATCAGCCCCTGCGCAGCCTTCGATGGTGTCATCTGATCCAGCGTGCCCAGCAGGAACAACACCGGGCATTGGACGGAGGCGATCGCCTGTTCGCCACCTGCATAGCTGTCGCAGGCCACGAAGCCGCGATGAAAGACATTGACCTGCGGGTTGCTGCGCAGCACGCGCCGGCCCAGGGCCATGCCAGCGCCATAGACCCATACGCCCGCACCCAGCGGTGGCGCCAGGGTGCTGCGCGAGAACTGGTTGACCAGGTGCAGCGCCTTCTCGGGCTCGTGCAGCGAGGACTCAATGAGTGCGGGCGACACCTTCATTGGACACGCGGTACCCACCAGCACCAGGTGGCTGGCGCGCGCTTCAAGGCGGGCCGCCGCTTCCAGCGCGATCAGCGATCCCCAGCTGTGGCCCACCAGCGCGGCCCGGTCTATGCCCAGCGCGTCCAGCAGGGCGATGATGAAGTCGGCCGCCTGCTCCACGCTCGCCGGTGCCTCGCCCTGGCTGCGGCTGTGGCCGGGCAGATCGACGGCCAGCACGTTCCAGCCGTGGTGGGCCAGGTAGCGGCTTTGCAGCGCCCAGACGCTGTGATCGTTCAGCACGCCGTGGATGAACACCACCGTCGGTTGGCCGGGATTGAGCGGCTTGCCGCCGGTGTAGCAATAGGTCTGTGCGCCGTTGACCTGCACCTGCATCACGCACCCGCCTTTTCCGCGGCCTTGAGGGCGCGCTTCAAGTCGTCGATCAGGTCGTCGGCATCTTCTAGGCCTATGGACAGGCGTATCGTGCCCTGGCCTATGCCGGCGGCCGCCAGGGCCTCGTCGCTCAGGCGGAAATGCGTGGTGCTGGCGGGGTGGATCACCAGGCTGCGGCAGTCGCCCACGTTGGCCAGGTGGGAAAAGAGCTTGAGCGCCTCGATGAAGGCCTTGCCCTGCGCGCGGCTGCCCTTGATGTCGAAGCTGAATACCGAGCCCGCACCGCGCGGCAGCAGCTTTTGCGCCAATGCGTGGCTGGGGTGCGAATCAAGCAGCGGGTGGCCCACGCGCGCGACAAAGGGGTGGGCGGCCAGGAACTGCACCACCTTCTCGGTGTTGCGCATATGGCGTTCCATGCGCAGCGGCAGGGTCTCGATGCCTTGCAGGATCAGCCAGGCCGTGTGCGGGCTCATGCAGGCGCCGAAGTCGCGCAGGCCCTCGCGCCGCGCGCGCAGCAGAAAGGCGCCCACGGTGCTCTCCTCGGAAAACACCATGCCGTGAAAGCCGTCGTAGGGCTGGGTCAACTCGGGGAAGCGCCCCGAGGCCTCCCAGTCGAAGCTGCCGCCATCGACCAGCACGCCGCCGATGACCGTGCCGTGGCCCGAGAGGAATTTGGTGGCCGAGTGGTAGACCAGGTCGGCCCCATGCTCGAAGGGCTTGATGAGCCAGGGCGAGGTGAGGGTGGAATCCACCAGCAGCGGCACGCCGGCCTCGTGGGCTATTCGTGAAACGGCGGGGATGTCCAGCACCTCAAGGCCAGGGTTGCCCACGGTCTCGCCAAAAAAGAGCCGGGTGTTGGGCCGCACGGCGGCGCGCCAGCCGGCCAGGTCGCCGGGCTTGACGAAGCTGGTCTCTATGCCGAAGCGCCGCAGCGTGTAGGCCAGCAGGTTCTGCGATCCGCCATACAGCGCCGTGCTGGCCACGATATGCCCGCCCGCGCCCATCAGCGTGCAGACCGCCAGGTGCAGCGCCGCCTGGCCGCTTGCGGTTGCGATAGCGCCCACGCCGCCTTCGAGCGCGGCCACGCGCTGCTCCAGTACGGCATTGGTGGGGTTGCTGATGCGGCTGTAGACATGGCCTGGGCGCTCCATGTTGAACAGCGACGCGGCTTGGTCGCTGGACTCGAACACGAACGAGGTCGTCAGGTGGATGGGCACGGCGCGCGCGCCCGTGACGGGGTCGGGCTGGGCGCCCGCGTGCAGCGCGAGGGTGTCGAAGCCGGGGTCGGAGTATCCGGGCATCCATGTCTCCAGGGTGGTGAAACTGTGCGCCATTGTGGGCTATATTTCCTTGCAGCCAGTCTGCGCGCCGCGCCCGCAGCACCATTCGGAGATACCACCCCCATGAAAGTCAGCGACATCCTGCGCCTCAAAGGCAACACCCTCTACACCGTGCAGCCCGACGAGCCGCTGGCGCGCGCCGTGGAGACCATGGCCGAGAAGGACATAGGCTCGCTGGTGGTCATGGAGCATGGCGACCTGGTGGGCATGCTGACCTTCCGCGAGGTCATCCAGATGCTGGCGAAGAACGGCGGCGGCGTCGGCACCATGCTGGTGCGCACGGCCATGGACGATGCCCCCGTGACCTGCACGCTGGAGACCGACATGGACGAGGTGCGCCGCATGATGCTGGGCTGCCACGCGCGCTACATGCCGGTGATGGACAAGCGCATGCTCATGGGCGTGGTCAGCTTCTACGACGTGGCCAAGGCCGTGGTGGACAGCCAGAACTTCGAGAACAAGCTGCTCAAGGCCTATATCCGCGACTGGCCGCAGGATGAAACGCCTTCTGCCAACTGATTTTCGTGTGAAATACGCTGCCAATGCTTGTATATGAAGCGCTGACAGCTATATTTTTCATAGTTGCAGTGGCTCAGGGATAATCACACCCCTATGAGCGGCAACACCCTTGGCTCCCTTTTCTGCGTCACCAACTTTGGTGAATCCCACGGCCCGGCCATCGGCTGCGTAATCGACGGCTGCCCGCCGGGCATGGCGCTGTGCGAGGCCGACATCCAGGCCGACCTGGATCGCCGTCGCCCCGGCACCAGCCGACATGTCACGCAGAGGAACGAGCCCGACGCGGTGGAGATCCTCTCGGGCGTCTACGAGGGCAAGACCACGGGCACGCCGATTGCGCTCCTGATCCGCAACCAGGACCAGCGCAGCAAGGACTACGGCAACATCGCCCAGAGTTTTCGCCCGGGCCATGCCGACTACGCCTACTGGCACAAGTACGGGCTGCGCGACCCGCGCGGCGGCGGGCGTTCGTCCGCGCGGCTGACGGCGCCCACCGTGGCCGCCGGCGCCGTGGCCAAGAAATGGCTGGCCGAAAAATACGGCACGCGCTTTCGTGCCTGCATGACGCAGCTCGGTGAACTGCCCATCCCGTTCGAGGGCTGGGAGCATGTACCCAATAACCCCTTCTTCGCCCCGGTGGCCGATGTGCAGCAGTACGAGGACTACATGGATGCGCTGCGCAAGAGCGGCGACTCCTGCGGCGCGCGCATCCGCGTGCAGGCCACGGGCGTGCCGGTGGGCCTGGGCGAGCCTTTGTTTGACAAGCTCGACGCCGACATCGCCTACGTGATGATGGGCCTGAACGCCGTCAAGGGTGTGGAGATTGGCGCCGGTTTCGCCAGCGTGGCCCAGCGCGGCACCACGCATGGCGATTCGCTTACGCCTAGGGGCTTTGCCAGCAACAACGCAGGCGGCATTCTGGGCGGCATCAGCACGGGGCAGGACATCGAGGTATCGCTGGCCATCAAGCCGACCAGCTCCATCATCAGCCCGCGCGAGTCCATAGACATCCATGGCCAGAGCACCGAGGTCGTCACGAAAGGCCGCCACGACCCCTGCGTGGGCATACGTGCCGCACCGATTGCCGAGGCGCTGTTGGCGCTGGTGCTGATGGACCATGCGCTGCACCAGCGCGCGCAGTGCGGCGACGTGCGCCAGGCGGTGCCGCCCATTCCTGCCAGTATTTGAATGGAAAACGGCTCTAGTGCTTGATGGTCAAGCGCTGGAAGCTATTGAATAGGTAGCGTAATTACTTGCGCACTTCGTCGACGAGCGCACGGAACTCGTCGATGTCCTCGAAGCTGCGGTACACGCTGGCGTAGCGTATGTAGGCCACCTTGTCGAGCTTCTTCAACTCGCGCATCACCAGCTCGCCGATGCGGCTGGAGAGCACCTCACGCTGGCCCAGGTGCAGCAGCTTTTCTTCGATGCGCTCTATGGCCGAGTCGATCTGCACCGTGCTCACCGGGCGCTTGCGCAGCGCCAGCTTGAAGGAGCCGAGCAGCTTGTTGCGCGTGTATTCAACGCGCCGGCCGTCCTTCTTGACGACGGTGGGGAAGTTGACTTCCGGCCGCTCGTAGGTGGTAAAGCGTTTTTCACAGGCGCCGCACTGGCGCCTGCGGCGGATGAAGTCCCCATCCTCGGACACGCGGGTCTCGATGACCTGGGTGTCCTGGTGGCTGCAGAAGGGGCACTTCATCGCGGCTGCGGTCGCGGATCAGCGATAGACCGGGAAGCGGCTGGTCAGCGCGTTGACCTTGGCGCGCACGGCCGCCAGGTGGGCCTCATCATGTGGGTTCTCCAGCACGTCGGCCAGCAGGTTGGCGGTCAGGCGCGTCTCTTCTTCCTTGAAACCGCGCGTGGTGATGGCAGGTGTGCCCACGCGGATGCCGCTGGTCACCATGGGCTTCTCGGGGTCGTTGGGGATGGCGTTCTTGTTGATGGTGATGTGGGCCTTGCCTAAAGCGGCCTCGGCGGCCTTGCCGGTGATGCCCTTGGCGCGCAGATCCACCAGCATCACATGGCTCTCGGTGCGGCCGCTGACGATGCGAAGACCCCGCTCGGTCAGCGTCTCGGCGAACACCTTGGCGTTCTTGGCCACTTGCTGCTGGTAGGCCTTGAACTCGGGCGACAACGCCTCCTTGAAGGCCACGGCCTTGGCGGCGATGACATGCTCCAGCGGGCCGCCCTGCAGGCCGGGGAAGATGGCGCTGTTGATGGCCTTCTCGTGCTCGGCCTTCATGAGGATGATGCCGCCGCGCGGGCCGCGCAGGCTCTTGTGCGTGGTCGAGGTCACCACGTCGGCAAACGGCACGGGGTTGGGGTATTCGCCCGCGACCACCAGGCCGGCGTAGTGGGCAATGTCCACCCAGAAGATGGCACCGATTTCCTTGGCCACCTTCGCCATGCGCTCGAAGTCGATGCGCAGGGCGTAGGCCGAGGCGCCGCCGATGATGAGCTTGGGTTTGTGCTCGCGCGCCTTGGCCTCGAAGGCGTCGTAGTCGATCTCTTCCTTCGCGTTCAGGCCGTAGGAGACCACGTTGAACCATTTGCCCGACATGTTCAGCGCCATGCCGTGCGTCAGGTGCCCGCCCTCGGCCAGGCTCATGCCCAGGATGGTGTCGCCGGGCTTCAGGAAGGCCATCAGCACGGCCTGGTTGGCCTGCGAGCCCGAGTTGGGCTGCACGTTCGCGGCTTCGGCGCCAAACAACTGCTTGATGCGGTCTATGGCCAGCTGCTCGATCACGTCCACGTTCTCGCAGCCGCCATAGTAGCGCTTGCCGGGATAGCCCTCGGCGTACTTGTTGGTCAGCTGCGAGCCCTGCGCGGCCATCACGGCGGGCGAGGCGTAGTTCTCGCTGGCGATCAGCTCGATGTGCTCTTCCTGGCGCAGGTTTTCGGCCTGGATGGCGGCCCACACTTCAGGATCGGTTTGTTCGACGAGGATATTGCGTTGATACATGGCAGTCCGATGAACTAAGAGTCCCTTGGCAATCAAGGGCTGCCCAGGCGAACGACGGATCGCAGCGGGGCATCGGTTGCCATGTCCGCGCGGTACGCTCCCCCGTGGTTTGCAGAAAAAACAGGGTTTCTGCCGGTTTCCACGTCAGCGGCGCGGCCCAGGGGCCTTGCGCGCCTATCGCCAGTTGCGTACCCCGCTAGTGTAGCTGACTGCGTCTTTGGCCCATGGCACCCTTGACGCCGTAATCGGCGGCGCCGCTTACGACGCTGCTTCAGGTCCTGCAGGAGCCTTGGTGGACAGCAACGGCTTGGCGTTCTTGCGTTCCCCCGCCACCTGGCGCAGCCGGAAATGCTCGGCCAGCACCTTGGCCGCATAGCCGCCGTCGTCCGGGAGGTTGGCGGCACCCACGTAGTAGCGCAGGCCGCCTTCGAGCGAGCCGGCGCGTGCTATGCACTCCTGCAACACCTTCACGCCCACGCGCAGGTTAGCCACGGGGTCGAAGGCGGCGAGCTTGCCGCCGAAGCCCTCGTACTTGTCGGTGTGCACGCGGGTCATCACCTGCATCAGGCCTTGCGCGCCGACGGAGCTTTGTGCGAACGGGTTGAAGCTCGACTCCACGGCGATGATGGCCAGGATGAGGGTGGGGTCGAGCTTGGTGCGCGCGCCGATGTCATAGGCCTCGGTCACCAGGGCCGCCAGGGGCTCGGGCGCCACGCGGTATTTCTTGCTGAGCCAGTAGGCCACAGCGGCCTGCTCGCGCGGCAGCTCGCGGGGATTGATGGCCGTGGCGCGGTCACTTGCCGCGGGCTCCAGCGGGGCTCCGATTTCGGCAACCTGGCGCGCATGCAGCCAGCCGCGCAACTGGTCCTCGCCCGCCTGGCGCAGGTCTGGCCGCGCCGTCAGCGTGACGGCCGCAAAGACGACGGCCAGCCCAAGCAGGGCGAAACCGTTGTGGGTCACTTCCATAAGTCCATTGACCACATCGGCGGCGATGGTGCGCGCGCCGGCAATCAATTTTCCTGACGCTGTCATAGCTAATCCTTTCTCGGTCGAGTCCCTAGGGAGCGGCGCCTGTGGAGGCGCTTGGTGGGACTCGGTCTTGCCAGGCCGATTGCCTGGACTGATGTGCCATTCAGTCCGTGCCATGGCGCGCTAGGCCATGGACGCTTGCGGACTGCCGTAGCCGGTGTAGCGCGCGGCTAGGGTTATTACGGGCCTGTGGTTAAAAGGCTGCCGGATTCTAGAAGCTCACTTAATGCATGGTCAATACTAATGAATGTAGTTTTAATACAAAAAAATAATTACAATACTGTGTTTATATGTGGATTTACATCTTTTTTCGGGGTGTTTTTCCTCGGTAAGCGGATGCGGAAGGAGCGGTGAAATGAAACTTGCAATCGAAGTAGTGTTGCCATTGATAGAAGCTGTTGGACACAGCGCCGAGATTTGCTACCGTAGGGGTGCCTGAGTGATTCAGGCATCTGCCGGAAGAGGCGAGACCTTCTGGACGAAAGGCCCTCAGCGCCGCGTCAAGTAACGGGTTCCTCGCTTCCAAGGCACATCCTGGAGGCAATACCTTGCCTCCTGCACCGGGGACGATCCTCTCCGCGGTGCAAACGATGGCAAAGGACCGTTGTGTCTGCCGTCAAGCCCGGTGTACGGATGGACTCCGTTCGCCGGGCTTTCTTTTTGCATTTCTTTACACTGACGCGTAGCCGTTCGCTGATTCAATTGCGTTCGAGGTTGAACAGAGCGGGTGTCGCGTGTCGCAAGTGCTGCAAACAATCAAGAATCATCGCTGGGTCAGACGAGCGGCCTGGGCGCTCGGCTGCCTGCTGGCCTTTTGGCTGCTGGCCTGGCTCATCGTTCCGTCGGTTGCGCGCGCGCAGATCGAGCGCCATGCCTCGGAGGCCCTGGGGCGCAAGGTCACGGTCGCCAAGGTGGAATTCCTGCCGTGGTCGCTGGAGGCCACGGTACGCGGCCTGTCCATTGCATCGGCCGACGGCAAGAGCTCCCAGGTCCAGGTTGCGCGTATCTATATGGATGCGGCGCTGCAGTCGCTGTGGCGGCTGGCGCCGGTGATCGATGCCGTGCAGGTAGACGAGCCGGTGATCCACGTCACGCAGACGGCGCCCGGGCACTATGACTTCGATGATGTGCTCGAACGCCTGGCCCAGCAACCGCAGCCCAAGGACGACAAGGCCGCGCCGCAGCGCTTTGCGCTCCACAACCTGGCACTGCGCGGCGGGGCCGTGGACTTTGATGACCGGACGGTGGGCAAGGTCCAGACGCTGCGCGAGCTCAGGCTCGACGTGCCGTTCCTGAGCAATTTTTCGGCCGACCGCGAGGTCAAGGTCACGCCCCGTCTGGCCTTTGCTCTCAATGGCAGTGCCTTCGACACGGCGGCGCAGACCACGCCGTTCGCGCCGGACCGGCAGACCGCGGTTCGCCTGCGCATCGACGGCTTTGATCTTGGACCCTTCAGCGGCTACATACCAAACAGCGTGCCGGTACGCCTCAAGTCCGGCGTGCTTGACGCCGATCTGAGGCTGGGCTTCGAGCAGGCAGCCACGCCTCTGTTCACCATATCCGGTGGGGTGCGCCTGCTTGGCGTGCAGACCACCGATGCCAAGGGTGAGCCGCTGCTGGACTTCGCAAGCATGCAGTTGGCCCTCAAGGATGTGCAGCCGTTGCAGCGCAGCGTGGACATTGACGCCATCGACTGGCATGGCGCCCATGTGTATTTGCGCCGCGATGCCGCGGGTGCCTTGGCGCTGCCGGGCCTGGAACAGGCTGCTGGCGACCAAGGGGCTGCCAGCCGGCCTTCGCCCGCGTCCCAGGAGGCCGCATGGAAGCTGCGGCTTGGGCGGCTGAGCCTGCACGATGGCGTCGTGAACTGGTCCGACGCCAGCCTGCCGGGCGGCAAGGCGGCGTGGAAGGCCGAAAACCTGCAGCTCAATGCCACGGCGATAGCGCTGCCATTCAAGCATCCGCTGCAATTTGGCCTGAGCACGCAACTGACGGGTGGCGGCGCCAAGGGAGAGGCAGCGCGGCTGGCGGTGCAAGGCCAGGCCACGGATAGTCAGGCGCAGGCGGCGGTTTCCGTGCGCGGCCTGCCCATGCCCATGGCGGCTCCGTACCTGGCGGGCGTGCTCAAGCCGGCGCTGACGGGTGTGCTCGATGTGGACCTGGGGCTGGCGAAAAACGGCAATGCCATGGTTGCCAAACTGGCTAAGCTGAGCTTGAACAAACTGGCCCTCAACTGCTCGGCAGTGGAAAAATGCGATGCGCTGCGCCGGGCCGGAATTGTGGATGCCGCCAAGACCGCATTGGCCGAGGTGGGGCGGCTGGAGGTCAGCGATACCCTGGTGCAGTTGCCCCAGAACCGGGTCCTGTTCGGCCGGGTGCTGGTGCAGCAGCCGCGCATGCTGGTGTCGCGTGCTGCCAAGGGCGGCTGGATGTTCGAGCAGTGGCTGCAAGACGCGCCAGCAGCTGCAGCCAAGGGCCAGGCCACTGCCGCGCGCGAGCCAGCGCCCGCCCCCTGGGCGCTCAAGCTGGGGACCCTGGAGGTCGAGGGCGCCAGCCTCGCCTTTCGCGACGAGGCGACGCCCAAGCCCGTGGCGCTCAATGCGTCCGGCTTGCAGCTGCGTGTGCGGGATTTTTCCTTTGCCGATGGCCGCATCGCACCGGCCGAGGTGCTGCTGGACACCCGGGTCGCTGCCGCCGGGCGGGCCGAGCCGGGGCGTTTGCGCTACGAAGGTAGCGTGGCTATGGCGCCCGACCTGGCCGTGCAGGGCACGCTGCGCGCGCAGCATCTGCCGGTACATGCCTTCGAGCCTTATGTCACCTTGGACCTGAATGTGAACATCCTGCGTGCAGAGGGCAGCTTTGCCGGTGACCTGCGCTACGTCCAGGAAAAGGCCGGTCCCCTGGTCGCCGTGGCAGGTGACATGTCGCTGGACGAGGTGCGCGTGCGTGCCAAGGACGAGGCTGCGGCACAGGAAGATGCCAAGGAAAATCTGCGGCTTTCGGAGCGCGGCGAGGACCTGTTGCGCTGGAAGTCGCTGGCGCTGCGCGGCATGGCGGTCAACCTGAAGCCGGGCCGGCCGCTGGAGCTGGATGTGAAGCAGACGGCGTTCAGCGACTTCTTCGCGCGCATCATCGTGCACGAGAACGGCCGCATCAACCTGCAGGATATACGCAAGGCGGCGCCGGGTGCGGAGGCCGCCGCCACCCCCGCGAAGAACGCCGCCCCGGCCACGGGCGATACGGCGCAACCTTCGGCGCAGGCGGTCGATCCCATGGCCCCGGTGATACGGTTTGGCCCCGTGACGCTGACGAATGGGTCCGTGCGCTTCTCGGATTTCTTCATCAAGCCCAACTATTCGGCAGACTTGAGCGAATTGAACGGCAGCCTCAGCGCGTTTTCTTCCTTACCCTCTGTGGCGGGAGGCGAGCCGCAGATGGCCGATCTGGAACTGCGCGGCCGGGCCCAGGGAACGGCCTCGTTGGAGGTCAGCGGCAAGCTCAATCCGCTGGCAAAACCGCTGGCCCTGGACATACAGGCCCATATGCGCGACCTGGAGCTGCCGCCGCTGTCGCCCTACAGCGTCAAGTATGCCGGCCATGGCATAGAACGCGGCAAGCTCAGCATGGATGTGGCCTACAAGGTGCTGCCCAACGGCCAGCTCACGGCCAGCAACAAGCTGGTGCTGCACCAGCTTGCCTTTGGCGACCAGGTCGAGGGTGCGCCCGCCAGCCTGCCGGTCAAGCTGGCCGTGGCGCTGCTGGCCGACCGCAATGGCGTGATCGACGTGGATCTGCCCATCAGCGGCTCGCTCAACGACCCGCAGTTCAGTCTGGGCGGTGTCATTCTCAAGGTCATTGGCAACCTCATCATGAAGGCCATCACGGCGCCCTTCTCGCTGTTGGCGGGCATATTTTCCGGCTCCGACGAACAGGGTTTCATCGCCTTTGCGCCGGGCAGTGCCCAGCTTGACGGCAAGGCACGTCAACAGCTCGACAAGATGGCGCAGGAGCTCAACAACCGGCCGGCCCTCAAAGTGACCGTGGTGGGATGGGCCCAGGCAGAGGCGGAGGATGAGGCCTGGAAGCGCCTGCGCCTGCGCGACCTGGTGCAGGCGCAAAAGCGCCGTGCCGCGTTCAACGCCGGCGCATCGGCGGCCGACGTGGCGCCCGTGAGCGACGCGGAATATCCGGCCCTGCTCAAGGAGGTCTACCAGCGTGCCGACATCAAGAAGCCGCGCAACATGATCGGCCTGGCCAAGGACCTGCCCCCGGGTGAAATGGAGGCACTGCTGCTCAAAAGCATCGAGGTGCCGCCCAACGCCCTGCAGGACCTGGCCCTGGCGCGAGGCGTTGCCGTGCGTGACTATCTGGCAAGCCGACAGGTGGTGCCCGACAGATTGTTTGTCGGCGCGCCCAAGTTGCAGCCGGCGGGTGAGGGCGGCTGGACACCCAAGGCGGAGCTGACGCTGGCCACGCGCTAGTGGTTTGAGGCCATGCGCCAAATCCGGGAGAGAATAGCGGTTTTCGCCGGACCCGGGCCCAGAACCCAGGCGCCGGACGTGGCGCAGGCGGCCGCAGGCTGCCCGCCTCCTATTCCATTGCATTCATGTTTCCCTTTTCATCTCGCAGCAAAATGTCCGACGCACCCGAAGCGACCCCGGTCCAGACCAAAACCAGCGAGCCGCATCCCCTCGATGCGTTGACGGGCGGTGCCTTCTCGGCTGCCACGTCCGGCGAGCGGTCGGCGCGCATCCGTGAATGGCTTGCCACGCAGCCGGCCACCGACAAGTTGCAGGAGGTGTTCAAGGAGCTGAGCGCCCGCGACAAGGGGGCCGCGCGTGCCGTGCGAGAACGCCTCGATGAGATCCGGCGTGCCCAGGGGCAGGCGCTGGTTGCCGCAGAGTGGACGTCCAAGGCCGAGGCGCTCCTGGCCATGGCGCAGCTGAACATTGCCGATGCGCTGGCCTGGCAGCGCGATGCCGCCAAGGCTGGCGCCCCGCTGTCGCGCGAACCGCTGTCGGCCCTCAAGGTGCAGCTGAGCGAGCGCGTGAAAACCATAGAAGACCTGCAGCACCGCGTGCAGGTGCAGCGCGAGGCTGCCGTGCTGCTGGCGCAGCGCATCGAGGTGCTGTCCACCAAGCCCTGGCAGGACGCGCAGGCGGCCCTGGAGCTGCTGCGCGCCGACGTGGGCCACTGGCAGGAGCAGGCGCAGGCGCTGACGGGCGATGCCGCCTGGCCCAGCGTGGATGCTCGCTTCCCGCCGCAGCTCGAATCCTCGCGCGCGCAATTGTTGGTGGTGTGGGAGGCGTTCCAGTCGGCAGTGGCGCAGACCGTGGCCGCGGCGCAGGACGAGAACGCCCCCCTGCCGCCCGTGCCGGTGTGGGCCGATGAGCTGCGCCAGGCACGTGGCCAGCCCACCGAGGCCGACGCGGCCAAGGCAGCTCCGCGTGCAGCCGCCAGGCCCAAGGTGGACCCCCAGCAGCGCGAGAAGGCCATGCAGGCCGTGCGCGAGGCCCTGTCCCCGCTGGAGCAGGAAACCGCCCAGGGCCACGGCAAGGCCAGCGCCGGCGCCGCCACGGCGCTGCGCGCCGTGCTGAAGGTGCATGGCAAGCTGATCGATGCCGAGCTGGAGCACAGGGTGCATTCGGCACTGGTCGCCGCCGGCGAGCTCGAAGGCTGGCAGCGCTGGAGCGCGGACCAGCTGCGCGAGAGCCTTGTGGCGCGTGCCGAGGCCCTGCTGAACCGCCCCGAAGGGCAGGCCTTGGGTGGGCGCAAGATGCAGGAGACGCTGCGCCAGCTGCGCGAACAGTGGAAGCAGGCCGACCAGGGCGCGCCGGCCAACCATGGTCTATGGAAAAAATTCGACGATGCCTGCAATGCGGCCCACAAGGTGGTCGAGGCCTGGCTGGAGCGGGTGCGCGCCGAGGGCGCGGAGCACCGCGCCCAGCGCATGGCGTTGATCGAGGAGGTCAAGGCCTGGGCGCAGGAACAGGCTGGCGCCGCTGCCGCCGATTGGAAGCAGACGAACCGCGCCTTGCACCAGTTCGGAGAGCGCTGGCGCGCCGGCGGCCATGTCAGCGAAAAGATGTTTGCCGAGCTGCAGCCGCTGTGGAAGCAGGTCCTGGCCGCGGCCGCAGAGCCGCTGGAGGCCGCGCAGAAGGCCAGCCTGGACCTGCGCCAGGCCATGATCGCCGAGGCCACTGCGCTGGGGGCCGCGGCCTCGCTGCGTATCGACGCCGTCAAGGCGCTGCAGCAGCGCTGGCAGGCAGAGGCGCAGTCGGTGCCCCTGGACCGCAAGCAGGAGCAAAAGCTATGGGACGCGTTCCGTAAGCCCCTGGACGAGGCCTTCAATCGCAAGTCGGCAGAGCGTGAGCGCAGCGCCACGGAACTGAGCACACGCGACCGCGCGGTGCTCGACGCATCCAAGGCCCTGGAGGCCGCCAACGCATCGGGCGATGTCCAAAGAATCCGTGAGGCCATGGCTGCGCTGGAACTTGCCCTCACGGAGCAGAGCGCCGCGGCAGCGACCGATGCATCCAGCGAAAAGTCGGTTGCAGCGCAGGCAGATCAAGCGCTGGATGCTATTGATTCGGGAGTAAATGCGTCCGAGGATAAGCCGGTGCCGACGATGCCGGCGCGGCCCGTGGTGGCGGTGCGCGGCGATGACCGGCCCGGTATGCGCAAGGCAGAACCGGCACCGCAGGGGCGTGGCGCACGGGCCTTCGGTGACCGCCGGGAAGGTCGTGACGGGCGTGATGGCCGCGGTCCGCGTGATGCTGCAGCGCGTGGGCCACGCCTGGGCGACACCGCCTTCCGGGCCCAGCGCGATGCCATGGAGCATGCGCAGGCCGCCCTGCGCAAACTGGCTGCCCAGGCGCATGGCGAAGCGCTCACGCAGCTCATGAACGCCTGGCAGAGCCGGGATCCTGCGCAGATGCCCAGCGTGCAGGACCTCGGCGGCAAGCTGTCTGCCGGCGCGCGTTCTGCCTGGGCCCAGGCCATTGCTGCTCCCGCGGGCGCTGGCGCTGGTGCAGATCAAGCCTTGCTGCGCTTAGAAATTGCGGCCGAACTGCCCACTCCGGCTGATCAAGTCGCAGCCCGCCGGGCCTTGCAACTGCAGATGCTGACGCGCCGCAACGATCCCGCTCCCACCCAGACCTGGGCCCAGGACACGGCCCAGGTCCTAGCCTCGGCCAGCGACGAGGCCAGTGCGCGCCGCCTGCAAAGCGTGCTCAAGGTCTTGCTCAGAAAGTAGGGCCAGCCCGTGCGTCGGCGGCTTGTTGGCCTCCGTCGCACAGGCTTGCATAGGCAGAGGGCAAAAAAAAGCCGCTAACGCAAGTCAGCGGCTTTTGTATATTTTGGTGCCCAGAAGAGGACTCGAACCTCCACGATGTTACTCGCTAGTACCTGAAACTAGTGCGTCTACCAATTCCGCCATCTGGGCATCTCAGGAAAGCGTTGATTATAGCCCGGTTTTGCTCTCCAAGATGAATAAGTCCATGATCACTGAAACCCGAATGGGTAGCAGGCCAAGACGTGCCCTTGCCAGCGAAGTAGCACGCGCCCCTGAGCGGCCTAAGCGTCTGCCAGGACCCTCCGGAGGTCTTCGGCATCTGTCACATCAAACGCCGAGACGTCTGCCCGAATGACCTCCGCTCACGGTCCGTGAAGCTGCTGCAGCAACTCGTGCGTGGCATAGCCGTCGGCCGGAAGGCCCTGGCTTTGCTGATAGCGACGCACGCTGGCCCGCGTGGCGGGACCGACCACTCCGTCGGGCGTGCCTGCGTTGAAACCGCGGGTGTTGAGCAGTTCCTGCAACTCCTGGGTCTCGCTGCGCGAAAGGGGGGGCAGGTCGCGCGGCCAGGGAGCGCTGAGGCCTGGGCCACCGTCGATCTGGCGCGCCAGCAGGCCCACGGCCAGTGCATAGTTCACCGAGTTGTTGTAGCGCAGCAGAGCGCGGAAGTTGGGCCCCACCAGGATGGCCGGACCGCGCGCACCGGCGGGCATGAGGACGGAAGCGTCCGGCAGCTCTGGCAGGTTTGCTCCGTCGATGCCGCGCACGCCTTCACGCGCCCATTCGTCGCTGCTCTCGCGTACCCCCAGCTCGGCACGCGCGTAGTCGAAGTTTGCTGGCAATTGCACCTCCACGCCCCAGGTCTGGCCGCGCTGCCAGCCTGAATGCGCCAGGAAGTTGGCCGTGGATGCGGTGACGTCGGCCACGCTGCCCCAGATGTCGCGCCGGCCGTCGCCGTCGGCATCCACGGCATAGGCCAGGTAGACCGAGGGCAGAAATTGCGTATGCCCCATGGCGCCGGCCCAGGAGCCCACGAGCGCGTCTGCCGCGATCTCGCCTCGGTCCACGATGCGCAGGGCCGCTAGCAATTCGCCGCGCGCCCACTCGCGGCGCCGGCCGTCGTAGGCCAGCGTGGCGAGCGCGTCGATGGCGGAAAAGCTGCCGAAGTTCTGGCCGTAGTTGCTCTCCATGCCCCAGATGGCGGTGACGATGGGGGCCGGCACGCCGTAGCGTTGCTCGGTCGCCTCCAGCGCGGCGGCATGCAGGCGCAGCTGCACGCGCCCCTGGGCTACGCGCTGTGGCGAGACGGCATTGTCCAGATAGGCCCATGGGGTGCGCGTGAACTCGGGCTGGGCGCGGTCGAGCTCAACCACACGGGGTTGCCACTGGGCCTGGGCCAGCGCGGTGTCTACGGTGCGCTGGCTGATGCCGGCGGCGACCGCCTCTCGGGAAAAGGCCTGCAGCCAGGCGTGAAAGCCGGTGACGGTGCCGGCCAGGTCGCTCTGTCCGGCAGGCGCGGGTGTTGGAGGTGCCGTCGGTGCAACCGTTGTGGCAGTGGCAGCAGCCGAAGTAGGGCCAGGGGCTCTGGCGCAGCCGCCGAGGGCCGCCAGGCCAAGGGTGGCGGTAAGCAACAGGGAACGCATGTCTGCGATTGTGCCGCCAAGGGCCATGCATACTCGGGCTTGACCTTGCAAGCCATCTGCCCATGCACACCTTTCTCTGGCACGACTACGAAACCTTTGGCGCCGACACGCGCCGCGACCGCCCCGCGCAATTTGCCGCCATACGTACCGATGCCGATCTCAACGAGATCGGCGCGCCTTTGAATATCTACTGCCGGCCGGCCAACGACTACCTGCCCAGCCCCGAGGCCTGCCTGATCACCGGCATCACGCCCCAGCTGTGCCTGGAAAAGGGCCTGCCCGAGTATGCCTTCGCCGTGCGCATCGAGGCAGAACTGGCCCTGCCAGGCACCATAGGTGTGGGCTACAACACCATACGCTTTGACGACGAGATCACGCGCCATATGTTCTGGCGCAACCTGATCGATCCCTACGCGCGCGAATGGCAAAACCAATGCGGCCGCTGGGACCTGCTGGACGTCGTGCGCATGACCTATGCGCTGCGCCCCGACGGCATCGAATGGCCCGTGGTGGACGGCAAGCCGAGCTTTCGGCTGGAGCATCTGACGCGCGCCAATGGCCTGGCGCACGAGGCCGCGCATGATGCGCTGTCCGACGTGCGCGCCACGATTGCGCTGGCGCGGCTGATACGCCAGCGCCAGCCCAAGCTGTTCGACTTTGCGCTGTCGCTGCACAAGAAGGACCGCGTCGCCGCCGAGCTGCGCCTGCCCGCCACGGCGCAGACGGCGCGGCCCTTTCTGCATGTCTCGGGCATGTTCCCGGTGGAACGTGGGTGCCTGGCCGTGATGTGGCCGCTGGCGAGCCACCCCAAGAACAAAAACGAGCTGCTGGCCTGGGACCTGGCGCATGACCCGGGCGAGCTGGCCCGGCTGGGTGCCGACGAGATCCGTCAGCGCCTGTTCACGCGCCAGGCCGACCTGCCCGAGGGCGTGACGCGTCTGCCGCTCAAGAGCGTGCACCTGAACAAATCCCCCATGGTGGTGGGCAATCTGAACACGCTCACGCCCGCCATGGCCGAGCGCTGGGGGCTGGATTTGGCCCAGGCCGCACGGCACGCCGAGGCCGCGCGCGAGCTGCCCGACATGAGCGCCATCTGGGCCCAGGTGTTCCAGCGGCCGCAGGAGAACCCCATGGATGTGGATCAGGACCTGTACGGGGGCTTCCTGGGCAACGAGGATCGGCGGCGCCTGAACCGCCTGCGCAGCCTGTCGGGCGAGGAGCTGGCGCACGAGCGCCTGGGATTTGACGACCCACGCCTGGCCGAGCTGGTCTGGCGCTACCGCGCGCGCAACTTTGCCCAGACCCTGTCGCCCGAGGAGCTCCAGCGCTGGGAGGCGCACCGCACGACCATGCTGGTGGAAGGCGAGGGCGGCGGCCTGACCTTCGACACCTTGTTCGAGCAGCTCGATACCCTGGGCGCCGCAGCCGACGACGAGCGCACCGGGGACATTTTGGGCGCCATTTATGACTATGCCGAAAGCATTGCCCCCGGACTCTGAGCTTGCGCCGCTGCGTGACTGGCTGCGCCGCCACCCGCGCCTGTTCGTCATCACCGGCGCGGGCTGCAGCACCGAGGCCGGCATACCCGACTACCGCGACGAGAACGGCGACTGGAAGCGTCCTCAACCCGTCACCTACCAGGCCTTCATGGGCGATGCGGCCACGCGCCGGCGCTACTGGGCGCGCAGCCTCGTGGGCTGGCCCGTCATCGGCGGCGCACGGCCTGGCACCGCGCACCACGCGCTCGCGCAACTGGAGCGCCAGGGCCGCATCGCGCTGCTGCTGACGCAGAACGTGGATGGCCTGCACCATGCTGCCGGCAGCCGGCGCGTGATTGACCTGCATGGCCGCATAGCCACCGTGCGCTGCATGGACTGCGAGGCGCGCATGCCCCGCGCCGAACTACAGCACGAGCTGCTGCGGCGCAACCCTGCCTGGGCCGCGCTGCAGGCCGGCGCCGCGCCCGACGGCGACGCCGACCTGGAGGGGCGCGATTTCCAGTCCTTCGACGTGCCGCCGTGCCCGCGCTGCGGCACAGGCCTGCTCAAGCCCGACGTGGTGTTCTTCGGCGAGTCCGTGCCCCGCGCGCGTGTCGATGCGGCCCATGCCGCCCTGGCCCGCGCCGACGCGGTGCTGGTCGCCGGTTCGTCGCTCATGGTGTATTCGGGCTTTCGCTTCGTGCAGGCGGCGGTGCAGCGGGGACTGCCCGTGGCCGCCATCAACCGCGGCCGCACGCGCGCCGATGGGCTGCTGGCGCTGAAGCTGGAGGCGGACGTGGGGAAGGCGCTGGTGGAGTGCTCTGCTTTTGAGAGCTGCTAGCGCTTTATGGATAGGCGTCTCAGCCCGTTAGTACAAAAATTTTGCTCAGCCCTGCCAGCCGGCGCGCGGCAGCCGGTACAGGCAGTGCGCGCGCAGCGGGTGGCTGGGCGGTACGCTGGGGTGCTCGAACGCCTCGTGCGGGCATTCGCGCATGCCCAGGCGCTGCATCACCGCGCGCGAGCGCTGGTTGCCCAGGGCGGTGAACGACACTATCTCCGGCAGTGCCAGCGTCTCGAAGCCCGCGCGCAGCGCCAGCCGTGCGGCCTCGGTGGCCAGGCCCCGGCCCCAGAAGGGGCGCGCCAGACGCCAGCCGATTTCCACGCAAGGGTTGAAGGGCAGGGTGGCCGTGGGAGCGTTCAGGCCCACGAAACCCATGAAACGTGGCGCGCCGTCGGCCAGCCAGTCGGCGGCCCAGAGGCCCCAGCCGTTGGCATGGATCAGCGCCTCGATGCGGTCGGCCATGGCGTCGCTTTGCGCGCGCGTGAGCGGCGCGGGGAAGTGGCGCATCACCTCGGGGTCGGCGTTCAGCGCCGCAAAGGGCGCGCGGTCGGCCGCGCTCCACTGGCGCAGGCGCAGCCGGGGCGTGGCGAGCGGGCCCGGGGCGCTCATTTGGTGCCAAAAATACGGTCGCCCGCGTCGCCCAGGCCCGGCAGTATGTAGCCGTGGTCGTTGAGCTCACGGTCGATCGCGGCGGTGTAGATGGGCACGTCCGGGTGGGCTGCCTGCATGGTGGCCACGCCCTCGGGCGCGGCCAGCAGGCAGACGAACTTGACGGAGCGCGGCTTGAGCCGCTTGATGCGCTCCACCGCCGCGGCAGCCGAGTTGCCGGTGGCCAGCATGGGATCGACCACGATGACGTCGCGCTCGGCCATCTCGGACGGCATCTTGAAGTAGTACTCCACGGGCTGCAGTGTGGCCGGGTCACGGTACAGGCCGATGTGGCCTATGCGCGCGCCGGGCACCACGTTGAGCATGCCGTCCAGAAAGCCGTTGCCCGCGCGCAGGATGGAGACCAGCACCAGCTTCTTGCCGTCTATGACCTTGGCGGTCATGGTCTCCAGCGGGGTTTCGATCTGCACCTCCTGCAGCGGCATGTCGCGCGTGACTTCATACGCCATCAGCGTGGACAGTTCGCCCAGCAGGCGGCGAAAACTGTTGGTGCTGGCGTCCTTCTTGCGCATCAGGGTCAGCTTGTGCTGCACCAGGGGGTGGGCGATGACGTGGACGTTGCTCATGGGCAGGTGCCTCTTGTGAAAGGTCAAGGGAAACGATGGGCCAGGGCGGAATTTTTGCACGCCTGGGCGCCGCCGGGGCCGGCCCGGGGCGGCGGGGTTTACACTTTGCCGTCGCGGCGCGGGCCGCATTTTTTGTTGGCTTCACGCAAAGGATTCGCAGCCATGGGCGCGCAATGGAAGGCAAAGGGCAAGGCGCTGGTCGCCGATGCCAAGGGCAGGCTTTTTGGCAAGCTGGTCAAGGAAATCATCGTCGCCGCCCGTGCCGGCGCGGACCCGGCCGGCAATTCGCGCCTGCGCCTGGCCATTGAGGCGGCGCGCAAGGCGTCGATGCCCAAGGACACGCTGGAGCGTGCTATCAAGAAGGGCTCGGGCGTGGGCAGCGACGCCGTGAACTACGAGCGCGTGATCTACGAGGGCTTTGCGCCGCACCAGGTGCCGGTGATGGTGGAATGCCTGACCGACAACGTGAACCGCACGGCTCCCGAGATGCGCGTGTGCTTTCGCAAGGGCCAGATGAGCGCCGTGGCCTGGGACTTCGACCATGTCGGCATGATCGAGGCCGAGCCGCAGCAGCCCGGTGCCGACGCCGAACTGGCCGCCATCGAGGCCGGCGCCCAGGACTTCGAGGGCGGCGAGGAGGAGGGCCAGACCCTGTTCCTGACCGATCCCACCGATCTGGATGCGGTGGCCAAGGCGCTGCCCGAATTTGGCTTCAGGGTGCTGTCGGCCAAGCTGGGCTACAAGGCCAGGAACCCGGTCAGCATGGCCAGCCTGCCGCCCGAGGCGCAGGAGGAGGTGCAGGCCTTCCTGGCGGGCATCGAGAACAACGACGACGTGCAGAACCTGTTCGTCGGCCTGGTGGATTGATGCCGCCGCTGCGGCTCCTGACTCTGAAATATGCGAGCCGCTGAATCAGCGGTTCGGCACGAGATGCTCATAAAAATATAGCTGCTTACGCTTGATGAAAAAGCGCTGCAGCCATATTTACTAAATCTTCAGCGCTTCCCGCCAAAGATGCCGCCGAGCACGCCACGCAATATCTCCTTGCCCAGGCTGGTGCCCATGGTGCGCACGGCGGACTTGGCCATGGTCTGCACCAGGCCGTCCTTCTTGCCGCCGCGTGGGCCGGTGCTGCCGAACAGCACGGTGTTGACCTCGTCCATCAGGCCGCCGCCCGCAGGCGTGCCGGCGCTGCCCTGGGCCGCGGCGGCATTGCTGACCGTGGCATCGCTGCGGCCGCGCAGCTTTTCGTAGGCCGACTCGCGATCCACGGGTGTGTCGTAGGTGCCGGCGACGAGCGAGCCTGCGATCAGCGCGCGGCGCTGGGCGTCGGTGATGGGGCCGATCTGGCTGCCCGGCGGCAGCACCCAGACGCGCTCGGTCTCGCTGGGGCGCCCCTTGGCGTCCAGCAGGCTCACCAGCGCCTCGCCCACGGCCAGCTCGGTGATGGCCGCCTCGATGTTCAGGCCCGCCTTGGGGCGCATGGTGGTGGCCGTGGCCTTGACCGCCTTCTGGTCACGCGGGGTGAAGGCGCGCAGCGCGTGCTGCACGCGGTTGCCCAGCTGGGCGAGCACGCTGTCGGGGATGTCGAGCGGGTTCTGCGTCACGAAGTACACGCCCACGCCCTTGGAGCGCACCAGGCGCACCACGAGCTCGATGCGCTCGACGAGTACCTTGGGCGCCTCATTGAACAAGAGGTGGGCCTCGTCAAAGAAGAACACCAGCTTCGGTTGCTCGGGGTCGCCGATCTCGGGCAGTCGCTCGAACAGGTCGGACAACAGCCACAGCAAAAAGGTGGCATAGAGGCGTGGCGCGTTCATGAGCTTGTCGGCCGCCAGGATGTTGATCACCCCCTTGCCGTCCACGGTCTGCATGAAGTCCTCGATGTTGAGCATGGGCTCGCCGAAGAACTTGTCGCCGCCCTGGGTCTCCACCTGCAGCAGGCCGCGCTGTATGGCGCCCACGCTGGCGCTGCTGATGTTGCCGTACTCGGTGGTGAAGTCCTTGGCGTTGTCGCCCACATGCTGGAGCATGGCGCGCAGATCCTTCAGATCCAGCAGCAAGAGGCCGTTGTCGTCGGCGATCTTGAACACCAGGTTCAGCACGCCCAGCTGCGTCTCGTTCAGGTTCAGCATGCGCCCCAGCAGCAGCGGCCCCATGTCGGAGATGGTGGCGCGCACCGGGTGGCCCTGCTCGCCGAACACATCCCACAGCGTGGTGGGGCAGGCGATGGGTTCGGGCAGGGCCAGGCCGCGCTCGGCCAGCACCTTGGCAAGCTTGTCGCCCACGCTGCCCTTCTGGCTGATGCCGGTGAGGTCGCCCTTGACGTCTGCCATGAACACCGGCACGCCGATACGCGAGAACTGCTCGGCCAGGGTCTGCAGGGTCACCGTCTTGCCGGTGCCGGTGGCGCCGGTGATCAGACCATGGCGATTGGCCAGGCCCGGCAACAGGTGGCATTGGGCGGAATCATGCTGTGCAATCAATAGGGGCTCGGCCATGGCAATCCAGTCAGGGGTTGAGTCAAAAGTAAAATCGCGACCGCAAGATTAAATCAATCAAAGGACTCTGCAGTGGCAGGACACAGCAAATGGGCCAACATCCAGCACCGCAAGGGGCGCCAGGATGAGAAGCGCGGCAAGATCTGGACCCGCATCATTCGTGAAATCACCGTCGCGGCGCGTACCGGCGGCGGCGACCCCTCGGCCAACCCGCGTCTGCGTCTGGCCATCGACAAGGCCAAGGCGGCCAACATGCCGGCCGACCGCATCAAATACAACATCGACAAGGCCTCGGGCACGCTGGAAGGCGTGAGCTACGAGGAAATCCGCTACGAGGGCTACGGCATCGCCGGCGCGGCCATCATCGTGGACACCATGACCGACAACCGTGTGCGCACCGTGGCCGAGGTGCGCCACGCCTTCTCCAAGTACGGCGGTAACATGGGCACGGAAGGCTCGGTGGCCTTCCAGTTCAAGCATGTGGGCCAGCTGGTCTTTGCTCCCGGCACGAGCGAGGACAAGGTCATGGACGTGGCGCTGGAGGCCGGCGCCGAGGACGTGATCACCGACGACGAGGGCGCCATCGAGGTGCTGACGGCGCCCGGCGACTTCGAGGCCGTGCGCGACGCGCTGGAGGCCGCCGGCCTCAAGCCCGAGGTGGCCGAGGTCACCATGCGGCCCGAGAACACGATCGCCCTGGAAGGCGACGATGCCGCACGCATGCAGAAGCTCCTGGACATCATCGAAGACCTCGACGATGTGCAAGAGGTCTATCACAACGCAGAGCTCTAGGAGCCCTGGCAACCAATATGAAAATCCTAGTCATTGGCGGCGGCGGCCGGGAACACGCACTGGCCTGGAAACTGAGCCAGTCCCCCAGGACCACCAAGGTTTACGTGGCGCCCGGCAACGGCGGCACGGCCCTGTCGCCGCGGTATGAGAACCTGCCCATCACCGACCCGGTGGCGCTGCGCGAATGGGCGCAGGCGCAGAAGATTGCGCTGACCGTGGTCGGCCCCGAGGCACCGCTGGCCTCGGGCGTGGTGGACGAGTTCCGCGCCCACGGCCTGCGCATCTTCGGACCCACCAAGGCTGCCGCGCAGCTGGAAAGCTCCAAGGCCTTCTCCAAGGCCTTCATGCGCCGCCACGGCATCCCCACGGCGGATTACGACACCTTCACCGACGCGGCCCTGGCCCATGCCTTCGTGGATCGATTGGGCGCGCCCATCGTCATCAAGGCCGACGGCCTGGCCGCGGGCAAGGGCGTGGTGGTGGCCATGTCGCTGCAAGAGGCCCACGACGCCGTGGACTTCATGCTGGTGGACAACAAATACGGCGTGGCGCACAACGAGGGCGCGGATGGGAAGGCTTTGCCGCGCGTGGTGATCGAGGAATTCCTCGAAGGCGAAGAGGCCTCCTTCATCGTGCTGTGCGACGGCAAGAACGTCGTCGCCCTGGCCACGAGCCAGGACCACAAGCGCCTGAAGGACGGCGACCAGGGCCCCAATACGGGCGGCATGGGGGCCTACTCGCCCGCGCCGGTGGTCACGGCCGATGTGCATGCGCGCGCCATGCGCGAGGTCATCCTGCCCACCATCCGCGGTATGGAAAAGGACGGCATTCCCTACACCGGCTTTCTGTACGCCGGCCTGATGATCGACGCCACCGGCCACCCCAAGACGCTGGAATTCAACTGCCGCATGGGTGACCCCGAGACCCAGCCCATCCTGATGCGCCTGAAAAGCGACCTGGTCGAGGTGCTGGGCGCGGCCGTGGAGGGCAGGCTCGACCATGTCGAGCTGCAATGGGATCGCCGCACCGCCCTGGGCGTGGTCATGGCCGCGCACGGCTACCCCGAGGCCCCGCGCAAGGGTGACGCCATCACCGGCCTGCCGCAGGACGAGGACGACGCCATGGTGTTCCATGCCGGCACGCAGCTCGATGACGACGGCGTGGTGCGCACCTGCGGCGGGCGCGTGCTGTGCGTAACGGCGCTGGCCGACAACGTCAAGCAGGCGCAGCAGCGCGTGTACGACGTGGCCCGCGGCATCTACTTCGACGGCGCGCAGTACCGCCGCGACATAGGCCATCGCGCGGTGAAGGGAGCCTGATGGCGCAGCAGCTCAACTCCGCCAGCACCGTGGCAAAGGTGCGCGGTTATCTTGAAGGCCTGCAGTCGCGCATCATCCAGGCGCTTGAAGACATCGAGGGCCCGCAGGCGCAGGGTGGGGCGCGTTTCAGGTCGGATGCCTGGCGGCGCGAGCCTGGCTCGCCCCTGCAGGGCGACGGCGTCACGCGCATCCTGGAAGGCGGGCGCGTGTTCGAGCGCGCCGGCTGCGGCTTCTCGCATGTGAGCGGCCCGCAGCTGCCGCCCTCGGCCACGCAGCACCGGCCCGAGCTGGAAGGCAGCCCGTTCGAGGCCATGGGCGTGTCGCTGGTCTTCCACCCGCGCAACCCCTATGTGCCGACGGTGCACATGAACGTGCGCATGATCGCCGCCGGCCGGTCGGGGCAGGAGCCGACCTGCTGGTTCGGCGGCGGCATGGATCTGACGCCCTACTACGGCTTCGAGGAAGATGCGGTGCACTTTCACCGCACCTGCCGCGACGCCCTGGCGCCGTTTGGCCAAGGTCTGTACCCGCGCTTCAAGACCTGGTGCGACGAGTATTTTTATTTGAAGCACCGTAACGAACAGCGCGGCGTGGGCGGCGTCTTCTTCGACGATTTTTCCGAGCTGGGCTTTGAGCAAAGCCTGGCCATGACGCAAAGTGTGGGCGACGCCTTTTTGCAGGCCTACCTGCCCATCGTGCAGCGGCGGATCGCCATGCCCCACGGCGAGCGCGAGCGCGACTTCCAGCTCTACCGCCGCGGGCGCTACGTGGAATTCAACCTGGTCTGGGACCGCGGCACGCATTTCGGCCTGCAGTCGGGCGGGCGCACCGAATCCATTTTGCTGTCCATGCCGCCGCTGGCGGCCTGGTCCTACCAGCGCGAGGACGCACCGGGCTCGCCCGAGGCCGAGCTCACAGAACGCTTTCTGCAACGCCGTGACTGGCTTTGAGCCTTGACAGGCTATATTGACCCCATCATTTCTCTGAAGACCCCTAGATGACCACTTCCCCCCAATCGGAAACCGCCGCCAAGAAAGACGTCACCAAGCTCCAGCGCGCCATCGTCGATGGCCTGGAGGACGTCAAGGCGCAAGACATCCAGGTCTTCAATACCGAGCATCTGTCGCCGCTATTTGAGCGCGTCATCGTCGCCACCGGCAGCTCCAACCGCCAGACCAAGGCCCTGGCCGCCAGCGTGCGCGACGCCGTGCGCGAAGCCGGCTTTGTCAAGCCGCGCACCGAGGGCGAGGACAACGGCGAATGGATCATCGTGGACTGCGGCCAGGCCGTGGTGCATGTGATGCAGCCCGCCATCCGCCAGTACTACCGGCTGGAGGAAATCTGGGGCGAGAAGCCCGTGCGCATGAAGTTCGGCGCGGCCAAGCCGCGCAAGATCACGGCCTCGGAGGGCAATGGCGAGGCGCCTGCACGCAAGCCGGCGGTGAAGAAGACCGCCGCCAAACCAGTGGCAAAGCCTGCGGCCAAGAAGGCCCCGGCCAGGTCTGCCGCGAAGTCCGCAGCCGCCAAACCAGCGGCAAAGGCCGCGGGCAGGATGGCGGCAAAGCCGGCTGTCGCCAAAAAGCCCGCCGCCAAGAGCGCACCCAAGACCATGGTGGTGAACAAGCCAGCGACGAAGCCAGCTGCCAAGAAGGCGCCGGCCAAGACCACGGTGCGCAAGCCTGCGGCAAAGGCAGCTCCCAAGTCCGCAGCCAAGAAGGCACCCGCACGCAAGAAGGCCTGAGCCTTCCCAGCCCCATGAAGCTGCTCATCGTGGCCGTGGGCCAGCGCGTGCCCGACTGGGCGCAAACGGCCTACGAGGACTACGCCAAACGTTTTCCGCCCGAGCTCAAGGTGGAGCTCAAGGCCGTCAAGACCGAGCCGCGCGGCTCCAAGTCCCTGGAGACGCTGTATGCCGCCGAGCGCGAGCGCATAGCGGCCGCCATCCCACGCGGTACGCGCGTGGTGGCGCTGGATGAGCGGGGCACCAGCCTGACCACCAAGGCCCTGGCCCAGCGCCTCAAGGATTGGCAGCTGGGCGGCGACGACGTGGCCCTGGTGATTGGCGGCCCCGACGGCCTGGAGCCCGCGTTTCGCCAGGCGGCACACGAGCGCATCCGCCTGTCGGACTTGACGCTGCCGCATGCCATGGTGCGCGTGCTGCTGATAGAGCAGCTGTACCGCGCCTGGTCGGTGAATGCGGGCCATCCCTATCACCGTGAATGATCCTGTTTTGATAGCTTTCAGCGCTTGATGGACGGGCGCTAGCGTCCGATTTGACTCAAAATGCCTGGCTTCATCTACCTTGCCTCCCAAAGCCCGCGCCGGCGCCAGCTGCTGGAGCAGATCGGCGTGCGCCATGAGCTGCTGCTGCCCGGCCCCGAGGAGGACGCGGAAGGCCTGGAGGCCCTGGTGCCGGGCGAAGACCCCGCCGACTACGTGCAACGCGTCACGGCCCTCAAGCTCGACGCAGCGGTGGCACGCCACGCGCGCCGTGGCCTGGCGCCCGCGCCCATCCTGTGCTCGGACACCACGGTGGCGCTGGGACAGCGCATCTATGCCAAGCCCGAGGACGCGCAGGACGCCGCACGCATGCTGTCCGAACTTGCGGGCCACGAACACCAGGTGCTGACCGCCGTGGCGCTGCAAGTGGGCGCGCGGCGCCTGGTGGCGCTGTCGGTTTCGCGTGTGCGTTTTGCCGCCATGACCCCGACGCAGATCGCCGCCTACGTCGCCAGCGGCGAGCCCATGGGCAAGGCCGGCGCCTACGCCATCCAGGGGCCGGTGGCGCAGTATGTGGAAAACCTGAGCGGCAGCTATACCGGCATCATGGGCCTGCCGCTGTTCGAGACCGCGGGCCTGCTGCGCGCCGCCGGAGTCTTGCGCGATTGACGCCTATTGCAGCGTGTGGCTGGCCAGCCGCGCGGCGTTGGGGATGTGGATGTCGCGCTTGTCCATGCGTATCAGGCCGGCCTGCTCAAGCTCGTGCAGCACGCGCGAGAAATACTCGGGCGTGATGGACAGGCGCGATGCGATGGTGGCCTTGCTCACGGGCAGCGAGACGTTGAGCGCGACTGCATCCGTACATGGTGCGGTGTTGACGCTGCTGGCGCTGTCTTCCGGCAGCGAGTGCAGCAGGTAGCCGATGACGCGCTGCATGCCGCTGTGCAGCGAATAGGCCTGCACGTCATGCACCAGGCCATGCAGGCGGCGTGAGATGCCGGCCAGCATGTGCATGGCAAAGCGCGGATCGTCCTCAATCTCGCGCACCACGGCCGCCTTGCCCACGCTGAGCATCAGAGTATCGGCCAGTGCCTGGGCGTTGACGATGTAGGGCCTGTCGGTGAACATCAGCGCCTCTGCAAAGCTGATGCCGGGGCCCGCTAGCTCGATCACCTTTTCCTGCCCGGCGGGCGAGATGGCGTACAGCTTGATCTGTCCGGTCACCGTCACATGGAATTCTTCGCAGGGCATGCCTACGCGAAAGACTGTATCGCCACGCGCATAGCGGCGCAGACGACAGCCCAGCGCGAGCCGCTGGAGTTCTGCAGGCGTCATTTCCTGGAACAGTGGCAGGGCAGCAAGGTAGCGTGGGATGTCGAATTGCTGGATGTCCATGGCCGGGATTATTGGTGGTAATAACCCGTATGTGGCGGAATCAATTACGCATTTCCATGATGTCCATCAATTTGGCGATGAATCGCCCGTAGGACAAGACGCTGCTTGCTTGGGTGGTTGGCGCCCATCCTGCCCAGGCCCGCCTATCAATGCGAGGTGCCTTCGCTGCGGGTGATCTTGTTCCACACGTTGTACTTGCCCACCGGCTTGGACATGGGCAGGCGCTTGACCTCCCGGAAGGTGGCGGCGTCATAGACGATGAGGGCGCCGTCCATCTCCCACACGCTGGCCAGGGCGTAGCGTCCGTCGCGTGTGAACTCGATGTGGGCCAGCGTCTTGCCGGGCTCGCGCACCTCGGCCACGGGCTCCAGGGTGCGCTTGTCGATGATGGTCAGCCGATCCTTGGCATCCTTGCTCATCATGGAATCGGTCCATGCATAGGGCGTGTTCTCATGGCTGCGCATGAAGAAGCCGGCGCCGGGCGTGGGGATGGTGCGCAGGTTCTTCCAGCCCTGCATGTCGATCACGTCCACGCCCGTGCCGCCCAGGTTGGGACTGGCGAGCACGGTGGTGCCGTTCCACGCAAAGGTGATGCCCGAGCCCAGGTGGGGCATGCCGGCAATGGGCAGGTCGGCGATCTTGCGGCGCACGTCCAGGTTCACCACCTGGGCGCTGGCCGCCTCGGACTGACCTGCCTTGGGGCGCGTGGCGCCCAGCACATGGCGGTAGCTCTGGTCAAAGAAAAAGTCGTCCAGGGGCTCGGACAGCGGCGTGCGCCTCACGCCCAGGTAACCGGGTTTGGCGATGGCCTCGCCCATCTTGTAATCGTGCACCAGGCCGTCGAAGATCGGGGCGGCCTTTTTGTCGTAGGAGATTTCCCAGATTTCCGGAATGTCCTTGAGCGCCACGACAAAGCTGTTACGCGGCGTGGCGTCGTAGACGGCCGAGACGCGCGAGCTCGCCTTGCCGTCCAGCGTGGCGGCCTCGTAGCTCTTGACGAGGTTCAGGTCGGCGTCGAACAGCGCCAGGCTGTGCGGCAGGTAGTTGGCGGCCATGACCCGGCGCCCGTCGCCGCTCACAGCCACGTTGCGCATATTGAGGCCCGCGCGCACCTCGGCCACCACGGCCAGTCGCCACAGGTCGTACTTGGTGATCCAGCCATCGCGCGAGCCGAAGAACACATAGCGTCCGTCGGGCGTGAACTTAGGCCCGCCGTGCAGCGCGTAGCGGCTGGCAAAGCGGGTGATGACCTCGAACCTGTCGCCGTCAAGCAGTGAGACATGGTGGTCGCCGCCTTCGACGACCACGAACAGGTTCATGGGGTCCGCGCTCCATTTGGGCTTGACGGGTTCATCCTGCGGCAGCGGTGTGGCGATGCGCGACGCCCGTATCTCGGTCTCGCTCCAGCGCGGCGCGGGTACGACCGGGGTGCGTATCCAGTCCGCCAGGGCCTGGATCTCGGCGCCCGAGAGCTGCGCCGCATAGCCCGCCATCTGAGTGGCTTGACGGCCCTCGCTGATGACGCGCAGCACCTCGGCGGGACGGGTGCGCTCCAGGCTTTCGGGCAGCAGGGCTGGGCCCATCAGGCCGGTGCGCTGCGCGCCGTGGCAGCTGGCGCAGTGCTGCTGGTACAGGGCGGGGGCGTTGATGGACGGGGCAGCGGCGGTTTGGGCCTGCAGCGGGGCGGCAAACGCCAGGGCCAGGGCGAGCAGGGCGGGGCGTAGCAGATCAGGCATGGGCGATTTCAATGCGACGTTTGAGCGGCGCGGGTTCAAACGGGGTCGAGGCAGCACCAACCTCGGTGTCGTTGAGGTAGCAGCCCGGGTCTTCGAACCAGAAGTTGCCCGTGAGCTGCTGCGCGCGTACGCGCGTGTTGCCGTTGCAGATGGCCAGGTGACGGCAGCCGCCGCAGCGGCCCTGCACCGGGCGCGGGCGCTGCTTGAGGCCGGCCATGAGCGGGTCGCTGACGTCGTTCCAGATCTCGGAGAAAGGCCGCTCGCGCACGCAGCCCAGGTCGTGGTGCCACCACATGGTGTCGGGGTGCACATGGCCCAGGTTGTCGATGTTGGCAATCTGCTGGCCGCTGGCGTTGCCGCCCCAGGCGACAAGGCGTGCGCGCAGGGCCTCTTCCCATTGCGGCAGATTTTTATGCACCCATTGCAGCAGATACGGGCCGTCGGCGTCGTTGTTGCCGCTCACGTAGTCGTCCATGCTGCCGGCCTGTGCTGCTGCCCAGGCCCGGTCGAACAGCATGTCCATGGCCGCGCGCGTGGCCTGGTGCTGCGCGTCCTTGCCCCGGTGGATATTGCCGCGCCCGGCGTAGTTCAGGTGCGAGAAATAGAACTTGTGCGCGCCCACCTCCTGCATCAGGTCGAGCAGCGCGGGCAGGTCATGACCGTTCATGGCCGTCATGGTGTAGCGCAGGCCCACCTTGACGCCCACCTCGTCCAGGTGGCCTATGGCGGCCAGGCTGCGGTCGAACGCACCGTCAAGTCGGCGGAACTTGTCGTGCGTGGCCTTGAGGCCATCCAGGCTGATGCCCACGTAGTCAAAGCCGGCGTCGGCGATGCGCCGGGCCATGGGGGCGTCGATCAACGTGCCGTTGGTCGATAGGCCCGTGTAGAAGCCCATCTCCCGCGCGCGGGCCGAGATCTCGAAGATGTCAGCCCGCAGCAGCGGCTCGCCGCCCGAGAGGATGAGCGCGGGCACGCCAAAGGCCTTGAGGTCGTCCATCACCGTGAAGACCTCGGGCAGCAGCAGCTCGCCCGCGTAGTCATGGTCGGCCGAGAGGGCGTAGCAATGCTTGCAGGTCAGGTTGCAGCGGCGGATCAGGTTCCAGATGACCACGGGGCCGCGCGCCTTGCGGTCTTTGACTACGGGGTAGCTGCCGGTGGCTTGTGCCTGCGCGAGCTCGCGCATGTATTGGCTGATGCGAAACATTATTAGTCTTTCAGGCGCAGGCCGGTCTTCTTCAGGATGGCCGTGGAATACAGGATGTCGTGGCCGCGGCAGGCGTCGCCCAGCAGGGCGGCGATGTCTTCGGCCTGCCGCTCGACGGCCTCGCGGCTGGTGCCGTGCAGCATGGCGAACAGGTTGTAGGGCCAGCCGGGCAGGTGGCGCGGGCGACGGTAGCAGTGGCTCACGCCCGGCAGCCGCGCCACCAGCGGGCCCAGTTCGGCAATGCGCTCGTCGGCCACGTCCCACACGCTCATGCCGTTGGCCGTGTAGCCCAGGCGGTAGTGGTTGGGCACGGCGCCTATGCGGCGTATCAGCCCCTGCGCCAGCATCTGCGCCAGGCGTTCGCGCACCCGTTCACCGGGCACGCCCAGCATGGCGCCCACGGCCTCGTAGGGGCGGGCCACCAGGGGCAGGCCGCCCTGGGTGGCTGCAATCAATGAACGGTCAAAGGCATCCAGCGCCATGGGGCTCTCCGGTCTGAGGCAGGGCGGGCAGGCGCAGTTCGACGAAATATTCCTCTTCCTTGGGGAAGGCGAAGACCTGCAGGCCCACCGCGTCCTGTATGCGGTCTATGGCGTCCTGGGCCAACGCGGGCGATTCGGCGGCGACGACGAACCACATGTTGAGCGCATGCGTGCGCCGGTAGTTGTGCGCCACCTCGGGAAAGCTGTTGACCACGGCGTTGACCACGTCAAAGCGCTCCTCGGGCACGGCAATCGCCGCCAGCACGAACTGGCCGCCCGCGCGCTCGATCTGGAACAGCGGGCCAAAGCGCGTCAGCACGCCCTGGGCCAGCAGCTGGTGCAGGCGTTCTATGACGCGCTCCTCGCTCCAGCCCAGTTGTTGGCCTACGGCGGCAAAGGGCCTGTCAACGAGTGGAAAGCCGCCATGCAGATGGTCTATCAGGCGTGCATCTTCGGGCGTGAGCATGCAGCGCTCCTTCTGATGGGTGGGCAGGGTGCGGGACATGGCGGGCGCGGGCGGGGTGAAGCGGCGTGCGCCGGTCTGCTTGAAGCGGCGCAGCGAAAACAGCGTGGCCTGGGGCATATCCGCCAGCCCGGCCTGGGCCACGGCATGCGCCACGGTGGCGCGCACGCTGTCGCGGTCACGTCCGTGCACCATGCAGTACAAGTTGTAGCGCCAGTCGCCGGTGCGCGCGCGCTGGTAGGCCAGAGTCACGCCTGGAACCCGGGCCAGGGCTTCGCCGCAGGCGTCCACCTCGTGCTCGGGTACGTCGAAGACGGTCATGGCATTGGCCGTGAAGCCCAGTTCGTGGTGGCGCACGACGACGCCAAAGCGGCTCACGGTGCACTCGGCCAGCCAACGCTCAAGGGTCGTGAGCACGGCTTCCACGGGCAGCTGCAGCTGATCGGCCCAGTGGTCATAAGGGCGCTCGACCAGGGGCAGGCCGCGCTCGGCCAGGGCCGCCAGGGGTTGGTCCTGCACCCGCAGCGGCGTTTTCACCCAGTGGGTGGCGCCGCTGGCGCGCGACTGGCTGGCGCGCAGGTCGAAGCCCGTGTCTATGCGGTAGGGCCGCAGCATGGGCAGGCGCTGCACGGGCAGGCCGGTTTCCACCTCGATGCTGCACAGCAGCCGCTCGACGTGAGCGTCATCGGGCCCGGTGGCGACAAACCACAGGTTGGTGTCGTGCTCGCGCTCGTAGTTGTGGTTGACGCCCGCGTGGCTGGAGACGATGGCGGCGACGTCCTCCAGCCGCTCGGGTGGCACGGCCATGGCGGCTAGCAGCGAGGCACCGCCCGCACCGGGCGCAAACACCGCGCCGATGCGGCTCAGGCTGCCTTCGTTCTGCAGGCGTTGGTAGTGGGCCAGCACGGCCTTGGCGTCCATCCCCAACGGCCGGCCGATCTCGGAGAAAGGCTCGCGGCACAGGGGAAAGTCGCGCTGCCAGGGGTTGAGCAGGGCCAGATCCAGCGGGGGCTGCACGGTTTGCATGGCTCAAAAACCCATGCGCTGGGCGCGTGCGGTGAAGAAGATGCCGCTGGGCGCATCCACCTCCAGGCTGGCCTGCATCTGCCGGGTATGCGTGTCATACACCTGCACGCGGTTGTCGTCGCGGCAGCTGATCCACACCGATTCGCCGCGCGGCGTGAACTCCATGTGCAGCACGGCCTTGCCGGGCGCGATGGTCTCGACCACTTGCTGGCTTGGCGTGTCTATGACCTGCACGCGGTTGTAGTCGGGCACCGAGAAATTCACCCACACCTGGCGGCCATCGGGGCGCGCCATGACGAATACCGGTTGGCCCGCGACGGGAATGCGCCCGACCTCGGCCCAGGTGGTGGTATCGACGACCAGTACCTCATGGCGGCCGATGGCCGGCAGGAAGGCGCGGCCCCCGGCCATGGCCCAGCCGCGCAGGTGCGGCATCTTGTAGACGGGCAGTGGCTTCTCGCCACGCCCATAGCCTGCCAGAATGCGGCGCGCGCGCGGCTCGGCATCCCACAGGTCGACCATGGCCAGGCCATCCTCGCCAAACAGGCCGGCAATGTAGTGACGGCCATTGGGCGAGAGCAGGGCGTCGTAGGGCTGGCGGCCAATGCCGGCGAGCGTGGTGACCTGCGGGCGGCGCGGGTCGCCGCAGTCGGCGATGCAGATGGCCTCGGCGTCGAACAGGCTGTAGACGAAGCGGCGCTGGGGCAGATCCGCCAGGCCCACGACGCGCGAGCGCTCGCCGTTCGGCATGAGGGCGGGTATGTCTGCCAGAAGCTCCAGCGTGGCGGCGTCGAACACCTTGATGCCGCCGGGGGTGTAGTTCTGTGCCACGACCAGGCTGCCGTCGGCACTGATGGCGCCGCCGATCGAGTTGCCGGCCTGCATCACCCGGTGGGTGACCTGCTGCGCGAGGATGTCCACACGGGTCAGGGCGCCGTCGCGGCCAAAAACATAGGCAAAGCGCTCGTCGCGCGAGAACACCACCGAGGCGTGGGACAGGTCGCCCAGGCCCTCGACGCGGCCCACGGCCTCGCGTCGGCTGGTGTTGATGAGGGTGAGCGCACCCTTGGCGCGCTCTATGACCACGCCCAGGTCGCCCGTGCCTTGCACGGTGCCTGTCTTGGGCATGGTGGAGGATGTAGGCGTGGCCGCACAACCGCCGGCCAGCAAGGGGGCTGAGACGGCGAGCGACAGCAGGGAGCGCCTTTTCATGGGGTCTGGCTCCTCATCTCTTCAGGGAAGCCGCTCGCCAGTTGCTCTGCAATCCATAGCGCCTCGGCGCCACTGAGCAAGGCGCTCCAGGGCGGCATGGGTGTGCCGGGGATGCCGTGGATGATGACGGCGGCCAGGTATTCGGGAGGTTTGGCGGCCAGGGCCTGGCGCGTGAGCGCCGGGCCCAGGCCGCCGGTGAGGCGCATGCCATGGCACGAACCGCAGTCCTGCCGCACCATGCGCACGAGCTGTGCGGCGCGCTCAGGTGCCGGGGCGGAGGGCGCTTGCGCGCCCGCTGCCGCTGCCGCGAGCGCCAGTGTGAGCGAGAGGATTGCGTTGCGTGCCATGACGGGTCTCGGGCTACGGCATCAATAGACGTCGTGCTGCGTGTTGTACACGTTGAAGTGGCCGGTAGGCGTGATCAGGCGCGGGTCCTTGATCACCTTCTTGAGCTTGAGCGTCTTGTCGTCCACGACGACCAGGGCACTGGCCTTGTCCTTGGCAGACCACACGGCAAACCACACCTCGTCACCTGCCTTGTTGTACTCGGGCTGGGTCACGCGCTTGGCACCGCCGTCGTTGGGCAGATCGGCCCATTCAGCGATGGGCAGCGTCTTGTAGCCCTTGTCCAGATTGTTGATGTCATACACCACGACCGCCTGCGAGATCTTCGGATCGGGGTTCAGGGGGGCGTCGGACCACAGGTTCTTGGACTTGGGGTGGCTCTTGACGAACAAGGCACCGCCGCCAGGCCCGGTGAGCTTGGCCACCTCCTTGAAGGCGTGCTGCTTGTTCTTCTGCGGATCGGTGCCGATGAGCGAGATGGTCTCGTCGCCCAGGTGGCCCGTGGCCCAGACCGGACCGTACTTGGGATGGTTGAAGTTGGCGCCGCGGCCGGGGTGGGGGATTTTGCCCACTTCGGTCAGGCCGGCGAGCTTGCCATCCTTGGTGTCGATCGCAGCAATCTTGTTGCTGTTGTTGGCCGCCACCATGAAATAGCGCTTGGACGAGTCCAGGCCTCCGTCATGCAGGAACGGTGCCGAGCCGACCTCGGTGGTCTTGAGCGCGTTCAGGTTGGAGTAGTCCACCATCAGCGTCTTGCCGGTTTCCTTGACGTTGACGATGAACTCCGGCTTGTAGTGCGAGGCCAGGATGGAGGCCACGCGCGGCTCCGGGTGGTATTCCTGCGTGCCGACGACCATGCCACGGGTGGAGACGATCTTCAGCGGCTCCAGCGTGTCGCCGTTCATGATGGTGAACTGGGGTGGCCAGTAGGAGCCGGCAATCGCCAGCTTGTCCTGGTAGCCCTTGAACTTGGAGGTTTCCACCGAACGCGCCTCCAGGCCCACGCGCACCTCGGCAACGTTGTCGGGTTTTTCCATCCACAGGTCGATCATGTTGATCTTGGCGTCGCGGCCAATCACGAACAGGTAGCGCCCCGAGGCCGAGATGCGCGAGATGTGCACCGCGTAGCCGGTCTTGACGATGTTGATGATCTCCTTGCTGTCGCCGTCGATCAGCGCCACCTCGCCGGTGTCGCGCAGCGTGGTCGAGAAGATGTTGTCCAGGTTGTACTTGTTCATCTTCCTGGTCGGGCGCTTCTCGGGCGGCACGATCACCTTCCAGGTGTTCTTGGTGTCGGCCATGCTCCACTCGGGCGGTGTGGGAGGGTCTTGCTGCACGTAGCGTGCCATCAGGTCCACGGTGGCCTCGTCGAACTCACCCGAGGTCTGCCAGTTGGGCATGCCCGCGGGCGAGCCGTAGGCGATGAACACCTTCAGGTAGTCCGTGCCCTTGGCCAGGGTGATATCGGGCGTCAGCGGCTTGCCCGTGGCACCCTTGCGCAGCACGCCATGGCAACCGGCGCAACGCTCAAAGTAAATCTGGCGCGCGCGGTCGAACTCGGCCTGCGTCATCTTTGGGGCCTTGGGGTTCGTGCTTTGGTACATGGGCACGTCTGCCAGGGGCGAGCTGCCAGCCTGATAGTTCTTCTCGGCCTCGGAGACGGGCTTGCTGTCTTGCGCCATGGCGGTGGCCGACACCAGGGTGGCGGCCGCAAGCGCAACCAGCCTGGCAATCCTCTTTGCTGTCATTGTGGGTCCTCTGCGTCGCGGATCAGCGCTTAGGTGGTCCCTGCGGATGCAGGGAACCATCTCGCGAGGTCGCTGTCCATTTCCCTCTTTTTGCGAGTGGCCATATCCTCGCCGCGGACATTGCAAACGTCCTTGAACTGGGTCAAGGACGGACGTGGTGTGGTCTCTGAACAATAGAGCCCAACCCACGATCCGCCCACGAAAGGCCGACATGAGCTTCATAGAAGATGCACGCTGGTTCACCGCAGCACCCACCGCAAATGCGCCGGACACTCCCACGCCACCGGGGCGCGTGACCCTGGTTGGCGCCGGCCCGGGTGATCCCGAGTTGCTGACCTTGCGCGCAGTGAAGGCCCTGCGCGGCGCCCGCCTGGTGCTCTACGACCATCTGGTGGGCAAGGAGGTTCTGCGCTACGTGGCAGAGGATGCCGACCTGATCTACGTGGGCAAGGAGTCCTCGCACCACACGCTGCCGCAGGAGTCCATCATCGACCTCATGGTGCGGCTGGCGCGCAGCGGGCGCAGCATGGTGCGGCTCAAGGGTGGCGACGGCTTCATCTTCGGGCGCGGCGGCGAGGAGGCGCAGGCCCTGGTCGAGGCCGGCATTGCCTTCGACGTCGTGCCTGGCATCACCGCGGCCCAGGGGGCGGGCGCCTGCGCCGGCATTCCGCTGACGCACCGCGACCATGCGGCCACGCTGGTGTTCGCCACCGGGCACCTGCGCGGCGACAACGAGGTGGCGCTGGACTGGGAGGCGCTGGCGCGCCCGCGCCAGACCGTGGTGATCTACATGGGCATGGGCACGTTGCCCGTGATCTGCGAGCAGCTCGTGTGCCATGGCCTGCCCGCCGGCACGCCCGCGGCCCTGGTGGAGCAGGCATCGCTGCCGGGCCAGCGCTGCATCACCGGCACGCTGCAGGACTTGCCGCAGCTGGCGCAGCAGCACCGGGTACGGCCACCGGCGCTCATCGTGGTCGGCGAGGTGGTGGCGCTGCAGCCGCAGCTGATGCGGGGCATGCAGGCCAGCGTCATGTGAGGCGCGGCCTGCCCGTGGTACGGGGCGGATTCAGGCATCATGGGCGCCTCATCAGGCGAAGCCCATGCAACAAGACATTCTCATCAACTGGTCGCCCCAGGAAACGCGCGTGGCCGTGGTCGAAAACGGCGCCGTGCAGGAGCTGCACGTGGAGCGCGCGCTGGAGCGTGGCCTGGTTGGCAACGTGTACCTGGGCAAGGTGGCGCGCGTGCTGCCGGGCATGCAGTCGGCCTTCATCGACATAGGGCTGGAGCGCGCCGCCTTCCTGCATGTGGCCGACGTGTGGCAGCGCCAGGAAGGCGGCGAGGCGCCCATGTTCGCGCGCAAGGGCGAGCCGCCCGTGCCCATAGAGAAGCAGGTCTTCGAGGGCCAGTCGCTGATGGTGCAGGTCATCAAGGACCCGATAGGCAGCAAGGGGGCGCGGCTTTCCACGCAGATCAGCATCGCCGGGCGGCTGCTGGTGTTCCTGCCGCAGGACGACCATATCGGCATCTCGCAGAAAATCCCCCAGGAGGAACGCGACGCGCTGCGCGCGCGCCTGCAGGCCCTGGTGGGCGACAAGTCCACGGGCGGCGGGGGCGGCTTCATATTGCGCACCAATGGCGAGGACGCCAGTGACGCGGAACTGGCCGAGGACATTGCCTACCTGCGCAAGACCTGGGCCGGTGTGCGCCAGGCGGCGCTGAGCCGCCCGCCGACCTCGCTGCTGTACCAGGATCTGAATCTGCTGCAGCGCGTGCTGCGCGACTTGGTGGGCGAGGAGACGCAGGGCATTCGCCTGGACTCGCGCGAGCAGTTCGCCCTGCTGCAGCAGTTCGGGCGCGAATTCATGCCGGCCGCGGTGGCCAAGCTGCAGTTGTACAAGGGCGAGCGGCCGATCTTCGACCTCTTCGCTATCGACGAGGAGATTGCCCGGGCGCTGGGCCGGCGCGTGGATCTGAAGTCGGGCGGCTACCTCATCGTGGACCAGACCGAGGCGCTGACCACCATCGACGTGAACACCGGCGGCTACGTGGGCGCGCGCAACTTCGACGACACCATCTTCAAGACCAACCTGGAGGCGGCGGGCGCCATCGCACGCCAGCTGCGCCTGCGCAACCTGGGCGGCATCGTGATCGCCGACTTCATCGACATGCTGCGCGAGGACCACCAGGCGGCCGTGCTCGCCGAGTTCAAGAAGCAGCTCGCGCGCGACCGTGTCAAGACCATGGTGGGCGGCTTCTCGCAGCTGGGCCTGGTGGAGATGACGCGCAAGCGCACGCGCGAGTCGCTGGCCCACATGCTGTGCGAGCCCTGTCCCAACTGCCATGGCGTGGGCGAGGTCAAGACGGCGCGCACCGTGTGCTACGACATCCTGCGCGAGCTGCTGCGCGAGGCGCGCCAGTTCAACCCGCGCGAGTTCCGCGTCGTGGCCTCGCCCAAGGTGGTGGAGCTGTTCCTGGACGAGGAGAGCCAGCACCTGGCGGGCCTGTCGGACTTCATCGGCAAGCCGATCTCGCTGCAGGCCGAAACGGCTGTGGGGCAGGAGCAGTACGACATCGTCCTGCTTTGAAGGCCCGGGCGTTCATACCCGTTCGTCGCGCAGCGCCCCAAACTGTATCGCCATGCCGATGATGAGGGCCAGAATGGGGTCGGTGGACTCGGCAGTCCGAGTGGGAATGAACACCTGCGCCGCCTCGATCACGGCCAGCCAGGCCGCCACCATGCAGGCGGCAGCGAGCGGACGGCCGCGCCTGGCGGTGATCAGCAGTATCAGCGCGCCGTAGAAATAGGTTTTCTCGAGCAGGCTCAGCAGGTTCATGCCCATGCTGCCTTCGAGGAAGCCGGTAAACGGAATCCAGTGGAACCGCTGCGCCGGGCCGAGACTGCTCAACGGCGTCAGCCCTGAGGCCAGCAGGCTGACAAACATGGCGACGATCAGAACGGGCAGGCTTGCCCTGTGCTTACACCATGGAAGGCAGGCAAGGGCAAGGACTAGGCCGACCGCATTGGTCAACGAGATGCTGGCGCCGGCGATCAAGGGCTTGGCACCGACGGCAAGAAGGGCCACCGCGGCCAGCGTCCGGCCTGACACCTGCTTGAGGGCAGAGAGCTCCCACAGCTTGAAGAAGGCGCACCAGGCCAGGGCCGTGTGCAAGGCTCTTACGACGTCGAGCTGGGGCGCGCGCAGCAGCGGCTTGAGTGCATTGAGGATGTTTTGCAGATCCAGCGTTGGTACCAGCGGGAACCACTGGTAGGCCAGCCAGAGTGCCATCAGCACGAGCGGGGCGTGCGTGTGCGGCGAGTCCGTGGCGGTTGCATCGAGGATGGAATGGCCCGCCACGCCCATAGAAAGCTTGCGCACCACCAAGGCGGCCAAGCTGCCGAGCAGCATGCCGCACAGGTTGGCGAGCACGTCGCCCATGGCGGCCACCCGGCTGGGCAGCCATAGCTGGGCCAGCTGCAAGACCAGCGCAAGCAACAGCCCCAGGGCCAGCAGCGGGGCGAGTCTGGCATGTGCCGTATCGACGGGGCGGCGGCCGTTGCTCAGCGTGGTGGCGACAAAACCGTAGGGGGCGAACAGCAGCAGGTTGCCGACGAGATCGCCGCGGCGCATGCGCAGTTCGGGCCGGGTGAAAAATGCGCCCATCTGGGGCAGCCAGTTGCCATTGGCCGTGAAGTCGAACGGATACAAGGAGCCGTAACCGATCAGCACGACTATCAGCAGCAGAGCGCGCATGTGCCCTGACTGTGGTGATGTTGGCACGCGCACGGGGGGGGAACTACAGCCTGCGCAGCCGTTCTATGGCCGCGCGCAGCGTCTCGTCCTTCTTGGCAAAGCAAAAGCGTACGACGCGTTGGTCGAAGCCGTCGCCGTAGAAGGCCGACAGCGGAATGGCTGCCACACCGATCTCGCGCGTGAGCCATTGGCAGAAGTCGGCCTCGTTCAGGTCGCTCACGGCCGAGATGTCCACGCACTGGAAATAGCTGCCGGTGCTGGGCAATAGCCTCAGGCGCGAGCCCGCCAGGCCGGCGCGGAACAGGTCGCGCTTGGCCTGGTAGAAGGCAGGCAGCTGCAGATAGGGCGCGGGGTCTTGCAGGTAGTCGGCCAGGCCATGCTGCATGGGCGTGTTGACGGTGAACACGTTGAACTGGTGCACCTTGCGGAACTCCGCCGTCATGGCCGCGGGCGCGGCCACAGTGCCCACCTTCCAGCCCGTGACGTGGAAGGTCTTGCCAAAGCTGGAGACGATGAAGGCGCGTTCTGCCAGGCCGGCAAAGCGCGCGGCGCTCTGGTGCTCGGCGCCGTCGAAAACCATGTGCTCGTAGACCTCGTCGCTGATCAGGAGCACATTGGTGGGCGCGAGCAGATCCTCCAACTGGCGCATGTCCTCGGCCGACCAAATGGTGGCGCTGGGGTTGTGCGGGCTGTTGATGAGCAACAGACGTGTGCGCGGCGTGATGGCCGCCGCTATTTTTTCGAAGTCAGGTCGGAAGCTGCCCGGCGTGAGTGGAACGCGCACCACCACGCCTCCGGCCAGCTCGATGTTGGGCACATAGCTGTCGTAGCAGGGCTCCAGCACGATGACCTCGTCGCCCGGCTGCACGCAGGCGAGGATGGCGGTGAGGATGGCCTGGGTGGCCCCGGCTGTGATGGTTATTTCGGTGTTTGCGTCGTACTGGCGTGCGTGGATTGCTTCAATTTTGGAAGCAACTGCCTGGCGCAGTGCGGGAATGCCGGCCATGGGCGGGTATTGGTTGTGGCCGGCCTGCATGGCGCGCGTGACGGCGTTCACCAGTTGGGGGTCGCAGTGGAAGTCCGGAAAACCCTGGCCCAGGTTCACGGCCTGATGCTCGTGCGCCAGGGCCGACATGACGGTGAAGATGGTGGTGCCCACGTGGGGCAGGCGGCTGGGGAAGCGAGGGGTGGTCATAGCTCGTAGTCGTTGACATGGCCGGTCATGGCGCGGGCGATGAGGTCGCGGCTCAGGCGGTCGCTGAGCAGCTCGGCAAACTTGTAGACGAAGTTGCGCAGGTAGGCGCCGCGCTTGAAGGCCACGCGCGCCACGCTCTGGCCGAACAGATGGCCCACGGGGCGCACCACCAGGTCGCCCAGCGGGTCTTCGCGCATGGCCATCTCGGCGACTATGCCGATGCCCAGCCCCAGGCGCACATAGGTCTTGATCACGTCCGAATCTATGGCCTCGAGCACGATGCGCGGCTGCAGCTTGCGTGTGGCAAAGGCCTGGTCGATCTTGCCGCGACCGGTGAACGAGGGGTGGTAGGTGATCAGCGCCTCGTGCGCAATGTCTTCCAGGCCTATGCGCTCCTTCTGCGCCAGTGGGTGGCCGGTGGGCAGCACCAGCACATGCTGCCATTCATAGCAGGGCAGGGTGACGAGGTCGGGGTAGTCGGCCAGCGACTCGGTGGCCATGCCGATCTCGGCCACCTCGTCGATGACCATGCGCGCCACCTCGTGCGGCGTGGCCTGGTGCAGGCTGATGGTGACTTTGGGGTAGGCCTCGCGCAGCCTGGCCACAGGCATGGGCAGCACATAGCGCGCCTGCGTATGGGTGGTGGCGATCGATAGGGTGCCGCTGTCCTGCGCGCTGTATTGCTCGCCAATGCGCTTCAGGTTGCCCACTTCGCGCATGATGAGCTCGATGCTCTTGAGCACATGCTGGCCGGGCTCGGTGATGCGCTTGAGCCGCTTGCCATGGCGCGCGAAGATGTCCACGCCCAGCTCGTCCTCCAGCTCAATGATGGCCTTGGAGACACCGGGCTGCGAGGTGTGTAGCGCCTTGGCGGCTTCGGTCAGGTTGAGGTTGCGGCGCGCCGCCTCCTGGACGAAGCGAAATTGGTGCAGATTCATACTGAAAATCAGCTAAGAGTTTGCACAATTATGCTTGAATCGTCTAAGAAATGGTTGCTACGGCAATGTCTGCCATCAGTGCGGTGAGGCGATCATCTTCACCGATAGGGGGCTGCAAGCACAGCGCGACATGCGGATGCGCCAGTGCCAGCGCCTGCACCTGGCGCGGCAGGTCGTCACGCACATGGCGGCCGGCGCCCAGGAACAAGGGCACGATGCTGATGCGCCTGACACCCTGCGCCGCCAGTTCACGGAGCGCCGCGGACAGGGCGGGCTCGCACAGCTCCAGGTAGGCGCAGCGCACGGCCAGATTCGGCTGGCTGGCACGGATGCGCGCGGCCACGGCCTCTATGGGCTGGCGCCATAGGGGGTCGCGCGATCCGTGTGCTAGCAAAATGATTGCTGCTTGCGCTTGCTGCATATGCGTCAGAGGCTAAAAGTACTGAAAACTCTGCTAGCGCCTGAGCACCAGCCAGCCAAATGCCGCCAGCGACAGCACGGAGTAAATCAGGCCCGGCGCCGCCGCCGTGAGCCAGGGCGACCAGTTCTGCAGGTTGCCGGCAAAGCCGAACACGTTGTTGAGCAGAAAGAAGCTGATGCCCGCCATGACGCCGCCGAACACATAGCCGGCGATGCCGCCGGAGCGGAAATGCAGGTAGGCAAAGGGCAGGGACAGCACCACCATCACCAGGCAGCTCAGAGGGTAGAACACCTTGCGCCAAAACTCGATTTCATAGCGTTGTGCCGACTGCCCGTTGGCCTCCAGGTGGCGGATGTAGTGAAACAGGTCGATGGTCGCCATCTTGTCCGGCTTGAGCAGGGCAGCAGCCACCATGTCCGGGCTGATGCGCGTGTTGAGCTGCCAGGCGGTCTCCTGCAGCCGCTTCACCTGAATGTCGCCATTGGGGTGCTGCTCGAAGACGCTGCGCTTGACCTGCTGCAGGTTCCATGCCTCGCCGCTGCTGTCGAACCGGGCCTGCGCGGCCACCGTGGTGGAAGCTACGCGCCCGCTGGCATCGAACTCGAACACGCGCACGTCGCGCATGTGGCCATCGGGGTCGATGGCGCGCACGTTCACGGCGAAGGAGTGGTCGCCCTGGCGTTCCTTGAGCCAGGCACCGGTGGCGCCGGTGCTGATCTGCCCGAGCCGCCTTGCCTTCACCAGGGTGGCTGCGCGCTCGGCGACCGGCGCCAGGTAGTCGCCCGTGGCGAAGGTCAGAACCACGAATGCACCACCGAGCAAAAGCAGTGTGCTCAGCGCCCGCCATGGCCCCAGGCCGCTGGTGCGCATGATGGTGAATTCAGAACTCTGCGCCAGGCGCGCCATGACGAAAATGGTGCCGATGAGCACCGTGATCGGCAGCAGCTCATACAGATGCTGCGGCAGGCTCAGCGCCACGAACAGCAGGGCGTGCGACAGGGGGTAACCGTTGGCGCCGCTGACCCAGCGCAGCTCATCGACCATGTCGAAGAAAAAGAACAAGGCAAGAAAGGCCAGGGTGACGAAGGCCACCGCAACCAGGACCTCGCCATAGACAAAGCGGCGTATGGTCTTCATGCGCTGGCTCCACGCGAGAGCAGGGCACGCAGCGACCAGCGGTTGTGGCGCGCGGCCAGCATCAACAGGCCGAGCAGCAGGGTGCCGCCATGCAGGGCCAGCATGAAAGGCAGCAGGCCGACCCGCCCCGCGCCCACCCAGGCCTGGCCCAGGGTCATGAGGTTGTAATACACCATGAAGGCGAACAGCGCGAGCACCAGGCTGGTGCTGCGGCCGGCGCGCGGATTGACGATGGCCACGGCCAGGCCGAGCACGACGAAGTTCAGTGCGGCAAAGGCCAGGCCCAGGCGCCAGCCCAATTCCGCCTGTTGGGCGGGCGCCGGGTTGCGTGCCAGCTCCCAGGTATCGCGTGTCTTTACCTCACCGATGTTGGCATCGCTCTGCGCGACATGGTCGATGACGGTGCCGTACTCGGCAAACTCACTGATGCGCAGCCCGGGTTTGTCGAGCATGGTTTCAAGCCGCTGCCCCTTGAACAGCAGCGCCAGGCGTTCGCCATCGCGCAGCTCCAGGCGCGCGTTCTGCGCCGAGGTGACGGTCTCGCGATGGCCTTCACTGGTGGCAATGAAGACGTTGGTGGCCGCGTTGGTGTCCGGCGTGTCTTTGTCGATGAAGAACACGCGCGAGCCATTGGAAGACTCCTGAAATTCGCCAGGCGCGATGCGATCCACGTCGCTGCGCTGTTCGTACTGGGACCTGAGCTGCTGGATCTGCCGGTTGGCCCAGGGCCAGACGACGAGCGACAGCGCCGCGATGGTCAGCATGATGGGCCAGGAAAAGCGCAGCAGCGGCGCCAGCAGGCTCATGAGGCCGCGCCCGGCGGAGAACCATATGACCATCTCGCTGTCCCGGTACATGCGCGAAAGCGTGCCGACCACGGTGATGAACAGGCTTAGGCTCAGAATCGTGGACAGCTGTCCCAGCACGGTGAACCCCATGACCAGCATCACGTCGGAGGGGGCGACGCTGCCGCGGGACGCCTGCCCCAGTACGCGGATCAGCATCATGGTCATGACCACGGTGATCAACACCACCAGGGTCGCGCCGAAGCTGCGGGCCAGCTCCTTGCGAATGGATGAATCGAATAACATTGGCTCGAAGGAAAACGCCGATTATGAACTTCGAACTGAAGACGCTTTCGCTGCCTGCCGCCGCGGCGCACAAATGTGATTTGCTGGTACTGCTGGTGCCCGATGGCTTCAAGCCGGAGGCCGATGCCCTGTCGGTTCTGGTCGCGCGCGCGCTCAAGGCTGGAGACCTGGAAACCAAGCCCGGCAAGCTCTTGTCGTTGTATGCCGTGCCCGGTATTTCCGCACGCAGGCTGGTGCTGCTGGGCTGCGGCAAGGCAAACGCGCAGGCCGTGCGCCAGGCGGTGCATGCACTGGCCGCGACGCTGAGGGCCCCAGCTGTCAAGCATGTGGGGTTGGTGTTTGCCACGGCGGCCGAGGCCGGGAGCGTCGCCGCCGCGGTACGTGCCATGGCCGACGGGAGCTATGTCTTCACCACCACCAAACCCAAGGCCGAGCCGCGTGCCCTGGCACGCGTGACGCTGGGCGTGCCCGCAGAGCGCTCCGACGTGCAGCCCGAGTTTGCCACCGCAATCGCCCTCGTCGCGGGCATCGAATATGCACGCGAGTGGGCCAACCGCCCGGCCAACCATGCCACGCCGACGCTGGTGGGAGAGGCGGCCAAGGCGCTCGCCAGGCACGCGGGCATAGAGTGCAAGCTGCATGGCCCGGCGCAGGTGGCCAAGCTGGGCATGGGGGCGTTTCTGGCCGTGGCCCAGGGCTCGGAACAACCGCTGCGTTTCATCGAGCTGCGCTACGGCGGCGCGGCGCGTTCGCAGGCTCCCGTGGTGCTGGTCGGCAAGGGCATCACCTTCGACACGGGCGGTATTTCGCTCAAGCCCGCCGCCGAGATGGACGAAATGAAGTTCGACATGGGCGGCGCCGCCAGCGTGCTGGGCGTGTTCCGGGCCCTGGCGGAACTCAAACCCGCCATCAACGTGGTGGGGCTCATCCCGGCCTGCGAGAACATGCCCGATGGCCGCGCAGTCAAGCCCGGCGACGTGGTGACCAGCATGAGCGGGCAGACCATTGAGATTTTGAATACCGATGCCGAGGGGCGCCTGGTGCTGTGCGACGCGCTCACCTATGCGGCCCGGTTCAAGCCGGCGGCCATGATCGACATCGCGACGCTGACCGGCGCCTGCGTGGTGGCGCTTGGCGGCCTGCGCAGCGGCCTTTTTTCCGCGGACGATGAGCTCGCCGGCAGGCTGCTGGCGGCGGGCGATGCGGCGCAGGATCCGTGCTGGCGCATGCCCCTCGATGACGACTATGCCGAGGGACTGAAGAGCAATTTTGCCGACCTGGCCAACGTGGCCGGGCGCGCCGGCGGCGCCATCACGGCTGCCAAGTTCCTTCAGAGCTTCGTGGGCGACATTCCCTGGGCACACCTGGATATTGCCGGCACCGCCTGGAAGAGCGGCGCCGCCAAGGGGGCGACGGGCCGGCCTGTGGGGCTGCTGCTGCACTACCTGCTGGCGGCGGCTGAGGCCCCTGCGGCAAAGCGCAAGACGCCCGCACCAAGGCGTGCGCGCGCTGCACGATGAGTGCAACTGCGGCTGCGCCAGGCATGACCGAGGTGGCATTTCACTTCAATGCGCCCGACAAGCTGGCCTATGTCTGCCGTTTGGCGCGCAAGGCGGCCCGCCGCGATACGCGCGTGGTAATCACCGGCGGTGCGGAAGATCTGCGGCAACTCGACCGCATGCTGTGGGCACTGGGCCCTAGCGACTTCGTCGCCCATTGCCTTGAGGACGCCGGCGCCGAGATGCTGCAGCTGTCCCCGGTCGTGCTGGCCACCCATGCGCGGGCCGGCGAGCAACGCGAACTGCTGGTCAATGTGGGCGACGCTGTGCCCGAAGGCTTTGAAGAGTTCGCCAAGCTGGTGGAGGTGGTGAGCCAATCCGACCCCGAGGACCGCGTCCGGGCCCGTGAACGCTGGCGGCACTATGCGGCGCGCGGCTATGCCATCGTGCGCCACGACTTGGTATTGAAGGAAGGCGCATAGATGGCCGGGCCACTCAAAACACCACCCAGATTCGTGCCCACGCTCACCGACGTGGTGCACCTGCCGGACGAAGGCAAAACGGGTGTGGCGCCAGCACCATCCGCGACCGCGATGGCGCATGAGCCGCTGCAATCGAACCCGATGGTGCCGCCGACCTCGCAGTCGCGCGATGGCGTGCGCGCTGAAGAACCGCCGCATGGCCTGGAGGAAGACCTGGTGCACCGTGTCATGCAGCGTGTGGACGTAGCGCTGGATCAGCGACTGCGCGAGGCCATCGCGCAGGTCGTTCAGGAGCAGACCCGCTTCCTGGTGCCCCGCCTGCGCGAAGAGGTCGAGTCGGTGCTGCGGCATGCCGTCTACGAGGCCGTGGCGCAGGAATTGGCAGGCGATGGCGAGGGGCATTGACGCCCAGATCGGGTATTCACGGATGTCGTTTCTTTGGAAGACATCGCGTGTTCCCTAGTGGAAAGCCGCATGAATTGCGATAAGTTCAGCGTCGCTGGTACACAACCTATTACCAGTATCTTTTCTAAATTGGAGAACTACATGCAACTGAAGTTGAAACTGACCGTAGCCGCCGCGATCGCGGCTGTTGCTGGCCTGGCCACCGCTCAAGAAGTGGTAAAGATTGGCCACGTGGCGCCAATTTCCGGGGCCCAGGCACACTACGGCAAGGACAACGAAAACGGCGCGCGCATGGCTATCGAGGAGCTGAACGCGCAGGGTGTGACCATTGCCGGCAAGAAGGTCAAGTTCGAGCTGCTTGCGGAAGACGACGCTGCCGATCCCAAACAGGGCACGGCAGCCGCGCAGAAGCTGTGCGATGCCCATGCTGCCGGTGTCGTGGGCCACCTCAATTCCGGCACCACCATTCCCGCATCCAAGATCTACAACGATTGCGGCATCCCGCACGTTACCGGAGCAGCCACCAACCCCAACCTGACGCGGCCGGGCTACAAGACCACGTTCCGCATCATCGCCAATGACAATGCTCTGGGCGCGGGACTGGCGGCCTATGCCGCGGATACTCTGAAGCTCAAGACCGTGGCCGTGGTGGACGACCGTACCGCCTATGGCCAGGGCGTGGCCAACGTGTTCAAGCGCGTGGCCGCCGAAAAGGGCATGAAGGTCGTGGACGAGCAGTTCACCACCGACAAGGCCACCGACTTCATGGCCATCCTGACAGCCATCAAGGCCAAGAATCCAGACGCCATCTTCTACGGCGGCATGGACCCCCAGGCCGGCCCCATGCTGCGCCAGATGGAACAGCTGGGTATGGGAAATGTGAAGTTCTTTGGTGGCGACGGCGTCTGCACGACCGAAATCGCCAAGCTCGCCGGTGGCGCCAAGACGCTGTCGAACGTGGTGTGTGCCGAGGGCGGCTCATCGCTGGCCAAGATGCCTGGCGGCATGGCCTGGAAGGCCAAGTACGACGCCCGTTTCCCTGGCCAGTTCCAGATCTACAGCCCCTATACCTACGATGCCACCATGCTGCTGGTCGATGCCATGAAGCGCGCCGGCTCCTGGGATCCCAAGGTGTACATCCCCGAGCTGCAAAAGTCCAACTACAAGGGCGTGACCGCCAATATCGCCTTCGAACCGAACGGCGAGCTGAAGAACCCCGCCATCACCTTGTACGAGTACAAGGATGGCAAGAAGACACCGCTGAACTGATCGGCGCTTCGGCCAGACGGCACTTACGGTGCCGTTTGAGTGAAAAATGGGCTTCTTGTGAAGCCCATTTTTGTTTTAGCGGCGCACCTGCAGAGCCCCTGGATTGACGATATTGGTAGGCGTGCCCTTGATGTAGTTCACGACGTTGTCAAATGCAGCGCCGAAGTACAGCTCGTAGCTGTCCTGCTCCACATAGCCGATATGCGGGGTGCAGACGCAGTTCTCCAGCCGCAGCAGCGCATGACCCTGCAAGATGGGCTCGCTCTCGAAGACATCCACGGCGGCCATGCCCGGCCGCCCACGGTTGAGGCCGGCGATCAACGCATCGGTTTCTATGAGCTCGGCGCGCGAGGTATTTACCAGCAGCGATGTAGGCTTCATGCACGACAGGTCGTCGAGCGTCACCAGTCCGCGCGTCTCCTCCGTGAGCCGGATGTGCAGCGACACCACGTCGCATTGTGAGAAGAACTCGGCGCGCGTGCTGGCCACCTGCAGGCCATCGCTGAGTGCCTGCGCGCGCGATGCCTCCCGGCCCCAGACGCGGACGTTCATGCCGAACGCGCGGCCGTAGCCGGCAACGATCTGCCCGATGCGTCCGTAGCCCCAGATGCCCAGGGTCTTGCCACGCAGCACGTTGCCCAGCCCGAAGTTGGGCGGCATGGACGCGGTACGCAGCCCCGACTGCTGCCAGGCCCCATGCTTGAGGTTGGAGATGTACTGCGGCAGCCGGCGCATGGCGGCCATGATGAGCGCCCAGGTCAACTCGGCCGGGGCCACGGGCGAGCTGACGCCCTCGGCCACGGCAATGCCGCGCTCCGTGCAGGCGGCGACGTCGATGTGCGCACCTACGCGCCCCGCCTGCGCGATGAGTTTGAGCCGCGGCAGCTTCTCCACCAGTTGGCGCGCAATCTGCGTGCGGTCACGGATCAGGACGATGACATCCGCGTCCCGCAGGCGCACCGACAACTGCCCCAGGCCCTTGACGGTGTTGGTGTAGACCTTGGCGGCGTAGGGGTCGAGCCGTTCCGCGCAGCGGAGCTTGCGCACCGCATCCTGGTAATCGTCGAGTATTACGATGTTCATGTTTTATCGGCAAATTTTCGCGGCGGCTCCCGTCGGTGGCCTTTGCGCCGCGCCAGCCGGACATTGTCGTTGATGATGATGGTGGTGATATGGATTGGCTAGCGTTACAACTTCATGGGGGTGTAACTCTCATAAGCATTCCTGTGTGCCATCATCCCCCCGGTCACACACTACGGCAACAAGGCACTTTCAAGGCATGAAAATCTGGAACCCAGTGGGTCATTTTGCCGCGGCTCGGTATGGCGGCCATTGGATGGCCGTTGTCGGCCTGGCCGCGGCCCTGTCAAGCGGCGCGGCGCATGCGCAGGCCTATGTGAATGCCACAGTGGGCGGGCAGATCGCGCCTGGGGTCTATGGCCGTGTCGATATCGGCAATGGGCCCAGGCCTGCACTGCTGTTTGGGCAGCCCGTGGTGGTGGCGGCGCCCCCAGCGGTCTATGCGCCGCGCGCACCAATCTACATGTACGTGCCGCCGGGCCAAGCCAAGCATTGGTCGAAACATTGCGCACGCTATGGGGCCTGCAATCAGCCGGTGTATTTCCTGAGGGAGCCGCCAAGACGGCCGGATCACTTCCACGGGCACGGCGACCGCCACGAATGGCGCCACGAAGGAAGGCGCGCGCATGGTCGCGGCGATGAGCGCCGCGGTCACGACCATGGCCACAAGCATGGTCGTCACGACCACTGATCGGTGTGGCATGGCGCATATCAGCTTTTCCCCGCCCTACATCCCTTCCTGCCAGGTCGTGCAGCAGCTGCGAGACCGGGGCTATGCCGTGCTGCAGCCGCGCGATACGGCCGCGTGGCTGGGCTGCCCATTGCCGGAACTGGAGGCGCTGAGCTCTGACTGGTCCGACCTGCCACCCGATGAGTTTCTCAAGGATGGAGGCCGCTACCGGCGCCGCAGGCATTCGTGTTTTGTCGTGGAAGGCACGCAGGTGCGCCAGACGCCCCACCGCGCGCACTGGCAGCCCGTGGAATACAACGCCTTGCATGGCGGCATGCAGCGCTGGTTTGCACCCATGCACGATGCGACCGTGGCGACTCCCGTGTGGGGACAGGTGATGCGCGGCGTGGCCGCCGTGGCCCAGGCGGCGGTGGCCACGCGGCCCGAGCGCTGGTATATCGAGGCACACCAGTTTCGCATCGACACCGAGGGCGGCATCGGGCGCCCCACGCCCGAAGGAGCGCACCGCGACGGCGTGGATCTGGTGGCGGTGTTCCTGGTCGGCCGCAAGGGGGTGAAGGGCGGCGAGACCCGCATCTTCGAGGCGGCAGGCCCCAATGGACAGCGCTTTACGCTCAGTGAGCCCTGGTCCGTGATGCTGCTTGATGATGCACGCATGATCCACGAAACCACGCCCATACAACCCGAGGGCGAGGGCGGCTGGCGCGACACGCTGGTAGTGACTTGCCGCCGCGGCGGTTTCCAGGAAGATGAAGACCGATAATTGATACGCATCAAGTGGCATGGCGCCACATGGCGTCACACTTGGCTTGGTTCACCGGCCTTAGGCCTTGCAACAACTCAGCAGGAGGTTCCATGTTCAAGCATATTCTGGTTCCCGTGGATGGTTCGGAAACATCCATGAAGGCCGTCGCCAAGGCGTCGGGGCTGGCCAAGGCCTTTGGCAGTGCCGTGACCGCGCTGTACGTGATTGATCCATACCCGTTCACGGGCGTTGGTGCCGATTTTGCGTATGGCCAGGCGCAATACCTGAGCGCCGCCACGGCCGAGGCCAATGCCGCGCTGGACGCGGCAAAGGCCGCCATCCTGCAGGCCGGCATAGGCACGGTGAACACCATGGTGGGCGAGGGCCATGCCGTGCATGACGGCATCCAGCGCGCGGTCGAGACCACCGGTGCCGACCTCATCGTCATCGGCTCGCATGGCCGCCGCGGCATCGAAAGACTGGTGCTCGGCAGCGTCACTCAGAAGGTGCTGGGCGTGGCGCATGTGCCTGTGCTCGTAGTGCGTGAGTGATGGCTGCAGCGCGATAGAAAACGGCTCCCGTGGGAGCCGTTTTCGCTTGGGGGCAGACCTTCGTGCGCGGCCCCGGCTTACTCGATCCTGGCGCCGGACGCCTCGACGATGCCCTTCCACTGCTGGTACTCGGACTTGAGCAGCATGGCGAACTGCTCGGGCGTCATGGCCTGGGGTTCCGCACCCTGGGCATGGATGGCGGCCTTCACATCGGCCTGGGCCAGCAGCTTGTTGATCTCGGTGTTGAGGGTATGCACCACGGCGGCAGGCGTGCCGGCCGGAGCAAGTACGCCATACCAGGTACTCACGTCAAAGCCCTTGAAACCCGATTCGGCCACCGTGGGCACGTCGGGCAGCGAGGAACTGCGCTTGGCCGAGGTGACGGCCAGCGGGCGCAGCTTGCCGGCCTTGATCTGCCCCATGGCCGAGGGCAGGGACGACACCAGCAGGTCCACATTGCCGGCCAGTGCGTCCATCAGTGCCGGATTGGACCCCTTGTAGGGCACATGGCTGAGCTTGATGCCGGCGGCCTTCTCGAACAGGTCGCCCGCCAGGTGGATGGAGGTGCCGTTGCCGGGCGATCCGTAGGTGACGGTGCCGGGCGCGGCCTTGGCGGCAGCCATCACGTCGGCCAGCGTCTTGAATTTGGAGTTGGAACTGGTGGCGATGACCACCGGCGTCCAGGCCACATGGGCCACGGCCGTCAGGTCCTTGGTCGGATCCCAGGGCAGGCTCTTGTACAGCCAGGGGCCGATGACCAGGTTGTCCTTCTGGCCCATGACCAGGTCATAGCCCGTGGCGGCGGACTTCACGGCCTCGGAAATGCCGATGGTGCCGCCCGCGCCGGGCTTGTTGTCGGCCACCACGGTCCATTTGTTGGCCTCGGTGAGCTTGGCGGAAACCAGGCGTGCCAGGATGTCCGTGCCGCCGCCAGGCGGGAAGGGCACGATCATGCGGATGGGTTTGGTGGGATAGGCGCCGGCGGCCGCTGGTGCAGTGCTCTGTGCGTGGACCGTGGCCGTGCCCAGTACGCAGGCGAGGGCCGTGAGCGGGAGGATATGTCTGCGGAGCATCGATGAAGTGCGTGAGAAACCCAGGATGAAACCGGGCGCAGCCGTCGCCATGACGGCTGCGCCCGGTGTGCTTACATGCGCTCGAAGATCGCGGCAATGCCCTGGCCGCCGCCGATGCACATCGTCACCAGCGCGTAGCGGCCCTGGATGCGCTGCAGCTCATACAGCGCCTTGACGGTGATCAGCGCGCCCGTGGCGCCGATGGGGTGGCCCAGCGAGATGCCCGAGCCATTGGGGTTGACCTTGGCCGGGTCGGCGCCCAAGCCCTTGGTGACGGCGCAGGCCTGGGCCGCAAAGGCCTCGTTGGCCTCGATCACGTCCATCTGGTCGATGGTCATGCCCAGCTTTTTTAGCAGGATCTGCGTGGCCGGCACGGGGCCTATGCCCATGGTCTTGGGCTCGACGCCCGCGTGGGCATAGCCCACCAGGCGCGCCAGGGGCTTGGCGCCGCGTGCCTTGGCTACGCCGGCCTCCATCAGCAGCACGGCGGCGGCGGCGTCGTTGATGCCGCTGGCGTTGCCGGCGGTGACGGTGCCGTTCTCCTTCACGAACACCGCCTTCATCTTCTGGAAGTCCTCCAGCTTGGCGCCGGGGCGGAAATGCTCATCCTTGTCGAAGGCCACATCGCCCTTGCGGCTCTTGAGCATCACCGGGACGATCTGGTCCTTGAAGCGGCCCTCGGCCCAGGCCTTTTCGGCGCGGTGGTGGCTTTCCAGCGCCAGTGCGTCCTGCGCCTCGCGGCTGATGCCATGCTCGGCCGCCACGTTCTCGGCCGTCACGCCCATGTGGATGGTGTGGAAGGGGTCATGCAGCGCGCCGACCATCATGTCCACCATCTTGGTGTCGCCCATGCGCGCGCCAAAGCGCGTGGCCTGGGATGCGTAGGGCGCGCGGCTCATGTTCTCGGCGCCGCCGCCGATGGCGATGTCGTACTCGCCCAGCAGGATGCCCTGGCTGGCGCTGACGATGGCCTGCAGACCCGAGCCGCACAGCCGGTTGACGTTCATGGCCGGCGTTTCCTTGGCGCAGCCGCCGTTGATGGCCGCCACGCGCGACAGGTACATGTCGCGCGGCTCGGTGTTGACGACATGGCCGAACACCACATGGCCCACGTCCTTGCCCTCCACGCCGGCGCGGGCCAGTGCCTCCTTGACGACCAGCGCTGCCAGATCGACGGTGGGCGTGTCCTTCAGGCTGCCGCCAAAGGTTCCGATGGCGGTGCGCACACCGCTGACGACGACGACTTCACGGGACATGGTTTTCTCCAGTACTAGGTGGTTTCAAGAAAATTGGGCTCTAACGCCCGGTGGGTAAGCGCAACAAGCTATCAAATACGTAGTGTGACCAACAGGAGGCTCAGGCATCGCGCACATCGGCCACGGGGTTGTTGCCGAAGTCCGAGCGCTCAAGCCATGCCAGCACGCGTGCAGCGGCGGCCTGAGAGGATGTGAGCTTGTCGCCCGTCTTGAGGGCGGCGAAGCTCTGCTGATCCGGAAAGTCGGCCGGGTGGGCGCCGCGCAACTGGACCTGCATGTCGGTGTCGATCACACCGGGTGCCAGTGAGCATACCCTGGCGCCATGGGGTTTGGCGGCTTCGTCCAGCGCCAGGCAGCGCGTGAAATGATCCAGCCCCGCCTTGGCTGCGCAGTAGGCGGCCTGTGATGCCATGGCACGCCGGCCCAGGCCGGAGGAAATGTTGAGCACCCTGCGGTCCACGCTGGCCCAGGCCTCGGTTGTGCCCAGAAAGGCGGCGGTGAGCAGCATGGGCGCCTCCAGCCCCACGCGCAGGGCGTTGGCCTGGTCGGCCATGTCCTCGGCACTGTTGCAGGCCGACAGCGGCGCGATGCGCGGAATCACGCCCGCGTTGTTGATCAGCGTGGCACTGGCGTAGTGGTTGGCGGGCTGCCCAGCCAGCCAGGCCTGCAGGCGCTGCGCGGCTTGCACCGGTTGGGACAGATCCACCGCCCACTGCTCCAGCACGGCGCCTTCGGGCGCGCTGGCGGCCAGCTCTGGGACGCTGTGGCGCGCCATGCAGACCAGCGTGTGGCCGGGCTGCAGCAGCTGGCGGGCCAGGCCCAAGCCCATGCCACGCGAGGCACCCGTGAGGATGAAAAGCCGTTGCGTCATCCCGCCATGGTAGCCGCCCGCGGCGATGGCCTGCCTGCCATGGGTCAAAACGGAGGTTGCGAAACGTAGCCGCACCAGCCGCCGCGCAGCGGATGCGCAAACCCCAGCGCGCAGGCATGCAGCAGCAGGCGCGGCGCGCGGGCCTGGGTGGCGGCATCGGCGTAGAGCGCATCGCCCAGTATGGAGTGGCCCAGCGCCGCCAGATGCACGCGCAGCTGGTGCGTGCGGCCGGTGATGGGTTCGAGCTCCACGCGCGTGGTGTTGTGGACTTCATCGTGCGTCAGCACGCGCCAGCGCGTGACGCTGGGCTTGCCCTGGGCGCTATCGATGACGCGCAGCGGTCGGCGCTCCCAGTCGGCGGCGATGGGCAGGGTGATTTCGCTCCAGCCTTCACCATCGCTGGTGGTAGGTGCTTGCAGCCGGCCCGCCACCACGGCCTGGTAGCGCTTGTGCACCAGGCGCTCGGCAAAAGCGTGGCTGAGGGCGCGCTGCATCGCAGTGCCGCGCGCCATCAGCACCAGGCCCGAGGTGGCCTGATCCAGCCGGTGCACGACGAGCGCGTCAGGCCACAGGGCCTGTGCGCGCGTGCTCAAGGCATCCTGCTTGTCAGGGCCGCGCCCTGGCACGCACAGCAGGCCGGCGGGCTTGTCCAGCACCAGCAGCGTATCGCCTGCGTGCAGGCAAGCGACGTCAGCGCTCATGGGCCAGGCGGTCCACGGTGGCGCACAGCTCATCCACGTCGTTGGGCTTGTGGATCAGCGCGCGCGCGCCCTCGGCCAATGCGGCCTGCTCGATCTCGGTGGTGACATAGCCTGAGGCCAGGGCCACGGGCAGGTCGGGACGGATGGCACGCGCGGCCCGCACCAGGTCCAGGCCCGAGTAGCCAGGCATGTTGTAGTCGGTGACCAGCAGGTCGTAGCGCTCGGGCGCGGCGCGCAGTGCGTCGGTGGCCTCGTGCGGGTCGGTGAAGGCGCTGACCGCATAGCCGCGACGTTGCAGCAGGCGCCGCACCAGAAAGACCAGAGCCTCGTCGTCATCCACATACATCACATGCCGCTGGCGTTCGCCCATGGACGGTGCAGGCGCCTTGGGCGCGGCCTTGGGTGCGGTGGGGGCTGACGGAACAGACAGGGCCTGGGCAGCTACCGGAAAGTACAGCGTGAAGCGGCTGCCCTGGCCCGGCGCGCTGTGCACGTCGATGCCGCCGCCATGCGTGCGCATGACGCCATGCACCACGGCCAGGCCCAGTCCCGTGCCCTGGCCCACCGGCTTGGTGGTGAAAAAGGGCTCGAAGATGCGCGACAGCGTGGCCTCGTCCATGCCGGGGCCGCTGTCCTGCACGCGCAGCGCGACATAGTCGCCCGCGGCCAGCCCCAGGCTCTCGCGCAGGTGCACCTCGGGCTTGACCAGCGTCGCATCTACCTGGATGTGACCGCGTGCGCCACCTGCGCTGCTTGCGCTGCCTATGGCGTGGACGGCGTTGGTGCACAGGTTCAGCAATGCCTGCTCCACTTGTGTGGCATCGGCCAGCAGCGCGGGAAGGTCGGGCGGGATATGCACGTTCAGCTCGATCTCCGGCGGCAGAGTGACGCGCAGCAGGCGCTCCGTGTCGTGCGCCACCTCGGCCAGCGCCACGGCGCTGCGCTGGGGCGCCTCGTTGCGGCTGAAGGTGAGGATCTGGCGCACCAGGTCGCGCGCGCGCCGCCCGGCCTTGTCGATCTCCAGCAGGCTCTCGTGCAGCGGCGTGCCGGCCTGGCAGTCGGCCTTGGCCAGCTCCACATTGCCCAGAATGGCGTGCAGGATGTTGTTGAAGTCGTGCGCAATGCCGCCGGCCATGGTGCCCACGGCCTGCATCTTGTGCGACTCGCGCAGTTGCGCTTCCAGGGCGCTGCGGCGCGCCTCCTCGCGCTTTCTGCCCGTGAGGTCGCGGGCGAAGACGGTGGTGGTCTCGCCCTCGGCGTGGCGCTCGAACGAGACGCTGATCTCCACCGCCAAGTCTCGCCCCGAGGCGGTGAGCGCCGTCATCTCCCCCAGCGCCGCCTGGGTGGTCAGCTGGGCGAAGGCCATGACCTGCTGGGCATCGGGCAGAAAGCGGCTCAGCGGGCTGCCCAGAGCGTCGCTGGTGGCGCACTGGAACAGCATGGCGGCCGTAGGATTGAAGACGGTGATGCGCTCGTGCTGGTCCACGCAGATGATGGCGTCGAGCGCCGAGTTGATCACGGCCTCCAGGCGCCGCTCGCCGGCGTGCAGCTGCGCATTGCGCTCCTGCAGCTCCTGGGCGCTGCGCTGCAGGGCCTGGCGCTCGGCCAGCAGCGGGCCCTGGTCGATGACGGCGCAGAGATACTGCGTGAGCGGCGCCTCGTCGTCGGTGAGCGATTCGATGCGGGCGATATGCAGGTCGCCCATGATGTGCCGGTGCGCGTCGATCTCGAACACGACCTCGTTGGCCTCGGCCGTGCCATGCTCCAGCGCCGCCGCAAACGTGGCGCGCACGCGCGCCGCGTGCCTGGCGCTGACGAAGGGCATCAGCGCGGTCAGGGGCCGGTCATGCTCACCGGGCTGGAACGAGCGCTGGGCCATGGAATTGGCCTGTACCACCACATCGTGCTCGTCCAGCACCATGAGCGACAGCGGCACGTTGGAGAACAGTGCCTCGAAGCGCTCGGAGGCGCTCTCCGCCGCCGCCTGGCTGTAGCGCAGCACCTTGTTCTGCGTCTCCAGCTCGGCCTGCGATGCGCGCAGCTCGGCAATCAGCTTGGCCACGGCGCCACCGGGGCGCTCGGGGCCGCGCCGCTCGGCCAAGCCCGGCGGCGGCCGCGGGGACTCGGGCGCCGGCTCGGCAGCGCGCATCAGAAAAGACAGGTCAGGTTCGCTCATGGCGGCGGTGGCGTGGGGCCGCAGGCCGGCTCGGCGGGGTCAGCGCACCGAGAGCAGTTCGACCTCGAAGTGCAGCGTGGCGTTGGGCGGGATCACCCCGCCCGCGCCGCGCGCCCCATAGGCGATACCAGGGGGGCAGGTCAGGCGCGCCTTGCCGCCGGGCTTCATGCGCTGCAGGCCTTCGGTCCAGCAGGGAATGACGCGGTTGAGCGGAAACTCGGTGGGTTCGCCGCGCTTGTACGAGCTGTCGAACTCCTTGCCGTCGGCAAGGCTGCCGCGGTAATGCACCTTGACCGTGTCGGTGGCCTGGGGCGCTTTACCGCTGCCCTCCTTGATCGACTCAAAAACCAGGCCGGAGCCGGTCGTAACGGGCGCGGCCTGTGCAAAGGCGGCAGGAGACAGGAGCAGGGCAGCAAGCAGCGGGGCGAAGTGGCGCATGGCAGAAACAATGGGTTGGAGAGGGGCAGGGGGCGATTATCGGAGATGCCCGCAGCCACCTACGCGGCGCAGCGTTGCCAGGGCGAGCGAGCGCGTGATGATTGAAGACTGGCCGATGGCGCAGACCAGAACGCCGACCGCAGCGCCCGCAGCCAGGCGCAAGAGAACACAAAGCGGGGAAACGCAACGGCTAAGGTAAGCCGCCCGCCGTAGGCGGGTCGGCTTGAGTGCCGCGTTAGACCCGACGCTGGAAACGGGAGTGCCACGCAGACACGCGGCGCTGGAAACGGCAAAGGCGGTTGGCTGCGACGAAAAGTTAGTGTCCGTTGCAGCGATCTGTTAGGCATCACCTTACGGAAGCACCCGGTTGCAACCCGGCACGCAAGGCGGCCTGCATGTCGCCGGGCAAACTGGCCACACCCTTGACCACACCGGGGCCGCCGTTCTGCCAGTGAACCGTGAACCGGCGTTGCTCGGTGACCGACCGGACCGAAAACTCGGTGACCTCGAAAACAACCTCGGTTCCACCTTCGACGAGCGCCGCAGAGGACAAGAGTTTGACAACAGGCCCAAGCTCACGGACTTCGATAGCCAGAACCTTCGTGAAGTCACCCGGCTTCTCGACCAACTGCGCGCGGACTGCAGGTGGTGTGAGTTCGGGGACACGGCGCAACTCGGTGCGCGCGAAACAATCGGACTGGGCCAGAAAGTCTGCAAGACCCGTATTGGCAGCTTGCTCGCGAGCGGCAACATCCTTCTGATCGGGGCGCCAGTTCGGAGCCCAGACGACAAGCACGGCCGCCGAGCGATCACAGACTGGTGTTTGAGGCGACGGCTGGAGCGTCACCGATGTGCTCGCACAGCCAACAAGCAGGGCAAGGGCCGCGGTCTCGACAAGGGTTCGTACGACGCGTGCTGTGATTTCCATGTGATGCCTAGAGTTAGGCCTCGCTCTACGACGGTTCAAACATGACGAGTCTGCATTCGTTTGACCCAGTGTTCTCCAGGACGTGCCCCGGAATTGGTGCCTGTACCACGGCGTAGCCGGCCTTCGGCTGTGCGTCATGGAAGGATCCATCAGGTGCGTAGATTCGGAGACTGCAGTCTGTCAGGTAGTAGACGGCGTTCGCAGGGTGCGCGTGAAGGGCATCCTTCTGGCCCGGCCGCCAAACTACAGAGATGACCTTGAATTGTTCGTTTTGCGCCAAGACCTTGTAGATCTCTGGGGAGGCAACAAATGAGCGAGGGTTCTGTTGCGCGGCAACGTCGCCTGCGGCGGCTACGCCGAGCAGCGTTGCTGCAAGTGTGAGCCTGGCCTTTTGTGTATGCGACATCATCGTTTGCTCCGTGTGGACGTAGTCGAGATGGCTACGAATCCATCGTATGCCGACTACAGGGCATGAGGTTGAGCATTCTCAAGACTGTGAGGACTCGGCTCCGGCGTTCTGCGAGGCCCAGCCCTGAATTCAGCCGACGGCGTAGCCGGTCGGCTGCGATGAAAAGTTAGACCCGATGGCCAAAACGGTAGCCCCAACTTGACGACGGGCACAAACTGCGAAAGGGAACCTCTAAAACCGCAGTTTTCAGCAGCGTGTTGGTTGAGGTAGACCGAGATTTCGGTTCTGCCCATTTTTTGAGCAAACATAGCGTGTTTCAGGGCGTTTTCCGCCCCATTTTTCACGCATTGGCCCCCTGCAGGCGCACCTCGCTCTTTGATGACCTACCCTTGTAGAATGCATCCACGCCATCTTCGAGGAACCTGGCCAGGCGCCTGAGGTTGTAGCAGGCCGCCATCATGGTCATCGCGACCGTGGCGCGTGCCTGGCCGATGGTGCGAATGAGCTTGCCGCCCATGTGGCGCATCTGGGCAAAGGGGTGCTCCACTCGGGCACGGATCTTGGCGATGCGCGTATTGCGCTTCTTCTGGCATGCGCTCAGGGGCTTGTTCTTCTGGGCCTTGCGCTGGATGTGTTCCCGGTAGTCCAGCGCCTTGAGCATTTCGCTGCGCCGTGCGCTCGGGTAGCCCTTGTCGGCATAGACATCCCGGCTGGTGTTGTGCGCGTCCAGGACTTCATCAAAATGCCTGCTGTCGTGCTCGCTGGCGGTGCCAGTGACGATCTGGCGGATGAACTTGTGCTTCACATCCACGTTGATGCTGAGCTTGTAGCCGTGGTAGCTCTTGCCCTGCTTTTTGGTATGGGTGGCGTCCAGGTCTTTCTGCCGGCGCTTGGCCTCGCTCCAGTCCTCGGGGGGCTTGCCCTGCGCCAGCTGTTCTTTCTCATCCTTGGTGAAGTGCTGGATGGGCGCGGGCACCAGGGTGGCGTCGATGATCTGCCCGCAGCGTGCAATGAACCCGTGGCTCAGCAACTGGGCATCCACAGCCTGGAACAAGGCCGTCACCCCATCGACGCCCAGGCGCTGCTGGTAGTGCCAGACGGTATTGCGGTCGGGGATGGTGGCGCTGTCCTCCAGCAGGCAAAAGCGCTGGTAGCTCATGCGGTCAAGCAGTTGGAACTCGACCTGCTCATCGCTGTGCAGGTTCAGATACTTCAAGACCAGGAGGCGCACCATGACCGAGGTGGGGTATGGCGGGCGTCCACCCTTACGTCCGTCACCACGGGGCAGCAGGTCATCGATGATCTGCGTGAGGTGCCCAGTAGTGAATGGGTTTCCCTTGATCGCCTGGAATGCGATAATTTTCCAAACTCGGTTTTCGTTAAGCTAAAACAGTTTTTTGAGGAAGGGTAAGTGATGAAAATAGAACCTTTGCACCCTGCCTTCGTTCCAAAACGACTTGCTGCCGATTTGCTCTCTACCGGCAAATCGCCTGATGGTTGTCCGGGCCTGATTGTCTCTACCAAGCATCTCCTTGAGCAGAATGGCGGCGTCGCCAACTCTGTAAATGGAATGCTGGCACAAAGCTATCCGCGACAGTTTCCAGCGCTTTTTGTAACGCCAGCCACCACATCAGCTTTATTTAGATACAGTCAAGAATTATCGTTGCTAAAATCATTCGCCTCACTTGTTGCTGAACAGGTGCACCCAAATCTCAAGTTGGGTATTGATGCCATGTGGCTGATCTATGGTGCTGCACAGCTTCATGATGAATGGACAAGGCCTGACGCAGATCATGGTGCGTGCGCATTTAAATTGGCAGGTCTTGGGCTCTCAGCGGTCGGTTTTTCGGGCGGCCTATCTCCTAAGCTCAAGTTACCAGACTCTTGGTCTAACGGAATCAATTTTTGCTTGAAGAGTGGTGAGGCCATTTATCACGGCAAGACTCCGCCAATTCATGAATTGATGCTCGCTACAGACAAACACATGGATATTCCACTCAAAATCCTGAAGCTTGCGGGTGTCTCACTTGATCCGCAGCGAGTGCCAAACAGTACACCGGCACGTATTACGCTGCTTGGCAAAGGGAGTGAAGGTTGATGTGCAAATGGGACTGCAGAATCTGGATCTTGGCCGTGGCGGCTGTCGTTTCGGGCGCCGTACCCGCGCTGAGCCGGGCCGCCTACCCCGACAAACCCGTCAAGCTCATCGTCCCCTTTCCACCCGGCCAGGCCACGGACATCTTTGCCCGCGCCCTGGCGGAAAAGCTGGGCGCCAAGCTGGGCCAGGCGGTGGTGGTGGAGAACAAGGCCGGCGCCGGCAGCAATATTGGCTCGGAATTCGTGGTGCGCAGCCCGGCCGATGGCTACACGTTGCTGGTGGCGGGCAGCGCCATGGCCGTGAACCAGACGCTGTACAAGAAGGTCAACTTTGACCCGCGCATCGATCTGGTGGGCATTTCCATGATTGCCAAGGTGCCGCTGGTGTTCCTGGCCCACCCGTCCACGGGCATCAAGAGCATGAAGGATCTGGTGGACAAGGCGCGCGCCCAGCCGGGGCAGTGGAGCTATGCCAGCGCCGGCATTGGCGGCACGCAGCACCTGAGTGCCGAGATGGTCAAGGCGCGCGCGGGCATCCGGATCGAGCACATTCCCTACAAGGGCAGCGGGCCGGCGCAGGCGGACTTTCTCGGCGCCCAGGTGCCGCTGATGGTGGATTCGGTCACGGCGGCGCTGTCCAATATCCAGGCCGGCAAGGCCGTGCCTTTGGGTGTGACATCGGCCACGCGCTCCAGCCAACTGCCCGATGTGCCCACGATTGCCGAATCGGGCCTGCCCGAGTTCAAGGGCTTCGAGGCCGTGGGCTGGCTGGGCCTGATGGCGCCCAAGGGCACGCCGCAGGCCATCGTGGATCAGCTGAACCGGGATGTGGTGGAAATCCTCAAGAGCGCCGAGATGCAGAAGTTCATCCGCGACCGCGGTTCCGAGCCCACGCCCACCACGCCGGCCGAGATGGATCGCTTTGTCGCCAGCGAAATCGTGGAATGGGGCAAGGCCGTGAAGCAATCCGGCGCCTCGGTTGATTGAGGGCAGCATGCAAGCCCTGCTGGACGCCATCGCCGCCATGCCCGCGCCCGTGGATGCCGGCCGCATCTTTCACGGCCGGGGCGGGCGGCACCCGGGCTGCGAGCAGTGGACGCTGGATTGCTATCCGCCCGTCTTTGTGCTGACCAGCTTCGCGCAGGCCAGCGAGGACGATCTGGCGGCCATTGGCGCCGCCCTGCAGGCGCGCTGGCAGCAGATTGCGCCGGGCCAGTCCTTGAGCTGGGTGTTCCAGCACCGCGGCGAGGTCCTGCGCCTTGCGGGCCGCAGCGACACGCGCCTCATGGCCGGCAGCGTGCCCGATCCGCATCTGGTGACCGAAGACGGCGCGCGCTACCGCGTGCATGTGCTCAAGGGGCAGAACCACGGCCTGTTCCTGGACATGGCCGCGGGCCGGCGCTGGGTGCGCGCGCATGTGGCGGCGCTCAGGGCACGCCAAGGGCAGGGGGCCAGGGTGCTGAACCTGTTTGCCTACACCTGCGCCTTCTCGGTGGCGGCGCTGCAGGGCGGGGCGGCCCAGGTGGTCAACGTGGACATGGGGCGGGGTTCGATCGCCACGGGGCAGCACAACCACCGGCAGAACGGCCTGGATGCAGGGGCCAGCTTTCTGGCGCATGACATCTTCAGCTCCTGGGGCAAGATCACGCGCGGCGGGCCGTATGACCTGGTGATTGCCGACCCGCCCAGTTACCAGAAGGGCAGCTTCGTCGCCACCAAGGACTACGCGCGTGTGCTGCGCCGCCTGCCCGAGCTGCTGAGCGCTGGCGGCCATGCGCTGCTGTGCCTGAATGCGCCGGAGCTGGGCGTGGACTTTCTGCGCGCCCAGGTGCAGGAGCAGGCGCCGGCGCTGGCGTTTGTGGAGCGGGTATCCAATCCGCCCGAGTTTGCCGACGCGGATGAAAATCGGGCGTTGAAGGTACTGGTTTTTCGGAACAACACAGAGGGCAGCACATGAACCATCTCCGCATCGGCCTGGTAGGCGTGGGCCTGATGGGCCACGGCATCGCACTGAACATTGCGCGCAAGGGTTATGCACTGACGGTGCTGGACCATCCCGGCAACCAGCCGCTGGATGCGCTGCGCGCCCTGGACGTGGCCAGCGCGGCGACGGTGCAGGAGCTGGCGCGGCGGGCAGAGGTGTTGATCCTGTGCGTGACCGGCTCGCCCCAGGTCGAGGCCGTGCTGCTGGGCGACGAGGGCGCCCTTGCCGCGCTCCAGCCCGGCGCCGTGGTGATCGACTGCTCGACGGCCATTCCGGCGTCCACCGAGGCCGTGGCCCGCGCCGTGAGGGCGGCCGGCGGGCGATTTCTGGATGCGCCCATGACGCGCACGCCCAAAGAGGCGGCCGAGGGGCGCCTGAACCTGCTCGTGGGTGGCGACGCCGATCTGCTGCAGGAGTGCCTGCCCCTGCTGCAGTGCTTTGCCGAGAACATCACCCACACCGGCGCCGTGGGCAGCGGCCATCGCATGAAGCTGCTGCACAACTATGTGTCGCTGGGTTGCGCGGCCCTGATCGCCGAGGCGGCCGCCTGCGCGCTTGCCGGTGGAGTGGATCCGCAGGTGTTCGTGGATGTGCTGGCCAAGGGCGGCGGCGGTGGCGTGGCGCTGGAGCGGCTAAGTCCGTATCTGCTGGCGCAGGACACGTCGGGCCTGCGCTTTTCCATGTCCAACGCGCTCAAGGACATGGGCTACTACAGCACCATGGCGCTGGACAGCGCCGCCGCGCATGGCATCGCCGATGCGGTGCATGACACCTTCGCCCGCGCCGTGGCCGAGGGCGGGCCGCAGCGGCTGGTGCCGGAGCTGGTCGGAATGATGAGTGGAAAATCGGTGTAGTGCTTGTCTGCCAAGCGCTGCAAGCTATCAAATTAATGGGTCAGGGAGCGATGCCTGTTGATCCCCGTCATCCCCGCGAAGGCAAAGATGACGGGGGGTCTTGCGGGCCTTGCGTGCAAACAATGGATGAGTGACCGCACCAATGGAACAAGCCTGCCGGCGCGCCCGGCCGGCGACGGAACTACGTGAAATCCCTAGGGTGCCGGACAGCCGATTGACAGCTTGCCCACGCATCATCGTGGCCGTTCATCGTTCCATTCATTGACAAGCGAGGAGACCGCCATGCGTCGTGACACCTTTCTGAAATCCCTGGCGGCACTGGCCGCCGCGGGCAGCCTGCCGCTGTCGGCGCGGGCCGCCGTGGCCATCAAGATGATGCTGCCGGCCAACCCCGGCGGCGGCTGGGACACCACGGGACGCGCCCTGGGCAAGGCGCTGCAGGACGCGGGCGTGGCCTCCAGCGTGACCTATGACAACAAGGGCGGCGCGGCCGGCGCCATCGGCCTGGCGCAGTTCGTCAATGGATCCAAGGGCGACCCGAACGCGCTGATGGTCATGGGCGCGGTGATGGTCGGCGGCATCATCACCGGCAAGCCGCCGGTGAACCTGAGCCAGGCCACGCCGATCGCGCGCCTGACGAGCGAATACAACGTCTTCGTGCTGCCCGCCAACTCGCCCTACAAGAGCATGGCCGACGTGGTGGCCCAGCTCAAGAAGGACCCCGGCAGCGTGAAGTGGGGCGGCGGCTCGCGCGGCTCCACCGAACATATCGCCGCGGCCATGCTGGCGCGCGAAGTGGGCGTGGACCCGGCCAAGATCAACTATGTGGCCTTCCGCGGGGGCGGCGAGGCCGTCGCTGCCATCCTGGGCGGCAACGTCACCGTGGGCGGCAGCGGCTACAGCGAGTTTGCGGAGTACATCGCCGCGGGCAAGATGAAGCCTGTTGGCGTCACCTCGCCCAAGCGCCTGAAAGACCTGCCCAACGTACCCACGCTCAAGGAGCAGGGCATCAACGTGGAGATCGGCAACTGGCGCGGCGTGTACGGCGCGCCCGGCGTCACGGCCGAACAGCGCAAGGCCCTGATCGCCATGGTGGACAAGGCCGTCAAATCCAAGGCCTGGGCCGAGGCGCTGGAGAAGAACGGCTGGACGCCCGCCTGGCTCCCCGGCGACGAGTTCGGCAGCTTCGTGGACATGGAGTTCGCCAGCCTGCGCGCCACCATGGTCAAGTCCGGCATGGTCTGATGAATTGCTTTGTTTTTGATAGCTATTCGCGTTCATTCGTAGGCCGTTAGCAAACACCTGCTACACCCCCGTCATCCCCGCGAAAGCGGGGATCCATTGCCCCGATCAACCCACATGGATTCCCGCCTGCGCGGGAATGACAGGCGATCATGGGCGTCGCCGTTTTTCGGCGGTTTTTCCATCCTTCCGCGCCCGGGCAGGGCGCTTGTTTTCACTCCCGAGGCTGCAGCCATGTCAGAGCTTGCCCCTTCTTCCGTTCCCAACGCCGCGCCCGAAGATGCGCGCAGCGTGCCGTCCCCGTTCTGGCAGGCCGCCGTGGGCGTGGCCGTGATCCTGGTCGCCGCCGGCATGGCGCTTGGCGCGCTGCAGATTCCGGGTGATGCCGGCTATGGCGGCGTGGGCCCCAACTTCCTGCCCTGGGCCTGCGCCGCGGTGCTGGGCCTGTGCGGCGTGCTGCTGGTGCGCGAGGCGCTCACGGGCGGCTACCGCCAGGCGGCCGACCCCGGAGGGGAGCCGCGCGCGCAGCTCGTGCCGTTCGCCTGGGTCACGGCCGGGCTGCTGCTGAACGCGGCGCTCATCGTCCAGCTGGGCTTCATCATCGGCTGCACGCTGTGCTACGCGCTCGCCGTGCAGGGCCTGCGCCGCGCCAACGGCCAGACCGGGCGGCTGGCGCCGCGCGCCCTGGCCGTGGACTTGTTCACGGGCCTGGCGATCTCGGCGCCGGTGTTCTGGCTGTTCACGCAATTCCTGGCCATCAACCTGCCGGGCCTGACCAACACGGGGTGGCTGTAAATGGAAATCTTTGACGCATTGATGGCCGGCTTTGCCACGGCGATCTCGCCGGCCAACCTGCTGTGGGCCCTGGTGGGCTGCGCCCTGGGCACGGCCGTGGGCGTGCTGCCGGGTATTGGGCCGGCTGTGGCCGTGGCCATGCTGCTGCCCATCACCGCCAAGGTCGAGGTGACGGCCTCGATGATCTTCTTCGCCGGCATCTACTACGGCGCCATGTATGGCGGCTCCACCACCTCCATCCTGCTGAACACGCCGGGCGAGACGGCGAGCATGGTCACGGCCATGGAGGGCAACAAGATGGCCAAGAGCGGCCGCGCGGGCGCCGCGCTGGCCACGGCGGCCATAGGCTCGTTCGTCGCGGGCACCGTGGCCACCGTGGTGGTGACGCTGTTTGCGCCCGCTGTGGCCGAGTTTGCCGTGCGCCTGGGCCCTCCCGAATACTTCATGCTCATGGTGCTGGCCTTCACCACGGTCAGCGCCGTGCTGGGCCAGAGCAGCCTGCGCGGCATGACGGCGCTGTTCATCGGCCTGGCGCTGGGCTGCGTGGGCATGGACCAGATCTCGGGCGCGGCGCGCTACACGGGCGGCAAGATGGAGCTGCTCGACGGCATCGACATCGTGCTCGTGGCCGTGGGCCTGTTCGCCGTGGCCGAGGTGCTGTACGCCGCGCTCTACGAGGGCAAGGTGGAGGAGTCGCAGAACAGGCTCACGCGCGTGCACATGACGGCGCGCGACTGGAGGCGCTCCGTGCCCGCCTGGCTGCGTGGCACCCTCATCGGCACGCCGTTCGGCTGCATTCCCGCGGGCGGCACCGAGATCCCGACCTTTCTGAGCTACGCCACCGAAAAGAAGCTCGCCAAGGGCGAGGACAAGGCCGAGTTCGGCACCCGGGGCGCCATTGAGGGCGTGGCCGGCCCCGAGGCTGCGAACAACGCCACGGTGACGGCGGCGCTGATCCCGCTCTTGACCCTGGGCATTCCCACCAGCAACACCACGGCCGTGCTGCTGGGCGCGTTCCAGAACTACGGCATCAATCCGGGGCCGCAGCTGTTCAGTTCGTCGGCGGCGCTGGTGTGGGCGCTGATCGCGTCACTGTACATCGGCAACCTCATGCTGCTGGTGCTGAACCTGCCCATGGTGGGCCTGTGGGTCAAGCTCCTGAAGATCCCGCGCCCGCAGCTCTACGCCGGCATCCTGATCTTTGCCACCGTGGGCGCCTACGGCATGCGCCAGAGCACCTTCGACCTGTTCCTGCTCTTTGGCATAGGCCTGCTGGGCGTGCTCATGCGGCGCTTTGACTTCCCGACTGCGCCGGTGGTGGTGGGCATGATCCTGGGGCCCCTGGCCGAGGCGCAGCTGCGCAACGCCATTTCCATAGGCGAGGGCAGCTGGACCATCTTCCTGCAGAGGCCCATGACCCTGACCCTGCTGGTCATCGTGTTGGCCGTGCTCATCGTGCCGCGTGCGCTGCGCTACTGGGGTACAAGGCGCATGGAGTCGGCGCCGGCCTGATTCCGCAGCCCGTTTGAATCGGCTGCCAGCGCTTCGCGTGAAGCCCTGGCAGCTTCTTTTTTGCTAGCGTCCGGGCGGCGCTACCATCGCGGCATGCTGCTGCCATCCGACGAAGCCTCCACACTGCCGCTAGATGCCCAGGGCATCCTGGAGCTGGCCGCGCGCTCCATGTTCCAGCTGTTCTCCAGCGTGAGCCAGGGTATGTTCCTCGTGAACAAGGCGGGCCGCATCGTCTGGGTGAACGAGGGCTACCGCCGCTTCCTGCCCGACCTGGGCGTGGGCTCGGTGGAGCAGTTCGTGGGCCGCATGGTGGAGGAGGTCATCCCCAACACGCAGATGCGCCGCGTGCTGGAGACCGGCCAGCCCGTGCTGATCGACCTGCTGACCAACAAGGCCGGCACCTTCGTGGTCAGCCGCATTCCGCTGCGCGACGAGGCCGAGCGCGTGATCGGCGCCATCGGTATCGTGCTGTTCGACCACCCCGAGACCACGCTGCAGCCGCTCATCGGCAAGTTCGCGCTGCTGCAGCGTGACCTGGACGATGCACGCCGCGAGCTGGCGGCGCAGCGCGGGCGCCTGCGCTTGGGAGCAGCGGGCGATGGTGAGCGGCGCGCCAAGTACACCTTCGCGAGCTTCGTCGGCTCCAGCCCCGCGGCGGCCGAGGTCAAGCGCCAGGCGCGCCGCGCCGCGCAGTCCAGCAGCCCGGTGCTGCTGCTGGGCGAAACCGGCACGGGCAAGGAGTTGCTGGCCCACGCCATCCACGCGGCGTCGAGCCGCGCCAGCGGCCCCTTCGTCAGCGTGAACATTGCGGCCGTGCCCGACACGCTGCTGGAGGCCGAGTTCTTCGGCGTGGCGCCGGGCGCCTACACGGGCGCCGACCCCAGGGGGCGCGACGGCAAGTTCAAGCTGGCCGACGGCGGCACGCTGTTCCTCGACGAGATCGGCGACATGCCGCCAAGCCTGCAGGCCAAGCTGCTGCGCGCGCTGCAGGAGGGCGAGATCGAGCCGCTGGGCAGCAACAAACTCGTGCCCTTCAATGTGCGCGTGGTGGCAGCCACCTCGCGCGAGCTGCCGGCGCTGGTGCGCGAGGGGCGCTTTCGCGAAGACCTGTTCTACCGCCTGCATGTGCTGCCCATACGCGTGCCGCCGCTGCGCGAGCGGCGCGCCGACATTCCGGCGCTGATCGAGGTGCTGGGCGAAGACCTGGCGCTGCGCAACGGCACGGCGCCGCCCGAACTGCTGCCCGACGCGATGGCGCTGCTCGCGGGCCAGGCCTGGCGCGGCAATATCCGCGAGCTGCGCAATGTGCTGGAGCAGGCCGTGATGCGCAGCGACGCGCTGTCCATTGATGCGGCGCAGCTCACGGCCGTCCTGCGCGAGGCGGGGGTGGAGCCCGCCGCCCCCGCGCCCGACGCGGGCGGGCAGGGCGGCGCGTCCGACCAGCAGAGCCTGCTGCGCCCGCTGGCCGTGCAGGTGGCGGAGCTGGAGCGCCGTGCCATTTCAGCCGCGCTGGCCGCCCATGGCGGCAACAAGCTGGCCACGGCCCGGCAACTGGGCATCTCACGCGCCACGCTCTATGGACGTCTGGAAAACCCTGATTAATTTCCAGTCATTTGTCCAATAATCAAACAATCAATTTGTCTGAATATTGGTCATTGTGGGCGTGGTGTTGTGACGCTTCCCATGGAATCAAGGTCTTGCCGGTTGGCACGAACCGTGCTTTTATCCGGCATCACAACAGGAGACAGTCCATGCAGCGTCGCACCCTGGTCGCCCTGGCGGCTTTGGCCGCCACCTTGAGCAGCCCGGCCTTCAGCCAGTCCGGCGAGATCCGCATCGCCCATGTCTACAGCAAGACCGGCCCGCTGGAGGCCTACGGCAAGCAGACCCAGACCGGCCTGATGATGGGCCTGGACTACGCCACCGGCGGCACCATGGCCGTCAATGGCAGGAAGCTCGTCGTGATCGAGAAGGACGACCAGGGCAAGCCCGACCTGGGCAAGAGCCTGCTGGCCGCGGCCTATTCGGACGACAAGGCCGACATCGCCGTCGGCCCGACCTCGTCGGGCGTGGCCCTGGCCATGCTGCCCGTGGCCGAGGAATACAAGAAGATCCTGCTCGTGGAGCCCGCCGTGGCCGATGCGATCACGGGCGACAAGTGGAACAAGTACATCTTCCGCACCGGCCGCAACAGCAGCCAGGATGCCGTGAGCAACGCCGTGGCCATGGACAAGGACGGCGTGTCCATCGCCACCCTGGCGCAGGACTATGCCTTTGGCCGCGACGGCGTGAAGGCCTTCAAGGATGCGCTGAAAAAAGCCAGGATCGTGCATGAGGAGTACCTGCCGCAGAACACCACCGACTTCACCGCCGGCATCCAGCGCGTGGTCGATGCGCTCAAGGACAAGCCCGGCCGCAAGGCCATCGAGGTGATATGGGCCGGCGGCACGCCCCCCTTCAACGCGCTGGCCGCGCAGGATCTGAAGAAGCGCTTCGGCATCGAGGTGTTCACGGGCGGCAACATCCTGCCCGCCATGGCGAGCTACAAGAACTTCCCCGGCATGGAAGGCGCCACCTACTACTACTTCGGCATTCCCAAGAACGCCGTGAACGAGGCCCTGGTGGCCGCGCACTACAAGCAGTTCAAGGCGCCGCCGGACTTCTTCACGGCCGGCGGCTTTAGCGCCGCCATGGCCCTGGTCACGGCGCTCAAGGCCACGGGTGGCGACACCGCGACCAACAAGCTCATCAAGACCATGGAAGGCATGAGCTTCGAGACGCCCAAGGGCAAGATGACCTTCCGCAAGGAAGACCACCAGGCGCTGCAGAGCATGTACCACTTCAAGATCAAGGTGGACCCGGCCTTCGCCTGGGGCGTGCCCGAGCTGGTGCGCGAGATCAAGCCCGAGGAAATGCAGATCCCGGTTCGCAACAAGCGTTGATGCCCACCCCCGGGCGGCAAGCCCGGAGGGTACTCCTGTTTTCATAGCTTCCAGCGCTTGAATTTCAAGCGTCTCTGGCGGGTTTTACCTGAAATTTGATGCTGGCGACCCAAGATCTGACCATACGCTTCGGCGGCCATGTGGCGGTGAATGCCGTGACCTGCGCCTTCGCGCCGGGCACGCTCACCGCCATCGTGGGCCCCAACGGCGCGGGCAAGACCACGTACTTCAACCTGATCTCCGGACAGCTCAAGGCGTCCGCGGGTTCGGTGTCGCTGGGCGGGCGCGACCTGACGGGCCTGGCGCCGTCGGCACGCACGCGCGCCGGGCTGGGCCGGGCCTTCCAGCTCACCAACCTGTTTCCCCACCTCAGCGTGCTCGAGAACGTGCGCCTGGCTGTGCAGGCCACGCGCGGAGGCGGGCACCGGCGCGGCCTGAACCTGTGGAGCATCTGGAGCGACCACCATGTGCTCACCACGCGCGCCGAGGACATCCTGCGCACCGTGGCCATGATGGACCGGCGCGATGCGCCCGTGGCCAGCCTGCCGCATGGCGACCAGCGCAAGCTGGAGGTGGCCCTGCTGATGGCGCTGGAGCCGCAGGTCTACATGTTCGACGAGCCCACGGCGGGCATGAGCCACGACGAGGCGCCCGTGATCCTGAACCTGATCCGCGAACTGAAGAAGGACAAGACCAAGACCATCCTGCTCGTGGAGCACAAGATGGACGTGGTGCGCGAACTGGCCGACCGCATCATCGTGCTGACCAACGGCACGCTGGTGGCCGACGGCCTGCCTGCCGAGGTGATCGCCTCGCCCGTGGTGCAAGAAGCCTACCTGGGCATGGCCAAGGACGCCGGCAAGGAGGCCGCATGAG
>JAFEDY010000033.1:1198-41785 GCA_018241405.1 Pseudomonadota bacterium | reverse complement strand
CCGCTGGTCTTCATCACCTCGAACAACGAGAAGGAGCTGCCCGACGCCTTCCTGCGCCGCTGCTTCTTCCACTACATCAAGTTCCCCGAGCCCGAGACGATGACGAAAATCGTCGACGTGCATTTCCCCACGCTCAAGGCCGACCTGCTCACGGTGGCGATGAAGACCTTCTACGACGTGCGCGGCCTGCCGGGGCTGAAGAAGAAGCCCTCGACCAGCGAGCTCATCGACTGGCTCAAGCTGCTGGTGGCCGAGGAGATCCCGCTCGAAGCCCTGCAAAGCCAGGACAACAAGGTCAGCGTGCCGCCGCTGGTGGGCGCGCTGCTCAAGAACGAGCAGGACGTGAGCCTGTTTGAGAAGCTGGTCTTCATGAACCAAAGGAATCGTTGAACCGCCATGGCCTTTGTGGAACCCGTCATCCTGCAGGGTCGCGGCCTGCGCCTGGAGCCCCTGGCCCTGTCGCACGAGGCCGGCCTGGCCGCGGCCGCGGCCGATGGCGAGCTGTGGAAGATCCGCGTCACCTCGGTGCCGGAGCCCGAGAACACGCGCGCCTATATCGAAACCGCCTTGAAGATGCGCGAGGAAGGCAGCCGCTTCGCCTTTGCCGTGATCGACGAGGCGACGGGCCGCGTGCTGGGCAGCACCAGCTACCACGACATATTGCCGGCCGTGCGCCGCGTGGAGATCGGCTACACCTGGTACGCCAAAAGCGTGCAGCGCACGCATGTGAACACCAGCTGCAAACTACTGATGATGGGCCACGCCTTCGACACCCTGCAATGCCATGTGGTGGGCTGGCGCACCGACAACTACAACTTCGCCTCGCAACGCGCCATCGAGCGCCTGGGCGCTCAGCGCGACGGCGTGATCCGCGGCCACGCGCTGCGCCGCGACGGCACGATACGCGACACGGTGATGTACAGCATGCGCAGCGGCGAATGGCCCGAGGGACGCGCCCAGCTGCTCTATCTTTTAGAGCGGCATGCGAGCGCCGGATAAGCGCTGGAGAGTGATTTCATGCTGATCGACTTCTTCTACACCATGCGCGCGGCCAAGCTGCCCGTGTCCGTGAAGGAATTCATGGGGCTGCTCGAAGCGCTGCAGGCCGGCGTGGTGGGCCCGCGCTCCGACGACGCCTGGAGCCTGGACGACTTCTACTACCTGGCGCGCACCGCCCTCGTCAAGGACGAAAAGCATTTCGACAAGTTCGACCGCGCCTTTGCCGCCTATTTCAAGGGCGTGGAGATGCTGGCCGATTTCACCAAGGACATCCCCGCCGACTGGCTGCGCAAGATGCTGGAGCGCGAGCTGTCCCCCGAGGAAAAGGCCGCCATCGAGAAAATGGGCTGGGACGAGCTCATGGAGACGCTCAAGAAACGGCTGGAAGAACAAAAGGGCCGGCACGAGGGCGGCAACAAGTGGATAGGCACGGGTGGCACCAGCCCGTTCGGCCATGGCGGCTACAACCCGCAGGGCATTCGCATCGGTGGCGCCGGCAAGAACAAGAGCGCCGTCAAGGTCTGGGAGCAGCGCGCCTACCGCGACTATGACGACCAGCAGGAGCTGGGCACGCGCAACATCAAGGTGGCGCTGCGCCGCCTGCGCAAGTTTGCGCGCGAGGGCCATGAGCTGGAGCTGGACCTGCCAGACACCATACGCGCCACGGCGGCCAACGCCGGGTACCTCGATATCAAGATGGTGCCCGAGCGCCACAACAACGTGAAGGTGCTGCTCTTGATGGACGTGGGCGGCACCATGGACGAGCATATCCAGCGCGTCGAAGAGCTCTTTTCCGCGGTGAAGAGCGAGTTCAAGCACCTGGAGTTCTATTACTTCCACAACTGCGTCTACGACTACATGTGGAAGAACAACCGCCGCCGCTTTGCCGAGAAGTTCCCGACCTGGGACATCATCCGCAAGTACAACAAGGACTACAAACTGATCTTCGTGGGCGACGCGACCATGAGCCCCTACGAGATTTTGCAGCCCGGCGGCAGCGTCGAGTACAACAACGAGGAGCCCGGCGCCGAATGGCTGCAGCGCCTGACCCACGCCTTCCCCAAGTTCGCCTGGATCAACCCCGAGCCCCAGGGCGTGTGGCAGTACCGCCAGAGCATCAGCATCGTCCAGCAGCTCATGGGCCAGCGCATGTATCCGCTGTCGCTCAAGGGCCTCGAAGAGACGATGCGGCTTTTGTCAAAATAGGCCGCATGTTTCTCACCCCATCAGCGCCGGCCCGGTGGCCGGCGTTGCTGTTTCTTTACCTCGCCATTGCGCTGCTGCCCGCCTGCAGCCTGCTGCGGTCGGCGCCCGATGCCGCGCAGGGCAGCGGGCACGAGGCCTTCGCGCTCGACATAGAGGCCGGCGACGCGCAGATCCGCGACTACCTGGCCCAGCATATGGCGCTGCAGCGCTTTCGCCAGCTGCCCGACCTGCAGGCCCAGGAGCTGGCGCGCCTGCTCGGCGCGGCCGACGACGACGCACGCGGCCTGCTGGCCACGCTGGGCTACTTCAGCCCCGACATCACCATCACGCTGCATGACAACCCCACGCCTGCCAGGGACCAGCCGGCGCGCAGCGTGCAGGTGCGCGTGCTGCCCGGGCCGCGCACGCATATCGCCGGCGTGGATCTGGCGGTGACCGGCGACGGCGCCTCCGCGCCAGACCTGGCGCACCGCCAGGCCCAGCTGCGGCGCGACTGGAGCCTGCCGCCGGGCGCGCCCTTTACGCAGGAGGGCTGGGACGCCGCCAAGACCCAGGGCCTGCGCAGCCTGCAGGCGCGGCGCTACCCGACGGCGCGCATCTTGGATAGCCGCGCGGACGTGGATGCCGACCGCGCCCAGGCAGACCTGTCGGTGCACTACAACAGCGGCCCCGCCTACCGCTTCGGGCTGCTCCAGATCCGCGGCGGCGAGCGCTACGGCAGCGTGGGCACCAGCCGCATCGCGCGCCTACCCACGGGCGAGGACTACAGCCAGGCGCGGCTGCTCGACGCCCAACAGCGCCTGGCCGCAAGCGGCTATTACGACGCCGTTTTCCTTACGCTGGACACCGAACATGGCGACCCGCAGGCCGCACCCGTCATCGCCCAGGTGCGCGACGCGCCGCTGCAGAAGCTGGTCTTCGGCGTGGGCTTCTCCACCGACACCGGCGCACGCCTGACCATGGACCATATCCACAACCGCCTGCCGGGCCTGGCTTGGCGCGCCGTCAGCAAGGTGTCGCTGGACCGCGAACGCCGGCTGCTGTCCACCGACTGGACGGGCCTGCCCGCCGCCAACGGCTGGCGCTGGTTCACCGGCGCGCAGCTGCAGCGCGAGGTCACGGGCAGCTTCGACGTGGACAGCACGCGCCTGCGCGCCGGGCGCACACAGAACGGCGACCATATCGACCGCAGCTACTTCCTGCAGCACGACACGGCCAAGAGCAGCGATGTGGGCGCACCGCCGTCGAGCAGCGCCCTCAGCGCCCACTATGGCTGGACTGGGCGCTACTTCAACAACAACACCGCCCCCACGCGCGGCTGGGGCCTGGCGGGCGAGCTCGGCGTGGGCAGCACGCTGCGGCCCACGCGCGAGCCCTTCCTGCGCGCGCAGCTGCGCTGGCAGTCCTTCATAGGCCTGGGCCAGGTGGACATGGGCGGCAACCTGCGCAGGAATAGCCGCCTGGCGCTGCGCCTGGAGGGCGGCGCGGTGCTGGCGCGCGCGGGCGCCGACATCCCCGTGACCCAGCTGTTCCTGACCGGCGGCGACACCACGGTGCGCGGCTATGGCTACCGCAGCATAGGGGCGCGTATCAGCAATGGCGAACTCTTTGGCGGGCGCTACATGGCCGTGGGCAGTGTGGAGTGGCAGAGCCCCATCACCGTGCGCGGCAACCGCACCGACTTTGAGAGCGCCATCTTCATCGACGCCGGCGCCGTGGCCGACAAACCCGGCGACCTGAGCCCCCGCGTGGGCGTGGGCGCCGGCCTGCGCTGGCACAGCCCCGTCGGCCCGCTGCAGGCCGACCTGGGCTACGGCCTGCAGTCGCACGCGCTGCGCCTGCACCTGCGGCTGGGCTACACGTTTTGACCGGCAAAGCCATGACCTCGCCCTACGACCCAGTGCCCTACGCCGCAGCCGCCGCGCCGCCCCCGCGGACGCCGCGCCGTGGCCGTTGGCGCCCCGTCTGGGCCGGCCTGGTGGCGCTGCTGGCCGTGGCTGCGGCGCTGCTCGGCGTGCTGTGGTGGTGGGCCGGAACCAGCGGCTCGCTGGCCGCCACGCTGGCACGCGCCGCACAGTTCCTGCCCGAGGGCCACAGCCTGCAAGCGGACGAGGTCAACGGCTCGCTGCGCGCCGGCGGGCGCATAGGCCGGCTGCGCTGGAGCACCCCGCAGCTGACGGTGGAAGTCGAAGACGCGCAGATCGCCTGGCGCCTGGCGCCGCTGCTGCGCCGCGAGCTGCGCATAGACCGGCTGGAGCTGCAGCAGCTCACCCTCACACCGGGCGAATCCGGCACCGAGTCCGGCGCGCCGCTGGAGCAGCTCACGCTGCCGCTGCAGGTGGCGCTGCCGTTTCGCGTGCAGCACATCGCCTGGGCCGGTCCCAGCCCCGTCGGCATCGACGACCTGGCCGGCAGCTACCGCTTTGACGGCGCGCAGCACCACCTGGCGGTGGACCAGGTCACGCTGGCCCAGGGCCGCTACGCGCTGCAGGCCCGGCTGCAGGCGGCCGCGCCCATGGCGCTCTCGGCCCGGCTCGACGGCAGCCTGCAGACCAGCGTGCCCGGCAGCGACGAGCCGCTGCAGGCCCTGGCCCAGGCCGAAATACAGGGCCGGCTGGCCACGGCCGACGCCTGGCTGGAACTGACGGCGCGGCTGCGCAGTACCGAGGACGCCGCCGCCGGGCAGCCGCTGCGCGCCGACCTGCAGGCACGCATCGCCCCCTGGGCCCGCCAGCCCCTGCTGCAGGCCAAGGCCGAACTGCAGGCACTGGATCTGGCGGCCCTGTGGCCGCGGGCGCCCGCCACGCGGCTCGGCGGCAGCGCCCGCCTGGAGCCCGCCGCCGACGGCGCGCCCGGCTGGCGCCTGCAGGGCGCCCTGCACAACGACCGGCCCGGCCCCTGGGACCGGCAGCGCCTGCCCATCGACAGCCTGCAGGCCAGCGCCAGTTACGACGGCCATGAATGGGCCGTGCCCGAGGCCCTGCTGCACATAGGCCGCGGACGCGTGGCCCTGCAGGGCCGCTTCAACCCCGCCACACACGCGCTGCAGGGCCGCGCCCAGGTGCAGGCCCTCAACCCCGCGGCCCTGCACAGTCGCCTGGACGCCGCGCCCCTGAGCGGCACCGCCAGCGCCGACAGGCACGAAGACGACACCGTGCGCTTTGCCGCCCAGCTGCGCGCCGCCGCTGGCCCCGCATCACGCACCCCGGCCAAGGGCCCCGCGCCGCTGCGCGTGCAACAGCTGGCCGCGCAGGGACTGTGGCGGGGCGAGCACATCACCCTGGACCGCCTGCTGCTCGACGCGCTGCAGGCCCAGTTGCGCGCCCAGGCGCTGCGCATTGACCTGGCCGCGCCCGCGCTGCAGGGCCGGCTGCAGGCCCAGCTGCCCGGCGCCACGGTGCAGTTTGACGGCCAGCTGGCGCCGCATGACGGTGCCGGCACGCTGGCGCTGCAGCTGGCCGACGCTGGGCGCGCACAGCAATGGCTGGCCACCCTGCCGGGCGCGCCCGCACTGTTGGCCGTCTGGCGCCTGGACGGCAATGCCGAGCTCGGCGCCCAGTGGCGCGGCGGCTGGCAACCGCTGCAGCGCCAGCTGCAGGCCGCGGGCCTACCGGCCGGTGCGCCGGTCCAAACCGCGGCGCGCGCCGGCGACTTCACGCTGCAGGCCCGGCTGAACGCCCCGCGCCTGCGGCTCGCGGCGCAACCGGCCGGCGACCAGGCTCCCATGACGCTGGAACTGCAGCGCGCCTCGGCAGCGCTGCAAGGCAGCCTGGCCCAGGCCAGCCTGCAATGGGACGGCGAGCTGCGCCAGAGCCCCGCGCCCGGCCGGCCGGGCCTGCGCGCCCAGCTGCGCCTGCGCGCCGAGGGCGGCAGCCGCGGCGCGGGCCGCTGGCAGGCGCGGCTGAACGAACTGCGCGTCCAGGCCATGGCCGACGACCAGGGCGGCGGCCCCTGGACGCTGCAACTGGCCGAGCCGCTGACGCTGGACCTGCGCCAGTCGCCGGCCTTGGTCGTGGAGACCTCGGCCGGCCAGGCGCGCCTGACGGGCCCGCAGCCCGGCGCGGCCCTGCTGCGCTGGCAGCCGCTGCACTACGCCCAGGGCGCGCAAGGCGTGGCGCGGCTGCGCAGCCAGGGCGAGCTGCAGGGCCTGCCGCTGGCCTGGGCCAACGCCTGGCGCGTGGACGGCCAAGGCCTGCTCACGCACCTGGGCCTGGCCGGCAACCTGGTGCTGGAGGGCAGCTGGGACATCGACGCGGGCGAGCGCCTGCGCGCCCGCGCCAGCCTGCGACGCAGCAGCGGCGATCTGAGCATCCTCACGGGTGACGCGGCCGCCAGCACCGTGGTGCACAGCAGCGGCCAGGGCCGGGCGGCACAGGCGCCTCAGGACCTGGCCGCCGCGGGCCAGCCCGCCGGACTGCGCCAGGCCGAGCTGTCGCTCAGCGCCGAGGGCGACGGCCTGCGCGCGCAGCTGCAATGGGACAGCGCGCGCGCCGGCCGCGTGCAGGCCGATGGCAGCACCCGCCTGTCCCATGCCAACGGCGGCTGGACCTGGCCCGCCGACGCCCCGCTGGCCGCCACCGTGCGCGCCGCATTGCCCGATATCGGCGTCTGGTCCGCCCTGGCGCCGCCGGGCTGGCGTGTGCGCGGCACGCTCGCCGCCGACGCACGCCTGTCCGGCACGCGCACCGCGCCGCTTTGGAACGGCCAGCTGGCGGCCGACCAGTTCGGCGTGCACTCGCTGCTCGACGGCGTGGACCTGCAGGGTGGCCGCCTGCGCGCCACGCTGCAGGGCGAGCAGCTCACCATCACCGAGCTGCTGGTGCACGGCGGCCCGGGCAGCCGCGCGCGCATCGCCGGCTACAGCGGCAACCGCACGGCCGCTCCGCAGGACGGCGGCAGCCTGAGCGGCAGCGGCACCGTCCGCTGGGGCGCGGCGGGCGGCCCGGGTGTATCGGGCATCGCCATGGACCTGCGCGCCAAGGCCCAGGCGCTGCAGCTGCTGGTGCGCGCCGACCGGCAGCTCAGCGTCTCGGGCGAGCTGCAGGCGCGGCTGCAGGGCGGGCAGTTCCAGCTGCGCGGGCAGCTGCGCACCGACCGCGCCACCATCATCCTGCCCGAGGCCGGTGCACCCCAGCTGGGCAGCGATGTTGTCGTGCACTCGGCCGCCCTGGAGCGCGCCGCTGCTGCGAGGGCCGAGCAGGCCGTGGGCCAGGTGCAAGCCGCCCGGCCGCCCGACATCGCCCTCACGCTGGACCTGGGCGACGACTTTGCGCTGCAGGGCCATGGCATCACCACGCGCCTGGAGGGCACGCTGGACATCCGCAGCAGCGCCGCCACTGGCGGCCAGCCACGGGTGACCGGCGAGCTGCACACCGTGCAGGGCCGCTACCGCGCCTGGGGCCAGGCGCTGGACGTGGAAAGCGGGCTGCTGCGCTTCTCCGGCGCCTACGACAACCCGGCGCTGGACATCCTCGCGCTGCGCCCCAACATCAGCGTGCGCGCCGGCGTGCAGGTCACGGGTACGGCGCAGGCGCCGCGCGTGCGCCTGTACGCCGACCCGGATCTGCCCGATGCCGAAAAACTTTCCTGGGTGGTGCTGGGCCGCAGCGCCAGCGCCGGTGGCGCCGAGGCCGCGCTCCTGCAGCAGGCCGCCCTGGCGCTGCTGGGCGGCGGCAAGGGTGGCAGCAGCGGCGGCATCGCCAAGCGCCTGGGCCTGGACGAGATCGGCTTCAAGGGCCCGCAGGCCGGCGCAGACGCCAGCGAGGCCGCCCTCACCCTGGGCAAGCGCCTGTCCAAGGACCTGTACGTGACCTACGAGCGCAGCCTCTCGGGCGTGCTGGGCACGCTCTACATCTTCTACGACCTGTCCAAGCACCTCACGCTGCGCGGGCAGACGGGCATGCAAAGCGCGGTGGACCTGATCTACACCGTGCGCTACGATTGAATTCAAGCCAGATCGGCCTGTAGCGCTTATTCGGCAAGCGCTGACAGCTATTAATTTGCTTGCAAAAGACGGAGGCCACCAGGCCCTTACAATCCTGCCTCCCTCTCCGTAGTTCAATGGATAGAACGAGCGCCTCCTAAGCGCTAGATACAGGTTCGATTCCTGTCGGAGGGACCAGCGCTTACCGTAGTCCGGCTAACCCCGGCTGCAGCCGCCCCATTCCGAGCAATACCGCCAGCAGCAACGCAGACGCGGCGTTGTGCGCCAGCACCAGGGCCAGCGGCAGTTGCAGCCAGACCTGCGCCAGGCCAAGCGCCACCAGCAGCAGCGGCAGCGCGAACAGCCAGGCGGCCACGGCGCGCCGCCCCTGGCGCCAGGCCTGCCAGGCCAGTCGCGCCAGCACCAGGGCCAGCGCCAGGCCCGACCAGCGATGCAGCAAATGCACGACGCTTCCCGCAGCATGCGTGGGCAGCAGGTCAGCAGCGGGCAGCGCCCAGGGGTTGAGCGCCTGCCACGATCCGGTGCGCCAGTCGCATGCGCCCAGGGCCGGGCAGCTCAGCCCGGCCTGGCCGGCGCTGACCAGGCCGCCCAGCGCCACCTGTACCCAGGCCAGGGCCGTCGCCACGCCCAGCCATGGCGTCGGCGCGCCTTGCACATCGGTCGCGCCTGTGCGGCCTGCCGTCAGGGCCAGGCGCACGCTGAGCGCGAACATGGCAAAGCCCCCCAGCAGGTTGCCCAGCGTGACGGCGGGCAGGCGTGACTGCCCGCCCCAGCGCCCCAGCACCGCCAGGAACAACGCCAACCCGAGCAGTGCCAGCGCCAGGCGCGCCTCGCTCCGTAGGGCCGCCCCCGAGGCCAGTGCCAGCCCGGTCATCGCCAGCACCAGCAACAGGGTGGCGGACGCCACCACCCTGTGGCCCAGGCGCGCCGCAGGCACGCCGGCGCGCGGCTCCTGCCCAGCGTCGCCCACCGCCTGCACCGAGCCGGCCCGGCATTGCGGCCCGGGTTCGCACCCCAGCCCCGACTGGGACAAGCGAATGAAGGCGCTCAGGCCGACGATCACCAGCACCAGGGCCGCGCACAGCCAGGCCATGCGCTGCAGCACATGGCGTCTGCGTGCGTGTGAAACAGGAAGGTACATGCTGAGGAAGGGAGGGTGGTCAGAGCGCCAGTTTCCCCGGAGCTGAGGCAGGTCAAGGCGAAGGCGCCGCTGCAATGTCGTTGCAAACGTGTTTTTTATACAAAAAACAGGGTTTACCCAAGAGCCAGCGCACCAAAGAGTTGACCTAGCGCAGGTTTTAACCGAGGGCAAAAGTCAAGAATCTTGATGACCGAGAAGCGTGCCAAGGAGAAAACAATGCACCACGACGACGAGGACGAAAAGGTTCCGCTCATACAGCAACTGCTGGACAGCCCGTTTTTGCTGCTGTTTTTGGGCGTGATGATTCCCATGGTGATCTACAACCTGTGGGGCGTGATCGACATCTTGACCATCCCATTGGCCAAGTAAAGGAGCTACACCATGAGCGCAATACTGCCCCCATCGGAGCGGCTGTGGTGGAAGCATCCACTCGACCGCGTGGAAGGTCTCTGGATCGCCATTTGTTTCATCTGGTGCATGGTCATGTTTTTCATGATGGTGTTCTGGCATGTCTACGGCAAACAGAACCTGGCCACCGAAACCTACAAGACCACCCCGGAAAAATTCACCGCCCAGACACAGGCTGCCGTCGACAAATGGACGGTGCGCACGGAGACCGAGCAGAAGGTTCCCGTGGTGGCCCCACCCGAGGGTGCCGACGTCTACATGATCGGCCGCCTGTGGAACTGGTGGCCGATTCTGGAGCTGGAAAAGGGTAAGACCTACAAGCTGCACCTGACCTCCATGGACTACAACCATGGCTTCTCCCTGCAGCCGACCAACATCAACATCCAGGTCGTGCCGGGCTACGAGCATGTGATCAAGGTCACGCCCAATGAATCGGGCACCTTTTCCGTCATCTGCAACGAATACTGCGGCATTGGCCACCACGAGATGCTCGGCCGCATCTACGTGAAGTAAGCAGAGGGAGACTCTCATGGCTGTCACTACCACTTACCGAACCTGCCCACGCACGGGCCTGCAATTCGAGGCCCAGGCCGAGAAGCTCATCCAGGCACACGCCTTCATGGCCGTGGTGGCACTGCTCGTCGGCGGCCTGCTGGCCATCGGCGTCGTGCTCACCCGCTGGCCCGCCGTGCACTGGCTGCCCGCCGACACCTTCTACATGGTGCTCACGGCCCACGGCATCGACATGCTGATCTTCTGGATCATCTTTTTCGAGGTCGCCGTGCTGTACTTCGCCTCATCCACGCTGCTGCGCTGCCGCATCGCCACGCCCAAGATCGCCTGGGTGGGCTTTGTGCTGATGCTGGTGGGCGCGGTGTGGAACAACATCACCGTGTTCCAGGGCGAGTCCAGCGTGATGATGACCTCCTATGTGCCGATGATGGCGCACTGGTCGTTCTACCTGAGTCTGATCCTGTTCGCGGTGGGCGCACTGGTCGCCTGCGGCGTGTTCTTCGGCACGCTGGTCGTGGCCCGGCGCGACAAGACCTACGAGGGCTCCATCCCCCTGGTCACCTTCGGCGCCATGACGGCGGCCATCATCGCGGTGTTCACCATCCTGTCGGGCGCCTTCATCCTGGTGCCTACCTTCCTGGTGTCCATCGGCCTGCTCAAGAGCGTCGATCCGCTGGTCTACCGCGTGGTCTGGTGGGCCTTCGGCCACTCGTCGCAGCAGATCAACGTGGCAGCGCACATCTCCATCTGGTACGCCGTGGCTGCCATTGCCTTCAACGCCAAGCCCATGTCCGAGCGCGTCAGCCGTGGCGCCTTCCTGCTGTACATCCTGTTCCTGCAGCTGGCCAGCGCCCACCACATCCTGGCCGACCCCGGCGTCAGCACCGAGTGGAAGATCGTCAACACCAGCTACTTCATGTACTTTGCCGTGCTCGGCTCCATGATCCACGCCCTGTCCATTCCCGGCGCCATGGAAGTGGCCCAGCGCGCCCGTGGCTACAACAAGGGCCTGTTCGAATGGCTGCGCAAGGCGCCGTGGAGCAACCCGACCTTCTCCGGCGTGTTCATCGCGCTGGTGGGCTTTGGCTTCCTGGGCGGCATCACCGGCGTGATGATGGGTACCGAGCAGCTCAACCTGCTGATCCACAACACCATCTACGTGCCCGGGCATTTCCACGCCACGGTGGTCGTCGGCACCACGCTGACCTTCATGGCGCTGACCTACTTCCTGATCCCCAGCCTGTTCCGGCGCGAGATGATCGCCCCCGGCCTGGCCCGGCTGCAGCCCTATCTGTTCGGCTTCTCGATGTACTTCTTCTGCCTGGTCATGATGGGCGCGGGTACGCTGGGTGTGTCGCGCCGCCACTGGGACATGGCCTTCAGCGGCAACGCCCTGGCCTACGAGTGGCCGGGTGCGGCCTACCTGATGATGGGCCTGGTCGGCATCGGCGGCGTGGCGGCCATCGCCGGCGGCGTGATCTACATCTACGTCACCGTGGGCTCGCTGCTGTGGGGCAAGCGCCTGGACGCCGGCACGCCCAGCCCGCGGTTCACGCCGGTCTCGCGCGCGGCGCCCACGGCGGCGGCGCAGACCTATGGCTCGGCCGGCTTCGTGGCCCCCGGCACCTTCGTGCTGGCCATGGTCTTCCTGGTGGCCTTCGTGCTGTACTACTTCGTCAACTGGAAGTACCTGGGCCAGCTGTGGACCCTGAGCTGATACGGAGCGCGGCGCCATGCACACCACTACGCTAGCCCCGGCCACGCGCAGCGCCGCGCGGGTGGCGCGCGACGTCATCTCGCTGTTCAAGCTGCGCATCGGCTCGCTGATCATGATCACGGCGCTCGTGGGCATGGCGGTCACGCCGGGGCCCGCGCCCAGCCTGGTGCAGACGCTGGTGCTGGCGCTGTCGGTGCTGGCGGCCTCGGCCAGCGCCGGCGCCTTCAACCAGTATGTCGAATACGAGAGCGACCGCCTGATGAAGCGCACCAGCCGGCGCGCCTTCGCCACGGGCGCCCTGCCGCATCACCCGGCCTGGCTGGTGCTGATGGCGGCGCTGCTGGCGGCGGCGGTGGCGGCGGCCTGGCTGGTGCTCAACGGCGCGGCCGCGCTGCATGTGTTCCTGGGCGCCTTCTTCTACGGCGTGGTCTACACCCTGTGGCTCAAGCGCCGCACGGCCATGAACATCGTCATCGGCGGCCTGGCGGGCAGCTTTGCCGTGCTCGCCGGCGCGGCCGCGGTCAACCCCGGGCTCGGCCCCCTGCCCTGGCTGCTGGCGCTGGTGCTGTTTTTATGGACGCCGCCGCATTTCTGGAGCCTGGCCATCGCCAACCGCGCCGACTATGCCCAGGCGGGCGTGCCCATGCTGCCCGTGGTCGTGGGGCCCGAGCGTGCGGCGCGCAGCGTGCTGCTCTGCACCGTGCTGCTGTTCCTGGCCTCGCTCGCGCCCCTGGCCTACGGCGCCGGGCCGGTGTACGGCCTGGGCGCGCTCGCCGGCGGCCTGCACTTCGTGCGCAAATCCTGGCAGCTGGCGCGTAATCCCGACGACTGCGCCGCCGCCATGGGTTCGTTCTTCGCCTCGCTGGTGCAACTGAGTGTCCTGCTGGTAGCCGCCTGCCTGGATGCCGCGCTGCGCTGACACGGGAGGTGTCCGCCATGGTCTGGTCGCTGCTGCCACGCCTGCAACAAGGAGTCGCTGCATGCGCCCTGGTGCTGGGGCTGCCGGCCATGGCCGCCAGCAGCGACCATGCCGACCTGGGCCTGGATCGCGAGGCGGCGCTGCGCACCAGCCAGGCCGCTCTGGGCCGCAAGGTTGGTGATCACATTCTTCTGAACCGCGAGGGCCAGCCCGTCTCGCTCGCCTCCTATCGCGGCAAGCCGCTGCTGGTGAGCTTTATCTACACCGGGTGCTTCCAGGTCTGCCCCACCACCACGCGCTCGCTGCAGGAGACCGTGGAGGGCCTGCAGAAAAGCGTGGGGCCCAATCAGTTCAACGTGGTCAGCATAGGCTTCAACCAGCCGGCCGACTCGCCGCAGGCGCTCAAGGCCTTTGCCGCGCAGTACGGCATACGCCAGCCCAACTGGGAGTTCCTGAGCCCGCCCGGCGCCATCGTGCCGGCGCTGGCGCAGGACTTCGGCTTTGTCTTCCAGGCCACGCCCGCCGGTTTCGACCATGTGCTGCAGGTCTCCATCCTCGACGCCGAGGGACGCATCGTGCGCCAGATTTATGGCGACGTCCTGGCACCGGCGGAGCTGGGGGAGCCGCTGAAGATGCTCCTGTCGGGCACGCCCGTCGAGACGAATGCACTGGTCGACCAACTGTTCGACCGGGTGCGCATCCTGTGCACCGTCTACGACCCCAAGACCGGCGCCTACAAGGTGGACTACAGCCTGCCGATCCAGATCGCCGGCGGGGTCACCTTCTTCATCGTGATGCTGGTGTTCTTCATCAATGAATGGCGCTCCGGCCGCAAGGCCGCGCGCGGCAAGGGAGGGGTGCGCAACGCCTGATGCGCACCGCAGCCATGTCCCTGCCAGGTACCGCCCGCCTCCCCGCAGGGCCCAGCACATCGCCCCCGCCGCTGCCAGGCCTTGCCGGCGCCTATCGCGCGCTGGAGCATGGCCTGGACGCGGCCTTTGGCCCGGCCGCCAACCCGCTCAAGCAGCTGGGCGCACTGGGCTTTCTGCTGCTGTGGCTGCTGATCGCCAGCGGCAGCGTGCTGTTCATTGTGCTGGACACCTCGGCCGCCGGCGCCTACGCCTCGATTGACGCGCTGGCCGAAGCGCCCTGGATGCTGGGCACGGCGCTGCGCGGCCTGCACCGCTACGCGGCCGATGCCTTCGTGCTCGTGATGGGGCTGCACATCCTGCGCGAATGGCTGCTGGGGCGTTACCGGCATTGGCGCCGCGTGATCTGGTGGACGGGCGTGCCGCTCGTGGGCCTGGCCTTCGTCAGCGCCGTGGGCGGCTTCTGGCTCAACTGGGATCGCCTGGGCCAGTACTCGGTGCTGGCCACGGCCGAGTGGCTGGATGCCCTGCCGATTCTTGCGGTGCCCCTGTCGCGCAACTTCCTGGGCGATGCCAGCCTGAGCGACCGGCTGCTCACCCTGTTCCTCTTCATCCACATCGGCATCCCGCTGCTGCTGGTGTTCGGCCTGTGGTTTCACATCCAGCGCATCAGCCTGGCCAAGGTGTTTCCGGCCCGTCCCCTGGCATGGGGCACGCTGGCCACGCTGCTGGTACTGGCGCTGGCGCTGCCGGTGCGCAGCCAGGGCCCGGCAGACCTGACCAGCCTGCCCACCACGCTGGCGCTGGACTGGTGGCTGCTGTTCATCCACCCGCTGATGGATGCCACCTCCGCCAGCACCGTCTGGGTGCTGCTGGGCCTGGCCTTCGTGCTGCTGGCGCTGCCGCCGTTTTTGCCAACGGCGCCACGCCAACCGGTGGCCATGGTCTATCCCGCGCATTGCAGCGGCTGCGCGCGCTGCTTTGACGACTGCCCCTATTCGGCCATCACCATGGTGGCCCACACCAACGGCAAGCCACACATGCGCCTGGCGCAGGTGCGCGCCGACCTGTGCGCCAGCTGCGGCATCTGCGCCGGCGCCTGCCCCTCGTCCACCCCGTTTCGCAGCGCCGAGCAGCTGGTGACCGGCATCGACATGCCGCAATGGCCCGTGCATGCGCTGCGCCGCCAGCTGGTGGATGGCCTGCATGCCATGACTGGACCCAGGCGCCTGGTGGTCCTTGGCTGCGACCAGGGTACGCAAGGCCGATTGGACGCGCCCGATGTGCTGCACCTCAGGCTGGTCTGCGCCGGCGCCCTGCCGCCTTCGTTCATTGAATACGCGCTGCGCGCCGGCGCCGACGCCGTGCTGGTCAACGGCTGCCGCGAGGGCGGCTGCGCCTTCCGCCTGGGCCAGCGCTGGACGGCCCAGCGCCTGACGGGCGCGCGCGAGCCCCACCTGCGTCTGTCCGTGCCGCAGGACGGCTGGCGCGTGGCCTGGACCGACAGGGGCGATGAGCCCGCACTTGCCGCCGCGCTGCAGGCCCTGCGCCAGCACTGCCAAGGCGCCACACCACATGTATCCGAGGAGAGCCCCCGATGAACCGCGCACTCAACTGGACCGGCCAGGCGCTGCTGTATGGCGGCTTTGCCCTGGCGCTGGGCGTGTTCTCACGCTGGCCGGTCTACCACCCCCTGCCCGACGACATGGGGCAAATCAAGGTCAGCTTCATCCACCATGGTGCGCTGCTGGCCGAATGCCGCCCCTACACGGCCGAGGAACAAGCCAAGATGGCGCCCAACATGCGCAAGGCCATGAAGTGCGAGCGCGAACGCTCGCCGGTGCACATCGAGGTGGACATCGACGGCCAGAACGTGCTCAACCAGACCGCGCCGCCCGCAGGCCTGTCGCGCGACGGCGCCTCCACGCTGTACCACCGGTTCAACCTTGCCGCGGGTGACCACAGGGTCGCGGTGCGCTTCAAGGACGGCCAGAGCCCCGCGGCAAAAGCCTACCAGCTCGACGAGACCATCACGCTGCGGCCCGCGCAGGTGCTGGTGATCGACTTCAACCCGGACAAGGGAGGCATTGTCCTGCAATGAACGCCCACACCACCTTTCCCAACCGCCCCACCACGCCGGCCGCAAGCCCGCCGGCCGCGCGCCCCGGCGCCAGCTACCAGCTCAGCCTGCCGCGCGACAGCCGCCTGCCGCTGGCGCGCGGCTGGCTGTGGCTGGGCCTGGCGGCCCTGATCGGCTCGGGCCTGTTTTCCGTGCTGCTCGTGGTCTCGCGCACGCCCTATGTGAACCAGTGGCTGCCGGCGGCCAATTTTTTCCACATCTCGCTGGTGCTGCATGTGGACCTGTCGGTGCTGGTGTGGTTCGTCGCCATGGCGGGCCTGCTGTGGAGCCTGCACGGCCATCCGCGCGCACATGCCATGGGCTGGCTGGCGCTGTGGGTCACGGGCGGCGGCACGCTGGCCATGGCGCTGTCGCCCTTTGTGAACCCGGGCGAGCCCATCATGGCCAACTACATCCCGGTGCTGGAGTCACCCCTGTTCCTGGCCGGCCTGGTGGTGTTTGCCCTGGGCACGGCGCTGCTGGTGCTGCGCGGCCTGCTGGCGGCGCCGCGCCTGGGCCTGCGCTACGACGGCCAGGGCGCGCTACATTTCGGCCTGAGCGCGGCGGCCATCGCCACCGCCGTGGCGCTGCTGTGCTTTGCCTGGTCCTGGGTGGTGCTGCCCATCAGCCTGAGCGGCAAGGCCTACTACGAGATCCTGTTCTGGGGCGGCGGCCATGCGCTGCAATTCACCTGGACGCTGCTCATGCTCGTGTCATGGCTGTGGCTGGTCAGCGCCTGCGGCGCGCGCATTGCGCTGAGCCCGCGCGTCACGCTGCTGCTGTTCCTGCTGGCGCTGGTGGGTGTCTTCATCACGCCCTATGCCTACCTGGCGCATGACGTGGCCTCGGTCGAACACCGCGCCCTGCTGACCTGGGCCATGCGCCTGGGCGGCGGCCCGGCCATCCTGCCCGTGGGCCTGGCCGCGGTGCTGGGCGTGCTGCCGCTGCGCCGCCTGGAAGCCCGCCTGCGCCCGCTGCGCGCGGCGCTGCTGGCCTCGGTGCTGCTGTTTGCTGCCGGCGGCGTGATCGGCGTTTTCATCCAGGGTAGCAACGTGCGCATACCGGCGCACTACCACGGCTGCATCGTGGGCGTGACGCTGGCGCTCATGGGCGCCGTGTACCGCATCCTGCCGGCCCTGGGCTACCAGGCACCGCAGGGGCGGCTGGCCACCTGGCAGCCCTGGCTGTACGGCATGGGGCAGTTCATGCACATCATCGGCCTGGTGTGGTCGGGCGGCTACGGCGTGCAGCGCAAGGTGGCGGGCGCCGAGCAGGTGCTGCGCAGCACGGCCGAGGTCGCCGGCATGGGCCTGATGGGCCTGGGCGGCCTGATCGCCATCATCGGCGGGCTGCTATTCGTCGTCGTCGTGCTGCGCGCCATGCGCCAGCCGCAGGCCCTGCCCGCATGAAGGAGCCCCGCCCGTGATCAAAAAATTCCAAGACCTTTTGCAGTGGCTGTTCCTGCGCGCCGAGGGCCTGTTCAATGCCGCGTTCGGCGACCGCATCAACCCCTTCTACCACTTGGGGGCCATCACCTTCTTCCTGTTCTGGATCGTCGGTGGCAGCGGCCTGTACCTGTACATCTTCTTCGAGACCGGCATCTCCGAGGCCTACACCTCGGTCGTCGCCCTGAGTACCCACCAATGGTGGCTGGGCGGCATCCTGCGCAGCGTGCACCGCTATGCCTCCGACGCCATGGTGCTGACCATGGTGCTGCACATGCTGCGCTACTTTGCCTTCAACCTCTACCACGGCTTTCGCTGGTTTTCGTGGATCACCGGCCTGATGCTGATCTGGATGGTCTACGCCTCGGGCATCAACGGCTACATGCTGCCCTGGGACCACCTGGCGCAGTACGTCACCGTCACCAGCTTCGAGTGGCTGGACTGGCTGCCCATCTTCAGCGGCAGCCTGATGCGCAACTTCCTGTATTCCGAGCATGTGGGGGCGCGCTTCTTCACGCTGCTGTCCTTCATGCACCTGGGCCTGCCGCTGGTGGTGCTGATGGTCATGTGGATCCATGTGCAGCGCGTGCCCAAGGCGCGCACCACGCCGCCCAGGCCCATCGTCATCGGGCTGCTGGCAACGCTGCTGGTGCTGTCGTTGCTGGAGCCGGTGCACAGCCAGGGCGGGCAGACCGACCTGGCGCGGGCCATCACGCATATCGAGCTCGACTGGTTCTATCTGACCGTGTTCCCGCTGCTCACCGAATGGCCGCTGGGCCGGGTGTGGGCGCTGGTGGTGGGCGCCTCGGCCCTGGTGGCGCTGTTGCCCTGGTGGCCGCCGCGTTTCAAGCGCGGGGACAAGCGCCTGCACCAGGTGCAGGTGCTGGGCGAGCAGGGTGCCGGCGCCGCCATCCAGGTGCGCGCGGGCGAAACCATACTGGACGCCGGCCTGCGCCAGGGCCTGGCCCTTCCCTATGAATGCCGCAACGGCGGCTGCGGCCTGTGCCTGTGCTCGGTCGAGCAGGGCCAGTACGAGCACCGTCCCTATCAGCGAAGCGCCCTGCCCGACGCCGACAAGGCACGCGGCAAGGCCCTGATGTGCTGCGCCGTGCCGCGCGAGGACATGGTCATCGACGTGGCGGGCTTCACCGGTGCCGCGGGCCAGGCCCAGCAGGTCTACAGCGCCACGGTGGCGCAGATGGAGCGCCTGGCGCCGGACGTGATGCGCATAGACCTGCAGCTGCCGGATGGCCAGAGCCTGCCCTTTGCCGCGGGGCAGTACATCAACATCCTGCTGGAAGACGGCCAGCGGCGCGCCTTCTCCTTTGCCAACCGGCCCGGCGCCAGCAGCCAGATCGAGCTGCATGTGCGCCTGGTGCCCGGCGGGCTCTTCACCACCCATGTGTTCCAGGCCATGAAGCCGGGCGACAGCCTGCGCTTCGAGGGGCCGCTGGGGCAGTTCACGCTGCGCGCGAGCAGCCACCCCATCCTCTTCATCGCCGGGGCCACGGGCTTTGCACCCATCAAGAGCATCGTGGAAGACGCGTTTGCGCGCGGCGTGCACCGCCCCATGCGCCTGTACTGGGGCGTGCGCCAGCCGCAGGACCTGTACCTGCTGGCGCTGTGCGAAGAGTGGCAGCGCCAGCACGACAACTTCACCGTGGTGCCCGTGGTGTCCGAACCCACGCTGCAGGATGGCTGGGGCGGCCGCACCGGCCTGGTGCACGAGGCCATGCTGGCCGACTTCCCCGACCTGAGCGGCAACGAGGTCTACCTGTGCGGCTCGGTGCGCATGATCGAGACCGCCGTGCCGGCGTTCATCGCCCATGGCCTGGACGAGAGTTTTTGCTTCTCCGACGCCTTTGTCATGGCCGCTCCGGCGCAGGCCGCGTCGACACCGCAGGCTGGCACCTAGAGCTGGAAACCCACCGCCCGCACCACCCCTTCGACGATGTCCCGCGCCCAGGACGGGCGGCGCGCGCGGTAGGGGTGTGCGGCGGCGATCTGGCGCGCGCACCATTGCGAGAGCCAGCGCAGCTCCTGCGCGCCATAGAAGGCGGTCATGGCCTCATAGTTGAGGAACAGGCTGCGCGCATCGAGGTTGAGAGAGCCCGCCAGGGCCAGATCGTCGTCAATGAGCACGGCCTTGGCATGCACCATGGACGGGCTGAGCCAGACCTGTGCGCCCGCAGCGCTGAGTTCGCGCAGGGCACGTTCGCGCGCGATGTCTGCCAGGCGGTGGTTGGAACGCGCGGGCACCAGCAGGCTCACGCGCACGCCGCGGCGGCAGGCCAGGCACCAGGCGTCCAGCAAAGCGTCGTCGGGCACGAAGTACGGGGTGACGGCCACGATGCGCCGCTCGGCATGGTAGGCCGCGGCCAGCAGCAGGGCGTGCACGGTGTCGTCAGCATGGTCGGGGCCGCTGGGCAGCCATTGGGCCAGCGGGCCGCCAGCGGAGCCTGCCGGCAGGTCCCATGCGTGCGCATGCCGGGCTCGGCGGGCCTTGCGCAGCGCCAGGCCGCGGGCCACGCGCCAGTCGGTGGAAAACTGGGCCTGGGCCAGCTCGGCCAGCGGGCCGCAGACCTCGAAACTCAGGTCCACCCACGCGGGCCGGCCCGGCCGGTCCACGAAGTATTCGGCGGCCAGGTTGCGCCCGCCGCTCCACAGGCGCCGGCCATCGGCCACCGCCAGCTTGCGGTGGTTGCGCAGATTGGTGCGCCCATGCAGGGGGTTGTGCAGGAGCGGCATGAAGCGCCGCACCTGCACGCCCTGGCGCTTGAGAGCGCGCAACATGCCGGGAGACTTGCCCATGCTGCCCATGGCGTCCACCAGCAGGCGCACGCTGACGCCGCGGCGTACGCAGTCCAGCAGCGCCTGCGCCACCTGGCGGCCGATGTCGTCATGCCCGAGCAGGTAGGTGCAGACATCCAGCCTATGGCGAGCCGAGGCCATGGTGGCCAGCAGGCCCTGCAGCGCCTCGCCGCCATCGGCATGCAGGACGACCTGCTGATTGCGCATGGCGGGCGCCATCTCCATGCTGGCCAGCAAGCGCTGGGCCCAGGCCGGCGCACCTGCCTCCATCTGCAGCGCTGCGACGCGCACGCGCCGCTCGGGCCGCGCGAACTTGCGCGCGCCAAACAGCAGGAACAGCGGCACGACGAGGTAGGGAATGGTCACGATGCCCAACACCCAGGCCATGGCCGCCGAAGGGTGGCGGCGCTGGTGGCCGATGCGCGTGGCCATCACATAGACCAGCAGGCCCGCGGCCACGAACACGGCATGGCCCAAACCCGAGAGCACAGCCACGCGGATCATGCGTCCGCGCCCTCCCCCGGGCCACCGGCACGCGCCAGCCGCAGGCTCACGCGCAGGCCGCCCAGATCGGGGGCGCTGCCCAGCTCCAGCCGCGTGCGATGCATGGTCGCAATGCTCTCGGCAATGGCCAGGCCCAGGCCGCTGCCGGTCACCTGCGCGCCGTCCTGCGGGCCGCGGTGAAAGCGCTGCAGCACCTGCTCGCGCTGCTCGGGGGCGATGCCGGGGCCGCTGTCATCCACCACCAGCACCAGCTGCCCGGGCTCGGCCTGCAGCCGCACGTCCACCACGCCGCCCTGCGGGGTGTACTTGACGGCGTTGTCCAGCAAGTTGCGCAGCAGGATCTCCAGCGCCTGGGGCTGGCCGACCACATGGGCCTGCTCCACCTCGGGCGACAGCGGCGCCAGGCCCAGGTCCACGCCGCGCCGCTGCGCCGCGGGTGCGGCGTCGGCCACCGCCTGGCGTGCCAGATCGGCCAGCGGCACGGGCCGGGGCGGCACGCCCGCGGTCACCTGCGCCTCCTGGCGCGCCAGGGCCAGCAGCTGCTCGACCAGGCGCGTGGCGCGGTCTATGCCGCCGGCCAGGCGCTCAATGGCCAGCGCGCGCGTGTCGGCATCAGTGGCGCGCTGCAGGCCCTGCACCTGCAGCTTGAGCGCGGCCAGCGGCGAGCGCAGCTCGTGCGCGGCGTCGGCCACGAAATGCTGCTGCGCCTCGAAGGCCTGCTGCACACGCGCCAGCAGGGCGTTGAATTCATGCACCAGGGGCTGCAGTTCGCTCGGCAGCCCGATGTCGCTGACGGGCACCAGGTCGTCGGCCCGGCGCGCGGCCAGCTGGCCGCGCACGCGCTCCACGGGCGCCAGCAGCCGGCCCACGGCCCACCACACGGCCAGGGCCAACAGCGGCGCCATCAGCGCCAGCGGCAGCAGCGAGCGCAGCGCCAGCGCGCGCGCCATGGCCCGGCGCGGCGCCATGTCCTGCGCCACCTGTATGACCTGCGAGCGCGTCTGCAGCGAGAACACGCGGTAGATGGTGCCGCGCGCCTGCACCTGGGAAAAACCCAGCACCGCGATCTGCGGCAGCGCCGCGCCCACGACGGATTCGAAGATGCGCAGCCCCTCGTTGGTCCAGACCTGGACGATGAGCTCGTCATGCTGGTATTCGGGGCGCGCGCTGCCGCTGGCCTGGGCATCGGGCGGCAGGCCGGCGCGCAGCGCAAATGCCGTCTGCTGCATCTGGTAGTCGAACAGCGCATCGGTCTCATCCAGGGCACTGCGATAGGCCAGCACGCCCTGCACCAGGGCCGTGAGCACGATGGCCGCCAGCAGGAACACCAGCAACCGCAGCCGAAGCGAAGAGATGCGCTTCATGTCAACAACCCATGATGACCCACATCGCACGAAACCGGCGCGCCCCAAGCGCGGGCAGCCGCGCAGCGCTGAGCAAGCGATCCCCCTGTCCGGCGAAGCCGAGAGCGGGGGCTGGGGGCCGCGGCTCCAAGCCTGCCTGCGCAGGCTTGGACGGCCCCGAAGAGCTGCCGCCTCTGGCGGCCGCACGGAGGCGCGAAGCGACTCAGGGGGGTGTTCATGATTTCGGCACCATGTAGCCCAGGCCGCGCACATTGAGCACGATCTGCGCCCCAAGCTTTTTGCGCAGGCCGTGAACGTAGACCTCGACGGCGTTGCTGCTGACCTCGTCGCCCCAGCCGTAGAGCTTGTCCTCGAGCTGCTGGCGCGACAGCACCATGCCGGGGCGCGCCAGCAGAGGTTCGAGCACCGCCCATTCGCGCGCCGACAGCACCACCGGCCGGCCCTGCACGGCGGCCTCGCGCGTGCCGGGGTTGAGCGTCACACCCTGGTGCTCGTAGACCGGCTCGGCACGGCCGCTGGCGCGGCGCAGCAGCGCGCGTATGCGCGCCAGCAGCTCATCGAGGTCATAGGGCTTGAGCACATAGTCGTCGGCGCCCGCGTCCAGTCCCTCGACGCGCTGGGCCACGCCGTCGCGCGCCGTGGCAATCAGCACCGGCGTGCGGTCCTTGCGCGCGCGCAGGCTGCGCAGCACGGCCAGGCCATCACGGCGCGGCAGGCCCAGGTCCAGCAGCACCAGGTCGTACTGCTGGGTGGCCAGGGCGGCATCGGCCATGTCGCCGTCCGTGGCCCAATCGACGGCGTAATGCTCGGCGCGCAGCAGGTCGCGCACGGCCTCGCCGATCATGGTGTCATCCTCTACAAGCAACAGGCGCATGGGTGCCAGCATAAGCCAACAATCCCATGCGCTAGCCGCTCACGAGGCCCTCAGCCCAGCTGCACCGGCACGAAGATCTTGTCGCCGTCGCGCTCGATCAACAGGGCCACCGACTTGCCCGCATGGGCCATGGCGGCGCGCACCTGCTCCACGCCCTTGACGGGCGTGCCATTGATGGCCAGCAGCACGTCGCCGCTTTGCACGCCCGCCATGGCAGCGGGGCCGCGCACATCCTCGATCAGCAGGCCCTGGCCCTTTTCCAGGCCCGCGGCCTGGGCCTCATCGGGCTGCAGCGGGCGCAGGGACAGTCCCAGCTGGCCCTTGCCCACGGCCTGGTCGCTGCTGGCGACCTTGGTGCTCTTGTCGTTGACATTGCCCAGGGTGGCAGCCAGCGTCTCGGCATGGCCCTGGCGCCAGACCTCCATCTGCACCTTCTCGCCCGGAGGCTGTTGGCCGATGAAGGCCGGCAGGTCACCCGAGGCGACGATGGGCCGGCCATTGACCTTGAGGATCACGTCGCCCACCTTCAGGCCCGCCTTGTCGGCCGGGCCGCCGGCATCGACATTGGCCACCAGCGCTCCTGCAGGCCGGGGCAGCTTGAACGAGTCGGCAAAGGCCTGGTTCACCTCCTGCACGGCCACGCCCAGGCGTGCGTGCTCGACATGGCCGGTGGCCACGATCTGCTGCTCCACGCGCGTCGCCACCTCGATGGGAATGGCGAACGACAGGCCCTGAAAGCCCCCCGAGCGGCTATAGATCTGCGAGTTGATGCCCACCACCTCGCCGGCCGCGTTGAACAGCGGGCCACCGGAGTTGCCGGGGTTGACGGCGGCATCGGTCTGGATGAAAGGCACAAAACTGTCGTCGGGCAGCGAGCGGCCCTTGGCGCTCACGACACCGGCGGTGACGGAGTTTTCAAAGCCGAACGGCGAGCCGATGGCCAGCACCCAGTCGCCCACCTTCAGGTCGGCCGAGTTGCCCAGCTTCACCGTGGGCAGGTTGTGGGCGTCGATCTTGAGCACGGCGATATCGGTCTTGGGGTCGGCACCGAGTACCTTGGCGCGGAACTCGCGCCGGTCGGTGAGCTTCACCGTGACGTCGGTCGCGCCCTTGACCACATGGGCGTTGGTCAACACGATGCCATTGGGGTCGATGATGAAGCCCGAGCCCTCGCCGCGCACGGGCACATTGCGCTGCGACTGCCCGCCCATTCCAGGCATGGGAATGCCGAAGCGGCGGAAGAACTCGAACATCGGGTCATTCGGGTCCATGCCCTGCGGGCCGCGCTGGCGCGCCGTGGGGCTGTTGTCGCCGTCATCGCCCGAAACCTTGCGCATGCCGCTGACGCTGATGTTGACCACCGCCGGGCCATAGCGTGCCGTGATGGCCGAAAAGTCAGGCAGCGTGACGGTGGTCGTGGCCGGGGCGACGGCAGCCACCTCCGGCGGCGCGGCCTGCGCCCGCGCCTCATGCGCCGTGATCAGGCCCGCGCCCGTGGCGCCCAGGGCGCCCGCGGCTACCAGGGCCAGGATGAGGCGGCGGGGAGAGGTGAGTAGGGTGTTCATGGTCTGCCTTTCCATAGCGTTGAGTGCTGATGGAAGGCAGTGTGGGGGTGCTGGCTTAGGTGATTCTTAAGAGCATGTTCACGCTCTAAGGCAGCAAGTCCAGTACCAGCTCGGGCGGGCGGCACAGCCGGGCGCCCTTGGGGGTCACGACGATGGGGCGGTTGAGCAGCACCGGATGCGCCGCCACGGCCTCTATGAGCTGCCGCTCGCTCACGCCGGGGTCGCCCAGGTGCAGCTCATGGTAGACGGCCTCCTTGCTGCGCAGCAGATCGCGCACAGGCACACCCAGGCGCGCCACCAGGGCGGTGAGCTCTGCCACGGTCAGCGGCTCCTTGAGGTAGTCAACGATGACGGGCTCGATGCCACGTTCGCGCAGCAGCTCCAGCGCGCCACGCGAATTGCTGCAGCGGGCGTTGTGGTAAATGGTGATATCGGTCATGCAAGGAAGTTTAGGCCTTGGGGCGTGAATACGCTCGCATTCGCGCTCTCAGCGTGAAGACCCACGCAGCGTGCGGCTGAGCAGGATCACCGGCACCAGGCCCACGGCCACCAGCGCCAGCGAGGGCAGCGCCGCCTCTCCCAGGCGCTCGTCGCGCGCCAGCTGGTAGGCGACGACGGCCAGCGTGTCGCTGTCGAAGGGGCGCAGCACGATGGTGGCCGGCAGCTCCTTCATCACGTCCACGAACACCAGCAGCGCGGCCGCGGCCGTCGATCGCTTCAGCAGCGGCCAGTGCACGCGCGCCAGCAGCCCCATGCCGCCCACGCCCAGCATGCGCGCCGAATCGTCCAGGCTGGCGGGGATGCGCGCATAGCCGCTTTGCACCGACTGCAGCGCCACGGCGCAAAAGCGCACCAGGTAGGCCCAGACGATGCCCACGGCCGTGGTGGTCACGAGTGCGCTCAGGCCCCAAGTTGGCGCCGCGGCCTGCAGCCAGCCCACGGGCAGCAGCAGGCCCACGACGATGACCGCGCCCGGCACGGCATAGCCCAGGCTCACGAGCTGCACCACCGCGCGCGTCAGCGCCCCGCCCCGGCGGCGCACGGCAAAGGCCAGCGCCAGCGCAATGGCCACGGCCAGCACGGCGGTGATGGTGCCCAGGCGCACGCTATTGCCCGCCCATTGCGCAAAGCGGTCCCAGGGCAGCACCGACCAGTCGGCCGCCAGCGGCCGCAGCATGAACAGCACCGGCGCCACAAAACCCATGAGCACCGGCAGCGCGCACACCAGCCAGGCGGCGGCGCAGCGCGCGCCGCGCAGCCGCATGGGCTGGGCCTCGCTTGAGCCGGCACGGCCCACGCCGCCCGTGGCAAAGCGCATGCGCCGCTGCGCGCGCAGCTCCAGCTGCAGCAGCAACACGACCAGGGCCAGCAGAAAGGTGGCCAGCTGCGCCGCGGCCAGGCGGTTGTCCATGGCCAGCCAGGCCTTGTAGATGCCGGTGGTGAAGGTCTGAATGCCGAAGTAGGAGGCCACGCCAAAGTCGGCCAGGGTCTCCATGAGCGCCAGCGCCACCCCCGCCGCCACGGCCGGGCGCGCCAGCGGCAGCGCGACACTGCGCAGGCGCCGCGCGGGCGAGGCGCCCATCAGGCGCGCGGCCTCCATCAGGTGCGCGGCGCGCTCGCCCAGCGCGGTGCGCGCCAGCAGATAGACATAGGGGTAGAGCGCGAAGATAAAGACCCAGATGGCGCCGCCCAGACTGCGCACCTCGGGCAACAGGCGGCCCTCCAGGCCGAAAGCGGCGCGCAGCCAGACCTGCAGCGGGCCGCTGAACTGCAGGAAATCGGTGTAGGCATAGGCCGTCACATAGGCCGGCATGGCCAGGGGCAGCAGCAGCAGCCATTCCAGCTGGCGCCGCCCCCAGAAGTCAAACAGCGTCACCGCCGCCGCACTGGCCGTACCCACAATCGCCGCGCCCAGCGACACGAACAGGCCCAGCCACAGCGTGGTCCACAGATAGTCGGGCAGCACGGTGGCCGCCATCTCGCGCAGGATGGCGCCCGATTGCGCGCCGCCCTCCGCCTGCGGCAGCCATGCGCCCAGCACGGCCAGCACGGGCAGGGCCAGCAGCAGGGCCAGCAGGATGGGAGCGATGGAGCGCAGGGCGCGTTGGATGGACGGCAAGAGACGGCCCGTGGCGGACAACGGTGACGAGGACGCAGGCACCACGCCGGACTCACCGCGCGCGATGCAAATAGGAACGATTCTACGCAAGCGACTTCTACAATCGCCCCATGTTTCTCGAAGTCTCCCAGCTGGACGTGCGCTACGGCAGCCGCCAGCTACCCGCCGTGCATGGCGTGACCCTGGGCCTGGCCGCGGGCGAGATCGGTGTGCTCATCGGCCCCTCGGGCTGCGGCAAGACCACCTTGCTGCGCGCCGTGGCCGGCCTGGAGGCCGTGGCCGCCGGCAGCATACGCCTGGCCGGCGAGCTGGTGGGTGCGCCCGGGCGCAGCGTGGCGCCCGAGCAGCGGCGCATCGGCATGGTGTTTCAGGACTACGCGCTGTTCCCACACCTCTCGGTGGGGCGCAACGTGGCCTTTGGCATCCACGACCTGCCGCGCAATGAACAGTCGGCGCGCGTGCGCGAGGCTTTGGAGCTGGTGGGCCTGGCCGGCAGCGAGGCGCGCTATCCGCATGAGCTCTCGGGCGGACAGCAGCAGCGCGTGGCGCTGGCGCGCGCGCTGGCGCCACGCCCGCGGCTGATGCTGCTCGACGAGCCCTTCTCCAACCTCGACGTGGACCTGCGCGAGCGCCTGGCGCATGAGGTGCGCGCCATCCTCAAGACCGCGGGCGCCACGGCGCTGTTCGTCACGCACGACCAGCTGGAGGCCTTTGCCATCGGCGACCGCATCGGCGTGCTCGACGGCGGCCGCCTGCACCAGTGGGACGACGCCTACGCCCTCTACCACCGCCCGGCCACGCGTTTCGTGGCCGACTTCATCGGCCATGGCGTGTTCGCCCCGGCAACGCTGGTGCGCCAGGGCGACCAGGTGGTGGCGTGCACCGCGCTGGGCGAGCTCACCGACACCGGCGGCTGCCTGCTGCCCTCCAGCTACCCGCGCGGCGAGTGCGACGTGCTGCTGCGCGCCGACGACGTGGTGCACGACGATGCCGCGCCGGTGCGCGCACGCATCGTGCGCAAGGCGTTTCGCGGCTCGGAGTTCCTGTATACGCTGGAGCTGGCCAGCGGCCTCACAGTGATGGCCCATGTGCCCAGCCACCATGACCATGCGATGGGTGAATGGATAGGCATTCGCGCGCAGGTGGATCATGTCGTCACCTTTGCCCGCGGCTGAACTCAGCGCTGTCTTAGCCCGTCCACAGCCGCATGCAGCGCCTGACTCCAGGCGCGTCGGTCGCGCCCCTGGGCGTGCTCGATCGCACCGAAGTGCACCACGGCCGTGATGCCCGGCGCCGACAGCGTGCGCCAGATGGAGCCGAGCAGGGTTTCATCGCCCACGAAGCTGGGGGCAAAGCTGGTGGCGCCGCTGCTGCTATCCAAAAAGCGCAGGCCCACGGGCTGCACGGGCGCGTCGGCGGCAACGGCGGCCTGCAGCAGGTTGGCGTGAAAGGGCAGCAGCTGGCGGCCGTCGCCGGTCGTGCCTTCGGGGAACACGGCCAGCACCTCGCCGGCCAGCAACGCATCGCGCATGCTGGCGACCATGCGCAGCGCGTCGCGGCGCGATGCGCGCTCGATGTAGAGCGTGCCCGCGGCCGTGGCGAGCGTGCCGACGATGGGCCAGCCCTGCACGTCGGACTTGCTGATGAAGCGGCAGTAGCGCGCCGCATGCATCACGGGTATGTCGAGCCAGGAAAGATGGTTGGCGACGAGCAGCACAGGCCCCCCCTGCGGCGGGCTGCCGCGCAGCTCAAGCGTGACGCCGGCGCAGGCCAGCAGTCCCAGGGACCAGGCCTGCACGCGTGCCTGCTGCTGATCGGGCGGCAGCCGCGGAAAGTGCAGCGCCACCGTCCACAAGCCCAGCAGGGCGTGCAGCACCAGGCGCAACACGCGCCAGCAGGCGCGCAGGGCACGCGGCATGGGTTGCAGGTTCAGCCGCGCTCGAAGGCCACCTGGCCGCCGACCAGGGTGCAGCGCACGCGGCCCGGCAGCTCGTAGCCCGAGAACGGGGTGTGCTTGCCCTGGCTGACGAGGGCGTCGGCCTGCACCGTCCAGTCGGCCGCCGGGTCGAACACGCACAGGTCCGCGACGCCACCCACGGCGATGCGGCCCACGCTGGCCTGCAGCGTGCCCAGGGCGCCGCCCAGCACGCGCGCGGGCTCGCTGGTCACCGCGGCCAGCGCACGCGCCAGCGGCACGCCGCCGTCGCGCGACCATTTGAGGGCGATGGACAGCAGCAGCTCCAGGCCGGTGGCGCCGGGCTCGGCCTCGGCAAAGGGCACGGCCTTGGCGTCCTCGTCCACGGGCGTGTGGTCGGACACCAGCGCGTCTATGGTGCCGTCCATCAGCGCCGCGGCCAGCGCGTCGCGGTCTCTGCTCTGACGCAGCGGCGGCGTCAGGCGCGCGCGGCTGTCGAAGTAGCCCATGTCCAGGTCGGTGAGAAGGAGGGAGTTGATGCTGACGTCGCAGGTGACGGCCAGGCCCGCGGCCTTGACGCGCCGCACCAGCTCCACGCCCGCGCTGCTCGACAGGCGGCACAGGTGCACGCGCGCGCCCGTGGTCTTTTGCAGCTCGAAGATGGTGTGCAGGGCGATGGTCTCGGCCGCCACCGGAATGCCCGACAGGCCCATGCGCGTGGCCAGCGGGCCGCTGGCGGCCACGCCCTTGCCCAGGTGCAGCTCCTGCGGGCGCAGCCACACCGTGTAGCCATAGGTGGCGGCATACTGCAACGCGCGCTGCAGCACCTGGGTGCTGGCCAGCGCCACGTCGGCCTGGCCGAAGCCCACGCAGCCCGATTCGGTCAGCTCGGCCATCTCGGTCAGCACCTCGCCGGCCAGGCCGCGCGTGAGCGCGCCCAGCGGGAACAGGCGCGCCTGGTGCAGCTTCTCGGCGCGGAACTTGAGCATCTCCACCAGGCCGGGCTCGTCGAGCACTGGGTCGGTGTCGGGCGGGCAGACCAGGCTGGTCACGCCGCCGGCGACGGCCGCGGCCATCTCGGATTCGAGCATGCGCTCGTGCTCGTGGCCGGGCTCGCGCAGGCGCGCCGCCAGGTCCACCAGGCCGGGCAGCACCAGGCAGCCGCCGGCGTCGATCACGCGGTTGGGTGCAAAGTCGGCGGACGCGCCGTCCACGGCGATGATGCGGCCGGCCGCCAGGGCGATGTTGCAGACCTTGTCGAGCCCGCTGGCGGGGTCGATGACGCGGCCGTTCTGGATGAGTATTTTCATGGTTTCAAGCCAAATACGCCTCTAGCGCCCGTCCATCAAGCGCAAGCAGCTATCAATACAATAGTTCTCAAGCCTCGTTGCCGGCCACGATGGACATGACGGCCATGCGCACCGCGATGCCGAAGGTGACCTGCGGCAGGATCACGGCCTGCGGGCCGTCCACCACGGCGGAGGCGATCTCCACGCCGCGGTTGATGGGGCCCGGGTGCATGACGATGGCGTCGGGCTTGGCGAGCAGCAGCTTCTCAGGCGTGAGGCCGAAGCTCTTGAAATACTCCTGGCTCGACGGCAGCAGCGCGCCGCTCATGCGCTCGTTCTGCAGGCGCAGCATGATGACCACGTCGCAGTCCTTGATGCCCTCTTCCAGGCTGTGGAACACGCGCACGCCCATCTGGGACATGTCGGCCGGCACCAGCGTGCGCGGGCCCACCACGCGCACCTCGGCCGCGCCCAGGGTGGTCAGCGCGTGGATGTCCGAGCGCGCCACGCGCGAGTGCAGCACATCGCCCACGATGGCCACCGTGAGGTTGGAAAAGTCCTTCTTGTAGTGGCGTATGGTGTACATGTCCAGCAGCCCCTGCGTGGGGTGCGAGTGGCGGCCGTCGCCGGCGTTCACCACATGCACATGCGGGCCCACATGCTGGGCGATCAGATAGGGCGCGCCCGACTCGCTGTGGCGCACGACGAAGATGTCGGCCGCCATGGCCGTCAGGTTGTCTATGGTGTCCAGCAGCGTCTCGCCCTTGGCCGTGGAGCTGCGCGCGATGTCCAGGTTGAACACGTCGGCTGACAGGCGCTTGGCCGCGATGTCGAAGGTGGTGCGGGTGCGCGTGCTGTTTTCGAAGAACAGGTTGAACACGCTCTTGCCGCGCAAGAGCGGCACCTTTTTCACCTCGCGGTCGTTGACGCTGGTGAAGTTGGCGGCCGTGTCCAGGATATGCGTGACGATGTCCCGGGGCAGGCCCTCGATGGACAGCAGGTGGATCAGCTCGCCGTTCTTGTTGAGTTGGGGGTTGCGCTTGTACAGCACCGTCAGACCTCTTTGACGTCGAAATGAAAGGCTCCGCTGTCGGCCCGGGCGAGCGACAGCGATTGCGTGGCCGGCAGGCTCACGCGCGCCGCGGCAAATTCGGCCGCCACGGGCAGCTGGCGCCCGCCGCGGTCGACCAGCACGGCCAGGCGCACGCAGGCCGGGCGGCCGTAGTCGAACAGCTCGTTGAGCACGGCGCGTATGGTGCGGCCGGTGTAGAGCACGTCGTCGAGCAGCAGGATGTCGGCCCCGTTCACATCGAACGGCAGCGTGGTCTGCGCACTGTTGGCAAGACCCCGCTGGGCAAAATCGTCGCGGTGCATGGCGGACGACAGCACGCCCGGCGGGCCATCCAGGCCCAGATCCTTTTGCAGCCGCTCGGCCAGCCAGGCGCCGCCCGAGGCCACGCCCGCCAAATGGGTGTGCGGGCCGCGCAGCGTGCGCACGCCGCGCAGCAGCTCGGCGTAGAGCGCCTCGGCGTCCAGCGCCAGGTGGCCGCTTGCGGACACGGGAGAAGTGGGACTCATGGCAGATTCCTTAAAAACTGTTCCAGGATGATGCAGGCCGAGGCCGCGTCGGCGTCCGCCGCACCTGCGGCCAGGGCCTCGGTGGTGCTGTAGCGCTCGTCCACCTCATAGACCAAGAGGCCAAAACGCCCGCGCAGCTGGCGCGCAAACCTCAAGGCCCGGGCGGTGTTCTCGTGCGCCGCGCCGTCGGGGTGATAGGGCACGCCCACCACCAGCGCGTCAGGCTGCCATTCTCGGATGCGATCGGCCACCTGGGCGAAGCGCGCATCGCCCTCGGCACGTATCGAGCCCTGCGGCGTGGCCGTGCGCAGCATGCGCGTGCCCACGGCAACGCCGGTGCGCTTCAAGCCGAAGTCAAATGCCAGGAAGGATTGGAAATACGCTGGAATTGCGGCTTGCGCGGAATCGCCAATCATGCGTGTCCCGCGTCGCGCGACAGCATCCACGACTGCAGGCCCAGCAGCCCCAGCGCGCGCTCATAGCGCTCGTCCACGGGCGTGTCGAAGATGATGGCAGCGTCAGCGTCCACGGTAAGCCAGCTGTTCTCGGCCAGCTCCGACTCCAGTTGTCCCTCACCCCAGGCCGAGTAGCCCAGCGTGACGAGCACGCGCCGCGGGCCCGCGCCGTGCGACAGCGCCTCCAGCACATCCTTGGAGGTGGTCATCTCCAGCCCACCCGGAATGCGCATCGTGGAGGCATAGGGCGAATCGTCCTCATCCTTGGCGGTACCCTCCGGCGTGCCGCGCATGGGGTCGTGCAGCACGAAGCCGCGCTCCGTCTGCACGGGCCCGCCCAGAAAGACGGGCTGGCGCGTCAGATCCGCACGCCCCAGGGTCAGGTCCACCTTCTCGAACAGTCCTTCGAGGTTGATGTCCGTGGGCTTGTTGATGATCAGGCCCAGGGCACCACGCTCGCTGTGCTCACACAGATAGACCACGCTGCGCGCAAATGACGCATCCTCCATGCCCGGCATGGCAATCAGGAAGTGGTGCGTCAGGTTGATGGGCTCGGAGGGGGCGGACATGGGGTGATTTTAGAGCCCGTTCGCAGCCTCAGCCCAAGGCATGGGCTCGAGCCTGGGGCATCGCCTCGTCCCTGGCGCAATGCCTCACACCGGCTCAAGGCGCAATGCGGCGGTTGCCAAGCCTTGCGGCAGCGCCCACTGAACCGGGTCACATTTGCCGCCGGCTGCCCTGCGCGCCTTTATGGAAGTGGATCAGCGCCAGCTCGGCCTTATTGGAGACCCCCAACTTGTGAAAGCAGTGCGCCAGGTGATTGCGTACCGTCGCCGGCGAGATCGCCAACGCAAGCGCAATCGCTGAATGCGTCTCTCCACGCGCATAACGCTGGGCGATTTCACGCTCGCGCGGCGACAGACGGTCAAGTGCGCCTATCGCCCGGACTTCCAGATGCAGCAACTCGCCCTTTGCCGCAACGTCAATCGTAAGTGGCCCAGACTGAAACGGCTGCCCCATGCGCGCGTATTCCAACATTGTCGTCGGCAACTGACTCCCTCTCCAGCCCGGCCAGTGCCCATTCAGGGCATTAACAAAACCCGGCGTGGCGTGATGCACAAACCCCCAAGCATCAGCCACGCACCAATTCCCGCTGCGCCTGCGCGCGTCCTTGAAGATCGCGCACTGACACGCAAGCCATTGCGCCTGCATCAGGTGCGGCATCAAGAGCTGCATGCCCTGGCGGTCGGCCTCGCTGAATGGGTTCATCGGGTCGTTGCGCCATAGCACCAGGAATTCGTAGTGCGCCGATACGGGTTTCGCCCGCAAGGTTCCGAGAACAGATGCGATTCCGTAGTGCTTGCCCAGCTCACCGCAGATATCACTGCTTGCCAGGCGCGCGCGGGTTTCCTGGTCGGACAGGTTGATCGTCAGCCCTGGCTCGGCAGCCAGAGCGGCAAAGAAGCAATCCTGCGGCCACAACTGCCGAAAAGCCGTCGATATCGACTCGTCACAGTTGAACAAACGCGGGTTATCCAGCGCAAACGGGTCTGTCACCACGTTGCCCCAGCAAGCCGAATCAAAAGAAATGAGCGCCTGAATTTCATCCAGCATCAGGCGTTGAAACTTGTCATAGCCCACCTCGCTGCCGGCGCGATGCACATCCAGAATCATCGCGTTCAAGACGTGAACATTCAGACCGGGGTCAACCTGCGTCGGAAAATTTTTCATGTCCTTGTGCCGGACTCCTTGGCATTTCAGCCAGCAGTAAGCCGGATCGAAACAAGCGTAAAGCGATGCAACCAGCATACGCCTGCCACCCCCCATGACACAAGATGATGCAAATGTCTTATGTGCGGTGCTTTACAGCCTTGTCCTGGCAACCCCCTCCCTTTCTGATAAGTCCTTGCCACCAAAGAAAAATATCTTTGCGGCATAAAAAATGCTTGTGTCTGCAAGCCGAATCAATCACCAGGGGATCGACCATGACGCGCTGGCAAGGCACTCACACCCGTATAACGTTTTCGACCCGCGACTCCAGCCCCCACGCGGGCCGATCCTTTCGGCCAAAGCCCCTGGTCGCGGCAATCGCCAGCGCGCTGCTGACCCTGGGTGCCAACCCTGTAGTGGCAGCCAATTGCAGCTGGAGTCCCGCTACGGGCAATTGGGCCACCGCTGGTAACTGGAGCTGCGCTGGAGTTCCTGGGGCTGCCGACTCCGCGACGATAGCTGCGAGCAGGACGGTAACCATAAATTCCGCTCAGTCGATCCTCAACCTGACCAACGGCGGCAACGTCAATATCGACGCCTTCCTGCTCACGCTGCAAGGCGGCGGCAGCACAACCAACACCGGTACGATCAATGTGGGCGCCGGGCCCATCCCGAACAACGCTGCCTTGAACATTGGCAGCGGGCACAACGTCAACAACGCCGGCGGGGTGATCAACGTCAGCCCCGACAGCGTAGTCAACCAGTTCGGAAGCATCAGCGGCGGCACCATCAATACCACTGGCAGCGGCAAGCTTGCCAGCGGGAACAGCGCAGGCAGCGTACTCTCGGGCGTTACGATCAACGGCACGCTCGACGTCCAGGCCATCGCCAACGCGCGCAACCGCATCGCCAACGGCATGGTGCTCAACGGCACGGCCAACGTGGGCAACGGCGGCATCCTCAGCCTGGACAGCGCCCTCACCAGCGGCGGCAACCAGACGCTCTCCGGCAATGCCACCATCAACCTCAATGACAGTGGCGCACGCCTGGCCGTCGACGGAACCGGCACCACCACCCTGGCATCCACCGTGGTTGTGCGCGGCCAGGGCAACATCGGCCAGGCGATCAACGTCAGCGGCGACAACACACTGGTCAACAACGGCCGCATCTCGGCCGACGTGAGCGGTGGCACGCTGGCGCTTGTCCCGCCGGCCAACGGCAGTGGCAGTTCGATCGTCAACAATGGCGTCCTCGATGCACGCAGCGGCGGCACGCTGCTCATCAACACGCAGGTCAACAACACCGCCGGGCAGATCAACGCCCAGAATGGCAGCCAGGTGGTCTTGAATGGCATCACCATCACCGGCGGCACCCTGGGCACGGCCGGCAGCGGCGTCATCCAGTCCGCCAGCAACGCAAGCAACGTCCTGAGCGGCGTGACCGTCGCCGGCACGCTTGACATGACAGGTATCGCCAACGCGCGCCAGCGCTTGGTCAACACCAATACTGTCAATGGCAGTGTCAACATCGGCAACGGCGGCATCCTCAGCCTGGACAGCGCGCTGTCCACTGGCAATGCAGCCGCCCTTGGCGGCACCGGAGTGATCAACCTCAACGATGCCGGCGCACGCCTGGCCATCGACGGAACGGGCACCTCTTCCTTTGCCGCGGGGATGACGATCCGCGGCCAGGGCAACATCGGTCAGGCGATCAACGTCGCCGGCAACAACGTCCTGACCAACAACGCCCTCATCTCGGCCGATGTCGCCGGCGGCACGCTGTCCATCAGCAGCCCGGGCAACGGCGGCAGCAGCATGCTGCGCGGCACCGGCACATTGCAGGTTGCAGGAGGAGTCCTGCAGCTGGCCACATCAACCGCCAGCGAGCAGGGAAGGCTGGTTATGGGCAACAGCGGCACGACCAACCTGGCGCAGAACCTCACGCTTTCCGCGGACTACACCAACGCCCAGGCCGGCAGCGGCAACGCCTTCAACCGCCGCGCCGGCGTCACCGGCGCTGGCCAGATTCTGGCCGGGGGCGACGCGCACCAGGTCATCACCGGCGCCAACGTCACCAACGGCAATACCAACAACGCCACACTGACGATTGGCAACGTGCGCGTAGGCGCCACGACCTTCGACTATCAGGTCGGCAACGCGGGCACTACCGGCCCCGCACTGCGCGGCGCCATTCAGACCGCGGTCAATGGCGGCAACATCAGCGACGCCCGGTTGTCGGGCGCAGGTGTCACGGCTTCGAACTACAACGCCGGCGGCCCAGGCGGCAACAGCGGCAACCTTGGCGTGACTTTCACGGCGGCCAGCGCTGGCGCGCTGGCCCCCCTGTCGGGCCAGGCGATCAACCTGCGCAGCAACTTCGAGAACATTCCCGACCAGAAACTCAACATCGCACTGGCCGGCGGTGCAGCCGCTTTCAACGCGGCTGCCGGCGCTGCCACGCCCGCGCCGGTCGTGCTGGCCAATCAGCGTGTGGGCGGCAGTGGCAGCCAGGTACTGACGGTGAGCAATACCGCGGCCGCGGGCAGCTTCAGCGAAGATCTGCGCGCGAGTTTTGGCAGCAACACCGGCGCTGCGACGAACAACGGCGGAACGATCAATGCCCTGCTTGCCGGTGGCTCGAACAACAGCGCAATGCGGGTGGGCGTCGATACGAGCACAGCTGGCGCCAGGAGCGGCAGCGTGACGCTGAACTATCAGACCGCTGGCACCGTGAACGGGGTGAGCAACGGCCTGGGCGTCGCCACCACGGGCAGCCAGACCATCAACGTCACCGGCAATGTCTACCGCATGGCCCAGGGCGACACATCACCCCTTACCGTCAATCTGGGCAATCGCCATGTGGGAGACGGCGCCACGCAGAACCTCAGCATCGCGAACCTGGCGACCAATGACGGCTTCTCCGAGAAGCTCAACGCCAGCTTCGGCGCGGCAAGCGGCAGCGCCACGCACAACGGCGGCGGCGTCAGCCTGCTCGCTGCGGGCGCCAGCAACACCTCCAGCATGGCAGTGGGCATGGATACCAGCAGCGCTGGCAGCAAGTCCGGCACGGTGGCCATCAACTACCAGTCCGACGGCAATGGCACCAGCGGCCTGGCGGCCATTGGCGCCGGCGGCCAGAGCATCAACGTCACCGGCGCGGTGTACCGTCTGGCACAGGCCAACACCCTGGGCGCGGTCAGCTTCGGCAACGTCCATGTGGGCGACACCGTGCAGCAGGCGTTGTCCATCAGCAACCTGGCGACCAATGACGGATTCTCCGAAAAGCTCAACGCAAGCTTTGGCAGCGCCACCGATGCGCGCATCACCCACAACGGAGGCAGCATCGGCCAGCTGGCAGCGGGCGCCAGCAATGGCAGCAGCATGGTCGTGGGCCTGAACACCGGCGCTGCGGGCACGGTCAATGGCAGCATCGCCGTGAACTTTTCCTCGGATGGTGCAGGCACGAGCGGCCTGGGTGTCACGGCGTTGCCCACGCAGAACGTCGGGGTCAGCGGCGTTATCGCTGCCCAAGGCAATGTGTACCGCTATGCCAGTGCCAGCCCTGCGGCCCCCAACCCTGTCAACTTTGGTAACGTGCGCATTGGTACCGCGGTCGGCCAGGCCTTGAGCATCAGCAACACCGCCATCAACGACGGCTTCAGCGAAAGACTCAATGCCAGCGTGAGCAGCAACGGCGCTCCGGTAACGGCCAGCGGTGCATTCACCTTGCTCGGCCCGCAGGCCACGAACAATTCCAGCCTGCATGTGGGCCTGGATACCAGCAGCGCCGGCGCCAAGACCGGCAGTGCAACGATTGCGCTGGTCTCCGACGGCACAGGCACCAGCGGCCTGGGCCAGACCAACCTGGCGAGCCAGACCGTCAACGTCAGCGGTAACGTCTTTCGCCTTGCCAACCCGACGCTCGACACACCGTCGGTGACCATCGCCGCACGCGTGGGTGATGCGGTAATCGCCAATCAGGCCGTATCGATCACCAATACGTCGCCCGACAGCTACACGGAGGGCCTGAAGGTAGCCGTCACGGGTGCCAGCGGCAACGCGCAGGGCGGTGGCTCCATCGCAAACCTCGCCGCGCAGGGTAACAACTCCACCTCAGTGAAGGTCGGCCTGGCCTCCACGGCCACCGCAGGCGCCAGCAGCGGCCAGGTCACGCTGGGCATGACCTCCACCGGTGCCGGCACCACTGGCGCCGCCGATATTTCCATTGGCTCAGCCATCGTCAACGTGGTGGGCAAGGTCTACCAACAGGCGGTGGCCGCCGTTCAGAGCGCGGTCAATTTCGGCATCGTTCACGTGGGCGATGTGCTTGCCGGCCGCAACGTGCAGGTGCAGAACACGGCCCCGGTAGCGGGCCTCAACGACAAGCTCACCGGAACCATCGGCGGTGCGTCCGGGCTGTTTGCCGCATCCGGCAACCTTGGCGCCGGCGTGCAGGCTGGCCAGACCAATAGCAGCGGCCTGAACGTGAGTCTGGACACCAGCATGGCCGGCATCTTCAGCAGCAGCGCCACGGTGGGGCTGGCCAGCCACAACCCGGACATGGCTGACCTAGCCCTGCCCAATGCCGTTGTCCTGTTGAATGGCCAGGTGAACAACTTCGCCAATGCCAATCTGAACTTGATCAGTGGCAACGGCAACTTCAGCCGAAGCGGCCAGGTGATCACCCTCGACTTCGGCAACCTGGCGCTGGGCTCCTCGGTCAACGCCATGCTGAGGGTATTCAATGACATATCAGGCTCCGCCGACCTGCTGGATGGCCTCTTTGCATTCCTTGACATGCAAGACTTCGGCTACTCAGGTTTCAACGCCTTCTCAAATCTCGCTGCCGGCGCCGGTCAGGGGGGGCTGGGCATAGGCTTCACAGCCTCGACGCTAGGCCTGTTCGGCGACGACATCCTTCTGTCTTCCCTGGGTCACAACGCCAGCGGCTACAGCGGGAATCTGGGTGATATCACCCTTCAAATCCGCGCCAATGTAGTTCAGGGAGGAAATCCCGTACCCGAACCCGGAACCCTGTTCCTGCTGAGCATCGCGCTCGGTGGGTTGCTGATGGGTCGCCGCCGCATGATCCTGCATTAAGGAAACTATACCGGGCCGATTCGTCGGCTCGGTTTGTTTCAGGCTGGCAGTGGGAGCAATTAAGATGCAGGCAACGCTTCAGACAGGAGTCTCAGTCGTGCTCAACAAGCAGCAATTTTTCCTGCTCAGTGCAATGGGCGCAGCCGCCTTGGCCCTGGCATTGGCCAACATCGTGCTCTACAACGGCAACCGCTCCGCGCAGAGCGAATTCAATACGCGAACCCAATACATCCAGCAAAGCCAGCAACTTGAGCCGCTGTACCAAGGCCTGATACGCAGCCTGGCCGAGCTCTCCGACCAGCAGAGCGACTCCCAACTCCGCGAGTTGCTCGCCTCTCAAGGCATCTCATTCACCAACAAACAACCCTGACAGGAGAGCAGAAATGGATTCGAACCAGAAGGCTCCCAACCTTAGCCAAGGCCAGGACTACGGCGTTTTCTTGCCGATGCTGTTTGCGCTGCTCACGCTGGTTGTATGGTTTGCCTTCCAGACCAGTCAACTGCTCAAGGAACGGGACGATCTGAAAACACTGAATGCCAACCAGGAGGCCAGTTACGCCAACGCCCAAAAAATGCGGGGACAACTGGATGCGCTGGCTGCCGGAACGGCCCGTCTGGCACAGAATGGAAACGCGAGCGCACGGAAAGTGATTGACGCGCTGAAAGCCAAGGGAATCAGCGTCAATCCTGACGCAGCGACCGGGAAATAGTCTGCTGCACGGAATAAGGTTTTCTGGATGCTCACACCCGGGGGGTAAAGGCCTCGCGGATATAGCCTGCGTCTAGCGGACGGAAGGCCAAGGCAAGGTGCGGCGGTGTTTCATTTCCGCCGCCGGTGACTTTCAACCACCCACCTCATCCGTCTCCTGGGCATAGTGACGCACCATGCTGAGCAGTTCCTCGTCGGAATACGGCTTGCCCAGGTAATGGTTCACACCCAGCTGCTGCGCATGGTCGCGGTGCTTTTGTGCGATGCGCGAGGTGATCATGATGATGGGCAGGTCGCGCAGCGCCAGATCACCGCGGATGTTGCGCGCCAGGTCGAAGCCGTCCATGCGCGGCATCTCGATGTCGGACAGCACCACGGCAGGGCGTTCCTGCTGCAGGCGCTCCAGCGCCTGCAGGCCGTCGGCCGCCAGGGCCACGCGGTAGCCCTCGCGCTGCAGCAGGCGCTGGGTGACGCGGCGCACAGTGATGGAGTCGTCCACCACCAGAATCAGCGGCACCTGGGAATCCGCCGCCAGGGGCGCGGACACGTTCGCGCCCCCTTCAACCCGGGTGGCTGCGGACCCAGGCTCCGGCGCGGCGAGCCAGCGCGTGGCGGCGCGCGCCTGGTCGCCATACACGGTCGCCAGGGCCACGGGGTTGTAGATCAGCACCACGGCACCCGATGCGAGCACCGACATGCCCGTCAACCCGGGCAGGCGCGACAACTGAGGCCCCAGATTCTTGACCACTACTTCCTGATTCCCGAGCACCTCATCGACATGCACGGCGATGCGCTGCGCTGCGCTGCGCAGGATGAGCACGGGCCGGTACTTGCCGGCCACTTCGGTGCTGCACGGCGACGACTGCAGCAGCGCACCTGCCCAGTAAAACGGCAGTTGCTCCTGCCCGTCGGCGAACGCATGCGTCGCGTAGGCAGCATCGAGCTCGGCAGCGGAGCCGCGGCGCACGGTCTCCACCAGGCTGGCGGGCACGCCCAGCGCCATGCTGCCCGCCCGCACCATGACCACCTGCGTGACGGCAGTCGTGAGCGGCAGCACCAGACGAAACGCGCTGCCCTGGCCCGCCTCGGTCCAGGTCTCGATGCGGCCGCCCAGGGCCTGTACCTCTGAGCGCACCACGTCCATGCCGATGCCGCGGCCCGACAGGCCTGTGACCTCGTGGGCTGTGGAAAGGCCCGGCAGGAAGATCAGGTTGGCCACGTCGGCATCGCTCAGCTGGGCGTCTGCAGCAATCAAGCCCTGGGCCACGGCCTTGGCGCGGATACGTGCCAGATCCAGCCCGGCGCCGTCGTCGCG
>JAFEDY010000033.1:0-1142 GCA_018241405.1 Pseudomonadota bacterium | reverse complement strand
GCCTCGATGCCATGGCCGGCGCAGTTGCGCAGCAGGTGCTCGAACGCCGGAGTCATGCGGTCGAGCACGCCGCGGTCCATTTCGATGAAACCACCGGTAATGTCGAGCTTGATCTGCTTGCCGGTCTCCTTGCTCACCTGGCGCACCACGGCGTAGAGGCGTTCGGCGATGCCCTCGAATTCCACCATGCGCGTATGCAGCAGGTCGCGCTGCAGTTCGCGCGCCTGGCGGCCCTGGGCCACCAGGTCGTCCTCGGCGCCCTCCAGCGCGCGCTGCATGTTGCGCTGCACCGTGGCCACGTCGTTGACCGACTCGGCCATCATGCGCGTGAGCTCCTGCACGCGCGTGAAGCGGTCGAACTCCAGCGGGTCAAAACCCGCCGCGGAGTCCTTGGCCAGCGCCAGGCGCGACTGCATCTGCGACTCGGCCTGCACCTCGATGTCGCGCAGCTGTTGGCGCAGGCGCTCCAGGTTGTCGGTCAGGTCGCCGAGCGAGGCCCGCATCTGCGCCATGCGCTCGTCGAGGCGCGAGCGTGCAATCACGACCTCGCCCGCCTGGCTCACCAGGCGATCGAGCAGCTGCGCGCGCACGCGCACCGTCTGCCCCGCCGCGACGCGCGCAGGCATGGGCGCCGTGGCGCCAGTGCCATGCCAAGCCAGCGGCCCGGCCACCGGCGCACGGTGGTGCACCAATGGGACTGCTGCCGGCGCCTCATCCGAGTGGACTGCCGGTACCGGCACGGCCACGGGCCCGGACAGCGGCTGCGCACCAATGGTGCGCAGGGCGTCGAAACCGGCCTGCAAGGCGTCGAGACTGGCCAGCAGGGGCTCAATGTCGGCAGAGCCGACGCCCTCGGTGTTGATGTATTCGACCGCCGCTTCCATGCGATGCGCCATCTCGCCCAGGCGCATGGCACCGGCCAGGCGGGCGCTGCCCTTCAGGGTGTGCAGGGCCCGCAGCAGCTCGTTGCGGGCACCCAGGTTCTCCGGGCGGGCCGCCCATTGGCGCAGCGCGGCACCCAGCGCCGGCAGCAGTTCCAGCGCCTCTTCCTCGAAGATGGGGAAAAGGTCGGGGTCTATGACGTCGAGCGCATCGATATCGTCGTCGTCTACCGATGCCGCCACGGCGCGCGCAATGGCGTC
>JAFEDY010000032.1 GCA_018241405.1 Pseudomonadota bacterium | reverse complement strand
GTACCGCCGCTGGTTCCTGCAGAAGCTGCCCGGCACGCAGCAGCGCCTGGGCCTGCCCATGAGCGCGCAGCTCGAAGCCATCGTGCAAAGCCTGGCCGCGGCGCAGGTCGAATAAGCTCCATGCCCCACGCCGTCTCGCGCCTGCGCGCCGACCGCCTGGCGCGCAGCGCCAAGCCCTTTCTGGCGCGCGGCGGCTCGCGCCGTGCGCATTGCGCGGGATGCCGCCTGGTGCCCAGCCACTGCATCTGCGCGCTGCGCCCGCCCTGCGCCACGCGCGCCGGCATGTGCCTGCTGATGCACGACATCGAGCCGCTCAAGCCCAGCAACACCGGCTGGCTGATCGCCGACCTGGTGGCCGACACCCATGCCTTCGGCTGGTCGCGCACCGAGGTCGACCCGGCCCTGCTGGCGCTGCTGGCCGACCCGCAGTGGCAGCCCTACGTGGTGTTTCCCGGCGAATTCGCCGCGCCTGAGCGCGTGGTGCAGCAAGTGGCGCCCACGCCGGGCAGGCGCCCGCTGTTCGTGCTGCTGGACGCCACCTGGCCCGAGGCGCGCAAGATGTTCCGCAAGAGCCCTTATCTTGCGCAGCTGCCGGTGCTCAGCCTGCACAGCGACGCGGCCTCGCGCTACCGGCTGCGCCGCTCTTCGCGCGGCGAGCATTTCTGCACCGCCGAGGTCGCTGCCCTGTGCCTGGCGCAGGCCGGCGACGAGCGCACGGGCGCGCTGCTGCAGGCCTGGCTGGACCTGTTCAGCGAGCGCTACCTGCTGGCTAGAGAGCAGCGCCCCGTGGATGCGGACAGCGCCGCGCACCGCCAGCTGCACGCGCTGACGGCGGCGCGCGCCTGATGCGGCCGGTTGCAGGGCGCAGCGCGCGCGTCAGCACAATGGAGCCCATGCACCGCAGACTCTTTCTGAACCACGCCAGCGCCGCCGCCCTGGCCCTGCTGGCCGGCTGCGCCAGCGCCCAGTCCGGCTACACCATCAGCCTGCAGCAGATGCAGCAGGCTCTGGCCGAGCGCTTTCCGCGCAGCTACCCGCTGGCCGGCCTGCTCGATCTGGAACTGCAGTCGCCGCGGCTCAAGCTCCTGCCCGAACGCGACCAGATCAACGCCCAGTTCGACCTGGCGGCCGCCGGAGCGCTGCTGTCGCGCCGCCACACAGGCCTGTTCGACGTGGACTTCGCGCTGCGCTACGAGCCCACGGACCGCAGCATCCGCGCCTACCGGCTGCGGGTGAACACACTGCGCATCGACGACCTCAAGCCCCAGGCGGCCGCGCTGCTGCGGCACTACGGCCAGCAGCTGGCCGACCAATCACTGCGCGAGGTGGTGCTGCACCAGTTGCGCGACAAGGATCTGGCGTCCATAGACGCGCTGGGCCTGCAGCCCGAGAGCATCAGCGTCACGCCGCGCGGCCTGCTGGTGCGCTTCGGCGCCAAGCCATTGTCCTGATTTCTTTAGTTTTGATAGCTGCCAGCGCTTGGTGGGTGGGCGCCAGGGCCTGTTTCGACCAAAAAACCCGGCGCGGGCGCTGTCCTACGCCACCATGGCGGCGCAGCGGTTACAAACGGGGCATTGCAGCCACAGTCCATACCCCGCCATGAAGCAGCCCGCGCCCGCCGCTCCTGACAGTCTGACCGCCGCCCCGCCCGAACCGGTGGTGGTCATCACCGGCGCCTCCAGCGGCATAGGCCATGCCACGGCCCTGGCCTTTGCGCGCCGCGGCGCGCGCGTGGTGCTGGCGGCGCGCAACGCCGACACGCTGGCCCCCGTGGCCATGGCCTGCCGCGCCGAGGGCGGCCAAGCGCTGGGCATACCCACCGACGTGACCGATGCCGATGCCGTGCTGGCCCTGGCCGACAAGGCAGTGCGCCACTTCGGGCGCATCGACATCTGGGTCAACGCCGTGGGCGTGGGGGCCGTGGGGCGCTTTGACGGCGTGCCGCTGGCGGCGCACCGCCGCGTGATCGAGGCCAATCTGCTCGGCCATGTGCATGGCGCGCATGCCGCGCTCACGCGCTTTCGCGCCCAGGGCAGTGGGCTGCTGGTCAACCTGATCTCGCTGGGCGGCTGGGTGCCCACGCCCTATGCCGCAGCCTATGCGGCCAGCAAGTTCGGACTGCGCGGCCTGTCCGAGAGCCTGCGCGCCGAGGTCGCAGACCTGCCGCGCGTGCATGTCTGTGACGTGGCGCCCACCGTGGTCGATACCCCCGGCATGTCGCATGGCGCCAACTACACGGGCCGGCGCATGGGCGTGCCGCTGCCCATGGTGGACCCGCGCGCCGTGGCCCAGGCCATCGTGGACCTGGCCGACAGCCCCCAGCCGCGCGCCGTCACCTGGCTGGGCCTGGGCGCGCTGCCCGGGCGGTTGGCCCATGCGATTGCGCCCCAGGGCACGGCGCGCGCGCTGCGCTGGCTCAGCGACCAGGGGCTGCGCCGCGCCGCACCTGCGCCGCTGACCGAGGGCAACCTGTTCGCCCCATCGCGTCAGACCGCCATCGACGGCGGCCAGCGCCAGCGCATGGCCGGCGCGGCTGCCCTGGTGGCCCTGCTGGGCGCCGTGGGCCTGGCGGCGGGCTGGTGGCTGGGGCGGCGGCGCTGACGGTTACCAGTATCCGGTCCCCTCCTACAGACAGGAAGTGCATGCGCGGCCTACGATAGCGTGGGCCCCGGGGGGCACTGCCGCCCGGCATGCTTCATCGTTCACCGGAGGCGATCATGATCGAGGTACCGCAGATCATCGACATGGCCCCCGCGCGCGCCACGGCGGTGGTGCGTGTCTGCTGCCCGCGCGAGGAACTGCCATGCACCATGGGCCGCGGCGTGCGCGAGTTGCTCGACCGCATCAAGGTCCAGGGGGCACGGGCCATTGGCCCGCTATTCACCCACCACCTGCGTGGCCCGACCGACAGCTTCGACTGCGAAGTTGGCGTGACCGTGGACCCCGCGGTGCACGCCGCGGGCAGGGTGCACCCGGGCCATTGGCCTGCGATGCGCGCGGCGCGCACCCTGTACCGCGGACGTTACGAAGACCTGCCGCAGGCCTGGGCCGCGCTGCGCGCCTGGATCGCGCTGCAGGGCCTGGCCGGCACCGCCGAGCAGTGGGAGTGCTACATCACCGGCCCCGAGATCGGCTCGGACGCCAGTGCCTGGCGCACCGAACTCTACCTGCCGCTGAGCGGTGAGGTTGCTTGATGCTCGCCAAATGAGAGCTTTTGGCGTGGTTTGGCTAACGGTTTTTGGTGGATTCACCTTCAATTTCGTTACGCCGCCCGCATGCGGGACAATGGCGGGCTGTCCCGCGGTGGCGCCCTTGCGCGCCGCCGCCATCACCGTACCCCAGCCATGAACATCACCAAAGACACCGCCGTCACCATCAGCTACAAGATCACCGACCCGGCCACGGGCAAGCCGCTCGACTCCGGCCATGTGGCCTATCTGCACGGCGGCTACGAGAACCTCTTCCCCAAGGTCGAGGCCGCCCTCGAAGGCCAGGCCGCGGGCCATGCCGCCACGGTGGACCTGACCGTGGAAGACGCCTTCGGCGCGCGCGACGAGAGCCTGGTGCGCACCATTCCAAAGGGCGAATTCCCGCCCGGCGTGAAGGTCGGTGGCCAGTTGCAGGGCCCGGGTGCCGACGGGCAGCCGCAGATGTTCCATGTGGTCAAGATCAAGGGCCCCGTGGTGCATCTGGACGGCAACCACCCCCTGGCCGGCCACGCGCTGCGCTTTGCCTGCAAGGTGACCGAGGTGCGTGCCGCCACGGCCGAGGAGATTGCCCACCGCCATGTGCATGGCGGACATGGGCACCACCACTGATCAGCGCCGATCAGCGCCGCCGCAGCAGCGCCCGGCGCAACAGGCGAGCGGCGCGGTCGCGGATGCGCAAAGGGCTCTGGCCGGGGCGTGGGCGCAGGCGCGCCTGCTCGCAGGCGGCCAGAAAGTCGTACAGCAGCGGCGTGTCGTCCAGCGTGACGCCGTCGCGCGAACGGAACTCCGGGTGCCATTGCGTGGCGGCGATGTAGCCGCGTCCGCGGCTGGCGTTGCGGCGTATGGCCTCGGGCACGGCGTCGGGATGGCTCCATGCCTCGACGTCGAAGCCCGGCGCCAGGCTCTTGATGCCCTGGTGGTGGATGCTGTTGACGGTGGCGCGTGTGAGCCCCGGGTAGAGCCGCGCCAGGCGCGTGCCGGGCACGATGTCGACCTCGTGCACATGCTGGTCATAGGTGCCGGCGTCGCGGTGTTGCAGGGCGCCGGGGTGCTGGGTCGCAATGTCCTGGTACAGCGTGCCGCCGAAGGCTACGTTGATGAGCTGCAGCCCGCGGCAGACGCCGAAGATGGGCTTGCCGGCCTGCTCGAAGGCCTCGACCACGGCCAGGTCGTACAGGTCGCGCACACGGTCGCCCAGCCAGTCTGCCTTGAGCGGCACCTCGCCATAGCTGCCGGGCCAGACATCCACGCCGCCATGCATGACCACGCCGTCCAGCCACTCGGCGTAGTGCATCAGTGTGACGTCGCCGCGCGCGGTTTCGCCCGTGGGGCAGGGCACCATGACCACCAGCGCGCCGGCCGACATGATCCAGTGCGCAATGGACTGCTCCACGTACTGCAGCGTCTTGTTGGTGAACAGCGGCCGGCCCGGATCGGCGTGAAAGAAGCAGGCCGAAAGACCAATCTTCAGACGGTTGGCCGCAGGATGGAGGAACGACATCCAGGGGTTGTAACACTGCGGCGCGCGCTGGTCTGTAGGAGTGCGCTGTCCCCCGGCTGAGGCAGGGGATCATGCACGCTCAAAGATCACCTGATAGGTGCACAGCTGGCCGTCCATGGGGTCTACGGTCTCAGGGGTGTCGTAGATGAGGCGCGACCCTTCGAAGTGCAGAAGCCTTGTCTGCTGCGTGCCCGTCCACAACTCGTTCCAGCTGCCGTCCAGCGTGTGGACCACGCGGTCGTCCAGCACCTCGTAGCGGCCCACGTAGGCGAACATGGAGTCGAACAGCGCCAGCTTTTCGGCCGGTGACGGCGGGCTGTGCGCGGGGCGTACGCGGTCGCTGCGCAGCACGAACACCATGACGCGGCCGTCGGGCGCATAGTTGATGTAGCCAAAGGGATGCGCGCCCAGAACATCGGTGCGCGTTCCCGACGCCGGCAGCCGGCGCGTCCAGGACAGCATGCGCCAGCTGCCGACGACGCGTTCGCGCAGCGCCGCATGCGGGTTTCCTTGCGAGAGCATGGATGGCACCTTTCACGGACAGGGTGTGCGCCATGATAGGCTTGCCTGCCGCACGATCCAAGGCGGTGCCGAAGACCCATAATGGATGCGAATCAAGCGGCTGCCCGCGGGGCGCCGCATGATGGATGCCATGGGGTCTGCATCGGGGCCCCGGTTTCAACCCAAGGAGGAAAACATGCAAGTTCAGGTGCACACCAACGACCACATCCAGGGCGGAGAGTCGCTGATCCAATGGACGCAGGAAGAGGTTGCAACCAAGCTGACGCGCTTTCGCGAACATGTGACGCGCGTGGAGGTGTTTCTGTCCGACGTGGACGCCGGCAAGTCCGGTGTGGCCGACAAGCGCTGCGTGATCGAGGCCCGCCCCGCGGGCCGCCAGCCCGTGGCCGCGACCGCCGAGGCCGCCAAGGTGGCCGAAGCCGTAGCCGGTGCGCTGGACAAGCTGGTGCGCTCGCTGGGCGACGACATCACACGCGCCAAGGATCGCCAGGGGCGGGAGAGCATTCGAACGGCCGAGTAGGCTGATGCTATTTTTTTCGTAGCTTGTTGCGCTTGATGGATAGGCGTTAGAGCCAATTTTTTCTGCATAAGGGCCGCGGGCATGGCAATGTGCCCGCGGCCTTTTTTGTTGTTCGCAGCGGCACAAAAAACGCGCCCGAAGGCGCGTTGCTGTGCAGGGGGATGCGGGGCGGCGGCTTACTTGCCGGCCATCACGCGCACCATTTCCAGGCACTTGTTGGAGTAGCCCCACTCGTTGTCGTACCAGGCCACGACCTTGAGGAAGGTCTTGTCCAGGGCGATGCCGGCGTCGGCGTCGAACACCGAGGTGTGGGTCTCGCCGACGAAATCGGTGGCCACCACCTTGTCCTCGGTGTAGGCCAGCACGCCCTTCAGGGCGCCCTGCGACTGGGCCTTCATCTCGGCCTTGATCTCGTCGTAGCTGGCTTCCTTCTCCAGCTCCACCGTCAGGTCCACCACCGACACGTCGGAGGTCGGCACGCGGAAAGACATGCCGGTCAGCTTCTTGTTCAGCGACGGGATCACCACGCCCACCGCCTTGGCGGCGCCGGTGCTGCTGGGGATGATGTTTTCCAGGATGCCGCGGCCGCCGCGCCAGTCCTTGTTGCTGGGGCCGTCCACGGTCTTCTGCGTGGCGGTGGCGGCGTGCACCGTGGTCATCAGGCCGCGCTTGATGCCCCACTTGTCGTGCAGCACCTTGGCCACGGGGGCCAGGCAGTTGGTGGTGCACGATGCGTTGGAGATGATGGCCTGGCCGTCGTAGGTCTTGTGGTTCACGCCAAAGACGAACATCGGCGTGTCGTCCTTGGAAGGCGCCGACATCAGCACCTTCTTGGCGCCGGCGGCGATGTGCTTCTCGGCACTGGCCTTGTCCAGGAACAGGCCGGTGGACTCGATGACGATGTCGGCGCCGACCTCGTTCCACTTCAGGTTGGCGGGGTCGCGCTCCTGCGTCAGGCGGATCTTCTTGCCGTTGATGATCAGCGTATTGCCGTCGACCGACACCTCGCCACGGAAGCGGCCATGCACGCTGTCGTACTTCAGCATGTAGGCCAGGTAGTCGGGCTCCAGCAGGTCGTTGATGGCAACGACTTCGATGTCGGAGAAGTTCTGCAGCGCCGAGCGCAGCACGTTGCGGCCGATGCGGCCGAAGCCGTTGATGCCAATCTTGATGGTCATGATGAAGCCTCTAGGGATGGATGAAAAGAAAACCTGTAGGGGTCAGCGCTTGCGCGAAAGCGCCACGCGCACGGTGTCGGCCACGTTCTCGGCGGTGAAGCCGAAGTGCTTGAACAGCACGCCGGCGGGGGCCGACTCGCCATAGCAGTCGATGCCGACCACGGCGGCGCAGCCGTACTTCCACCAGAAGTCGGTGACGCCCATCTCGACCGCGATGCGCGGCAGGCCGGCGGGCAGCACGAGCTTCTTGTATTTGACGTCCTCGCGGTCGAAGGTGGTGGTGCTGGGCATGGAGACCACGCGCACGGCGATCTTTTTCTCGGCCAGGAGCTTTTGCGCGGCCAGGGCCAGCTGCACCTCGGAGCCGGTGGCGATGATGACCGCCTGGGCCTTTTTCTTCAGGCCAATGTCCTTGGGCTCGGACAGGATGTAGGCGCCGCGCGAGATGTCGCCCAGGTCGGTCTTGGGCGCATAGGCCAGGTTCTGGCGGCTGAGCAGCAGCGCCGTGGGCTTGTTGCGGTTGGACAGTGCCACGCTCCAGGCCACGGCGGTTTCGGTGGTATCGCCCGGGCGCCACACGTCCAGGCCCGGAATCAGGCGCAGGCTGGCGGCATGCTCGATGGACTGGTGCGTGGGCCCGTCCTCGCCCAGGCCGATGGAATCGTGCGTGAACACGTGGATCACGCGCTGCTTCATCAGCGCCGCCATGCGGATGGCGTTGCGGCTGTAGTCGCTGAAGGTGAGGAAGGTGCCGCCGTAGGGGATGAAGCCGCCGTGCAGCGCAATGCCGTTCATGATGGCGGCCATGCCGAATTCGCGCACGCCGTAGTTGATGTGGCGCCCGCCCAGGCGCACGGTCTGCTCGCCCAGCGTGACCTCGGTCTGCACCACCTCGCCGGCCTCGTCGAAGCGCAGCGCGGGCGTGCTCTTGGTGTTGGTCAGGTTGGAGCCGGTCAGGTCGGCGCTGCCGCCCAGCAGCTCGGGCAGCTGGGCGGTGAAGGCCTCCAGCGCGATCTGGCTGGCCTTGCGGCTGGCCACGGTCTCGGCCTTGGCATGGGCCGCCACCACGGCATCCACGGCGGTCTGCGCGAAATGCCTGGGCAGGTCGCCGGCCATGCGGCGCGTCAGCTCGGCGGCCAGCTCGGGGTAGGCGGCGGCGTAGGCGTCGAAGCGCTGGCGCCACGCAGCTTCAGCCTGGGCGCCGGCGTCGCGTGCGCTCCAGTCGGCGTAGACCTCGGCGGGGATCTCGAACGGCGCGTGGCTCCAGCCGATCGCGTTGCGCGTCAGCGTAATTTCGTCCGCGCCCAGCGGCTCGCCGTGGGCCTTGGCGGTGTTCGCGCGGTTGGGCGAACCCTGGCCAATGGCCGTCTTGCAGACGATGAAGCTGGGCTTGTCATGGCTGTCCTTGGCCAGGCGGATGGCGTCGGACACGGCGCCGGCGTCATGGCCGTCCACGGGGCCGATCACGTTCCAGCCGCAGGCGCGCAGGCGCGCGGGCGTGTCGTCGATGAACCAGGGCGCGACCTGGCCGTCGATGCTGATGCCGTTGTCGTCGTACAGCGCGATCAGCTTGTTGAGCTTCCAGGCGCCGGCCAGCGCGATGGCCTCGTGGCTGATGCCCTCCATCAGGCAGCCGTCGCCCAGGAAGACATAGGTGTGGTGGTCCACCACCTTGTGGCCATCGCGGTTGAATTCCTTGGCCAGCAGCTTCTCGGCCAGCGCAAAGCCCACGGCGTTGGTCACGCCCTGGCCCAGCGGACCGGTGGTGGTCTCCACGCCGGGGGTGATGCCGTGCTCGGGGTGGCCCGCCGTCTTGCTGTGCAGCTGGCGGAAGTTCTTCAGCTCCTGGATAGGCAGGTCATAGCCCGTCAGGTGCAGCAGCGCATACAGCACCATGGAGGCGTGGCCGTTGGACAGCACGAAGCGGTCGCGGTCCAGCCACTGCGGGTTGGCAGGGTTGTGCCTGAGGTGCTGGCCCCACAGCGCCACGGCCATGTCGGCCATGCCCATGGGGGCGCCGGGGTGGCCGGAGTTGGCTTGTTGAACGGCATCCATTGCGAGTGCGCGGATCGCATTCGCCATTTGTTGTGCATTGGCCATGTAGGGGCTGCTCCAAAAGGGGCTGTGGCAAAGCCCGCCATTTTACCGGGGTGCTACCGGGCGCCCCGCATGGCGACTCTGGCGGTAGGGCAATGCACTACAGTGCAAGCCATGCACACACAGCCCCCCGCCCTGCTGCTGGCCGCCGGCCGCGGCGAGCGCATGCGCCCCCTGACCGACCATGTTCCCAAGCCCCTGCTCGAAGTGCAGGGCCGGCCGCTGCTGGCCTGGCACCTGCAGGCGCTGGCCGATGCCGGCGTGGCGCAGGTGGTCATCAACACGGCCTGGCTGGGCGAGCAAATTTCAAGTTATTTTGGCCTTAACCAATTGCTGGATAAGCGCAAGCAGCTATCAATTTCATACTCTCACGAGGGCGTGGACTTTGGCCGCGCGCTGGAGACGGCCGGCGGTATCGCGCGTGCGCTGCCCCGGCTTGGGCCCATGTTCTGGCTGGCCGCGGGCGACGTGTTTGCGCCCGACTTCCTGTTCGACCCCGCCGCGGCGCAGCGCTTTGCTAACAGCGACGCGTTGGCCCACCTGTGGCTGGTGCAGAACCCGGCGCACAACCCGCGCGGCGACTTCGGCCTGTCCGATCACGGCCTGGCCCTGAACCTGCCCGCAGACGACCCCCGGCCGCGCTACACCTACAGCACCATCGCCCTCTTGCGCGCCGAGTTGTTCGCTGCGCCCTGGTGCAACATCCCCGCGGGCAACCCCGAGGGCCTGGCCGTGCCGCTGGCGCCGCTCTTGCGCCGCGCCATGGACGCGGGCCGCGTCACGGCCGAGCTGTACCCGGGCCGCTGGACGGACGTGGGCACGCCCGAGCGGCTGGCGGCGCTCAATGCCGCCGCGGTGCAGTAGCCGCCATGCGCTACGAGCTCTCGGACCTGCGGCTGTTCCTTGAGATCGCCCAGGCGCGCAGCCTGACGGCCGGCGCCGCCGCCGTGTTCATCACGCCGTCGGCCGCGAGCTACCGGCTCAAGAACCTGGAGCAGGCGCTGGGCACGGCGCTGTTCGAGCGCACGCCGCGCGGCATGGATCTGACCCCCGCGGGCGACGCCGTGCTGCTGCATGTGCGCGAGCTGTTCGAGGGCATTGCGCGCATGCAGGGCGACGTGAGCCGCTTCATCTCCGGCGCCAAGGGCCATGTGCGGCTTATTGCCAACAGCAGCGCGCTGAACGGCTTCGTCACGCCGACCCTGGGGCGCTTCCTGGTCGCCTACCCGGGCATAGATGCCGAGATCGAGGAGCGCCAGAGCGAAACCATTCCCGCGGCGGTGCTGGCGCGCGAGGCCGATATCGGCATCTTCGCCGGCCCGTCTGATGTGCAGGGGCTTGCCACCCATCCCTACGCCGTCGATCGACTGGTCATCGTCACGCCGCGCGAACATGTGCTGGCGGCGCAGACACGCATCAGGCTGGGCGCGGCGCTGGATTTCGACTTTGTCTGCATGGCGCGCAGCAGCAGCAACTACCTGTTCCTGCGCGACAGCGCGCAGCGCCTGGGCAAGGCCGTGCGCGCACGCCTGCATGCCCATAGCTTTGACGCCGTGCTGTCGCTGGTGGCCGCGGGCGTGGGCATTGCGCTCGTGCCCAGCAGCGTGCTGGGCGGCCACCTGACACGACAGATCGCGATTTTGCAACTCGACGAGTCCTGGGCCCTGCGCGAGCTGAGCCTGGTGGTGCGCAAGGACGCGCGGTTTCCGGGCTTCATCACCGAATTCGTGAACTTTCTGCTCGAAGACCCACAGGTGGCCATGACGCGCGCGCCGGCCTGAAAAATCCTTCAAGACAGCCTTCGAATCTTTCTGATGGCCCCATGCGGCGGTGCTTCCTACACTGGCCCGGCACAGGACATAAAGGAGACACGATGGCTTTCACATTGCGCGCCAAGGCGCGTTGCCTGGCCTATGCCACGGGCCTGGCCCTGGCGACATCGCTCATGCCGGCCCAGGCCCAGGGCGGTGCCTATCCCAACAAGCCCGTCACGGTGGTCGTGGCCTTTCCGCCGGGCGGCATGACGGACATCGTCAGCCGTGCCCTCGCCAAGGAGCTGCAGGAGCGGCTCAAGCAGCCCTTTGTCGTGGAAAACCGCCCGGGCGGCGCCGGCCAGGTGGGCACGGAGTATGTCGCCCGCCAGCCCCATGACGGCTACACCCTGCTGGTGGGCGCGACCGGCTATGTGATTGCCCCGGCGATGAAGAAGGTGGGCTACGACCCGCTCAAGAGCCTGGAGCCCGTGGCCGTGCTGGCGCGGGCGCCCAACCTGATCGTCGTCAACCCCAGCGTGCCGGCCAAGAACACCCAGGAATTCCTGGCCTGGGCCAAGACGCAATCGAACATTCCCTTCGGCACGGCGGGCGCCGCGGGCTCCACCCATCTGGGGGGCGAATGGCTGCGCAAGGCCACGGGCTACCAGTTCAACCATGTGCCCTACAAGGGCGCGGCGCCGGCCACCAATGATGCGGTGGCGGGCCAGATCCCTATGGCGGTGCAGGACTCCATGAGCGTCTCGGCCTTCATCGCCTCGGGACGGTTGCGTCCCATCGCCAACATGGCGGCCGAGCGCAGCAGGCTGTTCCCCGAGCTGCCCACGCTGCGCGAGGCGGGGCCGCAGTTCAAGGACTTCGACGTCTACACCTGGCTCGGCCTGTATGCGCCCGCGGGCACTCCGGCGCCGGTGCTGGCACAGCTCAATGGCGAGATCAACAAGATCATGAATTCGCCCGAGATGACCGAACGCCTGCGCCTGCAGTACAGCGAGCCGCTGGGGGTGATGGATCTGGCGCAGACGCGCGGCTTCGTGGCCGGCGAGGTGGCGAAGTGGCAGCGCGTCGTCTCAGAGACCGGCGTCAAGTCGGAGGAGTAGCGCCATGTCCAATATCGGCACGCCGCAAGCGGCCACGGCCAGCGCCTGCGACCAGCGCTACTTCGGCGCGCTGGCCGAGGGACGCTTCGAGATACCGCGCTGCCTGTCCTGCGGCAGGCACCACTTCTACCCGCGCCTGTGCTGCCCCTACTGCGGCTCGCAGCAGCTGCAATGGGTCGCGCCCTCGGGCCATGGCCGGGTGTATTCGGTGACCATCGTGCGCCGTGCGGAGGGCGACTACACGGTGGTGCTGGTGGATCTGGAGGAGGGCCCGCGCCTGATGAGCCGCGTCGTGGACATGCCGGTGGAGCAGGTGCGCATAGGCCAGGCCGTGCGCGCCCGCATCGATGCCACGGCCGAGGGGCCGTTGCTGGTCTTCACCGCCAGCGAGGAGCAGGCATGACCACAAACACTTCACGCGGCTCTATCGCCATCCTGGGCACGGGCCTGGCCGGCATGGGCCATGCCGGCGGCGCCACCGAGCAGGAAATCATCGCCCGCGCCAGCTGCCTGGCGATCGAGCGCAGCGGCCTGCGCAAGTCCGACATCGACGGCATCATCACCTCCAGCCTGACCTCGCCGTGGTGGGTGATGCGCATGGCCGAATACCTGGGGATCAGACCGCGCTTTTCCGACAGCACCATGTTCGGCGGCTCGGCCTTCATCGCCGACCTGAAGATCGCGCAGATGGCGATCGATGCCGGTGAATGCGAGAACGTGCTGATCTGCTACGGCGCCACGCCGCGCAGCGCACCGAGCAGCTCGCGCATCAACCAGATGCGCGCCGAGCTCGACCCCCAGCCCTATGAGCACCCGTACAAGGCCTTCAACCCGGTATCCAGCTATGCGCTGGCCGCGGCGCGCCACATGTACGAGTACGGCACCACGCGCCAGCAGCTCGCCGAGGTGGCGGTGGCCGCGCGCCAGTGGGCGCAGCTCAATCCCGACGCCTTCTCCAAAAAGCCCTTGAGCGTGGACGACGTGATCAACGCCAAGATGATCTCGGACCCGTTCACCACGCTCGACTGCTGCCTGGTCACGGACGGCGCGGGCGCCATCGTGGTCAGCTCGGCCAAACGCGCCCAGGCGCTGCACGCCAAGCCCATCTATGTGCTGGGCAGCGGTTTTGCGCATTGGCACCGGCAGATTTCCTGCATGGAAGACCTGACGGTGACCCCGGCCGTGGAGTCCGGGCGCAAGGCCTTCGCACAGGCGGGTTTGACGCCGGCCGACATCGACGTGGTGGAGCTGTACGACGCCTTCACCATCAACCCCATCCTGTTCCTGGAAGACCTGGGCTTCTGCAAAAAGGGCGAGGGCGGCGCCTTCATAGCGGGCGGGCGCATTGCACCGGGCGGCGCCTTCCCCATGAACACCAATGGCGGCGGCCTGTCCTGCGTGCACCCGGGCATGTACAGCATCTTCCTGATCATCGAGGCCGTGACGCAGCTGCGCGGCGAAGCCATGGCCAGGCAGGTGGCCGGCGCGCAGACGGCGCTGGTGCATGGCAACGGCGGCGTGCTGTCCAGCGAGGCCACGGCGATTCTGTCGTCCGAGTTATAGGAGAGATGTGATGCTTGCGCATGCACTGCAAGGCGTGCGGGTGGTAGACCTGTCGCGCATCCTGGCCGGGCCCTGGTGCACCCAGAACCTGGCCGACCTGGGCGCCCAGGTGCTCAAGGTGGAGCGGCCAGTCCAGGGCGACGATACGCGCGCCTGGGGGCCGCCCTTCGTCACGGCCGCATCGGGCGAGAAGGTGGCGGCCTATTTCCTGTCCTGCAACCGTGGCAAGCAGTCGGTGACGGCGGACTTTGCCGACTCCACCGACCGCGACTGGCTGCTGCGCCAGATCCGCGACGCCGATGTGCTGGTGGAGAACTACAAGGTCGGCACGCTGGCCAAATACGGCCTGGACTACGCCGCGCTGGCCGCGCTCAACCCGGGCCTGATCTATCTGTCCGTCACCGGCTTCGGCCAGAGCGGCCCGTTTGCCCACAGGCCGGGCTACGACTACATCTTCCAGGGCATGGGCGGCCTGATGAGCTACACCGGCATTGAAGACGGCGAGCCCGGCGCGGGCCCGCTGCGCGCCGGCGTGGCCGTGGTGGACCTGATGACCGGCATGTACGCCACCAGCGCCGTGCTGGCGGCCCTGGTGCAGCGCGGCCGCACGGGCCATGGCCAGCATCTGGACATCGCCCTGCTGGACGTGGCCGTGGCCATGAATGCGAATCAGGCGAGCAATTACCTGGTGTCGGGGGATTGCCCGGTGCGCAGCGGCAATACCCATCCCAACCTGGCGCCCTACGAGGTGTTTGCCTGTGCTGACGGCTACATCATCCTGGCCATAGGCAACGACCATCAGTTCGCAGCCTTCTGTGGTCTGATGGGTGCAGACTGGCACCAGCAGCCCGAGTTCGCCACCAATGCCGGGCGCCTCACGCACCTCAAGCGGCTACGCCCGCTGCTGCGCGAGGAGCTGGCGCGATGGCAGGTGGCCGCGCTGGGTCAGGCGCTGGACGCGAATGGCATCTCATGGGGAAACATCAACGACCTGGAGCAGGTGTTTGAACACCCCCAGGTGCAGCACCGCCAGATGCTGCAGACCGTGGAGCACCCGCAGCTGGGCAGGCTGAGGCTGGTGCGCAACCCCATGCTGCCCGCGGGGCAGGCCGCGCCTGTCACACCGCCCCCGGTACTCGGGCCTGCGGCACTGCCAGAGGCCGCTCACTACACCCAACAGGAGACCTGAATGAAGCATGTGAAAAAGACCTTGCTGGCGCTTGCGCTGGGAGTCGCCGCACTGCCCGCTGCCTGGGCCGCGGGCTACCCCGACAAGCCCGTGCGCCTGATCGTGCCCTATGCCGTAGGCGGCGCCACCGACGTGATCGGCCGTGTGGTGGCACGCTATCTGGGCGAGGAACTGGGCCAGTCGGTGTTCGTCGAAAACCGGCCCGGCGCCGGTGGCAGCACCGGTTCGCTCTACGCCTCCAAGCAGCCCGCGGACGGCTACACGCTGGTGATGATGGTCGAGAGCTCGCATGCGGTGAACCCCAATGTCTACGCCAAGCCAGCCTACGACCCGGTAAAGGACTTCACGCCCATCAGCAACATCGCCAACGTGCCGGGCGTGATGGTGGTCGGCTTCGACTCGCCCTACAAGACGGCCCAGGACGTGGTGGAGGCCGCGCGCAAGGCGCCGGGCAGGCTCAACTACGGCTCCTCTGGCAATGGCGGCTACAGTCATCTGAGCGGCGCGCTGTTCGGCAACACCACGGGCACGCAGATCACCCATGTGCCCTATAAGGGCCTGGGCCCGGCCTTGAACGACCTGATGGCAAGGCAGATCGACGTGGTGTTCGACAACATGCCCTCATCCGGTGGCCTGATTGCCGGCAAGCAGCTGCGTGCGCTGGCCGTGTCCAGTCCCAAGCGCCTGGCCAGCCTGCCCGATGTGCCCACCTATGCCGAGGTGGGGCTCAAGCCCATGAACCAAATGTCGTGGTACGGCATTGGGGCGCCGGCCAACCTCGATGCTGCCGTGCTCGACAGGTTGAGCGCCGCGTTGAAGAAGACGCTGCAGAACCCGGAGCTGCTCAAGACCATAGAGCAGCAATCGGCCATCGTGGACTACCAGACACCACAGCAGTTCAAGGAGACGGTGGAGCGCTCCAACCAGGCCTGGGCGCGCCTCGTCAAGGACATCGCTTTCGAGAAAATGTGATTGGAGACCACACCATGTATTCCCAGATTGCCTACCCCACACCCCAAACGGCGGTGCTGACCATTACCGACGCCGGGCCGCTGAACGTGCTGAGCACGCCCGTCATCAAGGCGTTGACGGCCGAGCTCGGCCAGCTGGCTGAAAACGCCGAACTGCACTGCCTGGTGCTGCGCGGCTCGGGTTCGCGCGCCTTTGTTGCGGGTGCCGACATCAAGGAGCTGGCGGCGCTCACCGCCGACACCGGCCGCGTCTTCATCAGTGCGCTGCGCGACCTGTGCAATGCCGTGCGCCACTTTCCCGTGCCGGTCATCGTGCGCCTGGAGGGGCATACCCTGGGCGGCGGCCTGGAGCTGGCAATGGCCGGCGACCTGCGCATTGCCGCCGATGACGCCGTAGTCGGCATGCCCGAGGTCAAGGTGGGCATCCCCTCGGTGATCCACGCGGCGATGATGCCGGCGCAGATCGGCGCGGCGCGCGCCGCCTGGCTGCTGCTGGCGGGCGAGAACATCCCCGCCACCCAGGCCCAGCAATGGGGCCTGATCAACGAGTGCGTGCCCAAGGCCAGGCTGGACGCGCGCATTCTGGAGATTGCCGCCGGCCTGGCCGAGATCGGCCCCGCCGTGCTGCGCCAGCAAAAGCGCCTGCTGCGGCGCTGGGAGCGCATGGGCGTGGACGCCGCCATCGACGACAGCATTGCCGAATTTGGCGAGGCCTTCAAAACGGGCGAGCCGCAGCACCACATGAACGCGTTTCTGGAGCGCAAGAACAAGCGCCATTGAGCGAGCCTGCCGGCGGTGGGGGGCTGGGCGGAGGCGCCGCGGCGGCAGTACGATAGCGCATGACCTCCATCTACGCCCAAAGGCGTGCGCGTTTGGCGGCCCAATTGGGCGCGGGCGGCATCGCCATCGTGCCCACGGCTCCCGAATGTGCGCGCAGCCGCGACAGCGACTACCTGTACCGGCACGACAGCTACTTCTACTACCTCACGGGCTTTATTGAGCCCGGTGCCTGGCTGGCGCTCACGGCCGAGGGGGAGGCGACCTTGTTTTGCCAGCCCAAGGATCTGGAGCGCGAGATATGGGACGGCTACCGCCTCGGGCCCGAGGCGGCCGTGGCCGCACTGGGCGTGACGGCCGCGCATTCGTCCGCCGAACTCGATGCGCGCCTGCCGCGCCTCTTGGAAAACCGCGGCCAGGTCTGGTTTCCGTTTGCCACCCACCGCGGCCTGGCCGCGCGGGTGGAGGGCTGGCTGAACCAGGTGCGTGCGCGCGTGCGCTACGGCGCGCTGTGCCCGGCGCAGCAGGGCGACCTGTGCCTGCTGCTCGACGAGATGCGCCTCATCAAGGACGCGCACGAGCTGGCTATATTGCGCCGCGCGGGCGCCATCAGCGCCCAGGCCCATGTGCGCGCCATGCAGCGCAGCAGCCGCATGCTGCGCGCCGGCGAAGAGGTACGCGAGTACCACCTGGACGCCGAGCTGCTGCACGCCTTTCGCGAGCAGGGCTCGCAGTACCCGGCCTACAGTTCCATCGTCGCCGCCGGCGCCAACGCCTGCGTGCTGCATTACCGCGCGGACGCCACGCCCGTGCGCGCGGGCGAGCTGGTGCTGGTCGACGCGGGCTGCGAGCTTGACGGCTACGCCTCGGACATCACGCGCACCTTTCCGGCCGACGGGCGCTTCACCGGGCCGCAGCGCGCGCTCTACGACCTGGTGCTGGAAAGCCAGAAGGCGGCCATTGCCGTGACGCGTGCCGGCCGCCGCTTCAACGACCCGCACGATGCTGCCGTGGCCGTGCTGGCCCAGGGCATGCTGGACTTGGGCCTGCTCGACAAGAACCAGGTCGGCGGCGTGCAGGATGTCATCGACAAGCGCGCCTACTTTCAGTTCTACATGCATCGCACCGGCCACTGGATGGGCATGGACGTGCACGACTGCGGCAGCTATGTCGAGCCCGGCGAAGTGGGGCAGCTGAGTGAGCGCAAGGACCCGTTGTCTGGCGAGCTGATCAAGGACCGCCCCAGCCGTATCCTGCGCCCCGGCATGGTGCTGACCGTGGAGCCCGGCATCTATGTGCGCCCTGCGCCCGGCGTGCCCGAGCAGTTCCACCACATCGGCATACGCATCGAGGACGACGCTGTGGTCACCGCGGACGGGTGCGAGCTCTTGACGCGTGGCGTGCCCGTGGAGGGGCATGAGATCGAGGCGCTGATGCGTGCTTGACGGCGGAATTTGGAAACCGCGTTGTAACCAATCCTGTGTAAAAATAGAAACTCGATTACATCCACTGAAAGAGAGACAAAGCCATGCGAAGCCGCCGCGCCACCAAAATCGTTGCCACTCTGGGCCCCGCATCCAGCGACCCGCAGCTGCTGGAGCAGATGATCGCCGCCGGCGTGAACGTGGTGCGACTGAACTTCAGCCATGGCAAGGCGCGCGACCATGTGGAGCGTGCCGCCAGGGTGCGCGAAGCGGCACAGCGTGCCGGGCGCGAGGTGGCCATCATGGCGGACCTGCAGGGCCCCAAGATCCGCGTGGGCAAGTTCGCCGAAGGGCGGGTGATGCTGGAGGTGGGGCAGCCCTTCATCCTGGACGCCTCGCGCAGTGAGCCCGGCGACCTGCTGGGCGTGGGCCTCGACTACAAGGAGCTGCCGCGCGACGTGAAGGCGGGAGATGTGCTGCTGCTCAACGATGGCCTCATCGTGCTCACCGTGGATTCGGTGCGCGGCGAGGCCGTGCATACCACGGTGACGATAGGCGGCGAGCTGTCCAACAACAAGGGCATCAACAAGCAGGGCGGGGGACTCACCGCGCCGGCGCTGACGGCCAAGGACATGGAGGACATCAAGACCGCCATGAGCTTCCAGGCCGACTATGTGGCCGTGAGCTTCCCCAAAAACGCCACCGACATGGAAATGGCGCGCCAGCTGTGCAACGTGGCGGCGACCGAGTTCCGCCACAAGCCGGGGCTGATTGCCAAAATCGAGCGTGCCGAGGCCATTCCAAGGCTGGAGGAAATCCTGCGCGTCTCCGACGGCATCATGGTCGCGCGTGGCGACCTGGCCGTGGAGGTGGGCAATGCCGCCGTGCCGGCGCTGCAAAAGAAGATGATCCGCATGGCCCGCGAGATGGACAAGGTCGTCATCACCGCCACGCAGATGATGGAGAGCATGATCACCAACCCCGTGCCCACGCGTGCCGAGGTCAGCGACGTGGCCAACGCCGTGCTCGACGGCACCGATGCCGTGATGCTCAGCGCCGAGACCGCCGCCGGCAAGTACCCGCTGGAGACGGTGCAGGAGATGGCCAAGATCTGCGCCGCCGCCGAGGCCGCGGAGGACCCGGACCGCGACGCCGACTTCGACGGCGAGACGGCGGGCCGCATCGACCAGTCCGTGGCCATGGGTGCGCTGTTCACTGCCCATCACCTGGGCGCCAAGGCCATCGTCGCCATGACCGACAGCGGCTCCACCGCCCTGTGGATGAGCCGCCACCGCATTCATATCCCGATCTACGCCCTGACGCCCAAGGTGGCCACTCAGCGGCGCATGGCCATGTTCCGCAACGTGCGTCCCCTGCTCATGGACACCAGCGCCGACCGCGACACGGCGCTGGATCAGGCCGAGCGTCACCTGAAGGCGCGCAACATCGTGCAGCATGGCGACCTGTACGTGATCACCTGTGGCGAGCCCATGGGCGCGCCGGGCGGCACGAACATGCTCAAGATCTGCCGGGTGCAGTGACTGTTGCGCCTGCCGGACCGCGTTGAGCGGCCCGGCCTGGAGCGATTGCGCCGGGGCCTGGCGTGCTGGCAAAGGTGGCTGGTTAGAATCGGCGGTTACCACGCGGTTACCGCCGATTTTTTTCCAACCTCGAACGGATCCACCACCATGCCTCTTGTCTCGATGCGCGAACTGCTCGACCATGCCGCCGACAACGGCTATGGCATTCCCGCCTTCAACGTCAACAACCTGGAACAGGTGCAGGCCGTGATGGCCGCCGCCGACGAGGTGGGCGCGCCCGTCATCCTGCAGGCCAGCGCCGGCGCACGCAAGTATGCGGGCGAGAGCTTCATCAAGTACCTGATTGCCGCCGCGGCCGAGGCCTACCCGCATATCCCGCTGGTCATGCACCAGGACCACGGCACCTCGCCGGCCATTTGCCAGGGCGCCCTGAACCTGGGCTTTGGCTCGGTGATGATGGACGGCAGCCTCAAGGAGGACGGCAAGACGCCGGCCGACTTTGACTACAACGTGGACGTGACGCGCCAGGTGGTAGCGATGGCGCACAAGGTCGGCGCCACGGTCGAGGGCGAGCTCGGCTGCCTGGGCAGCCTGGAAACCGGCGAGGCCGGCGAGGAGGACGGCATTGGCGCCGCCGGCAAGCTCAGCCATGCCCAGATGCTGACCGACCCCGAGGAAGCGGCACAGTTCGTCCAGGCCACGCAGCTCGACGCCCTGGCGATTGCCATCGGCACCAGCCACGGCGCCTACAAGTTCACGCGCCCGCCCACGGGCGATGTGCTGGCAATCTCGCGCGTCAAGGAAATCCACGCGCGCATTCCCAATACCCACCTGGTGATGCATGGCTCGTCGTCGGTGCCGCAGGCCCTGCTGGACATCATCAACCAGTTCGGCGGCAAGATGAAGCAGACCTACGGCGTGCCGGTCAAGGAGATCCAGGAGGCCATCAAGCATGGCGTGCGCAAGATCAACATCGATACCGACATCCGCATGGCCATGACCGGCGCGGTGCGCAAGTTCCAGGCAGAAAACCCCGACAAGTTCGACATGCGCGAGTGGATGAAGCCGGCGCGCGAAGCGGCCAAGGCCATCTGCAAGCAGCGCTACCTCGAGTTCGGCTGCGAGGGCCAGGCGGCCAAGATCAAGGGACTGCCCCTGGCCGACATGGCGGCGCGCTACGCCTCGGGTGCGCTGCGCCAGGTCGTGAACTGACGCCATTTCTCCCGAAAGCCGTTCGCAATCAGCGGCGGCAGACAAGCTTCGGCAGCCATCGTGCTGCCGTTTTTCCTGGTTACGGCGCTGCATCATGTAAGCTCAGGGTCAGCATGGCCACGCATGCGGCATGCAGGAACCCCTTTGCCTTCATGAAATTGATGATTTCGACAATCCGGCGCCTGCTGCCCTGTACCCTGGTGGTGCTGGCGGCGTGCGCGCCCCTCGCCCCCCAGCAGGGGCAGTACCCGGTGGGGCGTGCGCAGATGGCCCTGCCGCCCGGCGCCTGGCAAGACCTGGAAGTCGCCGACGAGGCCGTTGCCGTGCTGCCCGCGCCCATTGGCCGCATTGCGCTGCAAACCCGGGCCGTGGATCTGCGCGGCGCGCAGCAGGAATTGCTTGCCGTGCTGCGCGTGCAAACCAACCGCGACAACTATCCCCGTGAGTCCGTCTACTGGACGGGCGATTGCCCACGCCAGGCCGGTGTGCTGGTGGAGGACGCCACCCAAGGCAGCCCGGTGCGCGTGGACTGCCTGCGCCTCAAGCGCTGGGCGGGCAGCGCGCAATGGCTGGAGAAGAGCGAACCCGATTTCGCACAATGGCTGGACCGGCACAAGCTGGCACTGGACAAGCCCTACTCCTATCTGAGCTACCGCTATGCCAGCACGGGCGGTGCCCTGGTGCAGGTCGAGGCCCTGGTGGATCAGCGGTTGTTGACCCCCCCCGTGCGCAACAACGAGGAGTTCTTGCGTGCAGGCCGGCCCGCGCTCCAGTGGGCCCACGACCTGAGGCAGGCCGTGCGCGTGAGTGCCGGCATGATGAACGGCTACCTGGCCATTCCGCCCTTCCCGATGGCGACGCCGGTTCCCTAGTGTCCTGAATTGAAAATTCGATGAACAAATCACCCGAATATCGGCGCCAAGCGGCGTTGCGAATCCTCGCCATCGCTACGGCGATGGCTGCGGTTCGCGCCTTGTCTGGTACCGATCTCGGCCGATTTGTTTTTCAACGAACCTCCAACTCAGGACACTAGCGAACCGCAGCGTCGGCTTGGCATAACGATCACTAAACTCAAGGAGACCCTCATGCAGACCAACCCCAGCCCGCAGGCGCAACGCATAGGCGTTCCCCGGGAAACCTTCCCCGGCGAGAAGCGCGTGGCCACCGTGCCCGACGTGGTGCAAAAGCTCATCAAGCTCGGGTTCGCGGTGGCCGTGGAAACGGGTGCCGGTGAGGCCGCCAACTGCAGCGATGACGCCTACCGCGCCGCCGGCGCCGAGGTGCTGCCCGACGCGGCGGCGCTGTGGGCCGCATCCGACATCGTGCTCAAGGTGCGCCCGCCCAGCGAGGGTGAAGTGGCGCTGATGCGCCAGGGCAGCGCGCTCATCGGCTTCGTCTGGCCGGCCCAGAATCCCGACCTCATGCAGCAGCTGGCCGCGAAGAGCGCCACCGTGCTGGCCATCGACTGCCTGCCGCGCACGCTCTCGCGCGCGCAGAAGATGGATGCGCTGACCTCCACCGCGGGCGTCTCAGGCTACCGGGCCGTGATCGAGGCAGCCAATGCCTTCGGCCGCTATTTCAACGGCCAGATCACGGCGGCGGGCAAGGTGCCGCCGGCCAAGGTGTTCATCGCCGGCGCGGGCGTGGCGGGCCTGGCGGCCATTGGCACGGCGGCCAATCTGGGCGCCATCGTGCGTGCCAACGACACGCGCGCCGAGGTGGCCGACCAGGTCAAATCCCTGGGCGGCGAATTCGTCAAGGTGGACTACGAGGAAGAGGGCTCGGGCGGCGGCGGCTACGCCAAGGTCATGAGCGAGGGCTTCCAGGCCGCGCAGCGCCAGATGTACGCTGACCAGGCCAAGGACGTGGACATCATCATCACCACCGCGCTGATTCCGGGCAAGCCGGCTCCGAAGCTCATCACCGCCGCGATGGTGCAGAGCATGAAGCCCGGCAGCGTGATCGTGGACATGGCCGCCGAGCAGGGCGGCAACTGCGAGCTGACCGTGCCCGGCGAGGCCGTGGTGCGCCACGGCGTGACCATCATTGGCTACACGGATCTCGCCTCGCGCCTGGCCAAGCAGTCGTCGACGCTGTACGCCACCAACCTGCTGCGCCTGGTCGAGGAGCTGTGCAAGGCCAAGGACGGCGTGGCCGTGGTCAACATGGAGGACGACGCCATTCGCGGCCTCACCGTGATCAAGGAGGGCGCCGTCACCTGGCCCGCACCGCCGCTCAAGGCGCCGCCGGCCCCTGCGCCCAAGGCGGCCGCCGCGCCCGTGGCCGAGAAGAAGTCCAGCCACGGCCCCGGCGCGCCCATGTCCGGCAAGACGCTCACCATCGTCTTTGCCGTGCTGGCCGTGCTGTTCTGGGCGGTTGGCGCCTATGCGCCCGTGGCCTTCCTGGGGCATTTCACGGTGTTTGTGCTGGCCTGCTTCATTGGCTACATGGTGGTGTGGAACGTCACGCCCGCGTTGCACACGCCGCTCATGAGCGTCACCAACGCCATCTCCAGCATCATCGCCATTGGGGCGCTGGTACAGATTGCGCCGCCAGAAGCCGGCGCTGCCGGGCGCCCGGATGGGCTCATCCTGTGGCTGGCCTTTGCCGCCCTGGTGCTGACTGCCGTGAATATGTTCGGCGGCTTTGCCGTCACGCGCCGCATGCTGGCCATGTTCCGCAAATAAAAAAACGACAAGGAGATCACAACATGTCCGAAAGTCTTGCAACGGTGGCCTATCTGGGCGCCGCCATTCTTTTCATCCTCAGCCTGGGCGGCTTGTCCAACCCCGAAACCTCGCGCCGCGGCAACCTGCTCGGCATGATCGGCATGGGCCTGGCCGTGCTGGCCACGGTGTTCGGCCCGCGTGTCAGTGGTGCGGGCATCGCCTGGATCGTGGGCGCGTTGGTGATCGGCGGCGGCATCGGCCTGTATGCGGCCAAGGTCGTGAAGATGACCCAGATGCCCGAACTGGTCGCGCTCATGCACAGCCTGGTGGGCCTGGCGGCCTGCCTGGTGGGCTTTGCCAGCTATGTCGATACCTCGATCCAGCTCACGGGGGCCGAGAAGCTCATCCACGAGGTGGAGATCTACGTCGGCATCCTGATCGGCGCGGTCACCTTCTCGGGCTCGCTGATCGCCTTCGGCAAGCTCAACGGCAAGATCGGCGGCAAGCCGCTGCTGCTGCCCGCGCGCCACTGGCTCAACCTGGCCGGGCTGCTGGTGGTGATCTGGTTTGGCCGCGAGTTCCTCCATGCCCATGACGTGCAGGCCGGCATGCTGCCGCTGATCGTCATGACGGTGATCGCGCTGCTGTTTGGTGTGCACATGGTCATGGCCATTGGCGGCGCCGACATGCCGGTGGTGGTGTCCATGCTCAACAGCTATTCGGGCTGGGCGGCCGCGGCCACGGGCTTCATGCTCTCCAACGACTTGTTGATTGTCACTGGGGCACTGGTGGGCTCCTCGGGCGCCATCCTGTCCTACATCATGTGCAACGCCATGAACCGCAACTTCATCAGCGTGATCGCGGGTGGCTTTGGCTCGGGCGCCGGTGCACCGGCCAAGAAGGGGGACGCCGCCGAGCCCCAGGGCGAGGTGGTGCCGGTGAGCGCGGTCGAGACGGCCGAGATGCTGCGTGAATCCAAGAGCGTGGTCATTGTGCCCGGCTATGGCATGGCCGTGGCCCAGGCCCAGCACACGGTGTATGAGATCACCCAGACCCTGCGCGAGAAGGGCGTCAACGTGCGCTTTGCCATCCACCCCGTGGCAGGCCGCATGCCCGGCCACATGAACGTGCTGCTGGCCGAGGCCAAGGTGCCCTACGACATCGTGATGGAGATGGACGAGATCAATGAGGACTTCCCCGACACCGACGTGGCCATCGTCATCGGGGCCAACGACATCGTGAACCCGAGCGCCCTGGAAGACCCGGCGAGCCCCATTGCCGGCATGCCGGTGCTCGAGGTGTGGAAGGCGCACCATTCCATCGTCATGAAGCGCTCCATGGCTTCGGGCTATGCGGGTGTGGACAACCCGTTGTTCTACAAGGAGAACAACCGCATGCTGTTTGGCGATGCCAAGAAGATGCTGGACGAGGTGCTGGCGGTATTGAGGAGTTGACGAGGCATAATCATAAAAACGAACGACCGTGCTGATTTATTTCGGCACGGTTTTACCTCAACAGCTCAGGAGACTCGAACATGACCGACCGACCATGGCTGGCCGCCTACCCGCAAGGCGTGCCCGCCGAGATCGACCCGGCCCAATACCGCTCGCTGGTGCAGCTGATGGAGGAGGCCTTCCGCGACTACGCGGGCCGCACCGCCTACAGCTTCATGGGCAAGGACATCAGCTATGGCGAAACCGATGCGCTGAGCCGCCAGTTCGCCGCCTATCTGCAAGGCCTGGGCCTGGCGCGCGGCGACCGTGTGGCGCTGATGATGCCGAACGTGCCGCAGTACCCGATTGCAGTGGCGGCGGTGCTGCGCGCGGGCTTCGTGGTGGTGAATGTCAACCCGCTGTACACGCCGCGCGAGCTTGAGCGCCAGCTCAGGGATTCGGGCGCCAAGGCCATCGTCATCATCGAGAACTTTGCCCCCACGCTGCAGGCCTGCATTGCCAACACGGCCGTCAAGCATGTGGTGTTGTGCGCCATGGGCGACCGGCTGGGCCTGCTCAAGGGTGCGATCGTCAACTTCGTGGTGCGCAACGTCAAGAAGCTGGTGCCGCCGTACCAGCTGCCGGGTGCCGTCGGCTTCAACGATGCGCTGGCCAAGGGCGCGTCGGCCAGATTCAATCCGCCCGAACTCAACCCCGACGACATTGCCCTGCTGCAATACACGGGCGGAACCACGGGCGTGAGCAAGGGCGCGGTGCTGCTGCACCGCAACGTGATCGCCAACGTGCTGCAGTCCGAGGCCTGGAACGCGCCGGTGATGAGCAAGGTGCCGGCCGGCGAGCAGCCCACGGCCGTGTGCGCGCTGCCGCTCTACCACATCTTCGCCTTCACGGTGAACATGATGCTGTCCATGCGCACGGGCGGCAAGACCATCCTGATCCCGAACCCGCGCGACCTGCCCGCCGTGCTCAAGGAGCTGTCCAAGCACCGTTTTCACAGTTTCCCGGCGGTCAATACGCTGTTCAATGGCCTGGCCAACCACCCCGACTTCAATAGCGTGGACTGGAGCCATCTCAAGGTTTCGGTCGGCGGCGGCATGGCCGTGCAGGCGGCCGTGGCCAAGCTATGGCTGGCAAAGACCGGCTGTCCTATCTGCGAGGGCTATGGCCTGTCGGAGACCAGCCCCTCGGCCAGCTGCAACCCGGTCACGGCGACAGAGTTCTCGGGCACCATAGGCGTGCCCATCCCCAGCACCTCGATGCGCATCCTCGACGACGACGGGCACGACATCACGGCAAGCGGCCAGCCCGGCGAGATCGCCATTCAGGGCCCGCAGGTCATGGCCGGCTACTGGCAGCGCCCCGACGAGACCGCCAAGGCCATGACCGAGGACGGTTACTTCAAGACCGGCGACATCGGCATCATGGACGAGCGCGGGTACTTCAAGATCGTGGACCGCAAGAAGGACATGATTCTGGTCAGCGGCTTCAACGTCTATCCCAACGAGGTCGAGGACGTGGTGGCGCTGATACCCGGCGTGCTCGAATGCGCCGTGGTCGGCGTGCCCGACGAGAAGATGGGCGAGGCCGTCAAGCTCGTCATCGTGAAGAAAGACCCCGCCCTGACCGAGGCGCAGGTGCGCGACTACTGCCGCACCAACCTGACGGGCTACAAGCAGCCCAAGGTGGTCGAGTTCCGCACCGAGCTGCCCAAGACCCCGGTGGGAAAGATCCTGCGCCGCGAGCTGCGCGACAAAAAATAGGCCGTGCCCTGCACCATTTCTCAGCCGGGATAATCCCGGCTTTTTTACGCCCTGAGTCGCCCATGATCACCGCCATCCTCAGCGCCCTGCCCGAAGAGCAAGGCAGCCTCATGCACGCGCTGCACCGGCCCGAATGCATCGCGCACGCGGGCCGCAGCTTCTGGCGCGGCGCGCTGTACGGGCAGCCCGTGGTGCTGGCGCTGTCGGGTATAGGCAAGGTGGCGGCGGCCACCACGGCCACGGTGCTGGCCTCGCGCTTCGCAGTGGCGCGCATGGTGTTCACGGGCGTGGCCGGGGGCCTGGGCGAGGGCGTGCAGGTGGGCGACGTGGTGGTGGCGCAGGACTTTCTGCAGCACGACATGGATGCCTCGCCCCTGTTCCCGCGTTGGGAGCTGCCCGGCTATGGACGCGCTCGCATGCCCTGCGATCAAGGCTTGTCTACTATGCTGTTTGAAGCTGCCAGCGCTTATTTGGCGGGCGTTGGAGGCCATTTTGATGCAAAAGACGGCGGCGTTGCCCATCGGCATGCGGCATGCGCGCACCAGGGGCTGATCGTCAGCGGCGACCGTTTCGTCTCCACCTCGGGCGAATCCGGCGCGCTGCGCCAGGCCCTGGCCGCGGCCGGCCATGCGGCGCTGGCCGTGGAGATGGAGGGCGCGGCCGTGGCCCAGGTCTGCCACGACTATGGCCTGCCGTTTGCCGCCGTGCGCACCATCTCCGACCGCGCCGACGACAGCGCGCATGTGGACTTCCCCCATTTCGTCACCCATGTCGCCAGCCGCTACGCCGACGGCATCGTGCATGGCTTGCTGAAAACGCTATCGAAATAATAGCTTCTAGCGCTTGTGTAGTATGCGCTATGGCCAAATTCGGCTAGAACTGGCGCGCCTCCCGCGAGCAGACGCCGCGCAAGGGCCGCCCCGTCGCGCTGGCGTCGTCCCCCTTCCCCGGCGATAGCCGGAGAGAAGGGGGAAGCGGCGTAAGCCGCACAGGGGGTTGATCTCTACTTCAACCAGCCGCGCTTGCGGAAGTACAGCATGGGCACCACCGCGCTGGCGATCATGAGCACGAGGGCGTAGATGTAGCCATGCTCCCATTCCAGCTCGGGCATGGCGCGGAAGTTCATGCCGTAGACGCTGGCGATCAGCGTCGGAGGCAGCAGGGCCACGCTGGCCACCGAGAAGATCTTGATGATCTTGTTCTGGTTGATGTTCAGGAAACCGACCGTGGCATCCATCAGGAAGTTGATCTTGTCGAACAGGAACTGCGTGTGGCTGTCCAGCGACTCGATGTCGCGCAGGATCTGGCGTGCGTCCTCGAACTGCCCGGCGTTGAGCATCTTGCTGCGCATCATGAAGCTCACGGCGCGGCGCGTGTCGAGCATGTTGCGGCGTATGCGGCCGTTGAGGTCCTCCTGCCAGGCGATGCCGGCCAGCACGCGCTGGGCGTGGTCGTCGGTCATGTGGCCTTCGAGCACCTGGGTGCTGACCTTCTTCAGGTCGTCGTAGATGCCCTCCAGCGTGTCGGCCGAATATTCCACGTCGGTGTCGAACAGCGATAGCAGCACCTCCTTGGCATCCTCGATCAGCCCCGGCGCGCGGCGCGCACGCATGCGCAGCAGGCGGAACACGGGAATGTCCTCGTCGTGGATGGAGAACAGCACGCCGCAGCTCTTGAGCTCGGTGTTGTGCTGGTTCAGGATGAAGGCCACGCGCACCGAGCGCGGCTCTTCCTCATCGTCCACCAGAAAGTCGCTGCGGATGTGCAGCTCGCCGTTGTCTTCCTCGTAGAAGCGCGCCGACTCCTCGATGTCCTCGTCCATCACGTCTTCGGGGATGGACAGGCCGTAGTGCTGCTTGACCCAGCGTTTCTCCAGCACCGTGGGCGATTCCAGGTCTACCCAGATGGGCTGGAAGCGCGGCAGGTCTTCCAGGGACTCGACTTCTTCCTGGACCAGCCGCCCATTGGCGAGCGAAAAGATGTTGAGCATGGCTCACTCCCGGTTGTTTTTCTACTGACGGCGAGGGTGTGGGGTGCTTTCAGCCCCTCGGCAGTCCGGGAGGCTGAAAGCTACCAACTGGGGTAGCTTTCCATGGTTCGATGTCCGGTGTGTGCAAACCCGCAATTATCGCATTTGACCGCTATCGGCGCGAAGGTTCAGCCCGAGGCCGCCTGGCGAGCCAGGGTCAGTGCGTGGCACAGGTCGGCCCAGGCGGCGGCCTTGGCCTCGGGGGCGCGCAGCAGGTAGGCCGGGTCGTAGCTGACCACGGCCGGCGTGCCGTCGGCCAGCCGGTGCGCGCCCGCGCGCAGGCGCCCCAGCGGCTCGCGGCTGCCCAGCAGGGCGCGTGCGGGCGCCAGTCCCAGCAGCAGCACCATGGCCGGGCGCAGCGCCGCCAGCGCCTGCTGCAGGCCGGCGGCGGGCTCCACGCCCTCGGCCGGCAGGCCGACCGCGGGGCGCGTCAATGTGGTCACGAAGGCGCGCGGATGCCGGTGCAGGCGCATGGCGCGCAGCATGTTGTCCAGCAGCCGGCCGACATCGCCGGCCAGGGGCTGGTCCGGCGTGGGGCTTTCCAGAACGATCAGCCAAGCCGCACCCAGCTCCGGCGGCGTGGCTGCCGGATCGGCCAGCGGGTACAGGGCCTGGGGAGTGCCCAGCAGCAGGCCGCCCGCCGACACGCCGGTCGCCACCGGGGCCGTCCGCGCCTCGGGCGCCGGCGCGGTGCGCCGCACGGGACTTGCTGCGCTCGTGGCCGCGGGTTCCGGTGCCTCGGCACGCGCCGCGGGACGCTGCGGGGCCGCAGGTGCGGGCGCAGGTGCGGGCGCAGGCAGTGCCTGCGGCGCCGCCCAGACGGTGACACCCATCTCCTGCAGCATGGCGCGTTGGCGCGCGTCGAGGTCCAGACTCATAGCGGCAGACTCATGACCACGGCATCCTCGCGCTGGTCGCCCGCGCCGGGGTAGTAGCGCTTGCGCAGGCCCACGCGGCGATAGCCATGGGTTTCGTAGACATGCTGGGCGCGCGCGTTGCTGGCGCGCACCTCCAGCCACAACCATTGCGCGCCCCGGCCGCGCGCCCACAGGGCCAGGGCGTCGAGCATCACATGGGCCCAGCCCTGGCGCTGGTAGGCCGGCGCCACCGTGATGTTGAGCAGATGCGCCTCCTCCACGCCCGGCATGGCGACAAAGTAGCCCAGGATCTGAGTGCCCGCCATGAGCAGCTGGGCCTGGTAGCCGGTGGCCAGCGCATCAATGAAATTGCCGCGCGTCCAGGGGTGGCTGTAGGCGCTTTGCTCAATGGGCATGAGCGCGTCCAGGTGCGCGGGCGTAAGCGCCTCGAAGCGGGCCTCGGTAGCGGCCGAAGGCGGGGCCATGGCGCTCATGGCCGAGCCGCCTGGGCGGCCAGGCGCGCGGCCTCGCGCTCGGCGGTGGTTTGCGCCACCTTGTCGCGTATGTAGCGCGGCAGGGCGGCGTCGGCCGGTACGGCGGCGCCGGCCGCCAGCAGGGCGGGCGCCAGGCGCAGCAGGGCCGCGGCCGTGGGCAGGCACGGCACCTGGGGCGCGCCGGGCGCCAGGCGCGCGCCATAGGCCGTCCGGGCGTTGCCGGCCAGGGTCCAGCCCGCGGGCACGGCCACGGCCTCGGGGGCGCACAGGCCGAAGTCCTGCGGCGCGCGCCAAGACCCGCCCGCAGGCGCCGCCGCATCGGGCAGCCATTCAAAGGGCGCCGTGTAGACCTCATCCATGCGCGCGTCCAGCGTGGCCACCACGCGCGTGCAGCCATGGGTGGCGCGCGCCTCCTCGGCCACGGCCAGCAGCGTGTCCACGGGCAGCACGGGCACGCCCTGACCGCCGCGCGCGCCAAACGCCAGGCCCTGGGCCACCGAGCAGGCCGTGCGCAGCCCAGTGAACGAGCCCGGCCCGCGGCCAAAGACCACGGCGTCGAGCTGCGCAAACGTGAGCCCGGCCTCGGCCAGCAGCGCGCGCAGGGCGGGTATCAGCGTGGTCGATGCCTGTGCCCCGCCCGGGCCTTGGTGCGTGCACACATGTGCGCCATGCTGCACTGCGATGGACAGGGTGTCGGTGCTGGTGTCGAAGGCGAGCAGGTTCATGAAGGGCCCGATTATCGGGCCAGGCCATGGCGGTGAGCGCGATAGACTGTGCCGCCATGCTGCCCTTGTCCCTTGCGCATGTATGGCGCCAGCTGCGCCGCGTTGCCTGTGCCGGCATGGCCGGCATCGCCGTTGCCGCCTGTGCCGCGGCGCCCGCGGTCCCAGCGGCCGATGCCGGCGCCCTGCCTCCCTCCGTCGATGCCGCGCTGCAGCGCGCCGGCCTGCCGCCTGGGGCCCTGTCGGCCATGCTGGTGGATGTTGCCGGGCGTGCGCCGGCGCGCCTGGCCTACCAGGTCGACAAGGCCCTCAACCCGGCCTCGGTCATGAAGCTCGTGACCACCTTTGCGGCGCTGGACCTGCTGGGGCCGGCCTTCACCTGGGACACACCGGTGTACCTGGACGCTCCACAGCGGGACGGTCGCCTGCGCGGCAATGTCTACATCCAGGGCCAGGGCGATCCGACGCTGGTGGTGGAGCGGCTGTGGCTGCTCATGCAGCGCCTGCGTGCGGCAGGCGTCACGCAGATCGATGGTGACATCGTGCTCGACCGCAGCGCGTTTGAGCTGCCGGCGCATGACCCGGCCGAATTCGACGGCGAACCGTGGCGCCCCTACAACGTTGCACCCGACGCGCTGCTGCTCAATTTCAAGGCCGTCGCCATGGACTTCCGGCCCGACACCGCCGCCGGTGTGGCGCGCGTGCGCTACCTGCCACCGCTGGCCGGGGTGGACCTGCCCGCCAGCGTGCCCCTGGCGCCCGCGGGTGCGGCCTGCGGCGACTGGCGCGCGGCCCTGCGCGCCGAATTTGCCGAGGCCGGGCGTATCGCCTTTGGTGGCGTATATCCACCAGCCTGCGGCGCACGCGAATGGTCCGTGGCGCCGGCCGATCCGGGCGGCTATGCCGCGCGCGCCGTGGCCGGCATGTGGCGCGAGGTCGGCGGCCAGCTCACGGGCCGCGTGCGCGACGGCCAGGTGCCTGCGGGTCTGGAGCCGGCGTTCAGCGGCCGCTCGCCGCCGTTGGCCGAGGTGGTCCGCGACATCAACAAACATAGCAACAACGTCATGACCCAGCAGCTGTTGCTGACGCTGGGCCTGCGGCAAGGCGGTCAAGGGAGCTTCGAGGCGGCGCGCGGCGTGCTCGCGCTGTGGTGGCGCCGGCGCCTGGGCGACACCGAGATGCCGGCGGTGGACAACGGCGCCGGCCTGAGCCGCGAGGCGCGCATCAGCGCCCGCGCGTTGGCCCGCATGCTGCAGCAGGCCTGGGCCGCGCCCGTGATGCCGGAGTTCGTCGCCTCGCTGCCGGTCTGGGGCGTGGACGGCACACTGCGCCGCCGGCCGGGCCTGGCCGCGGGTGCCGCCCACCTGAAGACCGGCAGCCTGCGCGACGTAGCGGCCATGGCCGGCTATGTGCTGGGCGCCAGCGGCCGCCGCTACGTGCTGGTGGCCATGGTCAACCACCCGAATGCGGCGGCGGCGCGGCCTGCGCTTGACGCTCTGGTGGACTGGGCGGCGCGTGATGCAGGTCATTGACCGGGCTTGTATTGGTAGTTTCCCGGGCGGTGGCCGGTGGGGGTGGCAGGTAATATCGCGCTCGGTAAAAACGAACGAGCGTTCTATTCATGACGGGAGATCTGCGATGAACAAATGGACTGGACTGGCCATGGCCGGCGCCGCGGCAATGCTGGCGGCCTGCGGCGGTGGCTCGGATACGGGCGGCACCACCGACACCGATCTCAGCGGGGCGCGGGGCTCCCTGATGTACAACCCGCCGCTGCGCGTGACGGCGCTGTCGGCAGCCGAGTTCAAGGACCGGCTGGCGGCCAACCCCAGCGGCCAGAGCCTGCTGGCCCTGGCGGGCGCGCCCAAGTGCGGCGTGAACATCCATTACATCGAGTACGGCACGGTGGGCGGCGCGGGCGAGAAGACCAATGCCTCGGGGGCGCTCATGGTGCCTGCGGGCGACGCACCCGGCTGCAGCGGCCCGCGCCCGGTGGTGCTGTACGCGCACGGCACGACTACCGACCGCGCCTACAACATCGCCGACATCACCGAGCCCAGCCGCCCCGGCGCCTCCGAGGGCTCGCTGCTGGCCGCCATGTATGCGGCCCAGGGCTTCATCGTGGTGGCACCCAATTACGCGGGCTACGACGTCTCCAAACTCGGCTACCACCCCTACCTGAACGCCGATCAGCAGTCCAAGGAAATGATCGACGCGCTCGCCGCCGCGCGCAAGGCACTGCCCCGTATCAGCGGCCAGGACGGCGGCAAGCTGCTCATCACCGGCTACTCGCAGGGTGGCCATGTGGCCATGGCCACGCATCGTGCGCTGCAGGCCGCCAAAGTGCCCGTGACGGCGTCGGCTCCCATGTCCGGCCCCTATGCCATGGGCGCGTTCGGTGATGCCGTGTACTACGGCAATGTGAACCTGGGCTCCACCGTGTTCACGCCGCTGCTGGCCACCAGCTACCAGAAGGCCTACGGCAACATCTACAGTCAGCCCTCGGACATCTTCGAGGCCGCCTATGCCGCCGGCATCGAGACCCTGCTGCCGTCCACCACGCCCATCAACCAGCTGTTTGCCCAGGGCAAGCTGCCGCAGACGGCGCTGTTCAGCAGCACCGCGCCCGCGCCAGCATTCGCCGGCATCACGCCGCCGACCCAGCCGCCCGCGCTGGCGCCATTGTTCGCACTGGGCTTTGGCAGCAACAACCTGCTCAAGAACAGCACGCGCCTGGCCTACCTGCAGGACGCCATCGCCAACCCCGACGGTGCCGTGCCCAGCGTCACCACCGGCGCCCAGGCCGTGGCCCCTCAGAACCCGATGCGCCAGGCCTTCAAGGCCAATGACCTGCGCAACTGGGCACCCCAGCGGCCCGTGCTGCTGTGCGGCGGCAATGCAGACCCCACGGTGTTCTACGGCGTCAACACCCAGCTGATGCAGGGCCTGTGGTCTGCGCCCTCGCCGCTGGCGCTGCCGGCTGGCCTGCTCACGGTGCTCGATGTGGATTCGGCCAGCGGTGGCGCGGCCGATCCGTTCGCCGCCGTCAAGGCCGGCTTCGCCCAGGCCAAGGCCGGCGTGGCCGCACAAGGCGGCGCCAATGCCGTGGTGCAGGCCTACCACGGCACGCTGGTGCCGCCGTTCTGCAACGTGGCGGCGCGCGCATTCTTCCAGCAGGTGCTGGCGTCGGGCGGTTGAACGCCATTGCAAGGAGTATTCACACCATGACCCGCTTCATTCCCCAAGCCCTCACCGGCGCCCTGCTGCTGGCGCTGTGCACGGCCGCATCCGCCCAGTGGACCGTGCGCGGTGGCCTGACCCACATCGCACCGCATTCCTCGGCCACCGATGCCGTCGGCCCCATGTTGCCGGGGCCGCCCTCGGGCATCAGCATCGACGTGAAGAACCAGTCCACGCTGTTCCTCTCCGTGGCCTATGGCTTCCATCCGAACATGGAGCTGGAGCTTGCGCTGGGCTACCCGCCCACCCACAACGTGAACGCCAAGATCGCCCCGTGGCTGCCGCCGCATATCGCGGCCTTCAATGGTCAGAAGGTGGCCGAGGTGCGCCAGGTCGCGCCCACGCTGTTCTTGAACTACAAGTTCGGCGAGGCAAGCAGCCAGTGGCGCCCCTTCGTGGGTCTTGGCATCAACTACACCAACTTCGACAAGCGCACCTCCACGGCCGCGAACAATGCGCTCAACGGCGGGCCTACGGACATCCGCCTCTCCGACTCCTGGGGCCTGGCGGGCCAGGTGGGTCTGAGCTACCGCATCAACGAGCGCTGGTCGATTACCGGCGCCGTCGCGACGGCCCGCGTCAAGAGCCGGCTCACGACCCAGACGTCCGGCGTGCAGCGCGAGATCGACATCCGCTTCCACCCGGTGGTCCTGACGATCAACGCCGGCTACACCTTCTGAGTTGCCCGTCCGGCAGCGGGCTCCCAGGCGCAAAAAAGCCGATCCTCGGATCGGCTTTTTTTATCTGTAGTGATCCGCCCTCACCACTGCAGGCGCAAGAAGGTGTAGGCGCTGGCCCCGAACTGGCGCTGCGCGCTTGGCGTGACGTAGACCTTGTCGGCAAACACATAGCGGTTCTGGTCTGCGCTCGCCAGCAGGGTCGATGGCGTGCACAGGGCAGAGTTGACCTCGCCGGCGCCAATGCCTATGCCGGGGCCTGGGTCCACCGAGTTGCAGACCGGTGTCACGCCGTCGCTGAAGCCGAAGCCGCCGGGGTTGCCCTGGTACAGGTTGATGTAGTAGGCGGCGTCCACGTAGCGCACGGTCCTGCTCAGGTCGGAGATGCTCTTGAGCAGGCTGGTGTTGAAGCTCAGGCTGGCCTGGCTGATCAGGCTCTGCTGGTTGATGGCCAGTGCCCAGGGGGTGCGGCTCAGGTCGTAGGTGCCGGTCATCAGGATATGTTTGGCCCCGGCATTGGACAGGCGGCGCGCCTGGGCGGCCAGCGCCTGACCGGCCTGGCCCGCGGCCGCCACATACTGGTCCGCGGTGAGCGTGCCTGCCCGCACGGCGGCCATGCCGGCGATGATGTCGCTCACGCCGGCGCTGAGCAGCACCAGATCGCCGTCGCCGAGTTTCTGCCCGGCCAGGAACTGGTCCACCTGCTGCGCCACCGTGGGCGTGCTGGCGTCGCCGGCCGCGTCGGGCGAGATAGCCACGCGCGCATTGCCCTGGGCATAGCTCAGTCCGCCTTTGGACACGGGCGCGATCGTGCCGCCGTAGCTTGCGGCCAGTTGTAGCGTCCAGTTGTTGATGCTGCCATCGTTGACCGTGTAGCTGGCGCCCTTCTGGCCGACGTCGGCCAGGCCGTCGCCGAAGGCGATGAAGCGCGTGGGCGTGAAAGAGGATTCCACGGTGCTGGAACCACAGGCCGCCAGCAGGGCGGCCGATGCACAGGCGGCCGCCGAGAAGCTGCGGCGCATCCAATTTGCTGGCATGTATTTCTCCGGATTGAGGTGGACGTGAGTTTAACGACTGGCCGCCAGGCTTCAGCCGGCGGCCGCCGCGCGCTGCAGGCGGTCGCGCACGCCTTCCCAGTCGGGGCTGTCGGGCGGGGCCTCGATCCAGATCAGCTTCACGCCGGCATCGTCGAAGCCGCGCAGCGCGGCAAACAGCTGCTGCGCCGCGGCGGCGGCGTCGTCGGGCATGCGGCGCAGGATGATTTTGCTGGACGCCGAGCGCAGCGGCGCGCGCGCGTAGACGGCCATGTGGGCGGCGTCGGCGCCCAGCATGTCCAGGCCGGTCTGAAGCTGTTTGGCGTCCATGAGGCGCACGCGCGCCGTGGGGGCGTAATGCGCCAAAAGCGTGCCTGACGCGCGTGGGGTGTGCGCTGGCAGCTCTTCTTTTGATAGTGGCGCCAGCCCGCAGGCGCGCTGCACGTCCGCGCGCGATATGGCGCCGGGGCGCAGCAGCACGGGCACACCGCGCGTGCAGTCGATGATGGTGGACTCGATGCCCACGTCGCAGGCGCCGCCGTCGAGCACCAGCAGCGCGTCGCCAAAGGCCTCGGCCACATGCCGGGCCGTGGTGGGGCTGACCTTGCCGAACAGGTTGGCGCTGGGCGCGGCCACGCCCCAGACGGGCGGGTTCAGCTGCTGGCAGGCGGCCAGCACGGAATGCGCCACCGGGTGGGCCGGGCAGCGCAGGCCCACGCTGTCCTGCCCGCCCGTGGAGGCGCGCGCCGCCTGCGGCAGGCGCGGCAGGATGACGGTGAGCGGGCCGGGCCAGAAGGCGTCTATCAGCTGCTGCGCAAACAGCGGCACTTCGCGGGCGTAGTGGGTGATGGCGCTGCTGCCCGCCACATGCACGATCAGCGGGTGGTTGGCGGGCCGGCCCTTGGCGGCAAAGATCTGCGCCACGGCGGCGTCGTTGTCGGCGTCGGCCGCCAGGCCGTAGACCGTCTCGGTCGGCAGGCCCAGTAGCTCCCCGCGTGCCAGGGCCTGCGCGGCGGTCTGTACCGAGGCGTCCAGGCGTCCGTCGAGGATCATGCGCGCCCCGCTCAGAACGGCGCGATGCCGAGGATGGCCGCGGCCTGCAGCGCCGTGGCGCGCACGGCCTCGGGCGTGGCGCCGGTCACGTTCAGGTGGCCCATCTTGCGGCCGGGTTTGGCGTCGCGCTTGCCGTACAGGTGCAGGTGACAGCCGGGCAGCGCCAGCACCTGTTCCCAGGCCGGGGTGCGCGCCTGCGTGCCATGTGCAAACCACAGGTCGCCCAGCAGGTTCAGCATGATGGTGGGGCTGTGCAGGCGCGGCTGCACCAGGGGCAGGCCGGTCATGCAGCGCAGCTGCAGCTCGAACTGCGAAACATCGCAGGCGTCCTGGCTGTAGTGGCCGCTGTTGTGCGGGCGCGGGGCGATCTCGTTGACCACCAGCGATCCGTCCTGCAGTACGAAGAACTCCACGCACAGCACGCCCACGTACTGCAGGCCGTCAGCTACGCTTTTTGCAGCATCCAGCGCTTGACTGATAAGCGCTGGAGGCAGATTTCCTTCATACACCTCGGTCACGGCCAGGATGCCGCCGCGGTGCAGGTTGCGCTGCACGGGCAGGTGGGCCGTGCTGCCGTCGCGCCCGCGTGCCACGATGACCGAGCATTCATGCGCCAGCGGCAGCATTTTTTCCAGCACGCAGGGCACGCCGCCCAATTCATTCCAGGCGCTGGCCAGCTCGGCGGGCGTGGCCACGCGCACCTGGCCCTTGCCGTCGTAGCCCATGCGCGCGGTCTTCAAAATGCCGGGCAGCAGGTCGGGCGCTACGCCGGCCAGATCATCGGGTGACGCGATCACCGCATGCGGCGCCACGGGCACGCCGCAGCGCACGAAATGCGCCTTCTCCGCCGCGCGGTCCTGGGCGATGGCCACGGCGCTGCCGGCGGGCGACACGCGCAGGCTCTGGGCCAGCAGGTCGAGCGCCGCGGCCGGCACGTTCTCGAACTCGGTGGTCACCGCCGTGCACAGCCGCGCCATCTTGGCCAGGCCCTGCGGGTCTTCGTAGCCGGTGCGGATGTGGTGGTGGCTCACCAGGCCGGCGGGGCTGGTGGGGTCGGCATCCAGCACCGCGGTGAAGTAGCCCATGGCCTGGGCCTCCTGCACCCACATGCGCCCGAGCTGCCCGCCGCCCAGCACGCCCAGCGTGGTGCCGGGCAGGATCACGTCGCTGGCGTTCACGTCCGCGTTCATGCGGCCGCCGGCGGCAAGGTCATGGCGCGGGCGGCAGCCGTCTGCTCGGCGCGGAAGGCCTCCAGCCTGGCGCGCAGCGCGGGGTCTTCATTGGCCAGCAGGGCCACGGCAAACAGCGCTGCATTGGCTGCCCCCGCCGCACCGATGGCAAAGGTCGCCACGGGCACGCCCTTGGGCATCTGCACGATGGAGTGCAGCGAATCCACGCCCTGCAAATGGCGGCTGGCCACGGGCACGCCCAGCACCGGCACCACGGTCTTGGCGGCGATCATGCCGGGCAGGTGGGCGGCGCCGCCCGCGCCGGCGATGATGGCCTTGAGGCCCCGGCCGACTGCGGCCTCGGCGTAGCGGAACATGTCGTCGGGCATGCGGTGGGCCGAGACCACCTGCGCCTCGTGCGCAACGCCGAACTGCGCAAGGATGGCAACTGCGTGCTGCATGGTGTCCCAGTCGCTGCTGGAGCCCATGACCACGCCGATCTGAATGGGGTTCATGTGGAGGCATGCCGCGTGGCGGCGTTCTGCGGGGAACCCGTTATTTTACTTTTTGTGCCCCGGCTGCGCCTGGCAGCACTTGGCGAGCGGGCGCCGAATATGTCCGAGAATCGCCACTGACCTATTTCATGCAGCGGCGCAGCCTGCGCTGCCACCTTACCGGGACTGCCTACCAATGATCGACGTCACCCTAGAAACCTTTGAGACCGAGGTGGTTGCCGCCTCCATGACCACACCTGTGCTGGTGGACTTCTGGGCGCCCTGGTGCGGCCCGTGCAAGAGCCTGGGCCCGGTGCTGGAGAAGCTGGAGGTCGAATACGCCGGCCGCTTCAAGCTCGCCAAGATCGACTCCGACCAGGAGCAGCAGCTGGCCGCCATGTTCGGCATCCGCAGCATCCCCACCTGCGTGCTGATGATGAACGGCCAGCCGGTCGATGGCTTCATGGGCGCCCAGCCCGAGGGCCAGCTGCGCGCCTTCCTCGACAAGCATGTGCCCAGCGCCGAGGCGCTGCAGGCCGAGGAGCAGGAGGAACAGGCCCAGGATGCCCTGGCCGGCGGCGACACCGAGACCGCGCTGGAAGCGCTGCAGCAGGCCGTGGCCACCGACCCGGCCAACGACGAGGCGCGCTTTGACTACGTGAAACTGCTGCTGAAGCTTGGCCACGAGGACGCGGCCAAGGTGGCCTTTGCCCCCGTGATCTCCAAGGCCGATGCCTCGCGCCGTCTGGGGGCGCTCAAGGCCTGGATGGATGCTCTTGATTTCGTAGCTGTTAGCGCTTATGGAGAAGGCGCTGATGCCCAGTTTGCAGCAAAAATAGGCGCCAACAAGCGCGACTTCGAGGCGCGCTACGACCGCGCTCGCTGGCTCATGGCGCGCCAGCGCTGGCCGGAGGCCATGGACGAACTGCTGGAGATCCTGATGCGCGACAAGAGCTGGAACGGCGAGGCCGCACGAAAGACCTTTGTGGCCATCCTGGAGATCATCGAGCCGCCCAGAGTCAAGGTGGCCGAGGGCCAGATCCCGCCCGAGGACCCGGTCGTGGCGACCTACCGCCGGCGCCTGTCCAGCGTGGTGCTCAGCTGAGACGCACCGGTAGCGGTGCCCATGGGGCGAGCCGCCCGCCGGTTTTGTCCATGGTGCAGGGAGGCTGCGGCACCATGTTCAACGCGCAAGGGCCCTGCTCTGGCCCATTGCCACCCGGCGGCACCCCAGGGCTTGAACCCCTGTTTTGATAGCTGCCAGCGCTTGGCTGGCAAGCGCTCAGGCCAGTTTGGCCTTCAATAGTTCGTTGACCTGCTGCGGGTTGGCCTTGCCGCGGCTGGCCTTCATGACCTGGCCCACGAGGGCGTTGAAGGCCTTGTCCTTGCCGGCCTTGAACTGCTCCACGTTGGCCGGGTTGGCGGCGATGACCTCGTCGATGATGGCCTCCAGCGCGCCCGTGTCATTCATCTGCTTGAGGCCCCGGGCCTCGATGACAGCATCCACCTGAGAGCCCTCGCCTGTCCACAGCGCCTCGAATACCTGCTTGGCGGCGTTGTTGGAAATCGTCCCGTCCTGGATGCGGGCGATGAGCTGTGCCAGCTGGCCGCTGCTCACCTTCACGGCGTCCATGCCGATTTCCTCGGTGTTCAGGCGCCGCGAAATCTCGCCCATGACCCAGTTGGACGCCAGCTTGGGTTGACCGCAGGCCTTGGCCGCATCCTCGAAGTAGGCCGCCATGGCCTGGCTTTGCGTGAGCGTGGTGGCGTCGTACTCGGGCAGGCCGTATTGCGTTACAAAACGCGCGGCCATGGCGCGCGGCAGCTCGGGCATCTCGGCGCGCACGCGCTCTATCCAGTCCTGGGCGATGCACAGCGGCGGCAGGTCGGGGTCGGGGAAGTAGCGGTAGTCGGCCGCGTCTTCCTTGGTGCGCATGGCGCGCGTCTCGCCCGTGTCGGGGTTGAACAGCACGGTGGCCTGTTGAATGGCGCGGCCGTCCTCGATTTCTTCGATCTGCCAGCGGATCTCGTAGTCGATCGCCTGCTGCATGTTCTTGAAGCTGTTGAGGTTCTTGATCTCGCGGCGCGTGCCCAGCGGCCCGCCGGGCTTGCGCACCGAGACATTGGCGTCGCAGCGGAAACTGCCTTCCTGCATGTTGCCGTCGCAGATGCCGATCCAGGTGACGATCTGGTGCAGCGCCTTGGCGTAGGCCACGGCCTCGTCGGTGGAGCGCATGTCGGGCTCGGTCACGATCTCCAAGAGCGGCGTGCCGGCGCGGTTCAGGTCGATGCCGCTCATGCCGTGGAATTCTTCGTGCAGGCTCTTGCCGGCGTCTTCCTCCAGGTGGGCGCGCACCAGGCGCACGGTCTTCTTCTCCTCGCCCAGGTAGAAGCTGACCTCGCCGCCCTGCACCACGGGGATCTCGAACTGGCTGATCTGGTAGCCCTTGGGCAGGTCCGGGTAGAAGTAGTTCTTGCGGGCAAAAATGCTCTGTGGCGCAATGTGGGAGCCGAGGGCCAGTCCCAATTTGATAGCACAGGCGACGGCCTCGCGGTTCATCACCGGCAGGGTGCCGGGCAGGGCCAGGTCCACGGCGCAGGCCTGGGTGTTGGGCTCGGCGCCGAAGGCGGTGCTGGCGCGGCTGAATATCTTGCTCTTGGTCGCGAGCTGGGAGTGGGTTTCGAAGCCGATGACGACCTCGTAGCCATGGATGAGTTTCGCGCTCATGGTCAGATGCCCTGCGGTGTGCGAATGTGAAAGTCGGTCGCCTGCTGCAGGCGGTGCGCGGCGTTCAGCAGCCGCGCCTCGGCAAAATAGTTGCCTATGAGCTGCAGGCCCACGGGCAGGCCGCCCGCGCCAAAGCCCGCGGGCACGCTCATGCCGGGCAGGCCGGCCAGCGAGGCGGGCAGGGTGTAGATGTCGGCCAGGTAGTTGGAGACCGGGTCGGTCTGGCTGCCCAGCTGCCAGGCCGTGGTGGGCGCCACGGGGCCGGCGATCAGGTCACATTGCTGGAAGGCGGCCTGGAAGTCGTCGGCGATCATGCGGCGGATCTTTTGCGCCTGCAGGTAGTAGGCGTCGTAATAGCCCTCGGACAGCACATAGGTGCCGATCATGATGCGGCGCTTGACCTCGTCGCCAAAGCCCTGGGCGCGGGTCTTCTTGTACATGTCCAGCAGGTCGGTGTACTGCGCCGCACGGTGGCCGTAGCGCACGCCGTCGAAGCGCGACAGGTTGGACGACGCCTCGGCCGGCGCCAGGATGTAGTACACGGGCACCGACAGCTCGGTGCGCGGCAGGGCAATGGGCACCAGGCGCGCGCCCAGCTTTTCGTATTCCTTGAGCGCCGCGTCCACGGCGGCGCGCACGTCGCCCGCCAGACCGTCGCCGAAGAACTCGGCCGGGATGCCGATGCGCAGGCCCTCCAGGCTGTCGCTCAGGCGGGTGGTGAAGTCCTCGGCGGGCCGGTCCAGGCTGGTGGAGTCGCGGTCCGGGTCGGGGCCGCACATGGCGGACAGCAGCAGCGCGCAGTCCTCGGCCGAGCGCGCCATGGGGCCGGCCTGGTCCAGGCTCGAAGCAAAGGCGATCATGCCGTAACGGCTGGCACGGCCATAGGTCGGCTTGATGCCGGTCACGCCGCAGAACGATGCCGGCTGGCGGATCGAGCCGCCCGTGTCGGTGCCCGTCGCGGCCGGTGCCAGGCGCGCCGCCACGGCCACGGCCGAGCCGCCCGAGGAGCCGCCGGGCACGCGCGCGCCGTCCCACGGGTTGCGCACCGGCTGGGGCACGTCAAAGCCTACCGGGGCCACGGCCGAGTTCTCGTTCGTGCCGCCCATGGCGAACTCGTCGCAGTTGAGCTTGCCCAGCGTCACGCAGCCGGCCTCGGCCAGCCTGGCGACCACGGTGGCGTCGAAGGGCGAGCGGTAGCCCGCCAGCATGCGGCTGGCGGCCGTGGTGGGGAAGTCGCGCGTGACAAAGATGTCCTTGTGCGCAATGGGCACGCCGGCCAGCGGCGCGGCTGTACCGGCGGCCAATGCCGCGTCCTGCGCGCGCGCCTGGGCCAGCGTCACGTCGTCATTGATGGCCACATAGGCGCCCAGGCCCTGGTGGCTCCTGGCGCGGGCCAGGAAATGCTGGGCGGCCTCCACGGCCGAGACCTGTTTGCCGCGCAGCAGGGCGGCCAGCCGGGCCACGCCCAGGTCGTGCAGATCGGTGTTGTGGTTCATCGTCATGCCCTTACTCGATCACCTTGGGCACCAGGAACAGGCCGCGTTCCACGGCCGGGGCGCTTTGCTGGTTGGCCTCGCGCCGGTCGGGCTCGCTGGCCAGGTCATCGCGCAGACGCAGCTGCACTTCCTGGATGGCGGCGACGGGGTGGGGTAGCGGGGCGACGCCGCGGGTGTCCACGGCCTGCATCTTCTCGACGATGCCAAAAAAGCCGTTGAGTTGCGTGAGCATGCGCTCGCTCTCAAGCGGGCTGAGTTCCAGCCGCGCCAGATGGGCGATGCGCCCGATGTCCTGGGGTGTCAGTGCCATAAGGGGGTAAGGGCATGGGCAACCGGATGTTAAAAGCTGTCATCGGCGCCGCGCCCGGAGAGTTATTCACAGGGGATGCGGTATTATCCCGGCTTTGCCGCAAGACCTCCACATTGCCGGTCATTGTGTGAAAAAAGCCAGCAAACACCCTGTAAATACCCGGCGATGGCAGGCCGAAGTGCATGCCGTGCCTGAGAGGATCCCTGAATGTTCGGAGCTTTCCGTCGGTACTTCTCCACCGACCTGGCCATTGACCTTGGTACAGCAAACACCCTGATTTTCGCCCGCGACAAGGGCATCGTGCTCGACGAGCCTTCGGTCGTCGCCATCCGCCACGAGGGCGGCCCGCACGGCAAGAAGGTCATCCAGGCCGTGGGCAGCGAGGCCAAGGCCATGCTGGGCAAGGTGCCCGGCAACATCGAGGCCATACGCCCCATGAAGGACGGCGTGATCGCCGACTTCGTGATCACCGAGCAGATGATCAAGCAGTTCATCAAGATGGTGCATCCGCGCAGCGTGCTCACCCCCAGCCCGCGCATCATCATCTGCGTGCCCTGCGGCTCGACCCAGGTCGAGCGCCGCGCCATCAAGGACGCGGCCGAGGCCGCCGGCGCCACCGCCGTGTACCTGATCGAGGAGCCCATGGCCGCCGGCATTGGCGCGGGCCTGCCGGTGTCCGAGGCCTCGGGCTCCATGGTCGTCGACATCGGCGGCGGCACCACCGAGGTCGGCGTCATCAGCCTGGGCGGCATGGTCTACAAGGGCAGCGTGCGCGTGGGTGGCGACAAGTTCGACGAGTCCATCATCAACTACATCCGCCGCAACTACGGCATGCTGATCGGCGAGCCCACGGCCGAGGCCATCAAGAAGAGCATAGGCTCGGCCTTCCCCGGCAGCGAGGTCAAGGAGATGGAGGTCAAGGGCCGCAACCTCTCCGAGGGCGTGCCGCGCAGCTTCACCATCAGCTCCAACGAGGTGCTGGAAGCCCTGACCGAGCCGCTCAACCAGATCGTCTCGGCCGTCAAGACGGCGCTGGAGCAGACCCCGCCCGAGCTGGGCGCCGACATTGCCGAGCGCGGCATGATGCTCACCGGCGGCGGCGCGCTCTTGCGCGACCTCGACCGCCTGCTGGCCGAGGAAACCGGCCTGCCCGTGCTGGTGGCCGAGGAGCCCCTGACCTGCGTGGTGCGCGGTTGCGGCATTGCCCTGGAGCGCATGGACCGCCAGGGCAGCATTTTCACGAGTGAATAAGGCACGCGCCGAACTAGGCCGTCCGCATGCCCCTGGGAACCCTGGATCGCTCGGCCCCCACGCTGTTCAAGCATGGGCCGTCGGCGCTGTCCCGTCTCACCCTCTACAGCGCCTTGGCGCTGTTTTTGATGGTGGCGGATGCGCGCTTTCATGTCACCGAGCCGCTGCGCAAGGGCGTGGCCACCGCGCTGTATCCGCTGCAGTGGCTGATGCTGCAACCGGTGGAGCTGGCCGAACGGGGCGCAGGGTATTTCCAGGCGCTGCAGGCGGCACAACAGGACGTGGACGCGGCGCAGAAAAAGATGGCGCAGATGTCGGTGCGTGCCGGCGAGGCCGACCAGCTGCTGCGCGAAAACGCCGAGCTGCGCAAGCTGCTGGAGCTGCGCGTGCGCCTGGATACGCCGGCCCTGGCCGCCCAGGTGCTCTACGACACGGCCGACCCGTACACGCGGCGCGTCATGGTGGACCGCGGCCAGCTGGCCGGCGTGGAACCGGGCTCGCCCGTGGTGGACGCCAACGGCGTGCTTGGCCAGGTCACGCGCGTCTATCCCATGCTCAGCGAGGTCACCCTGGTCATAGACCGCGACCAGGCCATTCCCGTGCTCAACCTGCGCACGGGCGCGCGCAGCGTGGCCTATGGCGACCCTGTGGGCGGCTCTGGTGGTGGCATGGAGTTGCGCTTCACGCCCAGCAACGCCGACGTGCAGGAGGGCGACCTGCTCACCACCAGCGGCGTGGACGGGCTGTACCCGCCGGGCCTGCCCGTGGCGCGCGTGCAGCGTGTGGAGCGGCGCGCCGACTCGGCCTTTGCGCGCATCTACTGCACGCCCCTGGCCCAGGTCTATGGCGCGCGCCATGTGATGGTCCTCAAGCCCCAGGCCGCCGACCTGCCCGCGCGCCCCGCGCCCGAGCCGGCGCCGCAGAAACGCGGAGGCCGCAAATGATCATGCCCAAGGGCCAGCAGCTGCTGCTGCCGGTGAGCCCCTCCTTCATCTGGGCCAGCCTGCTGGCGGCGCTGGCGCTGAACATGCTGCCGCTGGGCCGCGTGGTCTGGACACCCGACTGGCTCATGGTGCTGCTCGTGTTCTGGGGCATACACCAGCCGCAGCGCGTGGGCCTGGGCGTGGCCTTTGCGCTGGGGCTGTGCATCGACGTGAACCAATCGGCGCTGCTGGGCCAGCATGCGCTGGTGTATTGCGGCCTGATGTTCGGCGCGCAGCTCACGCACCGCCGCCTGCTGTGGTTCGGACCGCTGCTGCAGGCGCTGCAGCTGCTGCCGCTGTTCTTTGCCGCCCATGTCGTGGAGCTTGCCCTGCGCGTGTTCGCCGGCGGCGGCACGCTGCCCGGGCTCGAAGGCCTGGCGGCGCCGCTGCTTGAAGCCGCCCTGTGGCCGTTGGCCAGCTGGATATTGCTGGCACCGCAGCGCCGCCCGCCGGATCAGGACGACAATCGCCCCTTGTGAACAGGATTCTGGAGCGATGACCGAGCTGCGCAATGCCGAGGCCGAGATCTGGCGCTTTCGCCTGCGCGTGTTCGTGCTCGGCGTGGTGGTGCTGCTGGCCTTTGCGCTCATCGCCGCGCGCCTGGTGGTGCTGCAGGTGGTGCGCCATGAGGACCTGGCCGACCAGGCCGAGAACAACCGCACGGCCATCGTGCCCATCGTGCCCAACCGCGGCCTGATCCTGGACCGCAACGGCGTGGTGCTGGCCACCAACTACTCGGCCTACACGCTGGAGATCACGCCCTCGCGCGCCATGGATCTGGAGGCGACGATAGACGCCCTGGCCGAGATCGTGGACATACAGCCGCGCGACCGGCGCCGCTTCAAGCGCCTGCGCGAGGAGTCACGCAGCTTCGACTCCCTGCCGATACGCACGCGCCTGACGGACCAGGAGGTGGCGCGCTTTGCCGCCCAGCGCTACCGCTTCCCCGGCGTGGAGATCAAGGCGCGGCTGTTTCGCAACTACCCGATGGGCGAGGTGGCAAGCCATGCCATCGGCTACATCGGGCGCATCAACCAGCGCGAGAAGGAGCGCATCGAGGACTCGGACGACGCGGCCAACTACCGCGGCACCGACTACATTGGCAAGCTCGGCGTGGAACAGAGCTTCGAGTCCACGCTGCACGGCCAGACGGGCTTCGAGCGCATGGAGACCTCGGCCGGCGGCTACGCCGTGCGGCGCCTGAACAGCCACCCGGCCACGCCGGGCAACACCGTGATGCTGTCGCTCGATATCAAGCTGCAAAAGCTCATCGAGGACATGTTCGGCGAGCGCCGAGGCGCGCTGGTGGCGCTTGACCCGCAGAGCGGCGAGGTGCTGGCCCTGGTGTCCAAGCCCACGTTCGACCCCAACCTGTTCGTCGAGGGCATAGACCAGGAGAACTGGCAGGCGCTCAACGAGTCCATCAACAAGCCGCTCCTCAATCGCGCGCTGCGCGGCACCTATCCGCCGGGCTCCACCTACAAGCCCTTCATGGCGCTGGCGGCGCTGGAGCTGAAAAAGCGCTCGCCCACCCAGGTCTACAACGACCCGGGTTTCTTCAACTACGGCGGACGCACCTTCCGCAGCCACGAAGGCGGCCTGGGCGGCGTGGACATGCACCGCGCCATCCAGTATTCGAGCAACACCTATTTCTATTCGCTGGCCGTGGACATGGGGGTGGACACCATCCACGACTTCATGGCGCCGCTGGGCTTTGGCCAGATCACCGGCATCGACCTAGGGGGAGAGGTGCGCGGCGTGCTGCCCAGCACCGAATGGAAGCGCAAGACCTACAAGCGCCCCGAGATGAAGCGTTGGTATGCGGGCGAGACCGTGTCGCTGGGCATAGGCCAGGGCTACAACAGCTTCACCATGCTGCAGCTGGCCGTGGCCGAGGCCACGCTGGCCAATGGCGGCATGCGCCACCGCCCGCACCTGATCAAGGCCGTGAAGGACCAGGTCAATAGCCAGGTGACCGAGGTGCAGCAGCCCCCGGGCGAAAACCTGGGCTTCAACCCGAAGAATGTGGCCATCGTGAACAACGCGCTCATGGCGGTGAACCAGGCCGGCACGGGCCGGCGCGTGTTCTTGGGCGCGCCCTATACCTCGGCCGGCAAGACCGGCACGGCCCAGGCCGTGAGCCTGGGGCAGAACGTGAAGTACAACGCCCGGCTGCTCGATGAGCACAAGCGCGACCATTCGCTGTTTGCCGCCTTCGCGCCCGTGGAGAACCCGAAGATCGCTGTCGCCGTCATCGTGGAGAACGCCGGCTTTGGCGCTGCGGCCGCCGCGCCCATCGTGCGCCGCGTGTTCGACTACTGGCTGCAGGGCCAGTACCCCAACGAGCAGGACCTGGCCGCCGTCGCCAAGGGCCAGGCCGCGGCGCCCATGGGCGTGCCGCGCAAGGTCGACGAGGTGGCGGTCACGCCCGAGCCCTGATCACGCGCGCATCAGCGTGGACTTGCCAAACAGGCTCTCCAGCAGGTCCACCGCCAGCTCGGCCGTCTGGTTGCGCAAGTCCAGCGCCGGGTTCAGCTCCATGATGTCCACCGAGCCCAGGGCGCCGCTGTCGGCCAGCATTTCCATGCACAGCTGGGTCTCGCGGTAGGTGGGGCCGCCGCGCACGGGCGTGCCCACGCCGGGCGCGATACTGGGGTCCAGGCCGTCCATGTCGAAGCTCAGGTGCAGGTGCGTGTTCTCGTCCACGTCGGCCAAGGCCGCCTGCATCACGGCGCGCATGCCCAGCTCGTCGATGCTGCGCATGTCGTAGACCTCGATACCCAGGGCGTTGACGAAGCGCTTCTCGGTCGCGTCCACGCTGCGCACGCCAATCAGCGTGATCTGCTGCGCCTGCAGTGCCGGCGTGGCGTCGGCCAGCCGCGTGAGCGGTACCGGCCCATGGCCCAGCAGGCAGGCCACGGGCATGCCGTGCAGGTTGCCGCTGGGCGAGGACGCGGGCGTGTTGGCATCGGCATGGGCGTCGAACCACAGCACCTTCAGGCGCCTGCCGCGCGCATGGCAGTGCTGCGCCGCGGCGCTGATGGAGCCAATCGCCAGGCAATGGTCGCCGCCCATGAGCAGCGGCAGCCGCCCGGCGTCCAGCGTGGCCAGCGTGGCGGCAAACACCGCCTGGTTCCAGGCCGTCACCTCGGCCAGGTGGCGGAAGCCCCCGCTGGACGCGGCCTGCGGATTGCCCGGGCCGCTCAGGTTGCCCAGGTCCTGCACATCGGGCTCCAGGGCCCGCAGGGCGCTGGCTATGCCGGCGATGCGCAGCGCGTCCGGCCCCATGCTGGCGCCCAGCACACTGGCGCCGATGTCGGTCGGGGCGCCGATCAGGGTGATTGGGGACATGGCACTCACCTCCTTCAACGCAAGAACGCGTCGTAGCCGGTCTTGAGTATGAGCACGCTCACCACCAGGATGAAGATGGCGCGTACAAAGCCCGTGCCATGGCGCAGCGCCATGTGCGTGCCCAGCAGGCTGCCCAGCACGTTGGCCACGGCCAGCGGCAGCGCGAAATGCCACCAGACATGGCCCTTGGCGGCAAACAACAGGATGGCCGCTGTGTTGGTCGCCAGGTTCAGCAGCTTGGCCGACACCGAGGCGTTCAAGAAGTCGTAGCCCAGCAGGCGCACGAAGGCGAACACGAAGAAGCTGCCGGCGCCGGGGCCGAAGAAACCGTCGTAAAAGCCAATCACCAGGCCGATCAGGCAGGCCAAGGCGGTCTCCGTGCGGCCGGCAAAGCGCGGCTCGTGGTGGCGCCCCAGCTCCTTCTTGGCCAGGGTGTAGAGCAGCACGGCCAGCAGGACCAGCGGCAGCAGCTTGCGCAGGAACTCGGCGGACAGCACCGTCACGGCCCAGGCGCCGCAGAAGGAGCCGGTAAAGCCCGCGCCCGCGGCCGGCAGCATGGCGCGCCAGGGCATCTGCACGCGTCGGCTGTACTGCCAGGTGGCCATGCCCGTGCCCCACACGGAGGCACTTTTGTTGGTGCCCAGCAGGGTGGCGGGCGGGGCGCTGGAGAAGGTGGCGAACAGCGCCGGCACCAGGATCAGCCCGCCTCCGCCCACGATCGCATCCACGAAGCCGGCGAGCAGGGAGGCCAGCGAGACAATGATCCATTCCATGCGCGGGATTGTCCTACGTCATGAGGAAAAGGGCGGGCCACAAGGCCATAAAAAAGGCACCTGGGTTGCAGGTGCCTTGTGAAGGGCATCTCGTTGCGGATGCCTGATTGTTTGGATATTGTTGGATTGGGGTTTGTCTCCTCGGTCCCCTCGCGTGGCGGGCCGAGGCGCGCGTCGAGTGGCGAAACTATATTTGAGCCGTCACCCAGGCGACATTGGGGCTTTCCCGTGGCCGGCCTTCGCGCACCGATGCGGCTCACATCGCCGTGCGCGATGGATTGCGTATCCACTCTGCCGCCATCTCGGCCATCATCAGCGTGGGCGAGTTGGTGTTGCCACTGGTGATGGTGGGCATGGCGCCCGCGTCCACCACGCGCAGGCCGGCGACCACCCCGCCCCGGCCGTCGCGTACGCGCAGCTGCGGGTCGAGCACGGCCTGCGGGTCGTCCACGCGGCCCATGCGCGTGGTGCCCACGGGGTGGAAGATGGTGGTGGCAATGTCGCCCGCCAGGCGCGTCAGCTCATCATCGGTCTGGTATTGCAGGCCGGGTTTGTATTCCTCGGGCCGGTAGCGCGCCAGCGCGGGCTGGGCGACTATGTGGCGCGTGATGCGCAGGCTGTCGGCGGCCACCTGGCGGTCCTCGGGCGTGGACAGGTAGTTGGGCGCAATCGCGGGCGCGGCGGCAAAGTCCGGGCTGGTGATGCGCACCGTGCCGCGGCTCGTCGGGTTCAGGTTGCAGACGCTGGCCGTGAACGCCGGGAAGGCGTGCAGCGGCTCGCCAAAGGCGTCCAGCGACAGGGGCTGTACGTGGTATTCGAGGTCGGGGTAGGGCAGGTCGGGCCGGCTGCGCGTGAAGGCGCCGAGCTGCGAGGGCGCCATGCTCATGGGGCCGCTGCGCTTGAGCAGGTATTCCAGGCCGATCCTGGCCTTGCCCACCAGACTGTTCGCCATCTGGTTCAGCGTGGCTACGCCCTGCACCTGGTACACGGCGCGGATCTGCAAATGGTCTTGCAGGTTGGCACCGACGCCGGGCAGGTCCAGCACCACGTCGATGCCATGCTGCCTGAGCAGTGCGCCCGGGCCGATGCCTGAGAGCTGCAGCAACTGCGGTGAGTTCACGGCGCCGGCGCAGAGGATGACCTCATGGCTAGCATGGGCCGTGACCATCTCGTCGCCCGTCCACACCTCGACGCCGGTGCAGCGCGGGCGGCTGTCGCCCTGGCGCTCCAGGAGCAGGCGCGTGGCCTGGGCCGATGTCCACAGCTCGAAGTTGGGCCGCCCGTAGCAAGTCGGGCGCAGAAAGGCCTTGGCCGTGTTCCAGCGCCAGCCGTTCTTCTGGTTGACCTCAAAGTAGCCCACGCCCTCGTTGGTGCCGCGGTTGAAGTCGTCGGTGGCCGGTATGCCCGCCTGCTGCGCGGCCTGGGCGAAGGCGTCCAGGATGTCCCAGCGCAGGCGCTGCTTGTCCACGCGCCACTCGCCCGTGCTGCCCGTGCGCTGGTTGCCGTGCAGCTGCCCGAAGGCCGCGTCGGCTGTGCCGGGCTGGTCCAGTCGCCAGTGGTCCTCGTGGCGCTTGAAGGCCGGTAGCACATTGCTCCAGCGCCAGGCGTCCGCGCCGGTGACCTGGGCCCAGTGGTCATAGTCGCGCGCCTGGCCGCGCATGTAGATCATGCCGTTGATGCTTGAGCAGCCGCCCAGCGTCTTGCCGCGCGGGTAGCGCAGGCTGCGGCCGTTCAGGCCCGCGTCGGGCTCGGTGTGGTAGAGCCAGTCGGTGCGCGGGTTGCCTATGCAGTACAGGTAGCCCACGGGGATGTGGATCCAGTGGTAGTCGTCCTTGCGCCCGGCCTCCACGAGCAGCACGCGTTTGCCGGCGTCGGCGCTCAGGCGGTTGGCCAGCAGGGCGCCGGCCGTGCCGCCGCCGATGATGATGTAGTCGAAGCTGGAGTCGCTCATGGATGCCGATCGCCTGTCGAAAAGTAAAGCGCTGCCGTGTAGGCATGCGCATCGATGCTGTGGGTCATTGTGCAAAGCGGCGCCCCGCTGTCGAGAGGGAATCCGCGGCATGCTATGGTTTTGATGGCTGCTTACGCTTTACCCATGCGTCGGGCCGCATTTTGTGATGTTTTTTCACGGGCGCCGCGGCCACGCTTTTGCACGGCGCCGATCTGTGGAATGATGCGCCGCAGCCGTTTGACTTCCGAGACCCCGATCCCGAACACCATGTCCGCTCCTATCCCGCCCACGGTCGTGCAAGACGGCAGCGCCGCGCCGCGTGCGCTGCCGCAGGGCGACTGGGTGGCCGCGGCCTTTGCCGACCGGCGCGCCTGGCGGCGCGTGGCCGGCGAGCTCAAGGCCTGCGGGCCGGGCCACGCCTGGAGCCTCACGGGCCTGGCACGCCTGGACCATGTGGGTGCGCAGCTGCTGTGGAACCACTGGGGCCGCGCCTGGCCGGCGCAGATCGAACTGAGCGCGGCGCAGCGCGAGATGCTGGAGCGCGTGGCGCGCTTTTCCACGCCCTGCGACCCCGCGCCGTCCAGGCGCCTGGCCGACCAGGTGGACCGCCTGGGCGTGCTGGTGCTGCACGCGCTCGACCATCTGGTGGACATGGTGGAGCTGTTGGGCCAGCTGCTGCTGGACCTGCTGCGCCTGGCGCGCAACCCGCGGCGCGCGCCCTGGCGCGACATCTCGGGCCATCTGTACCGCATGGGCGCCATGGCCCTGCCCATCACGGCGCTGGTGGGTTTCTTGATCGGCGTGGTGCTGGCCTACCTCATGAGCCTGCAGCTGCGCCAGTTCGGCGCCGAGGCCTTCATCGTCAACATCCTGGGCATCTCGCTGATCCGCGAGCTCGGTCCCATGCTGGGCGCCATCCTGGTGGCGGGGCGCTCGGGCTCGGCCATCACGGCGCAGATCGGCGTGATGCGCGTGACCGAGGAGCTCGACGCCATGCGCGTCATGGGCATCGCGCACGGCTTTCGCCTGGTGCTGCCGCGCGCGCTGGCGCTGGGCCTGGCCATGCCGCTCATCGCGCTGTGGACCACGCTGGCCGCGCTGGGCGGCGGCATGCTCGCGGCCGACGTGGCGATGGGCATCTCGCCGGCCTACTTCGCGCAGGCGCTGCCGGCCGCGGTCAAGGTCTCCAACCTGTGGCTGGCCATGGCCAAGTCGGTGGTGTTCGGCGTGTTCATCGCGCTCATAGGCTGCCACTGGGGGCTGCGCGTCAAGCCCAACACCCAGAGCCTGGGCGAGGGCACGACGGCCTCGGTGGTCAGCGCCATCACCATGGTCATCATCGTGGACGCGCTGTTTGCGGTGGCGTTCAAGAACCTGGGGTTCTGACATGGGCGACGCGCAGACAGTCGTCGACATCCGCGGCCTGGCCACCGTGTTCGGCAAGGGCGATGCCGCCTTCACCGTGCATGACGATCTGCAGCTTGCCGTGCAGCGCGGCGAGATCCTGTCGCTCGTCGGCGGCTCGGGCACGGGCAAGACGGTGCTCTTGCGCCATATCCTCGGGCTGACGCGGCCCACGCGCGGCAGCGTCACGGTGCTGGGACGGCCGGCGACCGAGCTCGGCGGTGACGGTGCCAGCAGCCGCGTGGGCATGCTGTTCCAGCAGGGGGCGCTGTTCTCGGCCTTCAGCGTGCTCGACAACATCGCCTTTGCGCTGCGCGAGCTGGGCACGCTGCCGCCCGTGCTGGTGCGCGATGCGGCCATGGTCAAGCTGCGCCTGGTGGGGTTGAAGCCCGAGCACGCCACGCGCATGCCCGCCGACCTCTCGGGCGGCATGATCAAGCGCGTGGCCCTGGCACGCGCGCTCATCATGGACCCGCCGCTCCTGCTGCTCGACGAGCCCACGGCGGGGCTGGACCCGAACAGCTCCGACGAGTTCTGCGCGTTGCTGCGCGAGCTGCACGCCGCCCTGGGCCTCACCGTCATCATGGTCACGCACGACCTGGACACGCTCTACGACCTGTCCACGCGCGTGGCCGTGCTGGCCGACCGGCGCGTCATCACCAGCGGGCCGCCGCGCCAGGTGGCACAGTTCGAGCACCCCTTCATTCACCACTTTTTCCTCGGGGAGCGCGGCCGCCGCGCCATGGCGCAGCCGCCCGCTGCCGCCGCCCCGACCCAGGAGGCCTGATGGAAAACAAGTCCCACGCCCTGGCCGCGGGCATTTTCGTGATCCTGGTGGCGGCGCTGCTCGCGGGCTTGGGGTTGTGGCTCACGCGCGACCGCACCGACTACCGCCTCTACGAGCTGTCCAGCAAGGAGAGCGTCAGCGGCCTGCAGCCCCAGGCGGCCGTGCGCTACAAGGGCGTGGCCGTGGGCAAGGTCACGGCCATCGGCTTTGATCCGCAGGCCGCGGGCAATGTGCTGATCCGCGTTGCCGTCAATACCACGGCGCCCATTGGCGCCACCACGTTTGCCACGCTGGGCTACCAGGGCGTCACGGGCCTGGCGCATATCCAGCTCGACGACGCCGACGCGCCGCTGCTGCCGCCGCCGCCGGGCGTCAGCGGCCTGCCGCGCCTGCCGCTGCAAAGCTCGCCGTTCAGCCAGCTGGCCGAGCAGGGCCCGGCCATCCTGGCGCAGGCGCAGGAGGTGACCGAGCGCGTCAACGCCTTGCTGGGCGACGAGAACCAGCAGCGCTTTGCCGCCGCGCTGCAGCAGCTGGGCGCGGCCGCGGCCAGCATAGACCGTCTGGCAAGGCGGCTGGACAGCACCGTGAGCACGCGCCTGGACCCGGCGCTGGCCGGCGTGCCCGCCCTCACGCAGGACGCGAAGCAGACGCTGCAGGCGCTGCGCCAGGCGGGCAGCAACGCCGCCGGCGCGGCCGACGAGGTGCGCCAGGCCGTGCGTGCGCTGAACGTCGAGGGGGGCGCCATCGCCGAGATCACGGGTGGCGCCCAGGCGCTGTCGGCCGCCGCCGACCGGCTCAACCGCGCCACGCTGCCCAGCGTCGGCCATGCCGCCGACGAGGCCGCGCGCGCCGCGCGCCGCCTGAGCCGCACCGCGGTCGGCATCAACGACAACCCGCAGTCGCTCATCTACGGTCCGGGCCGCGCACCCGCCGGGCCGGGCGAGCCCGGCTTTGCCGCACCCTCTGCGCAGCCCTGACCAGATGCAGGAAAAGGCCCCATGAAAACTACCAAAAACATAGCTGCTGACGCAGGATTGACAGGCGCTAAAGGCGCTTTTTACCTGGTCATTGCAGTGCTGGCCCTGACCGGCTGCTCCGCCTTGCCCGCGCCGCCGGCGCGTGCCGAGTTGTATGACTTCGGCCCCGGCCCCGTGCGCGCCGCGGGCGCCGCGCCGGCTGCGGCGCTGCCGCCCATTGCGCTGGCCGCGGTGGACAGCGTGGGCCTGCCCGATGGCAGCTCCGCCCTGCTGTACCGCCTGGCCTATGCCAACGCCCAGCAGCTGCGCCCCTACACCCTGGCGCGCTGGAGCCAGCCGCCCGCCGACCTGCTGGCCCAGGCCCTGCGCGAGCGCCTGGGCCAGCGCCGCGTCGTGCTCGCGGGCATCGAAGGCATGGCGCCGCAACGGGGCCAGGGGCGCCTGCCCAGCGTGCTGCGCGTGCAGCTCGAGGAATTCAGCCAGGTCTTCAGCGCCCCCGACGCCAGCGCCGGCCTGGTGCGCGTGCGTGCCCTGCTGGCCGACGCCAGCAATGCCGGCGAGACGCCGCTGGCCCAGCAGGTGTTCATCGCCCAGCGCAGCGCCGCCACGCCCGACGCCGCCGGAGGCGCCAAGGCCCTGGCCGAGGCCGCCGCCCAGGTGGCCGACGAGCTGGCGGACTGGGTGCAGGGCCAGGGGCGCTGACCGCGTATCAGCGCCCCGCCAGCACGGGAAACAGCTTGCTCAGCCCATCGGCCATGACCTCCACCGAGAGCGCCGCCAGGATCAGGCCCATGAGCCGCGTCATGACGTTGATGCCGGTCTTGCCGAGCACGCGCTCGATGGGCTCGGCCAGCGCAAAGCACAGCGCCGTGGCCGCGCCCACCACCACGCCGTAGCCCACCAGGGCCAGGTGCTGCCAGATGGTCTGGGCGCGATCGGCGTAGATCACCACCGTGGACATGGCCGCCGGCCCGGTGAGCAGCGGAATGGTCAGCGGCACGACGGCGATGCTGGAACCCTGGGCGGCCTTTTGCGCGCCCTCCTCCAGCTCATTGGTGTGCGGCTTGGCCTCGGCCGGCTGGGCGTTCAGCATGTTCATGGCGCTGATGAGCAGCAGCAGGCCGCCGCCCACCTGAAAGCTCTGCAGCGAGATGCTGAAGAAGTCCAGGATCTGCAGGCCCAGCAGCGCACACACGGCGATCACGCAGAACGTGGCGAAGGCCGCCACCTGGATGGTGCGCCGGCGCTGCGCGGCGCTGAAGCCGTTGGTGTAGTGGATGAAGAATGGCACGATGGCCAGCGGGTTCACGATGGCCAGCAGCGTGATGAGCGGCTTGAGGTTCATGCCGGCTCCCGTGCCGCCGGGCCAGTGCCCACAACAATCTTTTCCATGAACGCGTGACTCCTGAAACAATCGCGCATTGGAACAGGTTTGCGCGGCGTGCCGCCAGACATGCGGGAGATTGCGACATGGGACAGTGGGTAGACCTGACATCGGGCGACGGCTTCACCTTTTCTGCCTGGCTGGCGCGTACCGATGGTGCGCCGCGCGGCGCGGTGGTGGTGCTGCAGGAAATCTTCGGCGTCAACAGCCATATCCGCGCCGTGGCCGACTGGTATGCCAGGCATGGCTATTTGGCGATTGCGCCATCGACCTTCGCGCGCGTGCAGCGCGATGTGGACCTGGGCTATGGCGCCCCTGACATGGAGGCCGGCAAGGCCCTCAAGGCCGCCGCAGAGGCCCTGCCCGCGCCGGGCGTGCTGCCCGACATACAGGCCGCCATAGCCTACGCCAGGCGCCACAACGGCAAGGTCGGCGTGGTGGGCTATTGCTGGGGCGGGCTGCTCGCCTGGCGCGCGGCCTGCATGTTGGAGGACCTAGCGGCCGCCGTGCCCTACTACGGCGGCGGCATCACCACGGTGCACGAATGCGCGCGCCAGCCGCGCGTGCCGGTGCTGGCGCATTTCGGCGCGCGCGACCACTGGATTCCCATGCCGCAGGTGCAGGCCTTCGCCCAGGCCCACCCCGAGGTACAGGTCGAGGTCTACGCCGCCGACCATGGCTTCAACTGCGACCAACGCGCCAGCTTTGACGCCGCCGCGGCGCAGCTGGCGCGCGAGCGCACGCTGGCCTTTCTGGCCCAGCATGTAGGTTGATTGGCTGCTGGCGCTTGCAAATAAAGCGCTGGCAGCTCAGTTATTGATAGCATATCAATGTGCCCCGGCGGCCGCATCGGCGGCGCCGGCCACGGGTGCGGGCTTGTGCGCCAGCCAGACGAGTGGAATCAACGCGATGAACAGCACGGCCGAGGCCCAGAAGATGTCGTTGGCGGCCAGCATGTAGGCCTGCTGGTTGGTCATGCGCTCGATCTGCGCGAGCGCCTGCGCGGGCGTCATGCCCGCGGCCTGCAGGGTCTGCATGGTGTGCGCCAGCGCCGGGCTGTCGGCCGTGAGGTGCTCGGTCAGCTGGGCGTGGTGCAGGCTGGCGCGGTTCTCCCACAGCGTCGTCGTCACCGAGGTGCCGATGGCGCCGGCGGTGATGCGCACGAAGTTGGACAGCCCCGAGGCCGCCGGCACGCGGTGCGGCGGAATCTCCGACAGCGTGAGCGTGACCAGCGGGATGAAGAAGAACGCCATCGAGATGCCCTGGATGATGGTCGGGATCATGATGGTGACGAAGTCCGCCTGCGTGGAGAACAGCGAGCGCATCCACAGCACCAGCGCAAACACCACGAAGGCGAAGGTGGCGTAGCGGCGCGGGTCCACGCGGCCGATGCTCTTGCCGACGATGGGCGAGAGAATCATCGCCAGCAGTCCCACGGGCGCCATGATCTCGCCGGCCTGCGTGGCGGTGTAGCCCATGAACTGCTGCAGCCACAGCGGCAGCAGCACCACGTTGCCAAAGAACAGCCCGTAGCCCACGGCCGTGGCCAGCGTGCCAGCCCAGAAATTGCGGATCTTGAACAGGCTCAGATCCACCACCGGGTGGGCCTCGTCACGCTCCCAGAGCCAGAAGGCCAGCAGGCCGACGCCGGCGGCGACGGCGCAGCCCGTCACCAGGGGCGAGGAGAACCAGTCATGCTCCTTGCCGATGTCGAGCATCACCTGCAGGCTGCCCACGCCTATGACCATCAGCGCCAGGCCGATGGCGTCGATGGGCAGGCTTTGGCGCGCGGTTTCGCGCTTGTGAAAGATGGCCCAGGTGGCCAGCACCGAGGCAATGCCCACCGGCACGTTGATGTAGAAGATCCAGGGCCAGCTGATGTTGTCGGTGATCCAGCCACCCAAGAGCGGCCCCATCACCGGCGCGATCAGCGTCGTCATGGACCACATGGCCATGGCCAGGCCGGCGAGCGCGCGCGGGTAGCTGGCCAGCAGCAGCGACTGCGACAGCGGAATCATGGGCCCGGCGACAAAGCCCTGCAGCGTGCGCGCGGCGATCAAGAGCGGCATGTTGGGGGCCAGTCCGCACAGCCAGGAGGCGATGACGAACAGCGTGACGCTGGCCATGAACAGCCGCACCTGGCCAAAGCGCTGCGACAGCCAGCCCGTGAGCGGCACGGCAATGGCGTTGGCCACGGCAAAGCTGGTGATGATCCAGGTGCCCTGGGTGGGGCTCACGCCCAGGTCGCCGGCGATGGCGGGCAGGGACACGTTGGCGATCGACGTGTCCAGCACATTCATGAAGGTGGCGGCCGACAGGGCCAGCGTGCCCCAGGTGCGGGCGCTGCCGGACAGCGGCGGCAGCGGTGGGGGTGGGGTGGCGGGGGCGGTCATGGTGCTTGGGTCGGTTCATCGGGGCGGCGGCTGTTGCCGGCAGGATGCCGGCGCTCCCAGGGCGCTCAGGTTCCCATGTTCGCTTTGATGATGCGCGCCACCTCGGCCTCGGCGCCCTGGTCCAGCGCCTCGTACACCGTGGTCTGGGCCACGGGCTGTTCGCGCGGCGCCTCGGCCAGGTCGGGGCCGCTGCGGTCCTTGGTGTCCACCGTCACCTCCATGGACAGGCCTACGCGCAGCGGGTGCTGGGCCAACTGCTCGGCATCGAGCGCAATGCGCACCGGCACGCGCTGCACTACCTTGATCCAGTTGCCGGTGGCGTTCTGCGCCGGCAGCAGCGCAAAGGCCGCGCCCGTGCCCACGCCCAGGCCGACCACTCGGCCCTTGTATTCCACCTTGCCGCCGTACAGGTCGGCCGTCAGCGTGGCGCCCTGGCCCAGGCGCAGGTGGCGCAGCTGGTTTTCCTTGAAGTTGGCGTCCACCCACACCTGCTTGAGCGGCACCACGGCCATCAGCGGCGTGCCCGCGGCCACGCGCTGGCCCAGCTGCACGTTGCGCCGCGCCACATAGCCGTCCACGGGTGCGGGCAGGGCGGTGCGGCGGCTGCCCAGGTAGGCCTCGCGCACGCGCGCCGCGGCGGCCAGCACGCTGGGGTGCTGGGCCACGGCCACGCCCGCGGTCAGCGACTGGTTGCTGGCCAGCTGCTCGCGCGCGGCGGTGACGCCCGCCTGCGCCGCGGCGAGCTGCGTGCGGGCCGTGTCGAGTTGGCTTTGCGCGTGCTGCAGCTCCTCCTTGGAGACGGCGCCGTCGCCGGTGAGCTGCTGGCGCCGGCGCAGGTCGTCCTGGGCGCGCGCGATGTCGGTCTGGGCGCGCGCCGCCTCGGCCTCGCGCAGGCGGATCTGGGCCGCCAGCGCGCCGTTGTTGGCGTACAGCTGGCGCACCTGGCGCACGGTCTGGGCCAGGGTGGCCTCGGCCTGCTGCAGGGCCACGCGCGCGTCGGCCGGGTCCAGCTGCACCAGGGCGCTGCCGGCGCGCACGAAGTCGGTGTCGTCGGCCAGGATGGACATCACCGTGCCGCCGGCCTGGGGCGTGATCTGGATCAGGTTGCCCTGCACATAGGCGTTGTCGGTGCTCTCGTAGTGGCTGGCGACCAGCCCGTCGTACAGGCCCCAGGCGATGGCGCCCACGGCGACCACGCTGGCGAGCGTGAGCAGGGCCTTGCGGCGCTTGGCCTTGGCGGGCGTCACGGCGGGGGCCTCGTTGACTGCCGCGTCGGTAGCGGTGGCGGGGGTGGTTTGCGGGGCGTTCATGGTGCGTTCTTGTTCGGTGGTTCTATGTCAACGCCGTGCGGTGGCTACGGGCAGCGGCGCGGCATAGCCGCCGCCGAGCGCGCGCATCACCGCCACCTGGCTGTCGAGCCGGCGCGCGGCCAGGTCCACGGCCTGGCGGCGCTGGGCCAGCACCTGGGTCTCGGCCGCCAGCACCTGCAGGTAGTTGGCCAGGCCGGCGTCGTAGCGCTTTTGGGCGATGGCGTAGGCGTCCTCGGCGGCGGCGCCGGCCTGGCGCTGCTCGGCGATCTGGCGCTCGACCGAGGCGCCCGATGCGAGCTGGTCGGCCGCGTCGCGCACGGCTTCGAGCAGGGCGGCGTTGTAGCTCTCGACGGCGCCGTCCAGGTCCGCGGCTTTGCCGCGCAGGTTGGCGCGCAGGCGGCCGGAGTCGAACAGCGGCAGGCGCAGCGCCGGGCCCGCGCCCCATTCGCGGCTGCCGGCGTCGATGAAGCGGTCCAGCACGATGCTGGACAGCCCGACGAAGGCCGTCAGGCTCACGTTGGGGTAGAACTGGGCGCGCGCCACGGCCATGTCCTGTGTCGCGGCCTGCACGCGCCAGCGCGCCGCCGCCACATCGGGCCGGCGGCCCAGCAGGTCGGCCGGTATATGGGCCGGGATTGCTATTTGTTCAATAGCTTCCAGCGCTTTTGGGGTAAGCGCTTGAGCCGTTTTTTGATCGGCAATAAGGGCGCCCAGGGCGTTGCGCGCCAGGGCCTGCTGTTCGCGCAGAGCCTCGATCTGCTGGCGTGCCTCGGGCAGCGCGCCCTGGCTCTGGCGCAGCTCCAGCCGGGTGTCCAGGCCCGCACCCAGGCGGCGCTGCACCAGGCGCAGCAGCTCGGTGCGCTGGGCCAGGGTGCGCTCGGCCACGGCCTGCTGCGCCTGCAGGCGCGCGAGCTGGAAGTAGCCCTGCGCCACGCGGCTGGCCAGCAGCAGGCGCGCGGCCTGGGCGTCGGCGCGCGCGGCCTCGGCCTGGCCCAGCGCGGCCTGCAGCGCGGCGCGGTTCTTGCCGAAGAAGTCCAGCTCCCAGCTGCCCGAGAGGCGCGCCGTCTCCACGCCCATGGTGGCGCCGGCTACGCCCGGTGGGTACAGGCCGTTGGCGCTGTAGCGCTGGCGCGTGGCGTCCAGGCCGGCGTCCAGGCGCGGTCCTTCGGCGGCGTGGGCCTGTTCGGCAAAGGCCTGGGCGCGGGCGACGCGCGCGGCGGCCTGGGCCAGGCCCGGGTTGCCGGCCAGGGCCTGGTCCACGAGCGCATCCAGTTGCGCGTCGCCAAAGCCGCGCCACCAGTCCTGGGGTGTTTCAAACGCGGTGCCGGCCGGCAGGCCCAGTGCCGTGGCGTCGCGCATGCGCGCCTGGGGTGCGATGCCCGCCATGTCGGCGCAGCCCGCAAGCAGGGCCAGCGCCAGCAGCAGCGCGGCCGGCAGCGCCCGGGCGCGCGGGGAGGAGGGAGGGTTGTTCATGGGTGTGGTCTGGTCAGCGCCGCTCGGCCAGGTGGCGCGTGTTGGCGTAGATGCGCGCCAGGTAACTGCGCAGCCGCGCCTCTTCCTGGGGGCTGAAGCCCTGCAGCAGCTGCTGCTGCAGTTCGGCGAGGATCACGGGCAGTTGCTCGGCCGCGGCGCGGCCCTCGGGCGTGAGGGCGATGTGCACCGTGCGCCGGTCCTGCTGCGAGCGCTCGCGCTGGCACAGGCCCTTGGCCTGCAGGCGGTCAATCAGCCGCGTGAGGCCGCCCGCGTCCATGTGGCAGTCGCGCGCCAGCGCGGCGGACGTGCCCGGGGTGCCCAGCAGCAGGCGCAGAAGCGGCTTCCATTGTGCGTCGGTCAGGCCCAGGGGCTCCATGCGGCGGTCGATCTCGCCGCCCAGCAGCAGGGTGATGCGCCGCATCTGAAAGCCTACGCTGCGCTCCACCTCGAATGGCGGGGCGGCCGCTGGCTCGGCGTGCGGAAGGTGGTCGGTCTGCATGGCAGTGCATTATCATTGCCAAGACAATTATTGTCAAGTCAATTAAATGTGCCGGTCATGCCATGGTGCGTGCGTGAGTCGCTCAGCCCTGGCCGGTGCGCGCCAGGTAGCGCTTGCGCCAGAACAGCGCCACCAGGGTGGCGGAGATGCCGCCCATGGCGCCCATGGCCCACCAGAAGCCGTCCTGCTGGTGCACCAGGGGGATGAACTCGAAGTTCATGCCGAAGATGCCGGCAATCAGGTTCAGCGGCAGGAAGATGGCGGTGATCGCCGTCAGGATGCGCATGATGTCGTTGGTGCGGTGGCTTTGCACCGAGAAATGCATTTGCACGGCGGTCTCGGTGCTGTGCTCCAGGCGCCGCACATGGCTGACCACGCGCTCGATATGCTCCAGCACGTCGCGGCTGCGCACCTTGAGCAGGTCCAGCTCGCGCAAAGCAGCGGCGTCGCCCTCGGGCGCGGCCCAGCCCTCCAGCGCATCCAGCCAGGCGCGCACGGCGGTGCGCTGGTCCTCGCAGATCTCGTCGAGCTGGTGCAGGGCCAGGCGCGCGTCCAGCAGCGCGCCCCAGTTGGCAAAGCGTGTGCGCGGGCGCAGCAACTCTGCCTGCCAATGGTCGAGCTGGCGCGAGAGCTCGCGGCGCAGGTCCAGGTAGTTGTCCACGATGTGGCCCGCCACGCGCAGCATCAGGTCGGCGGGGCTGGCCGGCAGACGCGCGCCGGGCACGGGGCCGCTGCGCAGCTCGGGCATCACGGTCTCGGCCGCCATGGCCAGTGAGCCGTTGCCGGTGAGGCGCGCTGCATAGGCATCGCGCACGCCGCAGTCCTCGGGGTGCACCGACAGCAGTACCTGGTCGAATACGGCAAAGCCCACCGGGCTGGTGTCTATGCGGCGCAGCACCGGCGGGCCGCCGCGCGCCGTGCCGGCCAGGGGCGCGGCGGCCTGGGCCTGGGCCTGGGCCAGGCGGCGCACCACCAGCAGGTCGTATTGCGCGGTGTAGTCGTAATGTGAGGGCAGCTGGGCGTTGAGCAGGTCGGACACATGCAGGTCCACCAGCTGCTGGCCGGCGACGGCCTGCAGCGCGGCTTGCAGGCGCACCAGCTCGGCGCCGAAGGCCGCGCGCGTGCAGGCAATCCAGAAAAAGCCCTGGGCGGGCGGTGCTTCGGGCAGCTGCGCCAGTTCCTGGGCGCCAGCGCCGGGCCGCAGGTGGAAGACGCGTATCGGCTTGGCTGGGTTTTCAGTCAAATCGGCCTCCAGCGCTTGATGTATGAGCGCAAGCAGCTATTATTTTTTAAGCAGCCGCGCGGCATCCAGTGCAAAGTAGGTCAGGATGCCGTCGGCCCCCGCACGCTTGAAGGCCAGGAGCGCCTCCAGCATCACCTTGTCGTGGTCCAGCCAGCCGTTCTGCGCGGCGGCCTTGAGCATGGCGTACTCGCCCGACACCTGGTAGGCAAACGTCGGCACCTTGAACTCGTCCTTCACGCGGCGCAGCACGTCGAGGTACGGCATGCCGGGCTTGACCATGACCATGTCCGCGCCCTCGGCCAGGTCCAGCGCCACCTCGCGCAGGGCCTCGTCGGTGTTGGCCGGGTCCATCTGGTACACGTCCTTGTTGCTGCGGCCCAGGTTGGCGCTCGAGCCCACGGCGTCGCGGAACGGGCCGTAGAAGGCACTCGCGTACTTGGCGCTGTAGGCCATGATGCGCGTGTGGATCAGGCCATGGGCCTCCAGCGCGTCGCGGATGGCGCCGATGCGCCCGTCCATCATGTCGCTGGGCGCGACCATGTCCACGCCGGCCTGGGCATGGGTGAGCGCCTGGCCGACGAGGATCTCCACCGTCTCGTCGTTCAGGATGTAGCCCGTGTCGTCGAGCACGCCGTCCTGGCCGTGGCTGGTGTAGGGGTCGAGCGCCACGTCGGTCATCACGCCCAGGCCGGGGAATTCTTTCTTCAGCGCCCGCACCACGCGCGGGATCAGGCCCTCGGGGTTCAGCGCCTCCTTGCCGTCGGGCGTCTTCTTGTCCGCCGCGATCGAGGGGAACAGCGCCAGGTAGGGAATGCCGAGCTGCACGCACTCTTCTGCCACCGGCAGCAGCAGATCCAGGCTCAGCCGCTCCACGCCGGGCATGGAGGGCACGGGCACGCGCAGTTGCTGGCCCTCGTGCACAAACACCGGGTAGATGAAATCATGCGGCGACAGGTGGCTCTCGCGCACCAGGTTGCGGGTGAAGGCGTCGCGGCGCAGGCGGCGCGGGCGGTTGGCGGGGAAGGGGGTGGGGCTGGACAGATGCATGGCGGCAATTGTCCTCCACATCACCGGGCGTGCGGTGATAGGCTGCGCCTCCATGTCGGAACCACAGACCTTCCTCACCACCATCGCCCAGGAGCAGGACTGGAACCATCAGCAGATGCGCGAACCGGTGGCCCTGCCGCGCTTTCGCGTCTGGACCTATGGCGCGCCGGCCGTCGTGCTCGGCTGCTCGCAGCGCAAGTTCGAGGAGGGTGCCCGCGCACGCCTCGCACCCCAGGTCGATCTGCTGCTGCGCCCCTCGGGCGGCGGCGCGGTGCTGGTCGGGCCGTGGATGGTCAGCTGCTCCGTGGTGCTGCCGCTGTCCCACCCTTGGGTGCAGGGCCGCCTGCCCGACAGCTACCAGGGCCTGGGCCAGCTGCATGTGGATGTGCTGGCGGCCCTGGGCGTGCCCAGCCGGGCGCTGCCCCCGGCCGAGGTGGATGCGGCCAACGCCCTCACCGGCGCCATCGTGCCCTGGGCCTGCTACGGTAGCCTCGCGCCCTGGGAGGTGGTGGACGCCGCCGGCCGCAAGCTCGTCGGCCTGGCCCAGCGGCGCCAGCGCACCGGCGTGCTGCTGGTGGCGGGCACCCTGGTCACGCCGCCCGACTGGGCGCTCTTGTGCCGGGCGTTGGAGCAGCCCGGCGACGAGGAGGCCATGCGCCGGCGCACGGTGTGCTGCGCCCAGCTCAGTGCCGCACCGCCGCATGCGCAGCAGCTGGCGCAGGCATTGCATGCGGCACTGGTGCAGGCGCTGGATCACTGACCTCGCGACTTGCGCGCGCCGCCTGCGAGTGCTAGATTGCGCCCGGGCGGTTCGCCGCCCCCCGCTTCACCTCCCTGAGCGGGGCCCGGTAGCGTTGATCGCCGCGGGGCTTTCCCAGCCCGGCCCGTCCGGGCCTCTTTTTTTTGTAGCGTGCCGCGTACACTGCGCCGATGCTCTGGGTCAAAGCCTTCCACATCGTCTTCATCGCCAGCTGGTTCGCTGGCCTGTTCTATCTGCCACGCATCTTCGTCAACCTGGCCATGGTGCAGCCGGGCTCGGTGGCCGAGCGCGCGCGCCTGCTGCTCATGGCGGGCAAGCTCCTGCGCTTTACCACCTTGCTGGCCGTGCCGGCCATTGGCCTGGGGCTGTGGCTATGGCTGGGCTATGGCATAGGCATGGGCCCGGGCAACGGCTGGCTGCATGCCAAGCTGGCGGTGGTGCTGCTGGTGGTGCTCTACCACTGGGCCTGCGCGCGGCTGCTGGGCCGGCTGGCGGCCAATACCGACCAGCATAGCCATAAGTGGTTCCGCTGGTTCAACGAGCTGCCCGTGCTGCTGCTCATCGCGGCCGTGGTGCTGGTGGTGGTCAAGCCGTTCTGACCGTGGCGGCACCATGCACAAGACATCGGCCTGGCCGCTTGCACTCATCTATGCCGCCTTGATCGTATTTGCCAGCCTGTTTCCGTTCGAGGGCTGGCGCGTGCAGGGCATCTCCCCCTGGGTGTTCTTCACGGCGCCCATGCCGCCGCCGTACTGGACCTGGTTCGACGTTGGCCTGAACCTGGCGGGCTACGCGCCCTTCGGCTTCCTGCTGGCGCTGGCCCTGCTGCGCACCGGCTGGCCGCGCGCGGCGGTGCCGGTGGCGGCGCTGGCGGGAGCGCTGCTGTCGCTGTCCATGGAGACGCTGCAGGTGTACCTGCCGCGGCGCGTGCCGTCCAACATGGACCTGTCGCTCAATGCCGCCGGCACGCTGCTGGGGGCGCTGGCGGCGGCGCTGCTGGAGCGCCTGGGCGCCATCGCGCGCTGGAGCCGCTTTCGCGAGAGCTGGTTCGTGCCGCAGGCGCGCGGGGCCTTGGTGCTGCTGGCCCTGTGGCCCTGGGCCTTGCTGTTTCCGGCGGCCCTGCCCTTTGGCCTGGGGCAGGTCTGGGACCGGCTGGAGGAGGCGTTGACCGACCTGCTGGAGGACACGCCCTTCATAGCCTGGCTGCCGGTGCGTGCGCCGGTGCTGGACCCGCTGTCGCCCGGCGGCGAACTGCTGGCCGTGGCGCTGGGCCTGCTGATTCCCTGCCTGCTGGGCTACTGCATCATGCGCCACCTGGGGCGGCGCGTGGCGTTTGCACTGGCCGCGGCGGCGCTGGGCGTGGCGGCGACGGCATTGTCGGGGCTGCTCAGCTACGGTCCGGCCCATGCCTGGGAATGGCTCACACCGGCGACGCGCGCCGGCCTGGCCGTGGGGCTGGGCGCGGCGCTGGCCCTGGTGGCCCTGCCGCGGCGCGCCTGCGCGGCCTTGCTGCTGCTGGCACTGATGCTGCACCTGAACCTGCTCAACGAGGCGCCTGCCAGCGCCTACTTTGCCCAGACGCTGCAGGCCTGGGAGCAGGGGCGCTTCAGCCGCTTCTACGGCCTGGGGCAGTGGCTGGGCTGGCTCTGGCCCTACGCCGCGCTGCTGTATGTGCTGCTGCGTCTGTCGCGGCGCGACGCGCAAACCTAAAATCGGCCCATGAGCGATACCACCCCCCCGTACTACCAGCGCCATATTTTCTTTTGCCTCAACGAGCGTACCAACGGCGAGAACTGCTGCGCCCAGCATGGCGCGCAGCAGGCCTTCGAGCGCTGCAAGATGTTGGTCAAGCAGCAGGGCCTGACCGGCGCCGGCAAGGTGCGCGTGAACAAGGCCGGCTGCATGGACCGCTGCGCGGGCGGCCCCGTCGCCGTGGTCTACCCGGAGGGGGTCTGGTACAGCTATGTGGACGCGGCCGACATCGACGAGATCGTCGAGTCGCACCTTAAGAACGGTGTGGTGGTCGAGCGCCTGCGCACGCCGCCGGAACTCGGCCGCTGATTGGCACTCTCTACCCTGGCGTGTAGTGTTTTATGGTTGTAGCGCTTTTACATGAACCGCTGACAGCTCCTGATTGGATAGCAACGTGAATGCTCAAACCGAACGCCTCAGCCTGACGGGCGCGGCCGGTGCCATCGAGGCCGTGCGCGATGCCGCGGCAGAGGGCGTGGCCGCGCGCGGCGTGGCCGTCATCGCCCATCCGCACCCGCTGTTTGGCGGCACCATGGACAACAAGGTGGTGCAGACCCTGGCGCGCGCCTTCGTGGCCAGCGGTTTTGCCGCCGTGCGCTTCAACTTCCGCGGCGTCGGCGGTTCGGCCGGCGTGCATGACGCGGGCGACGGCGAACTGGATGACCTGCTGGCCGTGGTGCGCCAGGTGGCGCCTGCGGGGCCTATCGCCCTGGCGGGCTTCTCCTTCGGCGCCTTCGTCACCAGCCATGCGATCGCGCGCCTGTGGAGCGAGGGCCGGGTGCAGAGCGCCGTGCTCGTGGGCACGGCCACCAGCCGCTTCACGGTGGCGCCGCTGCCGCCCGACGCCCATTTGCGCAGCCTCATCGTGCATGGCGAGCATGACGAGACCGTGCCACTGGCCACAGTCATGGACTGGGCCCGGCCGCAGGCACTGCCGGTGACGGTTGTGCCTGGAGGCGGCCATTTCTTTCACGGACAATTGCCCCTGCTCAAGGGGCTGGTCATGCGCCACCTGCAGTCCATGCCCTGATCCCAAGCGCCGCGCCCGGCGCGCCTTTGCCCATGGCCCTGCCGGCCGATTGTTTTTCCAGTTTTCCGAGTGCCCGTTTTCACCATGAAGTCCTTCCTGTCCTCCCTGCGCTCCCTGGCCTGCGCCGCCCTGATGGCGCCCGCCATCCTCTGGGCCCAGGCGCCTCAGCCTCCCGAAATCGCCGCGCGCAACTACCTGCTGGTGGACGTGACGGCCGGCCAGGTGCTGGCCGCCAAAGACATCGATGCGCCCGTGGAGCAGGCGTCGCTCACCAAGCTCATGACCGGCTACCTGGTGTTCGACGCGCTGCGCGCCAAGAAGATCACGCTGGAGCAAAAGCTGCCCGTGAGTGAGCGCGCCTGGAAGATGCCGGGCTCGCGCATGTTCATCGACCCCAAGATGCAGGTGCCGGTCGATGACCTGCTCAAGGGCATGATCGTGCAGTCGGGCAACGACGCCACCATGGCCCTGGCCGAGGGCGTGGGCGGCACGGCCGAGAACTTCGTGCGCCTCATGAACGAGCAGGCCAAGGCCCTGGGCATGAAGAACACGGCCTACAAGAACCCGGAAGGCCTGACCGAGCCCGGCCACACCACCACGGCGCGCGACCTGGCGACGCTGGCCACGCGACTGATGCTGGACTTTCCGCAGTACATGCATTACTACGCCACCAAGCAGTACCGCTACGAGGGCACGCCGGCCTCCAACAGCCACAACCGCAATGCGCTGCTGTTTCGCGACCCCACGGTGGATGGCCTGAAGACCGGCCATACGGCCGCCGCGGGCTACTGCCTGGTGGCCACGTCCAAGCGCGACTTCCCCAACGTGGGCCAGCGCCGCCTGCTGTCCATCGTACTGGGTGCGGCCAGCGAGAACGCGCGCGCCAACGAAAGCCAGAAGCTGCTCAACTGGGGATACACGGCGTTCGACGCCGTCAAGCTGTTCGACGCCGGCCAGGCCGCCGCCACGCCGGCCGTCTGGAAGGGCGCGCAGAACACGCTCAAGATCGGCCGGCCCGAGGCCATCGTGGTCACGGTGCCCGCCGGCAGCGCCGGCAAGCTGGGCACCGACATCGTGCGCCAGGACCCGCTGATCGCGCCCTTCACCAAGGGCCAGTCCGTTGGCACGCTGAAGGTCAAGCTCGGCGACCAGCAGGTGGCCGAGGTGCCCCTGGTGGCACTGGAAGATGTGGGCCAGGCCGGCATCTTCGGCCGCGCCTGGGACGCCATCCGCCTGTGGATCAAGTGAGCGGGAGTTGCCCGTTCGCTATCAAGCTGGTACATTAGAAGGCTTTTCGGAATTTCCGAAGGGATTCACGTTTTCGCTTTTCATTCACGTTTAGGGACGTTTTAATGCCAACCATTAACCAACTCGTGCGTCAGGGCCGCACGGTCGAAGTTGTCAAATCCAAGAGCCCTGCCATGGAAAACTGCCCCCAGCGCCGTGGCGTGTGCACCCGCGTGTACACCACGACGCCCAAGAAGCCGAACTCCGCTCTGCGCAAGGTCGCCAAGGTGCGCCTGACCAACGGCTTCGAGGTCATCTCCTACATCGGCGGTGAAGGCCACAACCTGCAGGAGCACAGCGTGGTGCTGGTGCGCGGCGGTCGTGTGAAGGACTTGCCCGGTGTGCGCTACCACATCGTGCGCGGTTCGCTTGACCTGCAAGGCGTCAAGGACCGCAAGCAGGCCCGTTCCAAGTACGGTGCCAAGAAGCCGAAGGCCAAGTAATCAGGCTTTTGCAGATTTTCGGTGCTGTGTCCCCCGCGTGGCGCGGAAGATGCAGCGAAGTGACCCTCCCGCAAAATGGTTTGCGCGGGTCGAGTAAGTGGGAGTCCTGATGGCTCTCGCGGTGCCAGAAACGGTGCCAACTGAAGCAAAGATAGAGGTGAAAAATGCCACGTCGTCGCGAAGTCCCCAAACGTGAAATCCTGCCGGACCCGAAGTTCGGCAACGTAGAGCTGTCCAAATTCATGAACGTGATCATGGAAGGCGGCAAGAAGGCAGTTGCAGAGCGCATCATTTACGGCGCGCTGGAACTGATCGAGAAGAAGCAACCCGAGAAGGACGCCCTGGAGGTGTTCGTCACGGCCATCAACAACGTCAAGCCCATGGTGGAAGTCAAGTCCCGCCGTGTGGGTGGCGCCAACTACCAGGTGCCGGTCGAGGTGCGCCCCGTGCGCCGCCTGGCCCTGTCGATGCGCTGGATCAAGGAAGCCGCGCGCAAGCGCAGCGAGAAGTCCATGGCCCAGCGCCTGGCCAACGAGCTGATGGAAGCCACCGAAGGCCGTGGCGGTGCGATGAAGCGCCGTGACGAAGTGCACCGCATGGCCGAAGCCAACAAGGCGTTCAGCCACTTCCGCTTCTAAGTCTCGTCCTCTCCTCGAAGGCTGGGAGCCCGATTCGCCCTGTTTGGCGGACGGGCTCTTGGCCGTTAACGAAAGACCATCATGGCACGCAAAACACCCATCGAGCGTTACCGCAATATCGGTATCTCGGCCCACATCGACGCCGGCAAGACCACCACCACCGAGCGCATCCTGTTCTACACCGGCGTGACCCACAAGCTGGGCGAAGTGCACGACGGCGCCGCCACCACCGACTGGATGGAGCAGGAGCAGGAACGCGGCATCACGATCACGTCCGCCGCCGTGACCTGCTTCTGGAAGGGCATGGACATGTCCTACCCCGAGCACCGCTTCAACATCATCGACACCCCTGGCCACGTGGACTTCACCATCGAGGTGGAGCGTTCCATGCGCGTGCTCGACGGCGCCTGCATGGTGTACTGCGCCGTGGGCGGCGTGCAGCCCCAGTCGGAGACCGTCTGGCGCCAGGCCAACAAGTACAAGGTGCCGCGCCTGGCCTTCGTGAACAAGATGGACCGCACCGGCGCCAACTTCTTCAAGGTCTACGACCAGATGCGCCTGCGCCTGAAGGCCAACCCCGTGCCGGTGGTGATCCCGATTGGGGCCGAAGACAACTTCAAGGGCGTGGTGGACCTGGTCAAGATGAAGGCCATCATCTGGGACGAGGCTTCCCAGGGCATGAAGTTCGAGTACCAGGACATCCCCGCCGAGCTCGCCGCTGACGCGCAGAAGTGGCGCGAGAACATGGTCGAGGCCGCCGCCGAGGCCAGCGAAGAGCTGATGAACAAGTACCTCGAAGAGGGCAGCCTCTCCGAGGAAGAGGTCAAGCTCGGCCTGCGCACGCGCACCATCGCCACCGAGATCCAGCCCATGCTGTGCGGCACGGCCTTCAAGAACAAGGGTGTGCAGCGCATGCTGGACGCCGTGATTGACTACCTGCCCTCGCCGGTGGACATCCCCGATGTGACGGGTACCGACCCCGAAGACCACGACAAGCATCTGTCGCGCAAGGCCGACGACGGCGAGAAGTTCTCCGCCCTGGCATTCAAGCTCATGACCGACCCCTTCGTCGGCCAGCTGACCTTTGTGCGCGTGTACTCCGGCGTGCTCTCCAAGGGCGACACCGTGTACAACTCGGTCAAGGGCAAGAAGGAGCGTATCGGCCGTATCGTGCAGATGCACGCCAACGAGCGTATCGAAGTGGACGAAATCCGCGCCGGCGACATCGCCGCCTGCGTGGGCCTGAAGGACGTCACCACCGGCGAAACCCTGTGCGACGTGGACACCCCGATCACGCTCGAACGCATGGTCTTCCCCGAGCCCGTGATCGCTCAGGCCGTGGAACCCAAGACCAAGGCCGACCAGGAAAAGATGGGCATCGCCCTGTCGCGCCTGGCGTCCGAAGACCCGTCCTTCCGCGTGCGTACCGACGAAGAGTCGGGCCAGACCATCATCGCCGGCATGGGCGAGCTGCACCTGGAAATCATCGTGGACCGCATGAAGCGCGAGTTCAACGTCGAGGCCAACGTCGGCAAGCCCCAGGTGGCCTACCGCGAAACCGTGCGCAACACCGTCAAGGACGTGGACGGCAAGTTCGTGCGCCAGTCCGGTGGTAAGGGCCAGTACGGCCACGTGGTGTTCCGCCTGGAGCCCAACGAGCCGGGCAAGGGCTTCGAGTTCCTCGACGAGATCAAGGGCGGTGTGGTGCCGCGCGAGTACATCCCTGCCGTGCAAAAGGGCGTGGAAGAAGCGCTGACCGCTGGCGTGCTGGCCGGCTACCCGGTGGTGGACGTCAAGGTCGCGCTGACCTTCGGTTCTTACCACGACGTGGACTCGTCCGAGCAGGCGTTCAAGATGGCCGCCATCTTCGGCTTCAAGGAAGCCGCACGCAAGGCCAGTCCCGTCATCCTCGAGCCCATGATGGCCGTGGAAGTCGAGACGCCCGAGGACTACGCCGGTACCGTGATGGGTGACCTCTCCAGCCGTCGCGGCATGGTGCAGGGCATGGACGACATGGTTGGTGGCGGCAAGGCCATCAAGGCCGAGGTGCCGCTGTCGGAGATGTTCGGCTACGCCACGCAACTGCGTTCCATGACGCAGGGCCGCGCCACGTACACCATGGAGTTCAAGCACTACTCCGAGGCTCCGCGCAACGTGGCCGAAGCCATCATGGCCGCACGCGCCAAGTAATTGGAAAAAATGGCTATTGGCCTTGCATGTCAAGCGCCAATAGCTATCTATTGAGTAGCAAATTTTTTGCAATCTGCGACCCGGTGCCCTCCCGTTGTCCTGTGCGGGAGGAGCCAGCAACCGGGTGCAGACGTTAAACCGTCACACAGGCATTGCTCTTTGGAGAAATTGAAATGGCAAAAGGTAAATTCGAACGTACCAAGCCCCACGTGAACGTGGGCACGATCGGTCACGTGGACCATGGCAAGACGACGCTGACGGCGGCCATCGCCACGGTGCTGTCGTCCAAGTTCGGCGGTGAGGCCAAGGCCTACGACCAGATCGACGCGGCGCCCGAAGAAAAGGCCCGTGGCATCACCATCAACACCGCCCAC
>JAFEDY010000031.1 GCA_018241405.1 Pseudomonadota bacterium | reverse complement strand
TCGATGAAGACGAAGTAGCCGATCACGATACCGATCACCATGGCGACCAGGATCCATGCGGCAGGCGGAAGCTTTTTAATCATTGCAATTTCTCCTTCAGAACCTGTTGTCAATTGCGCGAAAAATGGCAGGCGATGGGCGCAAGCGACGGGAGCAGGACCAGGCCTGCCCGCTGCTCAGTGCGCATGGCCCAGGTAGTCGATCTCCCGGTCGCCCTCCTCGAAGGTGCTCAGAGCCTGCGGCCAGGTTTGGCCGGGCCAGTACAACTCGATCCGGCCCGATTGCGGCGCATAGCCCGCCGAATAGAGCGTGCCGTAGCCGCGCTGCCAAGCCGACTGGTACAGAGGTTCTCGCAACAACGCGGCCTGGGCATCGCGGGCCGATACGCCGGCATCAATCTGCCGCTGCAGAGCGGCCAGTCGTTCGCAGGCACTGGTGGCACGCGCATGCTCGGGCCACTCCACCGCGTGCTGGAAGTTGGTCACCGCGCGTCGCCGCGTCACCTCCACGGGCCGGTCCGGGTTCAGGAACACCGTGGCCCATTCGCCACGGGCATCGAGCAGCGTGACGCTGTAGCACATGTGCACCGGCACGCGCTGCAGGATGGCGACGGCAGAGGCCGTGTCGCTCGCGATCTCCAACACATAGCGCAGCACCAGAGGAATGCCGAAGCCGTCGCCGCAGACGGTGCGGCCACCGAAGGACAGCGATGCGGCCAGGCCGGATTCGTTCATGCCGTCCAGCGCGCCCCACAGGCAGTCACCCATGGCGGCCACACGCTGGCCGCTCCAGCGCGTGGCCAGCCAACTGCCCTCCAGCAGCGCGGGCGCGAAGTCGTAGTTGCGCAGCAGCAGGGGCTCGCGCTGATCGCCGGCATTGAGCCAGACCGCCTGGGAGCAGCCGGTGATGTAGGGCGGCGGACACCACAGCGACAGGAAGCGCGCCTCGATGTCGCCGCCGCCGGCCAGCTCCACCAGCCGCTCCCAGGTGGGCACCAGTTCGGGCATGTGTTGGCGCAGGGCGCGGCGGCACTCCAGGAAACTGGCGCGCGCCACCGCGCCCTGGCGCAGGAACCAGGCCCGGTAGGACGGCCAGGATTGGGCATACAGCGCCTTCCATTTCTTGCCGGGCCGGTCTTCGGCGATGGCGCAAAAACGGATGCGGGTCGGCATGGCCGGAGGCGTCAAAGGATCTTGAACGAGCCCGGTGCCGGCGCCACCTCCTGCTGGGTGGCCAGGATGGGCTTGCCGGCATAGTAGTTCTTGATGCCGCGGATCCAGTCGCGCGCGCGGATGTTGAGCTTGAAGTTGTCGTCCATCGAGCGCCCGCGCGTGATCAGGATGCCCAGGTCCGCCCCTTCGTAGCGATAGTCGCCGGGGCCGGTGATGCGCAGGAAAAAGGCCTCGCGCTCGGAGTCGATGGCCTTGCGGTTGTAGTCGAAGCGCTGATAGGCCACGCTGCCGTCCTCGGCCATGCGGTAAATGCCGGTGGCGGGTGCATGCGTCACCTGGTCCACCCGGTCCTCGGTGAACTTCAACACCACCTGCGACCACGAGTCAATGAAATGCGGCTGCGCCCAGCGCTCGTTGATCTCCTTGACGTTCAGGTCGAATGGCACGCCCGAGAACTCGAGCAGGTGGAACAGGAACAGCGGCGCGTCGGCATAGGCGAACGCGGCGTGGTTGGTCATGGGGCTGGCCCCGCAGATGCGCGGATTCAGCTCGCCCAGGTACACCTCACCGCTATCGGTGTCGATCAGGAAGTCCAGGTCGAAGTAGCCGCGGTAGCCCTCGGCCAGCAGCTGGTTGCCAAAGCGCTCGGCCATGTCGCGCGCCTTGGCGCGCACCTCTTCCGAGAACGCGCCGGGGAAAACCTCGTTGCCGCACCAGCCGCCCTTGTACGGCGTGAGTTCGCGCGCGCCCACCACCTCGGTCAGCAACGGGCCGACCAGCGTGCCCGACTGCGTGGCGCAGGCTTCGAGCGTGGCGCCACGGCAGTTGATGCGCTTCATGATCTTGACCTCGGGGTCATTGACGATCTCGTCCTTGTGCTTGTTGAAGTCGTCTTCCGAGGCGATGAAGAAGGTGGTGTGGCCCGAGTCGCCGAAGGCCGACTGCACCACCAGGTCCCTGCCCAGGCCATGGCGTTCGGCGATCTGCATCAGGTGCTCGTAGCTGTCCACCTTCTCCAGCGCGTTGGGCACCGAGTGCACCCCCGCCTTGTTGCCGATGCGCACGGTTTCCATCTTGTTGTCGCAGCGCTGGCGCAGCTTGGCCGGCGGGAACCAGACCTCCATGCCCAGCTCCTTGGCCAGTTCCTCGGTCTTTTCGTCGAACATCAGGAAGGTGGCGACCGGCTTGCCGCCGCGGCGCTCGATCAGGTCGACCACGTCCTTGTGCTGCAACAGGTAGTTGTTGATGTCCTCGATGGACTGGAATTCCTCGTGCGGCAGCTCCTGCGGCACGAAGACGTTGGGATGGCGGCCGTCGAAGCAGTCGATGTAGTTGATGTAACGGAAGCGGTTCACCCACCGGTCCATGCCCAGCAGATTGAAGTTGGTCGCGCTGATGAAGTAGATCGGCCGCTCGTTGCGGTGGAACATCAGCAGCAGATCGGAAATGCTCTTGACTTTGTTGCTCACTTCTTGCTCCTCAGGTGGGACCGTTTGGGGGTGGGGGACTCTGTGGCCAGTACCGGCTCGGCGCGCGCCAGGTCGTCGCCGGTCTGGGCCTGTGCCGCGCGGCCCGACAGCGCGAGCGCCGCGCGCGCGGCCGTGGCCTGCGCAGCACGGTCCAACGCGGCCTGGCTGAAGATGCGGAAGCCCAGCTCGGGGCGGAAGCCGTGGATCTCGCGCACGTCAAGCGCCGCCATGAACTGCAGGATCTCGGCGCTGATCACCTGCCCCGGCACCAGGATGGGGAAGCCCGGCGGGTAGGGAATCACGAACAGCGCCGACACCAGCTCGCGCCCCTCCGCGACGGCGCGCGCGGCCTCGGCCATGTTGATGTACTCGCAGTTCGTGTCGTCGTAGGAGAGGAAGAAGGCGCTGCGGATGTCGCCATCGCGCGTGCTGGCACGGCCCTCCACGCTGCGTCCACGGAACGCGAAGTGAAAGTTCGAGAAATTCGGCAGCGGCGGCTGCTCCTGCATGAGCGAGCGCACGCGCTTTTCATGGATGCGCCGCTCGATGGCGCTCATGTCGGTCACGCGGGAGTCCACGTCGCGGGCGATCTTGATCAGCACCTCGATCAGGTAGGCGATCGCGGATCGGGTGCTGCCGATATTGGTCATGAACAGCACGGTGTTGCGCGAGGTCTTGTTGATCTGGATGTCGTACTTGTCCATCAGCTCCTTGTTCTTGAAGGTGTCGCCATCCATGCCGGTGGTGCCGATCACCAGCGTCGCCCGCGTCGGGTCGAGCACGAACTCATCGCTGCGCCATGCGGCCTCCATGTTGTCCCAGCCGGTCTCGTCGTTGTAGTAGTTGTCCACGCCCGATTCGCGGTACTCCGGCGGCACCAGGTCGCCGATGCGCAGGAAGCGGAAGTAGCGCTTGAGCAGCGGGTGGCGCAGCACCTGCTCGCGCAGGCTCATCGCCAGCTCCAGCTGGCGCTGTATCAGCTCGTAGCCCTCAAGCTCCACCTGGCGCCGGCCCACGTCGAGGGATGCGAGGATCTGGTAGTTGGGCGAGGTCGACGTGTGCGTCATGTAGGCCTCGTGGAACGACTCCTCGACCTTGTCCTTGAAGTCCTGGTCCCAGACATGCATCATCGAGCCTTGGCGCAGGGCCGTCAGCGTCTTGTGCGTGGAGTGCGTGGCATAGACGCGCACGCGGGCCTTGGCGGGGTCGGGCAACAGGCGTGTGGAGAGCAGTTGCGCATCGTCGTCCCAGTCGATGCGGGCGGCGAACTCGGCATAGCGCCTGGCGTAGGCCGGATCCTGGAAGGTTTCGGCCAGCTTGGCCGCCGTGGCCATGCCGGTGCGCTGGCGGTAGACGGGGTGGCAGCGCGCGAAGGCGAACCAGGCCTCGTCCCACAGGAACACCAGGTCGGGCTTGATCGCCAGGCACTCCAGCATCACGCGTTCGACGTCGTAGGCGATGCCGTCGAAGGTGCAGTTTGTGAGCAGCACCATGCGCACACGGTCCAGCGTGCCGGCGCGCTTGAAGCCCAGCAGCGTTTCCTTGATGTGGCGGATGGGAACGGCGCCGTACATCGAATACTGGTCCAGCGGGTAGGAGTCGAGATAGGCCACCTGCGCCCCCGCCAGCACCAGGCCATAGTGGTGCGACTTGTGGCAGTTGCGATCCACCAGCACGATGTCCTCTGGGCGCACCAGCGCCTGCACCACGATCTTGTTGCAGGTGGAGGTGCCGTTGGTGGCGAAGTAGGTGCGGCGCGCACCGAAGGCGCGGGCCGCGTATTCCTGCGCCAGCTTGAGCGGCCCCACCGGGTCGAGCAGCGAATCGAGCCCGCCCGAGGTGGCCGAGGTCTCGGCCATGAACAGGTTCATGCCGTAGAACTGCGCCAGGTCGCCGATCCAGTTGCTGTTGAGGATGGCCTTGCCGCGCGCCAGCGGCAGCGCGTGAAACACGCCGGTGGGCTGCTTGGCATAGTCGCGCAGCGCATGGAAGAACGGCGTCCTGTGGCGCTCGCCCACGCCCTTCATGATGGCGCTGTACAGCTCGATGTGGTCTTCCTCGCCGAAGAAGATGCGCTTGAACACCTCGCCCACGCGCGCGGCGATATCCTCGACGCTGACGTCGGTGACGAGGTACAGGTCCAGCTCGGGGCGCAGTTGAGCGATCTGGCGCCCTAGGAGCGGCCCACGCTCGAACTCGGGCATGGCCTCCACGGTTTCGTCCATGCCTTCGAGAAAGCGGTGCAACACGCCGTTCCTGTTGGCCGAGCGGAATGGAAAGCCGTGGCGGATCACCACCGCCTGCAGGTTGAAGTTGACCAGCGTGGCGATCAGCGCATCCTCGAAGCTGGGCACGACCACGATGTCGAAGATGAAATCGTCGTCGGGGCTGCGCTTGCGCTGCACGCGGTGGCGCAGCGCGTCTTCCTCGCTGGCCGACATCTCGTCGACGATCAGCACCTCGAAGTACGGCCGCGCCAGCTGCGCCTGGCGTTCGCTGTCGGTCTCGATCTGCGAGGGCAGCTCGTTGTCGTTGTCCAGCGTATTAGGGTCGTGGCGATAGGTGCGCGCGGCCAGCACGCGGTGGATGCGCCGCGCCGCCTGGTGGGCACGCACCAGTTCCTCGCGCTCGATCCACTGGCACAGCTCGCCGAACACCCGCCCGCCCGGGAAGGCCCAGTAACTCTCCACGGGCGCAAGGCTGTCGAGGATGTCGCGCACATGCGCGAGCCGGCTCGCGCGCTCGGGACGGTCCGGCGGCAGGATGGCCAGGCGGCTGAGATCGTCCACCAGGCTGATCCAGCCATCGGCGCGCATTTCCCAGACGCTGCGGTGGCGGCTGAGCGAGGCGCGCGTGCGGGATCCGGTCGAGGATCGTGCGGTCATGTTTGTCTCCAGAGTTGCCGGATCGGGGGTCTGCGTCCGGTTTTTTTATGGTTTCAAAGTGCGATCACAGCGCAGGGGTCCAGGTCAGTTCGGCTTGGTCAATGCTCCCAGGGTGTGCAGATAAGGGAAATCGGGGCTACCCCTGCGGTAGACGGAAAAGTCGCAGTCGCGGTCGCGGAAACTCTTGAGCGGCTGCCCCAGGTTGCTGCGCAGCCCGCGCTCGCGCTCGCGCCGCACCTTGGCGAAATCGACGTCGATGGCCATGATCTCGGGGCTGCCCTCGGCCTGGTGCAGCACATAGCCCGAAGGGTCCACGATGATCGAGCGCCCCACCCCGCCATGCTCCACGCCGTTGACATCGAAGAAGTAGACCTGGTTGGTCGCGGCCGAGGCGCGGGCGATGGCCAGCTCCACGTCGCGGTCGATGGTGTCGGTCATCGTCGGGTGCAGGATCACCTCGGCGCCCATGGCCGCCAGCGTGCGTGTGGTCTCGGGAAACCACATGTCGTAGCAGATAGACACGCCGAAGCGGCCCGCGCCGGGCACGTCGAAGACGCAGAACCCGGTGCCGCCGGCCACATCGCGCTCGTAGGGGCGGAACGGAAACAGTTTGCGAAAGCGCGTGACGACCTCGCCCTCGGGGTTGATGACCGGCGTGGTGTTGTAGATCACGACGCCCTCGGGGCCGGCCACGCTCTCGAACAGCGAGCCGGGAATCAGCCACAGGCCGGTCTCGCGCGCCAGCTCGCACAGGCGCGCCTCGGTGGGGCCGGGCAGCGGTTCTGCCCGGTCGTGCTTGGGGCCGAGCGCGGCCAGCTCGGAGAACAGCACCATGCGCACCCAGGGGAAGCGCATGCGAATATGACGCAGGTAGGCGGCCATGCGGTCCACGTTGCTCTCGAACGCCGAGACCTGCATCTGCACGCCGGCAATGCCGAAATGGGTGTCGCCGCTCATGTGTCCAGCCCCGCGAGGCAGAGATACTTGATTTCCAGGAACTCTTCCAGCCCGTATTTTGAGCCCTCGCGGCCCAGGCCGGACTGCTTGACGCCGCCGAACGGCGCCTCGGCGGTGGAGATCAGGCCGGTGTTGACGCCGACCATGCCCGCGTCGATCTGCTCTGCCACGCGCATGATGCGGCCGATGTCGCGGCTGTAGAAGTACGCGGCCAGTCCGAACTCGGTGGCGTTGGCCTGTGCAATGGCCTCGGCCTCGGTGTCGAAGGCAAAGATGGGGGCCAGCGGGCCGAAGGTCTCCTCGTGCGCCACCAGCATGTCGGCGGTGGCGCCGGTCACCACGGTGGGCTCGAAGAACTGGCCGCCCAGCGCGTGGCGCCTGCCGCCGGTGAGCACCCTGCCCCCCTTGGCCAGCGCGTCGGCCACATGCTCCTCGATCTTGGCCACCGCCTTGGCGTCAATCAGCGGGCCCTGGGTGACGCCGGGCTCCACACCGTTGCCCACCTTGAGGGCGTTGACCCGCGCGACCAGCTTGGCGGTGAAGGCGTCGAGCACGCCGCGCTGCACATAGAGGCGGTTGGCGCACACGCAGGTCTGCCCGGTGTTGCGGTACTTGGAGACCATGGCGCCCTCGACCGCGGCGTCCAGGTCGGCGTCGTCGAAGACGATGAAGGGCGCGTTGCCGCCCAGCTCCAGCGAGAGCTTCTTGACCGTGTCGGCCGACTGGCGCATCAGCGTGCGGCCGACCTCGGTGGAACCGGTGAAGCTGAGCTTGCGCACCAGCGTGTTGGCCGTCATCTCGCCGCCGATCTGCGCGGCCGATCCGGGGAGCACCGACAGCAGCCCCTTGGGCAGGCCCGCACGTTCGGCCAGCAGCGCGAAGGCCAGCGCCGACAACGGCGTCTGCGTGGCAGGCTTGACCACCATGGAGCAGCCCGCGGCCAGCGCCGGCCCGGCCTTGCGCGTGAGCATGGCGGTGGGAAAGTTCCACGGCGTGATGGCGGCGGTGACGCCTATGGGCTGCTTGATGGCCAGGATGCGGCGGTCAGATTGCGGCGCGGGAATGGTGTCGCCGTAGACGCGGCGCGCTTCCTCGGCAAACCATTCGATGAAGGAGGCGGCGTAGGCGATCTCGCCCCTGGCCTCGGCCAGGGGCTTGCCCTGCTCGCTGGTCATGATCAGGGCCAGGTCGTCCTGGTTGGCCAGCATCAAGTCGTTCAGGCGGCGCAGCACGGCGCTGCGCTCCTTGGCGGGGCGCCGGGCCCAGCCGTGGCGGGCGGCTTCGGCGGCCTCGATGGCGCGGCGGGTCTCGGCCGCACCGCACAGGGGCACCGCGCCGATCTGCTCGCCCGTGGCAGGGTTGTGTACGGCGACGGTGGCGCCTGTGTCGGCGTGGGTCCATGCGCCAGCCACAAAAGCGTGCTGGCACAGGAGCGTGGGGTCGTTCAGCTGCAGGGACATGGAATGGATCGGTGAAAAAATGTGAGCTGCCAACGCTTGCCTGTCCTATGTTTTGAATGTTTCTAGGTTGAAAACGAGATCTGAAAAACGCAGGCAGCTACATTTTTGTTAGCAGAGTCAACCGCGCAGTGCCGCGGCCAGGATATCCAGGCCTTCGTCGAGGAGGGCGTCCTCGATGGTCAGCGGGAACAGGAAGCGGATCACATTGGCATGGATGCCGCAGGTCAGCAGCAGCAGGCCGGCGTCGCGTGCGCGGGCCTGTACCTGGCGCGTGAACTCGGCGTCGGGCTTGCCGTCGGCGCCGTTGAATTCCACGGCCACCATCGCACCCAGGCCGCGGATGTCGGCGATCTGCGGCACGGCGGCGCGCAGGCCCTCGAGCCGCGCTGTCAGGCGCCGGCCGAGCTGCGCGGCGCGCTCGGGCAGGCGCTCCTCCTCCATCACGTCGAGCACCGCATGCGCGGCGGCGACCGCCAGCGCGTTGGCCGCGTAGGTGCCGCCCAGGCCGCCGGGCAGCGGCGCGTCCATGAGCTCGGCGCGGCCCACCACGCCGGACAGCGGCAGGCCGCCGGCCAGGCTCTTGGCCACCGTCATCAGGTCGGGCAGCACGTCGTAGTGCTCCATGGCGAACAGCTTGCCGGTGCGGCCGAAGCCGGTCTGGATCTCGTCGGCGATCATCACGATGCCGTGGCGGTCGCAGATCTCGCGCACCGCACGCATGAATTCGGGCGGCTGCACATAGAAGCCGCCTTCGCCCTGCACAGGCTCCAGGATGATGGCCGCGACCTGCTCGGGGTCGATGTCGGCCTTGAACAGCTTGTCCAGTGCGGCCAGCGACTGCGCCACGCTCACCCCGTGCAGCGCCACGGGCGCAGGCACGTGGTAGATGCTGCCCGGGAAGGGGCCGAAGCCGGTCTTGTACGGCACGACCTTGCCGGTCAGTGCCATGCCCAGGTAGGTGCGGCCGTGGAAGGCGCCCGTCAGCGCAATCACGCCGGGGCGGCGCGTGGCGGCGCGGGCGATCTTGATCGCGTTCTCCACCGCCTCGGCGCCCGTCGTGAAGAAGGCAGTCTTCTTGGCGTGCCTGCCGGGCGTGAGGGCGTTCAACCGCTCGGCCAGCGAAACCACGCTCTCATACGGCACCACCTGGTAGGCGGTGTGGGTGAAGCGGCCGAGCTGCTCGCGCACAGCCTGCACCACGCGCGGATGCCGGTGGCCGGTGTTGAGCACGGCAATACCCGAGCCGAAATCGATGTAGCGCCGGCCCTCCACATCCCAGAGCTCGGCGTTCTCGGCGCGCTCGGCGTAGAAGGGAAATCCGATGGCCACGCCGCGCGGCGTGGCGGCGATGCGGCGGGCGTCGATGGCCTGATTGGCCGCCTGGTGGCGGGCGTCTGCGGCAAGAGAGGTGTTCATGGTGTGCGTTGGGGGCAGGCGTCTCGCGCCCGCCATCACTGGACATACGGGCAAGTCTAGGAATACATTGATCCCAACAAAAGAACCAAATACGGAAAATAAAATGGAACCAATTCGCCGCAGCGCCCATGCCACGCTGCCCGATTTCGTCGTCCAGCAGTTCCAGCGCGGCGGCGAGTACCACCACCGCCAGCTCTACCGCATCGTCAAGGACGGCATCCTGCGCGCAGTCCTGCCCGCCAGGTCGCGGCTGCCGCCCACGCGCGAGCTGGCGCAGACGCTGGGCATTGCGCGCAACACCGTCGTGCAGGTGTACGAGCAACTGGCGCTGGAGGGGCTGCTGCAGGCCGGCGTGGGGCGCGGCACCTACGTCGCCGAGATGGCGCCCGCCTTCGCAGACCCGCCGCCGCCGCCCATGCGGCGCCGCGGCACGCCGCTGTCCCGGCGCGGGCGCGCCATCGTGGGCGGAGCACGTGCCAGCGCCGTCCAGTGGGGTGCCTTCGCGCCGGGCGTGCCCGAGCTGCGGCTGTTTCCCGCCGCCGTCTGGAGCCGGCTCCAGGCCAGGGCCTGGCGCGAGGTGGCCGCGCCGCAACTGAGCTATGCGACCGGCGCGGGCCATCCCCTGCTGCGCGAGGCCATCGCCGAGCACCTGCAGGGCACGCGGGGCGTGGCGTGTGCTGCCGAGCAGATCCTCATCACCAGCGGCGCCCAGCAGGCGCTGCACCTGATCGCGCATCTGCTCGCCGATCCGGGTGACACCGCCTGGCTGGAAGACCCCGGCTACTGGGGCGCGCGCAGCGTGTTCCGCATGGCCGGCCTGCAACTGCAGCCGGTCGCGCTGGACGGCGAGGGGCTGGCGCCCACCCCGCAGCAGCTGCAGACGCCGCCGCGGCTGATGTTCACGTCCCCCTCGCACCAGTACCCCAGCGGCGTACTGATGGGGCATGGCCGGCGCCGCCAGTTGCTGGACTATGCGGCGGCCCACCGGGTCTGGATCGTCGAGGATGACTACGACAGCGAATTCCGTTTCACATCGCGCCCGCTGTCCGCGCTGCAGGGGCTGGACGAGCACGGCCGGGTGATCTACCTGGGCACCTTCTCCAAGACTATGTTCCCCTCGCTGCGCCTGGCCTACCTGGTGCTGCCGCGCGACCTGGTCGAGAGCTTTGCCCGCGCGCTCAGCGAGCTGTTCCGCGAGGGCCAGACCATGCAGCAGGTCGTGCTGGCGCAGTTCATGCGGCAGGGCCACTACGTGAGCCACATCCGCCGCATGCGCCAGGTCTACGGTGAGCGCCGTCGCGTGCTCATCGACGAGATAGCGCGCCGCATGGGCGGCGCCCTGTCCGTGCTAGGCAGCGACGCCGGGCTGCACCTGGTGCTGGGCCTGCCGCCGGGCACCGATGACGCGGCCATCACCCGCGAGGCATTGGCGGCGGGGGTGCTGACGCGGCCGCTGTCGCTGTATTCGCTGCGGCCCGACCCGGCGCCGGGGCTGGTACTGGGCTACGGCGCCGTGACCGAGGAGGAAATCCGCCACCGCTTCGGCCTGCTGGCGGACGTGATCGAGCCGCACCTGGGCTGACTCAATGCCGCTCTACCGTGGGCCCGCGCTCCATCAGCCGGCCCACGGCGTCCTGCGCGTGCAGCCGGCCGTCGAGCAGGGCCAGCACGCATTCGGCGATGGGCATCTCCACGCCCGCCGCGCGTGCGCGCTGCACCACGGTGCGGGCGCTGTACACGCCCTCGGCCACATGGCCCAGGGAATCGACCGCCTGCTGCAGGCGCTTGCCCTCGGCCAGCAGCAGGCCCACGCGGCGGTTGCGCGAGAGGTCGCCCGTGGCCGTGAGCACCAGGTCGCCCAGGCCCGACAGGCCCATGAAGGTGTCCTGGCGCGCGCCCAGGGCCAGGCCCAGGCGGGTCATTTCGGCCAGGCCGCGCGTAATCAGGGCGGCGCGTGCGTTCAGGCCCAGATGCAGGCCGTCGCACAGGCCGGTGGCGATGGCCAGCACGTTCTTGACGGCACCGCCGACCTCCACGCCCACGATGTCATCGCTGGCATAGACGCGCAGCGCCGGGCCATGGAAGGCCGCCACCAGCGCCTCACGCACGCGGGCATGGCGGCTGGCGGCCACCAGGGCCGTGGGCTGGCCGCGCGCCACCTCCTGGGCAAAGCTGGGCCCGCTGAAGGCGCCGCTGGCCAGCTCGGGCGCCACCTCGGCGCAGACCTCGTGGGCCATGAGGCCGGAGCCGGCCTCGAAACCCTTGCACAGCCAGGCGATGGGCGCGCCCGAGCCGCGCAGCAGCTCTAGCATGCCGCGCAGCGCCGCCATGGGCGTGCCGATGATGATGAGCTCCGCCTGGTCGGCCAGCGCCCGGGCGTCGCCCGCCAGCACCCGCAGGCCGGGCGGAAACGCCAGCCCGGGCAGGTAACGCGGGTTGCTGCGCGCCGCCTGCATGGCCGCGGCCTGTTGCGCATCGCGCGCCCACAGGGTCACCTCATGGCCGGCCGCGTGCGTGGCACCACTCGTGGCCAGGGCCGTGCCCCAGGCGCCGGCGCCGAGGACTACGATTTTCATAGCTTGCTGCGCTTGCCACACGGGCGTTGAAGGCCTGAATGCCTTCAAACGCCGGATGCACAGATTTACTGCGTGGCGCCGTTGCCGGCCTCGGCCGCGGCGGCCTGCTGCTGCTCGTACATGGCCTGGAAATTGATTTCGGCCAGGTGCACGGGCGGGAAGCCCGCGCGCGTGATGGTGTCGGCCACGCTGGCGCGCAGGTAGGGGTAGACGATCTGCGGGCAGGCGATGCCGACGATGGCGCCCATCTGCTCCTCGGGCACGTTGCGGATCTCGAAGATGCCGGCCTGCTTGGCCTCGACCAGGAACACGGTCTTGTCCTTGATCTTGGTCTGCACGGTGGCCGTCACGGCGACTTCGAAGATGCCTTCGGCCACGGGCGTGGCCTGCACGCCGAGCTGGATGTCCACGCTGGGCTGCTCCTGCTCCAGCAGGATGGCGGGGGAATTGGGCTGCTCCAGCGACAGGTCCTTGAGGTACACGCGCTGAATCTGGAACACGGGGGTGTCTTCGGTGGCCATGGTGATCTTCGGTCTTTCGGTCAAAACAAAGCCCGCCCGGGAAACGCTCCCGCAGCGGGCCACTTGGGGCTGCATTATGCAGCCTTGATGGGTGCAGTCATGCGCCCAGCAGGAGCATCAGGCCGCCGCGGCCATCGAGCGCTGCAAGGTCATCAAACCCGCCCACATGGGTCTCGCCAATGAAGATCTGCGGCACGGTGCGCCGGCCGGTGATCTCCATCATGTGCTGGCGCGCGGCCGGGTCGGAGTCCACGCGGATCTCCTCGATCTGCTCCACGCCCTTGGATTTGAGCAGCTGCTTGGCGCGAATGCAGTAGGGACAGACGGCGGTGGTGTACATCGTCACGGCTTGCACGGCAATCTTTCAGAAAAATAGTGGAAACAAGAGTACAGATAACGTCCGTTCAGGACTTTTCAACCGGCATGCTGGCCTCGCGCCAGGCGCCCAGGCCGCCGGCCAGGGCCTGCGCCTTGTCGTAGCCCAGGCCCTTGGCGATGCCCACGGCACGCGAGGCACGCGCGCCCTTGGCGCACACCAAGATGAGCGGCACGGCCTTGTTCTTGGCCACCTGGGGCAGGCGCTCCTGCAGCTGGCCCAGGGGAATATTCTTGGCGCCACCCACATGACCGGCGGCAAATTCGTCAGGCTCGCAGACGTCGATGACAACCGCTTTTTCACGGTTGATGAGCTGCACGGCCTGGGCTGCGCTCAGCGCGCCGGGCCCCCCGCCCTTGAGCACGGACATCAGCAGCAAGACGCCCGAGGCCAGCGCGAGGAGGAACAGATACCAGTTGTCGATGATGAAGTTCACGGAGGTCCTTAGGCGTTCACAAAGCCCGTGATTCTAAAATGGCAGGTTTTGACCTGAACGCCCTAGGGACACCATGCACAAACTCGTTCTGATCCGCCACGGCGAATCCACGTGGAATCTGGAAAACCGCTTCACCGGCTGGACCGACGTGGATCTGACCCCCACGGGCGTCGAGCAAGCCAAGAGCGCGGGCCGCCTGCTCAGGGCCGAGGGCTACGAGTTCGACCTGGCCTACACCAGCGTCCTGAAGCGCGCCACGCGCACGCTGTGGCACTGTCTGGACGAAATGGATCGCACCTGGCTGCCGGTGGAGCACAGCTGGCGCCTGAACGAGCGCCACTACGGCGCGCTGCAGGGTCTGAACAAGGCGGAGACGGCCAAGCAGTACGGCGATGCGCAGGTGCTGGTCTGGCGCCGCAGCTACGACACGCCGCCGCCGGCCCTGGCGAGCAACGACCCGCGCAGCGAGCGCGGCGACCTGCGCTACGCCGCCCTGGCGCCCGGGCAGGTGCCGTTGACCGAGTGCCTCAAGGACACCGTGGCGCGCGTGCTGCCCTACTGGAACGAGAGCATTGCACCGGCCATCCGCTCGGGCAAGCGCGTACTGGTCGCGGCGCACGGCAACTCCATCCGCGCGCTGGTCAAGTACCTGGATGGCATCTCCGACCAGGACATCGTGGGCCTGAACATCCCCAACGGCATTCCGCTGGTGTATGAGCTGGATGCCGACCTGAAGCCCCTGCGCAGCTACTACCTGGGCGACGCCGAGGCCGCGGCCCGCGCCGCTGCGGCGGTAGCGGCCCAGGGCAAGGGTTGATCTCGGAGCTTAAAAAATAGGCAAAACAACGGGAACTGACCAGGGGTACGCCCTTCCAAGGTGTATATTGGTTCGAAGCGGTAAAGGGTGATTTATGGGCCACAAACTGAAAGTTGCGGGATGGATATCGGTAGGCGTCATGGCCGGGGCTCTCACCACGGTGTCCCTGCAGACCGTGGCGCGCGGCGCAATGACGCCGCTGCCGCTGGAGGAGATCCAGCAGCTGTCGGCCGTATTCGGCCTGATCAAGACCGACTATGTGGAGCCGGTCGATGACAAGAAGCTCATTACCGACGCCATTGCGGGAATGGTTTCCAGCCTGGACCCGCATTCGCAGTATTTCGACAAGAAGTCCTTCAAGGAATTCCGCGAGGGCACGACGGGCCGCTTTGTCGGCGTAGGCATAGAGATCACGCAAGAAGACGGCCTGATCAAGATCGTCTCGCCCATCGAGGGCTCGCCCGCCGACCGTGCCGGCCTCAAGACCAACGACCTGATCACAAAAATAGACGACACGGCCGTCAAGGGCCTCACGCTCAACGAGGCCGTCAAGCGCATGCGCGGCGAGCCCAGCACCAAGGTCACGCTGACCATCTTCCGCAAGGACGAAAGCCGCAGCTTCCCCGTGACCATCACGCGCGAGGAGATCAAGACCCAGTCCGTCAAGGCCAAGGTGATCGAGCCCGGCTACGCCTGGATCCGCCTGTCGCAGTTCCAGGAGCGCACGGTGGACGATTTCGTGCGCAAGATGGAAGAGATCTACAAGCAGGATCCGCGCCTCAAGGGCCTGGTGCTGGACCTGCGCAACGACCCGGGCGGCCTGCTCGATGCCGCCGTGGCCGTGTCCGCCGCCTTCCTGCCAGAGAACGTAACCGTGGTCACCACCAACGGCCAACTGGCGGAGAGCAAGGCCACGTTCAAGGCCGCGCCGGAGTTCTACCAGCGCCGCGGCGGCGGCGACCCGCTCAAGCGTCTGCCGGCAGCCATCAAGAACGTGCCCCTGGTGGTGCTCGTCAACGAGGGCTCGGCCTCGGCCAGCGAGATCGTCGCCGGCGCACTGCAGGACAACAAGCGCGCCACCATCATGGGCAGCCAGACCTTCGGCAAGGGCTCGGTGCAGACGGTGCGCCCGCTGGGCCCGGACACCGGCATCAAGCTGACCACGGCGCGCTACTACACGCCCAGCGGGAAGTCCATCCAGGCCAAGGGCATCGTGCCCGACGTGATGCTCGACGAGACGGCCGAGGGCGACCTCTACGCCTCGCTGCGCATGCGCGAGGCCGACCTGGAAAAGCACCTGACCAGTGGCCAGGGCGAGGAGGTCAAGGACGCAGCGCGCGAAAAGGCCCGCGAGGAAGCCAAGAAACGCCTGGAGGAAGAGGCCAAGAAACCGATCGCCGAGCGCAAGCTGCCCGAGTTCGGCTCCGACAAGGACTTCCAGCTGGTGCAGGCGCTGAACCAGCTCAAGGGCAAGACCGTGGTCGCCAGCAAGACGCTGACCGAGCGCAAGGAAGAGAAGAAGGACAACTGAGGCTCTTGAGCCTCGCCACCAGGCCGGGCCCTTGCGGTGCCCGGCCTTTTTCATGATGAACGACGACCAACTGCTGCGCTACTCGCGCCATATCCTGCTCGACGAGATCGGCATCGAGGGCCAGGAGCGCATCCTGGCCGCCCATGCGCTGATCGTCGGCGCGGGCGGCCTGGGCTCGCCGGCGGCGCTGTTCCTCGGCTCCGCTGGCGTGGGCCGGATCACCCTGGTGGACGACGATGTGGTGGACCTGACCAACCTGCAGCGCCAGATTGCCCACACCACCGAGCGTGTGGGCCATCCCAAGGTCGAATCCGCGGCCCAGGCCGTGCGCGCCATCAACCCCCTGGTGCAGCTCCATACCGTACAGCAGCGCGTCGATGCCGCGGCGCTCGATGCGCTCGTGGCCCAGGCCGACGTGGTGCTGGACTGCAGCGACAACTATGGCACGCGCCAGGCCATCAACGCGGCCTGCGTGCGCGCCGGAAGGCCGCTGGTGGCCGGCGCCGCGATCCGCTTTGACGGCCAGGTCTCGGTCTACGACCCGCGGCGCAGCGACACCCCCTGCTACGCCTGCCTGTTCCCTCCTGACGCCCGGTTCGAGGAAGTGGCCTGCTCCACCATGGGCGTGTTCGCGCCCATGGTGGGCATCATCGGCACCATGCAGGCGGCCGAGGCGCTCAAGCTCATCGCCGGCATCGGCCAATCGCTGGCCGGGCGCCTGCTCATGCTCGACGGCCGCGACATGCAATGGACCGAGATGCGCACGCAGCGCGACCCCGAATGCCCCGTCTGCGGTGCGCGCCGCGCACGGGCCGAGTAGGAACCCGCCTACGATGGCAGCGCGCAGCTGCCGGCAGCATGGCGCCGCACATGCTCTTACAGTAACGCCCTGGCCCCTTGTTCCAGGCGGGGCCGAACGGGAATCCCTTGTGAAGCTGCGCACCTACATCGTCGAAGACAACGCCACCATCCGCGAGAACCTGATCGGCACGCTCGAGGAACTGGCCGAGGTGCAGGCCGTCGGCATGGCCGAGACCGAGGACGAGGGCAAGGAGTGGCTGACGGCCCACAGCGCACACTGGGACCTGGCCATCGTCGATCTGTTCCTGCGCCAGGGCAGCGGCCTGGGCGTGCTGGCGGCCTGCCGCGACCGCATGAGCGCGCAAAAAATGGTGGTGCTGAGCAACTACGCCACGCCCGACGTGCGCATGCGCTGCGCGCAGCTCGGCGTGGATGCGGTGTTCGACAAGTCGAACGAAATCGATGCACTGGTGGATTTCTGCATCGTGCACAGCGCGCAGCAGGCGGCCACCGGCGCACTAGGCGCCATCGGCCCAGGCCGGCCGTGAACGGTCAGTCGATGAGCCGGTTCTTGAGCGCGTAGTAGGTCAGGTCGCTGTTGGACGACAGCCCCATCTTCTCCATGAGCCTTGTGCGGTAGGTGCTCACGGTCTTGACGCTGAGCGACAGGGACTTGGCGATGTCCCCGGCCGTCTCGCCGCGTGCCAGCTTGAGGAAGACCTGGAACTCGCGCTCCGACAACTGCTCATGCGGCGGCGCATCGTCCTTGCGGTGCAGCTGCTGGGCCAGCAGGTCGGCCACGGCCGGCGTCAGGTAGCGGCGCCCCAGCGCGATGGCGCGTATGGCCTCGACGATCTCCTTGGGCTCGCACTCCTTGTTGAGGTAGCCGCTCGCGCCCTGGCGTATCAGGTTGATGGCGTAATGCTCCTCGGGGTAGCCGCTCAGGATCAAAATGCCCATGTCCGGCGCCTTGGCACGCAGCATGGCCAGCGCGTCCAGGCCGCTCTGCCCGGGCATGGACAGGTCCATCACCAGCACGTCGATCTCGTGCGCGCGCACCAGGTCGATGGCCTCTCGGCCGTTGGCGGCCTCGCCCTCCACGCGCAGATCCACATGCTCGGAGAAAAACTGCCGCAGACCGGAGCGCACGATTGCGTGGTCATCCACAATGCCGATCTTGATCATCTAGCCTTCTTTCAGGATTGCCGAACTTGGCGCCCACGGTCGATGATATGCAATTCGGCCCTGCCACGCCGCCGCCCTGGAGAAGCTCAACCATGTTCTGGACCCGCCTGCGCAAAATGGCCGTCAGCCTGCCGGTCGCCCTGATGGCCGTGGTGCTGCTGGTCGGTATCAATGAGACGGGATACCTGCGCTCGCACGATGCGGTGGAGGAGCTGGCACGCTCGCAGGCCACGCGCGCCGCGCTGGACCGGCTGCTGCAGAGCATGCTGAATGCCGAGACCGGCCTGCGCGGCTACCTGCTGACGGGTGACGAGCGCTACCTGCAGCCCTACCAGCAGGCAGTGGCGACGATCAACTCGAACCTTGATGAACTGCACCAGGCCTACCAGCGGCAGCCTGGTGACCAAGCCGACTTTGCGCAGCTGTCGCAGCAAATCGCACGCAAGCTGTCCGAGCTGCAGCTCATACTTCAACTTCGGCGCCAGGACAACGACGACGCCTGGAGGTTCGTGCTCTCCACCGACGTGGGCAAGGACAACATGGACGCCATTCGCACCTTGGCGGCCCGGCTGGTCGATCACAGCGCGCAACAGTCGCAGGGCAGCACGCAGGAGATCCTGCACTCGCTGAGGCTCTCGCGCCTGGGCATCGCCACCGTGGCCGTGATCGGCCTGCTGGCCTTCTACATGTACCTGCGCCAGACCTATGCCCTGCAGGAGGCCCACGAGCGCGAGCAGCAGGCGCTGGCACGCGAGCGCGACCGCCTGGAGCAGCTGGTGCGCGAGCGCACGGCCACGCTGTCGGAGCTGGCCAACCACCTGCAGCAGGTGCGCGAGGACGAGCGCGCGTACCTGGCACGCGAGCTGCACGACGAGCTGGGCGCGCTGCTCACCGCCGCCAAGCTGGACGTGGCGCGGCTCAAGTCGAGGATAGACATGCAGGTACCCGAGCATGCCGCGCGCGTCCAGCACCTGACGGAGACGCTCAACAACGGCATTGCCCTGAAGCGCCGCATCATCGAGAACCTGCGCCCATCCTCACTGTCCAACCTGGGGTTGACGGCGGCGCTGGAAATCCTCGCCCGCGACTTCGCCACCAGCAGCAGCTTGCAGGTGGACACCAGCCTGGACGAGGTGCCGCTGTCCGACACGGCGCAGCTCACGGTCTACCGCCTGGTGCAGGAATCGCTCACCAACGTCGGCAAATATGCCGACGCCCACAAGGTGCTGGTGTGCGTGCACAAGCACCCCAACCATGTCGCGGTGCAGGTGCGCGATGACGGCAAGGGTTTTGACCCGGCCGCCATCCGCGCCGATGCCTATGGGCTGCTGGGCATGCGCCACCGCGTCGAGGCCGCGGGCGGGAGCCTTACCGTGAGCTCCACCCCCGGCGAGGGCACGCTGGTCTGTGCCGTGCTACCGATTCGGCCGGCGTGATGGCGCGGCGCGTGTGTCAGCGCAGTCCTACAAAAGCGCACGTCCGCCACCTGCCAGCGCCGCGCGATTCCACGACTTAGCATGCGCTTTGGTGCATAACAGCTCGTTTTATTGCTATCACCAAGCCCATGCAGCCATCGGAGGGTGCCACTGGCCGCAGGGGCTGTTTCCAAGCAACCTCACTTCAAAACCTCAAAAAGGACACCAGCATGAAATTCACCACCGCCATCGCCTTCGCCCTGCTCACGGGTGCCGCCATCGTCTCCACCGGCTGCTCCGTAGCGCGTGACCAGCAGACCGTGGGTAGCTACGTGGATGACGCAGCCATCACCACCGCCGTCAAGGCCAAGATGGCCGAGGACAAGGGCGTATCGGCGACCGCCATCAGTGTCGAGACACTCAACGGTACGGTGCAGCTGTCGGGCTTTGCCAAGTCCCAGGCCGAGAAGGATCGCGCCGAGTCCATCGCCCGCACTACCAAGCATGTGCGCGAAGTGCGCAACAGCATCGTGGTTCGGCCCTGACACGCCACAGGGCGCGCTGGGCTAACGCGTGGCCACCTTGGCCTGCAGCCGCATAAGAACGCTGGGTGAAACGAACTGCGCGACATCGCCGCCCAGCGTGGCGATCTCGCGCACCAGCGTGCTGCTGATGAACTGGTACTGGCTGCTCGGGGTCAGGAACACGGTCTCGATCTGCGGCACCAGCGCCCGGTTCATGCCGGCGAGCTGGAATTCGTAATCAAAGTCGGTGCCCGAGCGCAGGCCACGCACCATGGCCGTGCCGCCGCGCGCGGCCGTGAACTCCGTCACCAGGCCCTCGAAGGGCTCGACCTGCACCTGCGGGCAGTCGGCCAGCGCCTCGCGCGCCATGTCCATGCGCTCGTCCAGGCTGAACAGGGTCTTCTTGTGGTGGGCGATGGCCACGGCCACGATGACGCGGTCGAACAGCTGCGCCGCGCGGCGCACCAGGTCTTCATGGCCCAGGGTGATGGGGTCGAAGGTTCCGGGGTAAACGGCAACAACATGCGCCATGGCGTCAGGTCTCCAGGTCAGTGGCGCCCGGCGCGGGCCCCCAGGGGCGGATTATGCAGCGCTGTGGTATTCGCGGAATCCACAAGCAAAATTGGCCGCCAACGCTTACTCATAAAGCGCTAGCAGCTCACTTATTAATAGTATATTCCGACCGTTGCAGCAGGTGGGCATGCACGGCGCCGGCCTTCAGGTGGCGGTGCAGCACCAGGCCCAGGGGCGCAAGCCGCTCCTCGCCCCAGGCCTCGGGCGCCTCCAGGTAGATGAAGCCGCCCTGCGCCACGGCCAGCGCAGCGGCCTGCAGCGCGGGCGCAAACAGCTCGCCGCCGAACGGCGGGTCGATCAGTAACAAGTCCATGCTGGTCGGCGCGCACTGGCGCAACGCGGCCACGCCGTCGCCGCGCTGCACGCGCACGCTGGCCGCCTGCAGGCGCTGGCGCAGGCTCTCCAGCTGCGCGGCCAGGCCCGCGTCGCCCTCCACCAGCAATACGCTGGCGGCGCCGCGCGAGGCGGCCTCGAAACCCAGGGCGCCAGTGCCGGCAAAGGCATCCAGGCAGCGCCAGCCCGTCAGATCCTGGCCCAGCCAGTTGAACAGGGTCTCGCGCACGCGGTCAGGCGTGGGGCGCAGGCCGGGGCGGTCGGCCACAGGCAGGCGTGTGCGCCGCCACTGGCCGCCGATGATGCGCACCTCGCCCGCCGGCTTGCCCGCGGGCCTGTTCGGCGCGCGGCTCAAGGCTGGGCTCCGACGACCACGGTCACCATGCGCTCGGGCTGCAGCTTGCGCTGGAAGGCGGCGCGTATGTCGGCCACGGTGAGGGCCTGCACGCGGTCCGTCCAGTGCTCCAGGTAATCGAGCGGCAGGCCGTTCCAGGCGATGTTGACCACGTTGGCCAACAGCTTGCGGTTGCTGTCTATGCGCAGCGCAAAGCCGCCGATGAGGTTGTCCTTGGCGGCGCGCAGCTCGGCCTCGGTGGGGCCGTCGGCCACAAAGCGCGCCAACACCTCGCGCGTGACGCGCACGGCCTGCGCCGCCTGGTCGGGCCGGGTCTGCAGGCCGACCACGAAAGCGCCGGCGTTCAGGCCAGGCGAGAAGTTGCTGCCCACGCTGTACGACAGGCCGCGCTTCTCGCGCACCTCGGTGGTCAGGCGCGAGGTGAAGCCTCCGCCACCCAGGATATGGTTGCCCACCAGCAGCGCGAGGAAGTCCGGGTCGCGCCGCACAAAGCCCGGCTGGCCGATCAGCACATGGGCCTGGGCCGAGGCGAACGGGATGTCCTCTTCGACGGCCTTGGCAAGCGGCTGCACCTCGGGTACGGCGGGCAGCGGCGCGCAGTCGGCCGCCGGTGGAGCGGGCAGGCGCGAGAGCAGCGTCTGCACCAGCCGCTCGGCCTGTCCGCGGTTGAGCGCGCCCACGATGCTCACGCGCGCGCGGCAGGCCTGCAGGTAGCGCGCGTGGAAGGCCTGGAGGTCGGCGACCTCGATGTTCGCCAGCGTCTGGGCCGTGGCGCGCTGGCCGTAGGGGTGGCTGCCATAGACGGCCGCGGTGAAGGCCTTGGTGGCCACGGTGCCGGGGCGTGTGTCGGCCTCTTTGATGGCGGCGTCCCAGCGCGCGCGCTCGCGCTGCCAGATGGCCTGCGCATAGCTGGGCTGGCCCAGCTGGCGTGCGGCCAGGCGCGCGGCGCGGTCGAGCAGGTCGGGCTCGGTCAGTGAGCGCAGCGAGAACACCAGGCCGTCGCGCTCGGCGCCGGCCTCCAGGCTCGCGCCCAAGTCGGCCCAGGCCTCGCCCAGATCGTTCTCGTCCAGCGCGGGTTCGCTGGCGCCACCAGCCGTCACGCCCTTGGAGCTCATCAGCGCGGCGGCCGCAGCCAGACCCGCCTGGGGCGCAGGGTCGCGGCGCGCGCCGGCGTCGAAGTCCACCTGCACGTCCACCATGGGGATGGCCGGGCTCTCCACCAGCCAGACGCGCGCGCCGCTGGGCTCGGTCCAGTGCTGTATCGGCAACAGGGCCCAGGCGTTGCTTGCATAGAAAATCGCTCCAGCGCTTACCAGTAAGGCGCGAGCAGCTATGGTTTTAATGATCTTGTTCATATCAATGCATGCGCCCGCCGGCGTCGGTTGCGGGGGCGGCGCGCTTCTTCGCGCCGGCCGCCACGGGCTGGGGCAGCAGCGTGGCTACGGTGAGCTGGTCGTCGCCGAAGTAGCGCGCGGCCACGGACTGCACCTGTTCGGGCGTGACGGCGCGCAGCAGCTTGAGCAGGCGCTCGCTGGCATCCAGCGGCAGGCCCTGCACCCAGTTGCTGCCCAGATCGCTGGCCTGGCTGTAGAGCGAGTCGCGCGCGTAGATGGTGGAGGCCGCCCACTGCGTCTTGACGCGCGAGAGCTCGGCCTCGCTCACGCCATCCCGCGCCACGCGCGCCACCTCGGCGCGCAGCGCGTCCTCGACCTGGGCCGAGGTCTTGCCTGCGGCGGGCACGCCCGTCAGCAGGAACAGCGAGGGGCCGCGCCCAAGGATGGAGGCCTGGCTGTCGGCGCCGTCGGCCACGCGGTCTGCGCCCTGCGTCAGCGCCCGCTCCAGGCGCGCGCCGTCGTAGCCGCTGAGAACGGCCGACAGCACCAGCAGCGCCAGGCCGTCGCGGTCAGCGTCGCCCATGTTCTCGATGCGCGAGATGCCCGGCACATGGAAGGCCAGGGCCACATAGGCCTGCTCGGCCGGGGCCTTGAAGGCGATGCGGCGCAGGCCCTGCTGCTGGGGCTCGGTGCGCGGCTTGCGTGCCGGCACGGCGCGCGGGGTGATGGCGCCATAGGTCTTCTCGGCCAGGGCCAGCACCTTGGCCGGGTCCACGTCGCCCGCCACCACCACGGCGGCGTTGCGCGGCACGTACCACTGGCGGTGGAACTGGCGCACGTCGTCGGGCGTCATGGAATCGAGGTCGCTCATCCAGCCCACCACCGGGCGGCGATAGGGCGAGGCGATGTAGGTGGAGGCATAGAGCTGCTCGATGAGCGCGGCGCGCGGCTGGTCCTCGGTGCGCATGCGGCGCTCTTCCTTGACGACCTCGATCTCCTTGGTGAACTCGGCGTCGGGCCACTGGTTATGGGCAAAGCGGTCGGATTCGAGCCGCATCACGTCGGCCAGCCGGCTGGCCGGGATCTGCTGGTAGTAGCCCGTGTAGTCGCGGCTGGTGAAGGCGTTCTCCTGCCCGCCCAGGGCCGCCACGCGGCGCGAGAACTCGCCCGGCGGCAGCTTCTTCGTGCCCTTGAACATCATGTGCTCCAGCGCATGCGCCACGCCCGAGGTGCCATCGACCTCGTCCATGGAACCCACGCGCACCCAGACCATGTGCACCGCCGTGGGCGCGCGCCGGTCAGGCTGCACGATGAGCTGCATGCCGTTCTTCAGAGTGAATTGCTGCGCCCCCGTGGCCGAGGTGGCCAGCGGCGCAAGGGTGGACAGGGCCGGTGCGGTTTGCGCCCCCGCATGCAGGCAGGCCAGCAGGCCCAAAAGGGTGATAGCGCGTTTCATAGAATGGCTGGGATTCTAAGTACCCGCCGATGTTCAGTTTTTTCAAGAAAAAATCCCCCTCCCCCGCTGAGCCCTCCAGCACGCCTGCGCCGGACGCCGCCAGCGCCCCCCCAACCGACGCCGCGCCAGCGGCCGACGCCCCCAAGGGCGGCGGCGCCATGGGCTGGCTGCGCAAGTCCTTTGGCAGCCAGGACACGGCCACACCGCAGGCCCAGCCCGCGCCGGAGCTGGCCCCGCCTGCCGTCGCCGAGCCCACGCCCAAGCCCAAGCCCGAGGGTGCGCGCCAGGGCTGGATGGAGCGCCTGAAATCCGGCCTGCGCAAGACCGGCAGCAGCATCGCCACCGTCTTCACCGGCACGCAGATCAACGACGCGCTGTACGAGGAGCTGGAGGACGCCCTGCTCATGGCCGACACCGGTGTGAAGGCCACGCAGCATCTGCTGGGTGACCTGAAACGCCGCGTGAAGGAGGCCAAGGCCACCGAGCCCGCCGCCGTCAAGGCCCTGCTGGCCGACGCCCTGGCCGACCTGCTGCGCCCGCTGGAAAAGCCCCTGGTCATCGGCGAGCACAGCCCCACCGTGATCATGGTCGCCGGCGTGAACGGCGCGGGCAAGACCACCTCGATCGGCAAGCTCACCCGGCACCTGGCCGACCATGGGATGAGCGTGCTGCTGGCCGCGGCCGACACCTTCCGCGCCGCGGCGCGCGAGCAGCTGGGCGTCTGGGCCACGCGCAACACCGTGGAGATCGTCAGCCAGGAGGGCGGCGACCCGGCCGCCGTGAGCTTCGACGCCGTCAGCGCCGGCCGCGCGCGCGGCAAGGACGTGGTGCTGGTGGACACGGCCGGCCGCCTGCCCACGCAGCTGCACCTGATGGAGGAGCTGAAAAAAATCCGCCGCGTGGTCACCAAGGCCGACGCCAGCGCCCCGCACGAGGTGCTGCTGGTGATCGACGGCAACACCGGCCAGAACGCCTTGACCCAGGTGCGCGCCTTCGACGACGCGCTGCAGCTCACCGGGCTGATCGTCACCAAACTGGACGGCACGGCCAAGGGCGGCGTGCTGGCGGCCATCGCGCAGGAGCGGCCCGTGCCCGTCTACTTCATCGGCGTGGGCGAGCGCGTGGAAGACCTGGAAACCTTCAACGCGCGCGAGTTTGCGCAGGCGCTGCTGGCCTGAACCTCATCCATCGACCTGCTGCGCCAGCCACACCGCGTAGTCGGTCTCGGCCTGCTCGGTGCGGGTGAGTAGCTGCGGCACCTCGTACGGGTGCTGCGCACGCAGCCAGGCGCGCAAAGCGCCAGCCGCTTGCGGTAGCGTCTTGCAGACCAGGCGCCACTCGGCGTCCTCATGCTGCGCGCCCTGCCAGACATAGTGCGAAGCGATAACCTCCACCTGCACGCAGGCGGCCAGGCGCGCCTGCACGGCGCCGGCCGCGAGACGCTGCGCATCGGCCGCGCTGGCGACGGTGGTGGTCACGACGGCGAGCTGAGGTGTTGAGGTGCTGTGCATGGGACAAGTCTGGCATAGCATCAATGCCCCAGAATGCTGCGCAGTTTGCAAGCGTTGCGCAAGACCTCAATGGCACCATCTGGCTGTGCGCGGGCATCATCGCGCCCGCGAGCCAATTGCCCGCTTGGGCACCCACCTGAAACCCTGTGTCACCATGACCCTGTCTTCCGAGCTGTTGAGCACCTTCGCCCCTCGCGGCCATCTCCGCGCCTGCATCAACACGGGCAACCCCATTCTTGCGCGCCTGGATGCCGATGGCCGCCCCGCCGGCGTGTCGATCGACCTGGCACGGCGCTTTGCCGCTCATCTGGGCCTGGAGCTTGAACTCGTCGTCTTCGACACGGCGGCCAAATCGGTCGATGCGGTGACGCGCGAGGAGGCCGACTTCGGCTTCTTCGCCGTGGACCCGGTGCGCGGTGCCGGCATCGCCTTCTCGTCGCCCTATGTGCTCATCGAGGGCAGCTACCTGGTGCGCCAGGACTCGCCGCTCACCGACAACGCCCAGGTGGACCGCGCGGGCCACCAGGTGGTCGTGGGCAAGGGCAGCGCCTACGACCTGTACCTGACGCGCGAGTTGCACCAGGCGCAGATCCTGCGCGCGCCCAGCTCGCCCGCGGTGGTCGATACCTTCATGCAGTCCACCGCCGACGTCGCCGCCGGCGTGCGCCAGCAGCTGGAGGGCGACGCACGGCGCATCCCCGGGCTGCGCCTGCTGCCGGGGCACTTCATGGTGATCCAGCAGGCCATGGGCCTTCCGAAGACGCGCGGCGCAGAGGCGCAGCGCGTTCTGTCGCTGTTTGTGGAGGATGCCAAGGCCAGCGGCTTCGTTGCCGAGGCCTTGAAGCGCCACGGCATAAAGGGCGCCGCCGTCGCACCATGCGCCGGCGCATGAGCACGACGGTTACAGCGCCAACCGGGCAGTGTTCGCGCGAGCCGTTTTTGGCGTCGTCAACCCTCGCCCTCGGGCACCAGAATCTGCCGCCCCACGGCCTTGCCCTCTTCCAGCGCCAGCAGCGCGGTGAAGGCCTGACTGAAATGCAGGCAGGTGGTGGGCACCGGCCGTAGCTGCTTGTCCTTGACCAGCCGCATCAGCTCCTGCAACTCGCTCAGGTTGCCCACATAGGTGCCCTGGTAGGTGATGGCGCGCAGCGCCATGGAGGGCGTGGGCAGGTCCACATGGCCGCCGAACAGGCCTATCTGCACCAGCTGCCCGCCCTTGGTCAGCAGGTCGATGCCGGCCTGCACGGTCTGGCTGGAGCCCACGCAGTCGATGATGGCCCACACGGCGCCGCCGGCGGCTTGGCGCACCTGGGCCATGACACCATCCTGCGTCGGGTTGAACGCGGCCAGCGCGCCGGCCTGCAGGGCTGCGGCATGCTTGGCCGCGTCGGGCTCGATGACGATCACGCCGGCACTGCCCATGGCCCGGGCCAGCAGCACGGCCATCAAGCCCAGGCCGCCGGCGCCGAAGATGACGAGCTTTTCATCGCGGAGCACCTGGGCGGGGATTTTTTTCAGGGCGCTGTAGGTGGTCAGGCCCGAGCAGGCATAGGGCGCGGCCTGCACGGGCGGCAAGTCGCCGATGTCCACCAGGTAGCGCGCGTGGGACACCAGCACATGGTCGGCATAGCCGCCCGGCTGGAACACGCCCATGGATCGGCCGGCCAGACACAGGTTTTCGTCGCCGCGCCGGCACACGCTGCATTCGCCGCAGCCATGCCACGGAAAGACCAGGTAGCGCTTGCCCACGGTCACGCCCTTCACGCCATCGCCCACGGCGATGACCTCGCCGGCGATCTCGTGGCCCATGGTCAGAGGCAGCTTCAGGCCGCGGTCGGCCATGGACAGCTTCTTGCCATGGCCCAGGTCGTAGGAGCCGTGCCAGATATGCAGGTCGGAATGGCACACGCCCGCCGCCTCGATGCGCAGCAGCACCTGGTCGCCGACGGGCTGGGGGGTGGGGCGCTCATGGCGCACCAGGGGTTGGCCGCATTCGGTCACGTCGTAGCTGATCATCGGATCTCCTTGGATGCTTGGGTCAACATTGCCGGGACTGCACGAAGCCTGTTCGCCCGCGGCCCGGCCTGTAACGGTGCAGTTTAGGGTCAGCAAAATCGCGATGCCCCGGGCCGGTCACCTGCGCGACACGGGGTTTTCCCCAGCGCCCATCCTGCCGCCCGCGCGCAGGTGAGGCGCCCTCACCGCCTCCCGCCGCGTGTGTCGTGGCGCCGGCCATGCAGCGGCAGCAGTGCCCCCAGCGCGAGCCCCAGCGCCGCATGGGCCCAGCCCAGGAGCGCGCGCAGGTCCTCGGGCGCGAAGTAGTACAGCAGGTAGCCGCTGAGCGCGACGGCCGCGCCCAGGGCGCAGAGCGCCAGGCCGGTGCGGCGCTGGCCCGCCTTGTGCTGGCGCAGCCGCGGATGGCGCGTGGTCATGCGCCAGCCCTGCGGAACATGGGCGGCGGCCAGCACGCCAGCCATAAAAAGGCCGGCAAACGCGGCGGCGCCGTGCAGGCGCATCCACCATGGCTCCAGCGGGTGCGGCAGGTTGCCAGCCCCTGCGCCCCAGAGGTAGTGCCAGGCCAGCCACAGCAGGCCACTGAGCACCAGCGCGACCACGGTGGCATACAAGGCACGGTACTGCCAGATCTTGAGGTGATTCATACGGGACCGGGTCGTTTACGCGCAGCCGTGTCAATGCAGCCATGCGCGGGCACCATGCGCCAGCAGCAGCGGGTGCCGCGCATCGCCGCTGGCCGCCACAACCTTGGTCAAGGCATCGGCCCACAGGCAGCTCGGCGCAGCCACGCTCACATGGGCCGCCACGCCGCGGCCGCCTGCGGCCCAAATCTGGCTGCGGCGGCGGGCGCCGAAGTGGCTGGTTGCGAATGCCGCATCACCCAGCTCCACAAACGGGCGCAAACCTCCGCCGTCTTCGTCGCGCAGCAGCACCGGCAACTGCACGGCGCCGAAGGCCCGCAGGTCGCCCCCGGCATTGACCCAGCCCGCGGCGCAGCCCAGGCGCTGCAGCGCCTGCACGGCACAGTCCACGGCGTAGCCCTTGGCAATGCCGCCCAAGTCAAATGAGGCTGCGGCGGCCCGCTTGTGCAGGCTGCGGCCGTCGCAGCACCAGCCGTCGGGCGCGCGGCCCTGGGTGATGTCGAACAGACCGCCACTGTCTCGCTGCAGTGCGCAGGCGGCCTGCAGCACCGCCGCGGTCTCCGGTGCTACCTGCATGCTTGCCCCTGCGGGCAGTGCCGCGAAGCGCGCGACGTCGCTGTCCGGCTCGAAGCGCGACATGCAGGACTGCACGCGTTGCACGCCCGCGAAGGCGGCCTGCAGCGCGGCGTCGGCGCCGGTTCCCTGCGGCACGCCGATCTCCACCAGCGTGCCCAGCAGGGGCCGCGCGCGGCGCAGCCAGTCGGTCACGCCAGCCTGCCGCTGCGGCGCAGCAGGTCGAGCCAGACCAGGTCGCGTCGCACGCCCTCGGTCACATGGGTACAGCTCAGCGTAGCGCCGCTGATGTTGGCGATGTCCTCGCCCACCTGCAGCGGCGAGGCAGCTGTCTTGCCGACGAACTGCTTGCGCCACGCGGGCATGCGGATCTCGTGCCCATGGCTTTCGCGGTACGACAGCACCTCGACCTGGCGCACACGCCCATCGGTCTCCACGCCCACGGCGTAGGTGATGCGCTCGAACTTGCCGATCACCTCGTCCACCACCACGAAGCCCAGCACCGCGCCGCCCTGGCGCGCCAGGCGCACCTGCAGGCGCGGGGCCACGGGCTTGACGCCGGCGGCCGCGATCTGCTGCGCCAGCGCCGCATCGAGCGGCAGGTCGCGCAGCGCGAATTCATCAGCCTGTGGAAACATGAGCTTCTGCGCCTGCTCGGCGCTCATGTAGTCCACGGCCAGCGCACCCGCCGGCGCGAGCGCAACCAGCGCGGTCGCAGGGCACAGCGCCAGGCGCATGGCAGACATCAGAAGCTCCAGCCCAGGCCCAGGTTCACGCGGTTGGCCTGGGTGTTGACACGAAAGCGCTGGTAGTCTGCCTTGAGCACGACCGAGCGCGTGACCCAGAAATTGGCGCCCACGGTGGCGACCTGTTCGGTCCGGGCGGCGTCGGGTGTCAGGCCCGGACCCAGATCGGCGAAGGCGCGCGCGGTGTTGAAGCGCTCCAGGCGCGCGAAGGGGCTGAGGGTGTAATCGCCCTGCTGCCAGAGCCTGTAGGCGCCCTGCAGGTACGCGCCACCAAAGGACTTGGGAATAAGCGTCGGATTGCCGATCAGCGCAAGGTTCAGCTGGCCAGTGTTGGAGATGCTGCCGCGCGCGTAGAGCGCGGACAGGTCCCAGCGCCCAGGTGTCCAGCGCGCGTGCAGATCGGCCAGCGTGACGCGCGCGCCGGCAAAGCCCGCCTGGCCATGGGTGGCGCCGCCGCTGAACAGCGAACCGCCCACGAGCAGACCCGGCACGCCGCGCCAGTTGGCGGCGCCGAACCACGCGAGGTTGCGCGCCTTGGCCTTGGCGGCCTCCTGGTGGATCGAGCCCAGCGGCGACTCGGCTCCCTCGCCCGAGGCAGCATCCCACTTGGTCAGGTCGAAACTGGTACTGATGCCCCCCTGCAGCGTGAGCCCGTTGTCGAAGTTGGCGATGAGCTGCGCGCCCGCCTCGCGCCAAGTGGTGGGGATGATGGCCGTCTCGACGAAGTTGCGCTCCACGCCGTAGTAGGCCGTGGGCTCGTGGTTCTCGTTGAGCAGACCCACGGGCATCAGGAACAGGCCGCCGCGCGCAGCCAGCAGCTGCGTGAGCTGGTGCTCTACATAGGCCTGCTCCAACGCCACCTCGCCGGGGTCGCTGGCAGACGTGACGGCATGCTCGACCTCGATTTCGCCGACGATCTTGGTGCGCTCGTTGACGCGGTGCTGCAGGCCGAGCACGAAACGCCGCAGGTCGAGCTGGGTCTTGTCAGAGGCCCGGGTCGGCCGGTTGTAGTTGATCTCGCCATAGCTGCTGAGCACGGTGGCCGGCGCCTCGGTGGCTGGCATGGGCTGAGGCGCTGCGGCCACTGCAGCCGGCGCGGCGCCGGCGGTCTGGTTCCATCCGCCGCCGGTTGTCGCCGCGGACTGCTGTGACTGCGGGCTTTGCTGCGCCTGAAGACGCGCCAGCTGCGCCTTGACATCGGCCAGCTCGGCCGCGAGCCGCTCCAGCCGCTGCGCCAGTTCGGCCTGGGAGGCCGGTGCTGCGCCCGGCGTAGTTTGGGCCATGGAGGGGGCGATGGTCAGGGCCAGCATCAGGCCCAGCGCGTTGGCGGCAAGCGCGCCCGCGCGGCGTCGGAAGATCGGGTTCATGAAAGAGTCGGTGTGCGGCGAAGGGGAAAGGGGGGCTGTCACGGCTGGTAGCCATCGGTGAGCGTCTTGAGGAAGGCGATCACGTCATCGATCTCGGCATCGCTGAGCGCCGGAGCATCGCCGGGCTTGCGGTTGTAGGGCACCTCGGTCACATTGACGTTGCCACGCAGCCGCGGCGGCAGGTCGTTGAACTTGTCCACGCTGCCATCGGCGTTGAGCGGGTACCACTTCTCGGGGTTGGTGTCGCGCTGCACGTAGAAAGCGAGCACATCCTTGAGCGTCTTGAAACGCCCGTTGTGGAAGAACGCCTGGCGCAGCGCCACGTTGCGCAGCGTGGGTACCTTGAACTTGCCGCACAGGTCGGTGCGTGTGGCCAGGTCGCCGCCCTCGCGCGCGCACAGGCCCAGGTCGTAGAAGGCCGGATCGACGTTCTGCCCGAGTTCGGGGTTGCGCGGCACGCCCAGACTGTCGAAGGTGAAGTCGGTGAACAGCGGTAGGCTGCCATCTGCGCCGCGCCCTGACGGGTGGCAGGCTATGCAATTGCCCTTGGCCTTGTTGTTGAACAACGCCAGGCCGCGCAGCTCCTGCTCATCGAGCTTGGCCTTGCCGAGCAGGAAGGCGTCGTACTTGCTCGAATAGGCGTGGAACTGCGGGTCTTCGACCTGGTATTGCTGCAGGGCCAGCGTGATGCGCTGGAAGGCGCCGTCCGCGTCGCCCAGGATGGCGTCGCCGAACAGTTTGCGGAACTCACCCGCGTAGCTGGCGCCGGCCAGCCGCCCCACCACCTCGGCCTTGCTGGCGTTGGCCATTTCGACCGGATTCAGGAAAGGCTTGCCCGCCTGATCTTGCAGGGAACTCGCCCGTCCGTCCCAGAAGAAGCCCCCCGTGGGTGTGCCGTCGGCAGCAAAAAAGAAGGCCTTGTTGCCGGCCAGGTAGCGAATCGTCGGCGACAGGCGCCCGCCCTGCCGATCCAGCCCCGGCCCGCCCAGCTGCGCCGCCAGGGCGTTGGGCTGGGCATCGGCAAAAGCCGTAGCGTGGCAGCTGGCGCAGGATTGTCGGCCCGATGCGGACAGCGAGGGGTCGTTGAAGATCTTCTGCCCCAGAGCGGCCATCGGGGTCAGCGTGCCACCCGACGCATCACCGCCCGCTACCGATGAAGACGACGCGCCGCCACCGCAGGCCGTCAAGACCCAGGCCAGGGGCAAGGCCCATAGAACAGTCGAACACGCACGGAGCTGACCACTCCCCAACGGGATTGCGAGCATTTTGGGAACAGGAGTCGTAATGAGATTGGTTCTCGATTCTATTCGCACTCCTCTCGCGCAATTCAAGCCTTGTGGTCAGCGCACCACGGACAGCGGCGTGGCGGCGTGGCGGCGTGGCGCCCTCGCTCAGCGCGAGCGCAGAACCCAATGGGCGACATTTAGAGAACGCCACTTTTATGCATACGCCGCGTGACATGCACGGGCGGGTATTTACCCACGGGAACTCTGGCCTTAGCACTCACTCCAATGGAGTGCTAACATCCTCTTGTATGGAAGAAAGGATTTCTGACATGACCCTCCAGACTGCATCCACCGTGACGACCCTGGCGACCGCGAACCCGTGGGCGCTGGTGCCACCGTTGGGCAACCTGGACGCCTATATCTCTGCGGTCAACCGCCTGCCCCTGCTCACGCTAGAGGAGGAGCAGCGCTATGCGCACCAGCTCAAGAACGACAACGATCTGGACGCCGCCGGTCGCCTGGTGATGTCGCACCTGCGGCTGGTGGTGTCGATCTCGCGCCAGTACCTGGGGTATGGCCTGCCGCATGGCGACCTGATCCAGGAGGGCAACGTGGGGCTGATGAAGGCCGTGCGCCGCTTCGACCCCGACCAGGGCGTGCGCCTGGTGAGCTACGCCATGCACTGGATCAAGGCCGAGATCCACGAATACATCCTGAAGAACTGGCGCATGGTCAAGGTGGCGACCACCAAGGCCCAGCGCAAGCTGTTCTTCAATCTGCGGTCGATGAAGCAGGGCTTCAAGGCCGAGGCCATGGACACCGACACGCACCGCGAGACGCTGTCCGACCATGAGATCGATCGGGTGGCCGAGCAGCTCAACGTCAAGCGCGAGGAGGTCATCGAGATGGAGACGCGCCTGGCCGGCGGTGACGTGCTACTGGACCCGGCCCCATCGGATGACGGCGAACAGGCCTTCGGCCCCATCGCCTACCTGGCCGACGCGGCCCACGAGCCCACGGCCATGATCGAATCGGCCCAGCGCGATACCCTGGCCAGCGACGGCATTGCCGCGGCCCTGGACGGTCTGGACGCGCGCAGCCGCCGCATCGTGGAGCAGCGCTGGCTCCAGGTGAATGACGATGGCACGGGCGGCATGACGCTGCACGAGTTGGCGGCCGAGTACGGCGTGAGCGCCGAGCGCATCCGCCAGATCGAGGTGGCAGCGATGAAGAAAATGAAGAAGGCGCTGGTCGAGTACGCCTGAGCGGCTTGCCTCAGCGGCTGATAATCCAGGCGCGCGGCCCCACGGGCCGCGCGCCTTTCTGTTTCCAGGAGCTCCCCCATGCACCGCCATTGCATTACCCGCCGCAGCCTGCTGGCGCTGACCCTGACTGCGGCGTGCGGCGCGGCCCCGGCCGACCCCACCGCGCCGGCCACGCCGGGCTGGCCCGCCAAGCCCCTGCGCATCATCGTGGGCTTTCCTCCGGGGTCGTCCCCGGATCTGACGGCGCGCACCTTCTCGGAGCCGCTGGCACGGGCCCTGGGCCAGCCGGTGGTCGTGGAGAACAAGGTGGGCGCGGGCGGCAATATCGGCGCCGATGCCGTGGCCAAGGCGCAAGACGGCCACACCATAGGCCTGTTCATCAACGGCAATCTGACCATCGCCAGGCTGCTCAACCCCCAGGTGCCCTATGACCCCGCCAAGGATCTCGCGCCGCTGTCGCTGATCGGGGTGTCGCCGTTGGTGCTCACGGCGCCCGTGAGCCAGCCCGGCGTGCCCGCCGGCACCGACGCCCGTGCCTTCCTGCAGGCCGCACGCCAGGCGGGAGACCGCTGGAGCTACGGCACGCCCGGAGTGGGCACGGTGGGCCATCTGGGCACGGAGCTGCTCAAGGCGCGCACGGGCATCGCCCCCGTGCACATCCCCTACCCCGGCTACCCGCAGGTGGCGACCGCCATGCTGGGCGGCCAGCTGCAGATGGCGCTGCTGCCGCCGGCGCTGGCCCAGGCGCAGGAGCGCGCCGGCAAGCTGCGCCTGGTGGGGGTGACGTCGGCCGGGCGCAGTGCGCTGCTGCCCGATGTGCCCAGCCTGTCCGAGGCGGGCGTGCGTGACTTCCAGCTGGAGATCTGGAACGCGTTTGCGGCGCCCGCCTCCATGCCAGCGCCGCTGCGTGCGCGACTCGCAAGCGTGATCGGCGAGATCGCCCGCAGCCCCGAAGTGCGCGCCAAGCTGTTCCAGCAGGGCTGGCAGGCCGTGGGTTCATCCAGCGAGGGCCTGGCCAACCGCATGCGGGCCGACACGGCCATGATGAGCCGCGTGATCCGCGAGCAGGGTATTCGCGCCGAGTAGGACTTGCCGGGCGTCAGCGCGCCTCGTCGAGCAGGGCGCGCACATCGGCCGCCAGGCTCTGCGCGCCGCTGCCGTAGCGGTGGTACACGCGCAGCCGGCCCTTGGTGTCGTAGACATAGCTGCCGGCGGAATGGTCCATGGTGTAGCTCGTGGGCGTCTGGCCGTCCACGCGTTTGTAGTAGATCTTGAAGTCCTTGGCCACGGCGGCCAGTTGCTCAGGCGTGCCGCGCAGGGCGATGAAGCTGGGGTCGAAGTTGGCCATGTAGGCCTTGAGCATGTCGGGCGTGTCGCGCTCGGGATCGACGGTGACGAAGATGCCCTGCAGCCTGTCGCCTTCGGCGCCCAGGGAACGCTTGACCTCGGCCAGCTCCGACATGGAGGTGGGGCACACGTCGGGGCATTGGGTGTAGCCGAAGAACACCACCACCACCTTGCCGGCAAAGTCCTTGAGGCTGCGCGGCTTGCCGTATTGGTCGGTCAGCGGCAGGTCGCGCGCGTATTCGGCGCCGGTCAGGTCCACGCCCTGGAACTTGGGGCCCTTCGGAGTACAAGCAGAAAAAAAGCCGATAGCGCTCACCCACAGGGCGCCAACAGCTATCTTTTTAAGAGTTTCGCGTTTCAACATCAGAGTACATAGTGGTCCACCAGCAGGGCCGCGAACAGCAGGCTCAGGTGGATCAGGGAGAAGCGGAAGGTCTTGCGCGCCAGCATGTCGGAATAGTCGCGCCAGAGCCAGAAGCCGTAGAGGCAGAAGCCCGCGCCCAGCAGCACGGCGGAGGCCAGGTAGATCCACGAGCTCATGCCGTAGACGAAGGGCATGAGGCAGCCGGCAAACAGGATAACGGTGTACAGAAAGACCTGCAGCCGCGTGTACGCGTTGCCGTGCGTGACGGGCAGCATGGGCAGGCCGGACTTGCGGTAGTCCTCCACGCGGTACAGCGCCAGGGCCCAGAAATGCGGCGGCGTCCACAGGAAGATGATCAGGAACAGGATCAGCGCCTCGGGGCCCACGCTGTCCGTCATGGCGGCCCAGCCCAGCACTGGCGGCATGGCGCCGGAGGCGCCGCCGATGACGATGTTCTGCGGCGTGAGCGGCTTGAGGATCACGGTGTAGACCACCGCGTAGCCCACGAAGGTGGCAAAGGTCAGCCACATGGTCAGAGGGTTGACCCAGACATACAGCAGCGCCGAGCCGGCCACGCACAGCAGGGCGGAAAACAGCAGTGTCTGGCCATTGGACAACTCACCCCTGGCCGTGGGCCGCCAGGCGGTGCGCTTCATCTTGGCGTCTATGTGGCGCTCCACCAGGCAATTGAAGGCCGCGGCCGCGCCGGCCACGAGCCAGATGCCGGCGCTGGCCACGGCCATCAGGCGCCACTGCGCCAGGCTGGGCAGGCCGGGCACGGCAAGCACCATGCCGATGAAGGCGCAGAACACGATGAGCTGCACCACGCGGGGCTTGGTCAACGCGTAGAACTGCGACAGTCGCGATGGCAGGGCATGCGCCGCCGCCATGGCGGGAGCGGGTGCGGGGGCGGGAGCGGCACTCATGCGGAAACTCTCTTGGGGATGGAGGGCGCCCGCGCGGCATGCGCCACGGTGCGGCTGGCGGCCAGCGCCCAGGTCAGCACCACGATCAGGGCCGCTGCGCCACCGGTGTGCAGCACGGCCGCGACCAGCGGCCAGTCCAGCACCACGTTGGACAGGCCGGTAACAAACTGCAGCAGCGCCAGGCCGGCAAGCCAGCGTGCCTGGTCACGCAACAGGCCGGCGCGCGCCAGGCGCCACGCCAGCAGGCCCAGCGCCAGCAAGGCGCCATAGGCCACGAGCCGGTGGACGTAGTGGATGGCCGTCAGGGCGGCAAAATTGATGTGGCTGCCATCCTGCAGCACCCCCAGCGCACGCCAGACCTGGAAGCCCTCGGCAAAGGCCATGTCGGGCCACCAGCTGCCCTGGCACTGCGGGAAGGTGGTGCAGGCCAGCACCGCGTAGTTGGTGCTGACCCAGCCGCCCAGCACGCTTTGCAGCGCCACCAGCAGCGCCGTGCCGGCCAGCAGCCGGCGCAGGCCGCGCGGCAGGGCCTCGGGCAGGCGGCCCTGCGTTATCTGCCCCTGGCGCACGGCCTGCACGCACAGCAGCACCAGCAGCACCAGTCCGCCTATGAGGTGCAGCGTGACGATGGCCGGAAACAGCTTCATGGTCACCGTAAGGGCGCCGAACGCGCCCTGCAAACAAACCCACGCCAGGGTGGCCATGGGCCACCAGGGACTCATGGTGGCCTGCCGCCCGCGCTGGCGCCAGGCGCCCACCGTGAGCACGATGATGAGCACGCCGACGCCGGTGGCCAGGTAGCGATGGATCATCTCCACCCAGGCCTTGCCGTGCGTGACCGGGCCCGTGGGCATGGCCTGCTGGGCGGCCGAGATTTCACCCACGGCCCCCACAGGGCTGGCGCTGCCGTAGCAGCCCGGCCAGTCGGGGCAGCCCAGGCCCGAGTCCGTCAGGCGCGTGAAGGCGCCGAACATGACCAGGTCGAAGGTCAGGAACAGCGTCAGCACCGTGAGCGCCTGCAGGCGCCGCACCGGGCTGCCACCACGCCCGCGCCACCAGACCCAGGCCAGCGGCCCGAGTGCGATCAGGGCGCCCAGCGCCATGACCTCGATGAGCGGGGCCAGGTCGTAGAGTGGTTGCGCGGCGCTCATGGCTGCCCCCGCTCTCGGCCCGGCTGGTCCCAGGACGCGGAGGCGCGCAGCAGGCGTTCCAGGTCACGCTTGGCGCTGGCCGCGCCGGAGCGGTCCATGTGCGCCGGAAAGCGCATCATCCAGTGGCCCATGGGGTCTACCACGTAAAGGTGTTCGGGCAGTGCATGGCCGGCCGCGGGCGCGAGCCACGCGGCGATGGTGGCGTCGTCGGCGCGCAGCACGGTGGCTTGTGACAGGGCCGGAGCAAGGTCCGCGGGGGGATTGGCATCGTCGGAGACCAGCCACACCCAGTCCAGGCGCTCCTTCTCGCGGCCCAGGGTCTCGCGCAGCTGGCGCTGCAGGTACAGGTTGTTGCGGCATTCCGCGTCACAGGCACCGGGCGCCACGCTCACGAGCAGCCATTGGCCTCGCAGTTCGTCGAGCCGCAGCGGCCGGCCGTCAAGGGCATGCACCTGGGCCTGGGCCGGCATGGGGCGCTGCGGCTCAATGAGCTCGCCAAAGCTGCGCCGGCCGTCGGGGCGGATCACGTAGTAGGTGAAATACGAGGCGACCACGGGTGCGGCGCACACCAGCAGCAACGCCAGCATCTGCCAGCGGCCCTTGCCGCGCGAGCGCTGCAGCGCGGCCACGGCGTCGCCGGCCTGCGGCAGGCTGTGCACCGTGAGACCAAGTGGCTGCTGCGCACCGGGCTCAGGCGCGGTGCTGGCGGCCCGGGGAGAAAAAGCGTCGGACAAGTTGGAACCAGACATAAAGGATGACCACCAGGCCGCAAAGCCCGAACCATTGGAACGCATAGCCGTAGTGCTTGGCGACGCCGCTGTCGATGGGCGCCCAGTCACGCCGCAAGCCGTCGCTGGCGCTGCCGGTCTGCACCACGGTCAGGGGCAGAAGGTCGAGTCCGCGCTCTGCCCCATAGGCGACCAAGTCCAGATTCTGCCGGATGCGCGAAGACCCCTGGCCGGCCCCGGACGGCTGGAACTCAAAGAGCCGCGCAGGAGGCCCTGCCAGGCGCCCCTCTACCTGCACCTCGCCGGCCGGCGTGGCGATGTCCGGCAGGTGGGCACGTTCCTGGAAGTCGCGCGCCACCCAGCCGCGCTGCACCAGCACGGCGCCGGGGCTGCCCGACAGGCGCAGCGGCGTAAGCACAAAAAATCCCGGTCGCCCCTGCATCTGACGGTTGTCCAGGTACACCGTGGCCTCGGGCAGCCACTGCCCACGCAGCCGCACGCGGTAATGCAGCAGCGCCGCGCCGTCCGGGCGCGCGTGCAGCAGGTCGGCCTCGTCCAGCGGGGCCATTGCCTGGCGCTCGTCGATTGCCGCCTGCATGGCACGCATCTGCGCGGCGCGCGACAGCTGCCACCACCCCAGCGAGGCCGTGGCCAGGGTGAAGGCCAGGGCCAGCAGCGTGACGAGCCAGAAGCGCAGGCCAAACGAATGTCGTGCGGGGTCGTTCACCGGATAATGGGCTCCATGAATATTTTCGTGGCCTTGGCGTTTCTCGCCATCATCGCAAGCCTGGGCTCGGCGCTTTTTTTCATGATGCGCGGCAGCGGCGACGACAAGCAGCGCGGCAGGCGTATGCTGCTGTCGCTGGCGCTGCGCGTGGGATTGTCGATTGCGCTGTTCCTGTGTCTGTTGCTGGCCTGGAAGCTAGGCTTTATACAGCCGACGGGCCTGCCGGCCGTCGCACGCTGAGCCCCCTTCCCCCACCATGAAAAAAGCGCCTCGCGGCGCTTTTTTCATGGCCTGCACGCGGCGTCACATCCAGTACACCAGCACATAGAGGCCGAGCCAGACCACGTCCACGAAATGCCAGTACCAGGACGCTCCCTCGAAGCCGAAATGCCGCTCCGCCGTGAAGTGGCCGCTTTGCAGGCGCAGCGTGATGAACAGCAGCATCAGCATGCCGATGAACACGTGAAAGCCGTGAAAACCGGTGAGCATGTAGAAGGTTGTGCCATACACACCCGAGTCGAGTCTAAGGTCCAGGGCTGTATAGAGGTGGTAATACTCATAGCCCTGCACGCACAGGAAGATGAAGCCCAACAGCACGGTGATCCACATGAAGCCTATGGCCTTGCCGCGCTGGTCTTCGCGCAGCGCGAAGTGGGCGATGGTCAGCGTCACGCCCGAGCTCAGCAGCAGGGCCGTGTTGATGGTGGGCAGCCAAAACGGTCCGACGGTCTGGAACGGAGCAACGATGTTGGCCGGCGAGGCCGTCGCGCCGGCCGCCAGGCTGGGCCACACGGCCTTGAAGTCGGGCCACAACACGGCATTGTCCAGGCTGCCCAGGGCCGGCACGGAATGCGCACGCGCCCACCACAAGGCCGTGAAGAAGGCACCGAAGAACATCACCTCCGAGAAGATGAACCAACTCATGCTCCAGCGGAACGAGATGTCGACCTTGCGGCCATACAGTCCGCCCTCGCTCTCATGCGCCGCCTCACGGAACCACTGGTAGAGCACGACCAGCCACCATACCAGGCCAAAAGCCAGCGAGTACTTGCCCCAGCCATAGCTGTTGATCCACAGCGCGGCGCCGAGAATGACAAAAAACAGCCCGACGGCCGCCATCACGGGATGGCTGGACGGTGCGGGGACGTAGTAGTACGGCAGCGTCGTGCCTTGGTTCGGTGTACTCATGTCAGCTCCTCGGTCTCCTTGTTTATTGATTTGTCGTCGTGCATTCGGGGTGTTGATGTCAAACCACCCAGTACACCACTCCCATCAGCAGTAGCACCAGCAGAAACAGCGCCACCAATGCAATGCCCACGACCTGTAGTGGCCGCAGTGACTCCTGATCCTTGCGGAATTCATCACCATTTCGCACGCCCAGCATAGCCCAGGCCACGGCGCGAACGGTGCGCCAGAGGGAGCCCTGCGAAGACCTGCGGTCATCACCCCCGGACATCACGAACCTGCCTCCGCGCCCGGCGCCTGCGGAATCTTGCCGCCCACTTCGAAGAAGGTATAGGACAGGGTGATTGTCGTCACGTCCTTGGGCAGGCGCGGGTCGATGACGAACACCACGGGCCATTCCTTCTTTTCGCCCGGCTCCAGCGTGTACTGGTTGAAGCAGAAGCATTCCAGCTTATTGAAATGCGGCGCCGCCTGGCGTGGCGCATAGCTGGGGATGGCCTGCGCCGCCATGCGGCGGTCCTGCACATTCTGGAACTCGTACAGCACGGTCGCCATCTCGCCCGGATGCACCTGCATGGTCCGCTGTGCGGGCTTGAACTGCCAGGGGCCGCGGGCGTTGGCGTCAAACTCGACGGTGATGACCCGGCTGCTATCGACCTGGGTGTTCTTCGCCAGCGTACGCGCTTCGTCGCCGGCCAGGCCGTTGCCCGGCACCTGGCGTTCATTCAACGACAGGATGTTGATGCCGGTGGCCTCGCAGATGGCCTTGTAGGCCGGAATCAGGAGATAGCCAAAAGCAAACATGCCGCTGGCCACGACGGCCAGCTTGCCCAACATTCTCAGGTTTTCGCGGCGCAGCCCCATGTCCAACCCTGCGCTCAGCCGCCCAGCAGCGAATAGCGGAACAAGACGAAGCCCACATACAGTGCCAGCGCCGTGGCCGCGAGCGCCAGGCCCAGCCGAAGGTTGCGTCTACGTTGCTCTGTCGTCATGCCGAGCCCCTTGTGGCAGCCATTCAAGCGACGATCCTGGTCGCCGTCGCGTCCAGTTTCGGCGGGGTTTCAAAGGTGTGGAACGGCGCCGGCGACGGCACCTCCCATTCCAACCCATGCGCCTCCTCCCAGGGGCGCTGCGGCGCCTTCTCTCCTTTGCCACGCAACATGGGCAGCAATACGGCAAAGAAGAAATACAGCTGCGCCGCACCAAAGAGGAAGGCACCGATCGACGCGATCATGTTGAAGTCGGCAAATTGCATCGGGTAGTCGGCATAGCGGCGTGGCATGCCCGCAAGCCCGAGGAAGTGCATGGGGAAGAAGGCGATGTTGAAAGAAATGATGGACCACCAGAAATGGATCTTTCCACGCGTTTCGTCGTACATCAGGCCGCTCCACTTGGGTGACCAGTAGTAGAAACCGCCGAAGATGGCAAACAACGAGCCCGCCACGAGCACATAGTGGAAATGGGCAATGATGTAGTAGGTGTCCTGGATCTGCGTGTCTATGGGCACCACGGCCGGAATCACGCCAGTGAAGCCGCCAATGGTGAACACGAAGATGAAGCCCACGGCCCACAGCATCGGCGTCTCGAACGTCATGGAGCCGCGCCACATGGTCGCGACCCAGTTGAACACCTTCACGCCCGTGGGAATGGCGATCAGCATGGTGCCATACATGAAGAACAGCTGGCCCGTGACCGGCATGCCGGTGGTGAACATGTGGTGCGCCCAGACGATCATGGACAGGACCGCGATTGCCGCGATCGCATACACCATGGACGTGTAGCCAAACAGTTTCTTGCGGGCGAACGTCGGCACGATCTGACTGATCATGCCGAACGCCGGGAGGATCATGATGTAGACCTCAGGGTGCCCGAAGAACCAGAAGATGTGCTGGTACATCACCGGGTCGCCGCCACCGGCCGGGTTGAAGAAGCTGGTGCCGAAATGGCGGTCGGTGAGCGTCATCGTGATGGCGCCTGCAAACACCGGCATCACGGCGATCAGCAGGTACGCGGTGATCAGCCAGCTCCAGCAGAAGATGGGCATCTTCATCAGCGTCATGCCCGGCGCGCGCATGTTCAGGATGGTGACGATGATGTTGATCGCCCCCATGATGGACGACGCGCCCATGATGTGCAGCGCAAAGATGGCCGCGTCCAGCGACATGGGCATCTGCGCCGACAAAGGTGCGTAGAGTGTCCAGCCACCTGCGGGAGCTCCGCCAGGCATGAAGAACGAGGCGGACAACATGATGCCCGCGGGCACCAGCAGCCAGAAGCTGAAGTTGTTCATGCGCGCGAACGCCATGTCCGACGCGCCGATCTGCAGCGGGATCATCCAGTTCGCGAACCCCACGAAGGCCGGCATGATGGCCCCGAACACCATGATCAGCCCGTGCATGGTGGTGAACTGGTTGAACAATTCCGGGTTCACGATCTGCAGGCCGGGCTGGAACAGCTCGGCGCGGATCAGCATCGCCAACAGGCCGCCGACCATCAGCATGGTGAAGGAGAAAAGCAGGTACAGCGTACCGATGTCCTTGTGGTTAGTCGCGTACAGCCAGCGCCGCCAGCCGTGGGGCTGATGGTGATGATCCTCGTGGCCGGCTACATGCCCATGGTTGTCCAGAACTGCGCTCATGGTCGAATCCTCAATACGTTGCTAATGGCCTGGTTTTTCACTTGCCACGCTGGGCTACGACCTCGGCAGGCTGCACGAGTTGGCCGGTCTTGTTGGACCAGGCGTTCTTGGTATAGGTGACCACGGCCGCCAGATCGGTGTCATTCAGGGCAGCCCAGGAAGGCATGGCGCCATTGGCTGCGCCATGGAGCACCACCTGAATCTGCCGCGCATGGTTGGCATCCTTGACGATGGCCGAGCCATCGAGCGCCTTGATCGGCCCGGCCCCCTTGCCATTGGCCTGGTGGCAGGCCGCGCAGTTGGCGGCGTAGACCTTGGCGCCGCGCGCCTCGAGATCGGGCAAGGCCCAGACCTTGCTCGGGTCGTCGAGCTTGGCAGCGGCCTTCTTCTGCTCGGCCGTGACCCAGGCCGTGTATTCGGCCTGCGGCAGCACCTTCACGTGGATGGGCATGTAGGCATGCTCCTTGCCGCACAGCTCCACGCACTGGCCGTAGTAGTCGCCGGGCTTCTCGGCACGGAACCAGGTGTCGCGCACAAAGCCCGGAATGGCATCTTGCTTGACGCCGAAGGACGGCACCATCCACGAGTGGATCACGTCGTTGGCCGTGGTGATGATGCGCACCTTCTTGTTGACGGGCACCACCAGGGGGTTATCCACCTTTAGCAGATAGTTTTCGCCCTCGGGCGTGCCGGCGCTGGACAGGGCGCGCTGCGAGCTGTCCAGCGTGGATAGGAAGCCAATGCCCTGCCCCTCGCCGTTGATGTAGTCATAGCCCCACTTCCACTGGTAGCCCGTGACCTTGATGGTGAGCTCGGAGTTGGTGGTGTCCTTCTGCGCCACGATGACCTTGGTGGCCGGAGCCGCCATGGCGATGACGATGAGGAAAGGAATCACCGTCCAGGTGAGCTCGATGGCCGTCGATTCGTGGAAGTTGGCCGCCTTGGCACCGCGCGACTTGCGGTGGTGCCAGATGGAATAGAACATGACACCGAACACGCCCACGAAGATGATCGTGCAGATGATCAGCAGCATCCAGTGCAGCTCATGCTGCGCCTCGGCGATCTTGGTGACGGGCGGGTGCAGGTTGAGCTGCCGCACTGCGGGCCCCCCTGGAAGATCCTGCACCGCATGGGCCGCACTGCTCAACGATGCGAGCGGCACCAGCAACAGGGAGGCCAGTTTTTTCGAAATACTTGTCATGGTTCTCTCTTGTCTCTCAGCTCCAGTTGACCAATCCCTTGCCGCAGCCGCCCGGTGCCAGGCGGCGCGCAAAGCTACGCGCATGCATGCCCCGTAGGCCAGTGCAAGCAAGCCACCACTGGCCGGCAGCGCATGACTGCCGCTATCCCAATCAGTCCGGACTGCTTTGCGGGCAACCCGTTGTCTCCACGATCCAGAACGGGGCACGCCCCGCACGGAACCTCTCGATCGCATTCAGCATGCCCAGCCCGGAATCTGCCCGCAATACGCATTAGTCCCAAGACGAAGGCATTGACCAGCAATCCAGACAGAAGGCCTGACGACGCCACGGCGCCCTCAGAACTTCGGCAGATGCGACAGCGAAGGCCCGGTGGCAGCCAGGCTTCGATGCGCCAAGAAAGTTCCGAAATCTGCAATCACGAACAATTGTAGTGCGCCTTGACAATAGTCAGCAGCAGCGCAACTGACTTCACCGAAGGCTCAGCGCGCCGGCGTTCGTCCCGACTTGAGCATGCTGCGCATGTCCTGCAGCGACACCGCGCTGCTGCCCTCCACGCGCACGCGCGGCGCGGGTTTGAAGGCGTGGCCGTAGACAACCTCGAAGGTCAGCGCCAATTGCCCGCCCTGCTGTGGGTCGGCAAGGCGCTGCGCCAGGGCCTGCTCCAGGCGTGCGCGCCAGTTGCGTCCACGCAACGCTGCGAAGCGCTGCGGGTGCAGGTTACGGCCCAGGCCGCGCAATTCCTGCAGCAGGCGCTGCGGCGAGGCGAAGGTGAGCGTGATGCGCTCCATGTCCATGATGGGCTCGGCAAACCCGGCCTGCACCAGCATGTCGCCCCAGTCATGCATATCGGTCAGCGCATGGCCGGGCGCGGGCCAGCCGAGCGCGGCATACAGGGCACGCAGCTCGCGCAGCGTGTCCGGGCCCAGGCAGGAGAACATCAGGTAGCCGTCCACCGCCAGCGCGCGGTGCCACTGGGCCAGCAGGGCCTGCGGCGCGGCCGCCATGTGCAGCGCCATGTTGGACCAGAGCATCTGCTGGCTACCCTCGGGCGGCGGGCCGAAGCGCGGCGCGGCCGCGGACCAGCGCGCCGGACTCCACCAGGGCCGGGCCAGGCGCGCGCGCGCCAGCGCCTCGCCCCGGGGCGAGGAGGTTTCCGTGACCTGGCTCACTGCCTGTGCAAAGCGCTCGCCCACCAGCGCATGGCCCTGCAAGCCGCCGCGCAGCGGGTCCCAGTCGCACCATGTGGCGGGCGCCTTGACGATCCACTGCAGCCGCTCCTGCATGCGCCGCGCCACCTCCTCGTGCAGCCAGGGCGACTCATCGGGCACCAGGGCATGCCAGCGCGCGGCGGCAATCGGGTCGATGGTGGGCGGGAGAGCTTCGGACATGGCGGGCCGCAAATGGCCGCGAGTATATTGAGCCCATGGCCAGCACGCGTCGCTCAGGGATATCGCAGCATTGGCGCCGGGGCCTGCACGCCTTGGCAGACCTGGCGGCGCGGCTGCCCAGCCAGTGCGCCGTCTGCCATGCCTGGCCCGCGCAGCGCCTGTGCCACGCCTGCCGCGCACAGTTCGCGCCGCGGCTGGCACGCTGCAGTAGCTGTGCCTGCATCGTTCCCGACGGCGTGGCGCAATGCGGTTCCTGCCTGCGCCACCCACCGCCGTTCGATGCCTGCCTGGCGGCCGTGCGCTACGGCTATCCCTGGGCCCAGTTGCTGGCGCAATTCAAGTTCCAGGCCGATCCGGGCTGGGCCGCCGCGCTGGCCGGTCTCATGCGCCAGACCCCGGGCGCGCAGGCGGCGCTGGCGCAGGCCGATCTCGTGCTGCCCGTGCCGCTGTCACCCGAGCGGTTGCGCCAACGCGGCTACAACCAGGCGCTGCTGCTGGCACGCCGGCTCGGCAGCCCGCATGTGCATGCGCAGTTGCTGCTGCGCACGCGCGACGCCGAGGCGCAAAGCCACCTCACGCGCGCCGAGCGCCTGCGCAACCTGCGCGGCGCCTTCATGCTGGACCCACTGCGGGCGCCGCAGGTGGCGGGCCGGCGCGTGCTGCTGGTCGATGACGTGATGACCACCGGCGCCACGCTGCATGCCGCCGCCGCACCCCTGCGCGCGGCCGGCGTGGGCCACATCACGGCCCTGGTGCTGGCGCGCACGCCGGCGAAGGGGTGACGGCTGGCGGTTGACGGCGGGCAGTTGACAATAGCGCCATGTTCCACATCGTCCTCGTCGAACCCGAAATCCCGCCCAACACCGGCAACGTGATCCGCCTGGCCGCCAATACCGGCTGCATGCTGCACCTGGTGGAGCCGCTGGGCTTTTCCATGGAGGATCGGCTCATGCGCCGCGCCGGTCTGGACTACCACGAGTACGCCGAGGTGCGCCGCCACAGCGGCTGGACGGCGCTGCTGCGCGAGATGCGGCCCGACCCGTCGCGCATGTTCGCGCTCACCACGCATGGCACGCGCTCGGTGCATGACGCCGGTTTTCTGCCCGGCGACTGGTTTGTCTTCGGCGCCGAATCGCGCGGCCTGCCGCCCGAACTGCGCGAGGGTGTCCCGCCCGCGCAGCGCCTGCGCCTGCCCATGCTGCCCGGGCAGCGCAGCCTGAACCTGTCGAACGCGGTGGCCGTGACGGTCTACGAGGCCTGGCGGCAGAACAGCTTTCTTGCGCCCGCGGCCCCTCAGCCCTGAGCCCCGACGCCCAGCGCCTCGCAGATGCGCGCACGCGTGCGCTCGGCCAGAAAGTCCAGGAAGGCCCGGGTGCGCGCCGGCATGAACTTGCGGCTGGGCAGCGCTGCGTAAAGCGTGTAGTGGCCGCAGGTCCAGGGCGCCAGCACGCGCACCAGCCGGCCCGCCCTCAGGTGCTCGGCCACCAGGTCCACCGACAGCACGCCAATGCCCGCGCCGCCCAGCGCCACGCCCATGAGCGTGTCGGCATGGTTGACCACGCACACCGGGCGCACCGCCACCTCGGTCAGGTGCTCACCTTGGGCCGGGTGGCTCAGGTGCACCACGCTGGCACGCATGTCCGCGTGGCTCGCCAGCAGGCAGTCATGCTCGGCAAGTTCCTGGGGCGTGCGCGGTGCGGGGCGGCGGCTCAGGTAGGCCGGCGCCGCGCAGAGCACGCCCACGGTCGTGGCGAAGGGCCGCGCGATGACGTTGGCGTCATAGTCCGATGGCGCGCTGAGCAGGGTCACGTCATGGTCGGCAATGGGCAGGTCGCTGCCCACGCTGACATGGATGTCCAACTGCACGGAAGGGTGGCGGGCGCGGAACTGCGCCACCAGCGGCGCCAGGATATGCACCGCCAGCACCGGGCTGGCGCAGACGCGCAGCACGCCGCTCATGCCGCCGGTGTATTCCTGCGCCATGGCGCGCGCCTCACCGACATCGGCCAGGATCAGGCGCACGCGCACCAGGTAGGCCATGCCCGCCTCGGTCAGCGACACGCGGCGCGTACTGCGCTGCAGCAGGCGCGCGCCCACGTCGCGCTCCAGGTCGGCGACGAAACGCGTCACCGTGGCGGGCGACATGTCCAGCGCGCGCGCTGCGGCCGCAAAGCCGCCCTCGTCGGCCACGGTCTGGAACACGCGCATCGTCATCAGCCGGTCCATATCCACCTCCGATCACGCATGGCCGGACGGCGAACCATTATTTCAGTTTCGCTGCTCAATCATTGCAGGCGCACCGCTTTATCTGCGGCCAGTCCCTCGATAGAGTGCATTGCATGGACGGCTTTGCACCGATGGCAGCAACCGTCCACAGTCCCAGGGTTGCCGGCAGCGTCCTGGGCACCGGTCAACGGCAACGCTGCCGAGGAAGGAATTGCCATGAACAAGACAATGATCGCCGTCGCGATGGCCCTGGGCTCCATCGCCGCCGCGCATGCCGACTCGGCCATCCAGTATGGCGAAGGCAGCTACCCCAGCGACAGCATGCAGTCGCAGCCCAGCGCGCTCACCCGCGCAGCCGTGGTCGGCGACCTGCAGGCCGCGCGCGCCAACGGCACCCTGCCCCGCGCCAGCGAGGGATACGAGATGCCCGCCCCGACGGGCGCCATGATGAGCACGCTGACGCGCGCCGAGGTGCGCCAGCAAGCCAGGGAGGCCGCCCAGTACGACGTCCATGCCCACCTGAGCAGCTCGCTCAACTAAGCCACTGCGCCGCAAGGCCGGCCGCTCGCCCCAGCGGGGGCGCAGCGGCCTTTTCTCCATCGGTCAGGCCTCGTCCAGCCAGGAACAGATGCCCTGCCACTGCTCCATATCGCGCGCCACGCGCGCGCCGGCGACATCGAAGATCGACTGCCCCTGCGCGGCCAGCTGCACGTAGTTCTGCGTGTTGCGCAGGTAACCCAGCACCGGCAGGCCCAGGCTGTCGACGAAGTTGCGCAGCTTCTCGGCGACGATGGTGCGCGGATCGACGCGCATGCCGACGATGGCCACCTGCGCCAGGCCGCCCTTGCGCTGCGCGGCCAGCTCGTCCAGGTACTGGCCCGTGGCAAAGATGTCGAACAGGCTGGGCTGCAGCGGCACGATGATGCGGTCGGCCAGGTTCAGCGCATCGTTGAGGCGCCAGCCACCCAGACCCGCGGGCGTGTCCAGCACGGCGTGTGTGGTCTTCGGCGGCGGGGCGCTGATCCAGTCCGCGTCCACTTCCCACGCACCTATGGGGCGCGCCGTCTGCGGGCGCTGCTTGAGCCACAGACGCGCGGACTGCTGGCGGTCCGCGTCGCCCAGCACGACCGGGTGGCCACGGCTGGCGAAGTAGCCCGCGATGTTGGTGGACAGCGTGGACTTGCCCACCCCACCCTTGGGGCTTGCGACTGCGATGATCGGCATAGGAGCTCCCTCAGTGATTTGAATAAAATTGGCCTCTAGCGCCCATCCATCAAGCGCCAGCAGCTATCAATATAAAAGCGCTACCCCTGCTGTGAGCCACGCTTGACGAAGAACAGCCCGGCGCCCACCAGCATCAAGAGGCCGCCAAAGACGCGGTTTTGCGCGCGCATGGCGCTGGCGTTCTGCATCAGGCGGCGCAGCACGCTGGCGCCGGCGGCATAGCCGTTCATGACGATCAGATCCACCGTCACCAGGGTCGCGGCCATGACCAGCAGCTGGCTCCACAGCGGGCGTGATTCGCTCATGAACTGCGGCAGCACGGCCACCATGAACAGAATGCCCTTGGGGTTGGTGGCATTGGTCAATGCACCCATCAGCACCCGCCTGCGCCAGTCCATGGGCGCGGCGGTCAGATCACCACCCAGGGTGCCGGCCGAGCCCGCGCGCCACTGGCTCAAGCCCAGGTAGATGAGATAGCAGGCGCCCAGCACCTTGACTGCGGTGAAGGCCAGTTCCGACGCGATGAGCAGCGAGCCCACGCCCGCGCCGGCCACGATGAGGATGAACAGCAGGCCCAGCTCCAGCCCCAGGATGGTGGCGCCGGTCTGGCGCACGCCGTAGGACAGGCCATGGCTCATGGACAGCACGGCGCCCGAGCCCGGCGAGATGGCGATCACCCACGACGCCGCAAAAAATGCCATCCAGGTATGCCAGTCCATGTCGCGCCGCGTAAGAAAAAGTACCAATGGGAAAGATGGGCGATTCTATCGGCGCCGGCGCCAGCGCCCCGGGGCATGGGGTGTCACAATTTCGGCCCGCCTTCCTGCCCCGCGCCCACCATGGCCCAAGCTCCCGTCTGGCTCACCTACGGCTTCACCTACCTGGCCGCCGCCGTGATCGCCGTACCCATTGCCCGTGCGCTGGGCCTGGGCGCCATCATCGGCTATCTTGGGGCGGGCATCGCCATAGGACCCTGGGGCCTGGCGCTGGTGAGCAATGTGCAGGACATATTGCACTTCGCCGAGTTCGGCGTGGTGCTGATGCTGTTCCTCGTGGGCCTGGAGCTGCAGCCCGGCCGGCTGTGGAGCCTGCGCCGCCCGATCTTCGGCCTGGGCACGGCACAGGTGGCCGGCTGCGCCCTGCTGCTGTGGGCCTGCGCCTGGGCCCTGGGCCTGCCCTGGCGCGTGGCCCTGGTGGGGGCGCTGGGGCTGGCGCTGTCGTCCACGGCGATCGCGCTGCAGGTGCTGGGCGAGCGCAACCTGCTGCGCACCGATGGCGGGCAGAAGGCGTTCTCCATCCTGCTGTTCCAGGACGTGGCGGCCATCCCCATCCTGGCGCTGCTGCCGCTCCTGGGCGCGGCGGCGCGCGCAGCCACGCACCCGCATGGGCCGCAGGATCTGTTGCCCGAGGCGTTGAAGATCGTCGCGGTGGTCGGCGCCATCGTGCTTGGCGGGCGCTGGGTGCTGCGGCCGCTGCTGCGCTGGATCGCGAAAAGCAAGACGCCCGAGATCTTCACCGCCGCCTCGCTGTTCCTGGTGGTGGGCATCGCCATGCTGATGCTGTCGGTGGGCCTGTCGATGGCGCTGGGCGCCTTCCTGGCCGGCGTGCTGCTGGCCGACAGCGAATACCGGCGCGAGCTGGAGACCGACATCGAGCCCTTCAAGGGCCTGCTGCTGGGCCTGTTCTTCATCGCCGTGGGCATGAGCATCGACTTCGGCGTGATCCTCGCCCAGCCCTTCACCATGCTGGGCCTGCTGCTGGGCTTCCTGGCCATCAAGGCCGTGGTGATCTGGCTGCTGGCGCGCGTGACCGGCATGCCCTACCAGGAGCGGCCGGTGTTCACGCTGCTCCTGGCGCAGGGCGGCGAGTTCGCCTTCGTGGTGTTCCAGTCGGGCGCCAGCTTTGGCGCCATTCCTGGCGAGACGGCCTCGCTGCTGATCGGCGCGGTGGCGCTGTCCATGCTGATCAGCCCGCTGCTGCTGGTGTGGCTGGATCGGGTGCTGCTCAAGCGCCATGCCACGCTCAGGAGCGCGCCGCAGGTACCGGAAATATCGGAGCCGCAGAGCGCGCCGGTGATCATTGCCGGCTTTGGGCGCTACGGGCAAATCGTGGCGCGCATGATGCTCGCCCAGGGCGTGCCCGCCACGGTGCTGGACCACAGCGTGGAGATGCTGGAGGTGGCCCACACCTTTGGCTACCGCGTGTTCTATGGCGACGCCACGCGCGTCAACCTGCTGCGCATGGCGGGGGCCGGGCAGGCGCGCATCCTGGTGGTGGCGGTGGACGCGCCCGACCAGTCGCTGAAGATCGTGCAGCTGGCGAAAAAGCATTTCCCACACCTCACCATCGTGGCCCGCGCGCGCGACGTGACGCACTGGCATGGCCTGCGCGACCTGGGCGTGGCGCATGTGGAGCGCGAGCTGTTCGAATCCAGCCTGCGCACGGCGCGCACGGTGCTGGAGCTCACGGGCCTGGCGCCGCATGAAGCCGAGCGGCTGACCGAGCGCTTTCGCAGCCACAACATCGCGCTGTCCGAGCGCATGTACGAGCTGCACAACGACCGCGAAGCCATGATCGCCGTCGCCAAGCAGGGGCGCGCGCAGCTCGTCGAGCAGCTGGCCAAGGAGCGCCAGGAACGCATGGCCGCGGCCGAGGCCGGCAGCGGGCTGGCGCCGGACGTACCGCAGCCGGACAAGGCTCCATGAAAAAGAGCCTGTAGCGCCCATACGACGGGCGCCACAAGCTCTCATTTAAATAGCAACAACTCAGTCAACGGTGGCGCCCGACTCCTTCACCACCTTGCCCCACTTGACGGTCTCGCTCTTGATGAAGGCGGCAAACTGCGCGGGCGACTCGGCCACCACGTCGCCGCCCTGCTCGGCGATCTTCTTCTTCACGTCGGCCTGGTTCAGCACCTTGACCAGGGCGGCGTTCAGCCTGTCCAGCACGGGCTTCGGGGTGGCGGCCGGGGCGAACATGCCGAACCAGGACATGGCCTCGTAGCCGGGCACGCCGGACTCGGCGATGGTGGGCACGTCGGGCAACTCGGGCGAGCGCCTGGCCGTGGTCACGGCGATGGGGCGCAGCTTGCCCGAGCGCACATGCTGGATGGCCGACGGCAGATTGTCGAACATGATGTTGATCTGGCCGCCCAGCAGGTCGGTCATGGCCGGCGCGCTGCCCTTGTAGGGCACATGCAGCAGGTCGGTGCCGGTCATGCTCTTGAACAGCTCGCCCGACACATGGGGCGAGGCGCCGCTGCCCGGCGAGCCGAAGGTCACCTTGCCGGGGTTGGCCTTGGCGTAGGCGATCAGCTCCTTGACGGTCTTGTACGGCTCCTTGGGGTTGGCCACCAGCAGGTTGGGCACCGTGGCCACGCGCGAGATGGGCGCGAAGTCCTTCACCGGGTCGAAGGGCATCTTCTTGTACAGCGCCTGGTTGATGGCGTGCGTGCCCACCGTGCCCATGAACAGCGTGTAGCCATCGGCCGCCGCCTTGGCGGCCAGCGAGGCGCCGATGTTGCCGCCCGCGCCGGCGCGGTTGTCCACGATGAAGGGCTGGCCCAGCTCGGTCGTCAGGCCCTGGCCCACGATGCGCGCCAGGATGTCGGTGGTACCGCCGGGTGCGAAGGGCACGACGATGGTCACGGGCTTCGTTGGATAGTTCTGCGCGTAGGCGCCCAGGGGCAGCGTGCCGGCCGCCGCCAGGGTCAGGCCTGCGAGCAGGCTGCGGCGTGCGATGTAACGGGTATGGTTCATGCTGATTCCTTGTGCCTTGGTCACACGCGCTCCAGCACCACGGCGATGCCCTGGCCCACGCCTATGCACATGGTGCACAGCGCGTACTTGCCGCCCAGCGCGTGCAGCTGGTTCACGGCGGTGGTCGCCAGGCGCGCACCCGATGCGCCCAGCGGGTGGCCCAGGGCGATGGCGCCGCCCCATTGGTTGACGCGGGCATCGTCATCCGGCAGCCCCAGGTCGCGCAGCACGGCCAGGCCCTGGGCGGCAAAGGCCTCGTTGAGCTCGATCACGGCCATCTGCTCCAGGGAGAGGCCCGTGAGCTGCAGCACCTTGCGCACGGCGGGTGCGGGCCCGAAGCCCATGATGCGCGGCGCCACGCCGGCCGTGGCCATGCCGACCACGCGGGCGCGTGGCGTCAAGCCATATTGCTTGGCGGCCTCGTCGTTGGCCAGCAGCAGGGCGCAGGCGCCGTCGTTCACGCCGCTGGCGTTGCCTGCCGTCACGCTGCCGTCCGGGCGCACCACGCCCTTGAGCTTGGCCAGCGCCTCCAGCGTGGTGGCGCGCGGGTGCTCGTCCTGGCTGACGACGATGGGGTCGCCCTTCTTCTGCGCGATGGTGACGGGCACGATTTCCTGCGCCAGGTGGCCGGCGGCAATCGCTGCGGCGGCTTTTTGCTGGCTGGCCAGGGCCATGCGGTCCTGGGCCGCGCGCTCGATCTGGAAGTCGTCGGCCACGTTCTCGGCCGTCTCGGGCATGGAGTCCACGCCGTAGTGCTGCTTCATGAGCTTGTTGATGAAGCGCCAGCCTATCGTGGTGTCATAGACGGCGTTGCTGCGACTGAAGGCGCTCTCGGCCTTGGGCATGACGAAGGGCGCGCGGCTCATGCTCTCCACGCCGCCGGCAATCATCAGCCGCGCCTCGCCCGCCTTGATGGCGCGCGCGGCCGTGCCCACGGCGTCCAGGCCCGAGCCGCACAGGCGGTTGATGGTGCCGCCGGGCACCGCGATCGGCAGGCCCGCCAGCAAGGCCGACATGCGCGCCACGTTGCGGTTGTCCTCGCCGGCCTGGTTGGCGCAGCCGTAGAGCACGTCGTTCACCATCTTCCAGTCCACGCCGGGGTTGCGCTCCATCAGCGCCTTGATGGGCACGGCCCCCAGGTCGTCGGTGCGCACACCGGCAAGGGCGCCGCCGTAGCGGCCGAAGGGGGTGCGGATGGCGTCGCAGATATAGGCTTGGGTCATGGTGTCTCCTGAGGTTGAACAAAAAAAAGTGAGCTACCAGCGCTTTCTGGACAAGCGCTGGAGTCGAATTTGATGCTTATTGCTGGATAGGCAGCCCTACGATGCGCGTCAACTCGGCGTGCGTCAAGCCCGGCACCATGTCGATCAGGCGCAGGCCCTCGGGCGTGCATTCCAGCGTGCACAGGTCGGTGTAGATGCGCTTGACGCAGGCCAGGCCGGTGAGCGGGTAGCTGCATTCCTTGACCACCTTGCATTCGCCGGTCTTGGTCAGCAGGTCCATCATCACCCAGGTGGACTTGGCGCCCACGGCCAGATCCATGGCGCCGCCCACGGCGGGTATGGCGCCGCTCTCGCCCGTGCTCCAGTTGGCCAGGTCGCCCGTGGCGCTCACCTGGAAGGCGCCCAGCACGCAGATGTCCAGATGGCCGCCGCGCATCATGGCGAAGCTGTCGGCATGGTGGAAGAAGCTGCCGCCGGGCAGCAGGGTCACGGGCTGCTTGCCGGCGTTGGTCAGGTCGTAGTCCTCGTGCCCCGCGGCGGGCGCCGGGCCCATGCCCAGGATGCCGTTCTCGGAATGCAGCACCACCTCGCGCCCCGCAGGCAGGTGGTTGGCCACCAGGGTGGGCTGGCCTATGCCCAGGTTGACGTAGGCGCCGTCGAAAATGTCCTGGGCCACGCGCTGGGCGAGTTCTGTCTTGCTTCGTTTTTGATAGTTGCTCACGCTTGTATCTCCTGCGCTGGTGCCTGTTATTGCCGGATGCCGCCGGCCTGGGTGGCGACGCGCGGCACCTGGACCACGCGGCTCACGAAGATGCCGGGGGTGACCACGGCCTCGGGGTCCATCTCGCCGAGTTCCACCAGCTCATGCACCGTGGCCACGGTGTACCTGGCGGCCATGGCGCACACGGGGCCGAAGTTGCGTGCCGACATGCGGTAGGTCAGGTTGCCCCAGCGATCGCCCTTTTCGGCCTTGACCAGCGCCACGTCGCCGTGGATGGGGTACTCCAGCACGTAATGCTTGCCGTTGATTTCGCGCGTTTCCTTGCCCTTGGCGAGCTCGGTGCCATAGCCCGTGGGGCAGAAGAAGGCGCCCACGCCGGCGCCGGCGGCGCGCATGCGCTCGGCCAGGTTGCCCTGGGGCACGAGTTCGAGCTCGATCTTGCCGGCGCGGTAGAGCTCGTCGAACACCCAGCTGTCGGACTGGCGCGGGAAGCTGCAGATGATCTTGCGCACCTGGCCGCTTTTCAGCAGCGCCGCCAGCCCGCTGTCGCCATTGCCGGCGTTGTTGTTGACCACGGTGAGCTCGCGCGCGCCCTGGGCGATCAGGCCGTCGATCAGCTCGATCGGGTTGCCCGAGGTACCAAAACCGCCGATGAGCACCGTGGCGCCGTCTTTCACGCCCGCCAGCGCCTGGGCGACCGACTCCGCAATCTTGTTGATCATGTGCTGCCTTGTCTCTTGAGGAAAAGAAAAACCGGCCACCTGCAGGCCGGTTTTGTTCGTATATAGAACAAATGTTCGTATAATGAATTTTAGGACAGATCACCATGAATGACATCCCCCTTTGCGTAAGTACTTCCCACAAACCGGGCGACAACTACGTGCAGTCCTTCGCCCGCGGGCTGGAGGTGATCCGCTCCTTCAGCGCCAGTGCGCCCCAGCAGACGCTGAGCGAGGTGGCCGCGCGCACCGGCCTCACGCGCGCAGGCGCCCGGCGCATACTGCTCACGCTGCAGACCCTGGGCTACCTGGAGAGCGACGGCCGGCTGTTCCGCCTCACGCCGCGCATCCTGGACCTGGGCTTTGCCTACCTGAGCTCCATGCCCATCTGGGATCTGGCCGAGCCGCCGATGGAGGCGCTGGCCGAGCGCGTGCGCGAGTCCTGCTCGGCGGCGGTGCTCGACGGGCTGGACGTCGTCTACGTGCTGCGCGTGCACACGCACAAGATCATGAGCACCAACCTGGCCGTGGGCTCGCGCCTGCCGGCGTTCTGGACATCCATGGGCCGCGTGCTGCTGGCCGCCCTGCCCGAGGACGAGCTGCGTGAGCGCCTGGCCCGCCTGCCGCGCCAGCCCTACACGCGCCACACGGTGCTGGACGACGCGGCGCTGCTCGCGCGCATCGCCCAGGCGCGCGAACAGGGCTGGTGCCTGGTGGACCAGGAGCTTGAAGAGGGCTTGATCTCGGTGGCAGCGCCGCTCAAGAGTCGCAGCGGCGCGGTGGTGGCGGCACTGAACATCAGCGGCCAGGCGAATCGCACCAGCACCGAGATGCTGCGCGAGCAGCTGCTGCCCGAGCTGCTGCAGACGGCCCAGACCATCTCGCGCCTGCTGCGCACGCGCTAAGCTTGGGCCCCATGTTCCAACCCACCCAAGCCGACGTGCGCAGATTCTTCTGCACCGTACACGCCAAGCAGCAGGCCGGCCAGCCCATGGAGGCCATCGAAACCCTGGCCGGCCTGTGGATCGCCGAGCACCCCGAGTACCACGCCGAGCTGGCCGACGTCGATGCCGCCGTGGCGCGCAACTACGACGAAACGCCGACGCGCACCAACCCCTTCCTGCACCTGTCGATGCACCTGTCGATCAGCGAGCAGTGCAGCATCGACCAGCCGCGCGGCATACGCCAGGCCGTGGAGCTGCTCGGCCATCGCCTGGGCTCGCTGCACGACGCCCACCACGCGGCCATGGAATGCCTGGGGCAGATGCTGTGGGAATCCCAGCGCTCGGGCCGTCCGCCCGATGGCGAGGCCTATGTCGCCTGCGTGCAGCGGCGCGCCACGCAGGATTAGCACCCTTCAAAAGCAAACCCGCAGCGGCCTGCGGGTTGCACTTGTGCGGCAGGCGCGGGGCGTCAGCGGAAACGCGACTCGGTCACCACCTTCAAGTCGTCCGGCAGCGCGCCTATATAGCCCGCCAAGGCCTTGAGCTCGGCATTGGTGAACTGCTTGGCAATGCCGCCCATGATGGCGTTGGAGCGACCCACGTACGCACCCTGGTCGTTCTTGTACTGCTTGAGGGCCACGAACAGGTAGTCGGCGTACTGCCCGGCGATCTTGGGGTAGGACGGGTCTATGGGCTTGGCAAAGTTCTCGCCATGGCAGGACACGCAGGCGCCCTTTTGCAGCAGCTGTGCGACCTGGGCATTGGGCTCTAGGGTGGGCTTGGCCGGCAGATCGGCCTGCGTGCCATGCTCGGCGTAATAGGCGGCCACGTCGGCGATATCCTGCTCGCTCAGCGAGTCGGCAATGGCGCGCATGCTGGGGAACTTGCGCTCGCCCTTCTTGTAGGCATTGAGCGCCGACTCGATGTACTTGGCGCCCTGGCCTCCGATCTTGGGCACCTTGTGCACCTGCGGAAAGCTCGACTGGTAGCCCGGTATGCCATGGCAGCCTATGCACATGGCAATCTTGCCGGCGCCGGCCTTGGCGTCACCCTTGATGTCCTCGGCGTGGAGCATGCCGGTCGCACAGGCGACGGACAGGCCGAATAGCGTGGTCAGTGTCTTTTTCATTTTGCGCGCACAATCAGTCGATTGCTTGTCTCCATCTTTCTATATCTCGAACGATTATAGACAGCGCCTGTCAAGCCTTTTCATCAACGATTTCCCTATTCCAAGGCCCATGAAGTTCCAAGGTTCACAGAATTACGTTGCCACGCAAGACCTGATGCTGGCCGTCAACGCCGCCATCAAGCTGCAGCGCCCGCTGCTTGTCAAGGGCGAGCCCGGCACAGGCAAGACCATGCTGGCCGAGGAGGTCGCGCAGGCGCTCGACATGCCGCTCCTGCAATGGCACATCAAATCAACCACCAAGGCGCAGCAGGGCCTGTACGAATACGACGCGGTGAGCCGTCTGCGCGATTCGCAGCTGGGCGATGAACGCGTCAAGGACATCCACAACTACATCGTCCGTGGCGTGCTGTGGCAGGCCTTCACGGCCGAGCAGCCGGTGGCGCTCTTGATCGACGAGATCGACAAGGCCGACATCGAGTTTCCCAATGACCTGCTGCGTGAGCTCGACCGCATGGAGTTCTACTGCTACGAGACGCGCGAGATGGTGCGTGCCAAGCACCGCCCGCTGGTCTTCATCACCTCGACCAACGAGACGGAGCTGCCCGACGCCTTCCTGCGCCGCTGCTTCTTCCACTACATCAAGTTCCCCGAGCCCGAGACGATGCCG
>JAFEDY010000030.1 GCA_018241405.1 Pseudomonadota bacterium | reverse complement strand
ATGCCCATGCTGGCCACGCCGGGCCATTGGGCGCGCAGGCCGTCCAGCAGCAGGCCGGCGAGCAGGTCGCCGGATGTCTCGCCGGCCACCATGGCGACGCGTGGTGGATTGGAAGCCATTGCGCCGGGGGCTGGTCAGCGGGCGATGCCGCGCTGCGATGCGGCGATGAAGTCGCGCAGCAGGGTGATGTCGCCCTCGGCCTCGGGGTGCGACTGCGGCAGCTCGGCCATGGCCGACAGCGCCGCCTCCAGCGTCAGGCCCTGGCGGTACAGCAGGCGGTAGGCCTGCTTGAGGGCAGCCACGCGTTCGGCCGAAAAACCCCGGCGGCGCAGGCCCTCCAGGTTCAGTCCGCGCACGGCCAGCGGGTTGCCGTCCACCATCATGAAGGGCGGCACATCCTGCGACACGGCGCTGGCAAAGCCCGCCATGGCATGGGCGCCAATGCGCGAAAACTGGTGCACGCCGGTCAGTCCGCCAATGATGACCTGGTCGCCCACATGCACATGGCCGGCCAGCGTGGCGTTGTTGGCCAGGATGACCTGGTTGCCCACCACGCAGTCGTGCGCGATGTGCACATAGGCCATGATCCAGTTGTCGTCGCCGATGCGGGTCTCGCCCTGGTCCTGCACCGTGCCGGTGTTGAAGGTGCAGAACTCACGAATGGTGTTGCCGTTGCCGATCACCAGGCGCGTGGGCTCGCCCGCGTACTTCTTGTCCTGCGGCGCGGCACCCAGCGAGGCGAACTGGAAGATGCAGTTGTCGGCGCCTATGGTGGTGTGGCCCTCGATCACGCAATGCGGGCCCACGCTGGTGCGCGCGCCGATGCGCACATGGGCACCGATGACCGCATAGGGGCCTACCGTCGCGCTGGGGTCAATCTCGGCCCCAGGGGCGATGATGGCCGTGCCGTGGATGTTGCTCACGGGCCGCGTCTTCAACCGCCGACGTTGCGCATGGTGCACATGAGCTGCGCCTCGCAGGCGACCTCATCGCCCACGCGGGCCACGCCGTTGAACTTCCAGACACCGCCGCGCACGCGGTCGATGGTGATCTCCAGGATGAGTTGGTCGCCCGGCTCCACCGGGCGCTTGAAGCGCGCACCGTCGATGCCGACGAAGTAATAGATGTTGTTCTCGTCGGGCACCTGCCCCATGGCGTCAAAGGCCAGCAGGCCCGCCGCCTGCGCCAGGGCCTCGAGAATGAGCACGCCGGGCATGACCGGGCGCCCCGGAAAATGGCCGGTGAAGTAAGGCTCGTTGAAGGTGACGTTCTTGATCGCGCGGATACGCTGGTTGCGCTCAAGCTCCACCACCTTGTCCACCAGCAGGAAGGGATAGCGGTGGGGCAGTTGCTTGAGAATTGCGTGAATGTCCATCATTGTTGTGTTGCGGCTTTGCCGTCCTTGAGTGTTTGTTCCAGCGCCTTGACGCGTTCGCGCAGCTTGTAGAGCTGGCGCAGCGTGGCCGCGTTTTTTTCCCACTTGGCGTTGTCATCCATGGGAAACACACCGGTGTACTGACCGGGCTTGGTGATCGAATGGGTGACCACCGTGCTGGTGGAAACATGCACATTGTCAGCCAATTGCAAATGCCCCACGATGCGCGCCGCGCCCGCAATGGTGCAATGCGCGCCGATCTGTGTGCTGCCCGCTACGGCCGCGCAGCCGGCCATGGCCGTGTGCCGGCCTATGCGCACGTTGTGGGCGATCTGGATGAGGTTGTCGAGCTTGACGCCATCCTCGATCACCGTGTCTTCGAGCGCACCACGGTCGATACAGGTGTTGGCGCCTATCTCCACGTCGTCGCCGATGCGCACGGCGCCAAGTTGCTCGATCTTGACCCACTGCCCCCGCTCCTGCGCGAAGCCGAAGCCGTCCGCCCCTATCACCACGCCCGGGTGCAGGATGCAGCGCGCGCCCACGGTGCAACGCTCCCCCACCGTGACGCGGGACTTGAGCACGGTGTGGGCGCCGATCACGGCGCCACGCTCGACCACGCACAGCGGGCCTATCGACGCCGTGGGATGCACCTGTGCCAGGGCATCGACAACGGCGCTGGGGTGCACCCCGGCAGGTGGCGCCATTCCCTGCGTACGCGCCCACAGCTGCGTGACGCGTGCAAAGTAGACATAGGGCTGATCCGCGACGATGCAGGCGCCGCGCGCCAGCGCCGCCGCGTGCATGGCGGGTGCGACGATGACGCAGGCCGCCTTGGAAGCCGTCAGCTGCGATGCGTAGCGCGGGTTGCTCAGAAAGGCCAGGTCGGCGCTGCCGGCCGATTCCAGCGGCGCCAGACGCGCGATCTCGGTGTTCCTGTCGCCCCCCTCAAGGCTGCCCCCGAGTGCATCGACGATCTGCCCGAGTCGCAAGCCCACGCGCTACCTGCCCTTGTGCGGCCGTGGCCTTACTTGCCGGAGTTGCCGGCCGCGTTCATGGCCTTGATCACCTTGTCGGTGATGTCATGCTTGGGGTTGATGTAGACGGCCTCCTGCAGGATCACGTCGTACTTCTCGGCCTCTGCCAGTTGCTTGACGACCTTGTTGGCGCGCTCCAGCACCTGGCCCAGTTCCTCGTTCTTGCGCGCGCCCAGGTCTTCCTGGAACTCGCGGCGCTTGCGCTGGAAGTCACGGTCCTGGTCGACCAGCTGACGCTGGCGCGTGACGCGCTGGCTCTCGGCCATGGTGGGGGCCTCGCGCTCGAACTTCTCGGTGGCGCTCTTGAGGGTATTGCCCATGTCCACGAGTTCCTTCTCACGCTTGGAGAATTCTTGCTCCAGCTTGGCCTGGGCCGCCTTGGCGGTGGTTGCCTCGCGGAAGATGCGGTCGGTATTCACGAAGCCGGCCTTGAACTCCTGGGCCTGGGCAGGCACGGCGGCGGCCAGGGAGCCCAGCAGAAGAACCAGGGGAATATGGCGGGAAAGGGATTTCATTAGAAGGATGTTCCGATCTGGAATTGCAGTTTCTGGATTCTATCGCCGGCAAATTTGCGTACCGGCTGCGCATAGGCCAGACGCAGCGGGCCGAGCGGGGAAATCCAGCTCAAACCCAGGCCCGCCGAGGCGCGCAGCTCGCTCATCTGCCATTTCTCATCTTCGCCATACACGTTGCCGGCATCAACGAAGGCGAACCAGCGCAGCGTGCGGTCGTTGCCGGCGCCGGGCACCGGTGCGATGAATTCGGCGTTCAGCGTGATCTTCTTGGGACCGCCCAGCGAGGAGCCCGTCACGTCGCGCGGGCCCAGCGTTCCCTGGTCGAAGCCGCGCACCGAGCCCAGGCCGCCCGAATAGAAGTTCTTGAACACGGGGAAGGGCCGGCCGTTCATGCCCTTGCCCAGGCCCAGCTCGCCGTTGAACGCCAGGGTGTACTGCTTGTTCAGCGGTATGTACTGCTGGTACTGGTAGTTGGCCCGCACGTAGCGTGCATCGCCGGCCACCGACCACTCGGTGTTCAAGCGTTGGTAGCGCCCGGAATTGGGCGCCAGCGCACTGTCGCGGTCGTCGCGCGACCAGCCGATGGTGAGCGGCAGCCCCCAGCTGGTGTCGCCGAAGTTCTGGATGTACAGCAAATAAGCGGCGGGTATGTTGGTGCCGACCTTGATATTGGTCTGCTCCAGCCCGCCGCCGAAGAACACGGTGTCGGTCTCGCTGAAGGGCACGCCGAAGCGCACGCTGGTACCTGCCGTGACCAGCTCGTAGTTGCCGCCCTGGAACTGGAAAGGCTTGGCCGAGCGGTAGTACAGGTCGAGTGTGCGGGAGATGCCATCCTGCGTGAAATAGGGGTCGGTGGTGGAGAGCACCAGGGTGCGGCGGTATTTGCTGGTGTTGACGTCCACGCCCAGGTAGTTGCCCGAGCCGAAGACGTTTTCCTGCTTGATGCCAAACGACAGCGCGACCTTCTCGGCGCTGGAGAAACCCGCACCCAGCTGCAGCGAACCGGTGGGCTTCTCGACCACGTTGATGACCAGGTCCACCTGGTCGGGTGCGCCCGGCACCTCCTGGGTCTCCACGTTGACCTCGGTGAAGAAGCCCAAACGGTCCACGCGGTCGCGCGAGAGCTTGATCTTGTCGCCGTCGTACCAGGAGGCCTCGAACTGGCGGAATTCGCGGCGCACGACGGCGTCGCGCGTGCGGTTGTTGCCACTCACCTGGATGCGGCGCACGTAGGCGCGGCGCGAGGGCTCGGCGCGCAGCACCAGGGCCACGCGGTTGTGCTCGCGGTCCACCTCGGGCACGGCCTCCACGCGCGCGAAGGCAAAGCCGAAGTTGCCGAAATGGTCGGTGAAGGCCTTGGTGGTTTCCGCCACCTTGTCGGCGTTGTAGGGCTCGCCGGGGCGAATGGTGATCAGCGACTTGAACTCGTCATCACGGTCGAGATAGTTGCCCTCAAGCTTCACGGCCGAGACTGCATAGCGCGGCCCCTCGGTCACGTTGATAGTGATGGAGATATCCTGCTTGTCCGGCGAGATGGCCACCTGGGTCGAGTCGATGCGGAACTCCATGTAGCCGCGCGCCAGGTAATAGGAGCGCAGCGTCTCCAGGTCGGCATTGAGCTTGGCACGCGAATAGCGGTTCGACTTGGTGTACCAGCTCATCCAGCCGCCCGTGTCCTGGTCGAACAGCCCCCTGAGCGTGGACTCGCCGAAGGCCTTGTTGCCGACAATGCGGATGTCCTTGATCTTGGCAGGCTCACCCTCGGTGACGGTGAAGGTCAGGTTGACACGGTTGCGCTCGATCGGCGTGACGGTGGTCACCACCTCGGCGCCGTACAGGCTCTTGTTGATGTACTGGCGCTTCAGTTCCTGCTCGGCGCGGTCGGCCAGCGCCTTGTCGAAGGGGCGCCCCTCGGCGAGACCCACGTCACGCATGGCCTTCTTGAGCTGGTCCTTGTCAAACTCCTTGGTGCCGGCGAACTCGACATTGGCGATGGTCGGGCGCTCTTCGACCACCACCACCAGCACATTGCCAGTGGCCTCCAGGCGCACATCCTTGAACAAGCCCAACGCAAACAGCGCGCGGATGGCCGCGGCGCCCTTCTCGTCGTTGTACTCGTCGCCCACGCGCAGAGGGAGCGATGCGAAAACGGTGCCGGGCTCCACGCGCTGCAGGCCCTCGACGCGAATATCCTGCACCTTGAAGGGTGCCAGGGCCCATGCGGCGTTGGCGGCAAAGACCATGGCCGTAAAGGCCGCCGCCGCGCGCACGCCCAGGCGATTAGTGTGTTTTCTCATGGATGAAGCTGGGGCCGGCATTGCGCTGCAATGCCGGCGAAATGGTTAACCAAATAGCCGGGTGAGATCGTTGAACAGGGCGATGGACATCATGAGGAGGAGCACCACGACGCCCGCGCGCTGCAACCGGTCCATCCAGGCTTCGGATACGCTGCGACCCGTGAGCCCTTCCCAAAGATAATACATCAGGTGCCCCCCATCCAGGACCGGCAGCGGCAGCAGGTTCAGCACTCCCAGGCTGACGCTGATGAGCGCCATGAACGCCAGGTACTGCGTCAGCCCCATGCTGGCCGAGCGGCCCGCATAGTCGGCGATGGTCAGCGGCCCGCTCAGGTTCTTGATGGAGGCCTCGCCGATCACCATGCGCCCCATCATGCGCAGCGTCAGCACCGACACCTCCCAGGTGCGCTCCACACCCTTCCACAGCCCTTGCGCCGCGCCATAGCGCACATTCACCATCTCGGGTGGATCGCCCACATAGGCACCGACGCGGCCCACGGGCCCCGTGGGCTCGGGCACCAGTTGCGGCGTTACGGCAACGTCGAGCAGGCGCCCTTCACGGTCTATGCGCCAGACCTGGGTGCGCGGCTTGCCGTCCTGTACGCTGGCACGTATCAGATCCCGCAGCTGGGTGCCGTCCACCACGTCGGTTCCGCCCAGACGCAGCACCAGGTCGCCGGGGCGCAGGCCGGCGCGCTCGGCGGCGCCGCCGGGCATGACCTCGCCCAGCACGGGGCGCGTCCACGGGCCGACGATGCCTATGCTGCGAAACAGCTGCGCATCGGCCTCGCGCACCTGCATCTGGTCCAGTGGCAGTACGACCTCGCGCTGCGCCCCGCGCTCGGGCTGCAGCAGCAGGCGCACGCTCTCGCCGTCCAGCGCCCCGCGCGTGAGCACCCAGCGCAGGTCTTCGAAGGAGCGCACGGGCTCGGCATCGTCCTCGCCAATGGCGGCGCTCACGACCAGTTCGCCTCCCTGCAGCCCGGCGCGCTGCGCGATGGAGCCGGCCACGGGGCTGGAGAGCAAGGCCTTGGGCTCATCCACGCCGCTCCAGTTGACCGCGGCATACAGCAGCACAGCCAGCAGCAGATTGGCCAGCGGCCCGGCGGCGACGACGGCAGCACGCGCGCGCAGCGGCTGGGTGTTGAAGGCCAGGTGGCGTTCCTCGGCCGCCACAGGCGCCTCGCGCTCGTCGAGCATGCGCACATAGCCGCCCAGCGGAAAGGCAGCAATGACGAACTCCGTGGGCGAGCCCTTGCGCTGCCAGCGCACGAGCGGTCGGCCGAAGCCTATGGAGAAGCGCAGCACCTTCACGCCACAGGCCACGGCCACGCGGTAGTGGCCATATTCGTGCACGGCGATCAGCACGCCGAGGGCGACGACAAAGGCGACGACGGTCAGCAGCATGCGGATGTCTCCTCAAAGTTCATAGCTGCTTGTGCTCTACCTACAACGGCTACTCGTTGAAAGCACATGCAAAACATGGCGTGGCAAGCGCAGGCTGCACATTCAATTGAAGCCCAGAACCAGCTGCTGCGCCACTGCGCGCGCCTGCGCGTCGAGTGCCAGCAGGGACTGCAGCGTGTCCGCGTCGGAGGGTAGCACCGACTCCAGAGTTGCGAGGTTGAGCGCGTGAATCTGATCGAAGCGTATGCGCCGCTGCAGGAAGGCATCCACGGCGACCTCGTTGGCGGCATTGAGCACTGCCGTCGTGCCGGGCGCGGCGCAGAGGGCCTGCCAGGACAGGTGCAGGCCGGGAAAGCGCGCCGCGTCGGCCTGCTCGAAGGTCAGCGCGGCCAGGCGCGCAAAGTCAAGCACCGGCGCGCCGCTGGCGATGCGCTCGGGCCAGGCCAGGCCGCAGGCGATGGGCACGCGCATGTCGGGCGTGCCCAGCTGGGCGATGATGGACGCGTCCCGGAACTGCACCATGGAGTGGATGATCTGCTGCGGGTGGATGACCACCTTGATTTGTTCAGGCGCCAGGTCGAACAGCCAGCGCGCCTCGATCACCTCCAGCGCTTTGTTCATCATCGTGGCCGAGTCGATGGAAATTTTCCGGCCCATGGAGAAATTGGGGTGGGCGCAGGCCTCGTCCGGCGTCACGTCGCGCAGGCTGGCCGGCTCACGCGTACGAAACGGCCCGCCGGAGGCGGTGAGCAGCACGTGGTCAACGCGTTCGTGCCATGTCGCCGGGTCCTCGGGCAGGCTCTGGAAGATGGCGGAATGCTCGCTGTCTATGGGCAGCAGCGTCGCACCACCGTCCCGCACGGCCCGCATGAAGACCGCGCCACCGACGACCAGCGCCTCCTTGTTGGCCAGCAGCAGGCGCTTGCCGGCGCGCGCCGCGGCCATGCAGGGCGCCAGTCCCGCGGCACCGACGATGGCCGCCATGACGGCGTCCACCTGTTCGTGCGACGCTATTGTTTCAAGAGCGTCTGGCGCTTGAAGGACCTGCGTTGCAAGGTCATTCTGCTTGATTTTCTCGGCCAGCTGGCGGGCATGCGCGGCGCTGGCCATAACGGCGTAGCGCGGGCGGAACTGCGCGCACTGCGCCAGCATCAGGTCCACCTGCGTGGCGGCACTCAGGGCGAAGACCTCGTAGCGTTCGGGGTGGCGCGCCACCACGTCCAGCGTACTGGTACCGATGGAGCCCGTGGAGCCCAGGATGGTGAGTCGTTGTTTCATAACTGGGTAAGCATCATGGCCAGCGGCAGCGTGGGCAAGAGCGCATCGATGCGGTCGAGCACACCGCCATGGCCCGGCAGCAGGCCGCTGCTGTCCTTGACGCCGGCGCTGCGCTTGATGAGCGATTCCACCAGGTCGCCCACCACGCTCATGGCCGTCATGAAGACCGCGCCGATGATCAGCAGCCACCCGCCCCGGCGCATGAGCTGCGTGTACAGGCTCGGTGCGACGGCCTGCCAGTGCGCATCGGCCGCCACCCAGGCGATGGCCAGCACCAGCACGCCCGCCATGCCGCCCCAGGCACCCTCCCAGCTCTTGCCGGGGCTGATGCTGGGTGCAAGCTTGGCCTTGGTGAAGCGCAGGCCGAAGGCGCGGCCGGCAAAATAGGCACAGCTGTCGGCCACCCAGACCAGGGTCAGCACCGACAGCAGAAAATTGACGCCCGCCACGCGCGCCTGGGCCACGGCCAGCCAGGCCAGCCACAGCGCCAGCACGCCGCCCACGATGCGCAAGAGCCGCGGCACCTGCGGCCAACCCGCCACGCCCGCGCGCAGCAGCAGCGCGCCGCCCAGCACCCAGGCGCCGCCGCCCAGCGCCCACAGCCAGGGCAGCGGGCGCAGCAGCCAGCCGTCCAGCCAGCTCAGGCCGCACAGCACAAGGCACAGCGCTCCCAGGGCCCAGCAGGCCGCGCCGCCCAGGCCGTTCAGTCGCCCCCATTCCCAGGCCCCTGCAGCCATGAGCACCAGCGTGACCGCGGCAAAGGGCACGAACGAGGGATAGAACAGCGCTGGCAGCAGGATCGCCAGCAGGACCAGGGCGGTGATGACACGTTGCTTGAGCATCGAAGCCCTTTCACGGGATTGAAGGCCGGAACGCTCAGGCGCTCAGGCGCGCAGCGGTTGGTTGCTGCTGTAGCTGCTCGGACGTGCGGCCAAAGCGGCGCTCGCGCGCGGCGTAGTCGGCAATCGCCTCGTCGAGCGCGGCCTCGTCGAAATCGGGCCAGAGCCTGTCGCTGAAGTACAGCTCGGAATAGGCGGCCTGCCACAGCAGGAAGTTGCTGATGCGCTTTTCGCCGCCGGTGCGGATCAGAAGATCGGGGTCGGGCACGTGGGCCATACCCATGGCGGCATGCAGGCTGGCCTCGGTGATGGGCTCGCCGCGCGCGGCCAGTGCCGCCGCGGCCTGGGCGATATCCCAGCGGCCGCCATAGTTGAAGCACACGTTGAGCACCAGGCGGTCGTTGGCCGCCGTCGCGGCCTCGGCCTGGCGCAGGCCCTCACGCACCTTGTCAGACAGGGCGGATTTCTCGCCCACGAAGTGCAGGCGCACGCCATCGCGCGAGAGCTGCGGCACCTCGCGCGCCAGCGCCTTGGCCAGCAGGTCCATGAGGCCCGAGACCTCGTCCGCCGGGCGGTTCCAGTTCTCGGAGGAAAACGCGAACACCGTGAGCACGCCCACGCCCCGCGCCACGCAGGCGCGGACGCAGCGGCGCAGCGATTCAACACCCTGGCGATGCCCCGCCAGGCGCGGCAGGAAGCGCCGTGTGGCCCAGCGGCCGTTGCCATCCATGACGATGGCAATGTGGTGCGGCACGGTGGCCGGCGTTATGGACATGAGGCCGGGGATCAGATGGCCAGGATGTCCTGCTCCTTGGCGGCAACCAAGGCGTCGATCTCTGCGATGTGCTTGTCGGTGGCCTTCTGGACATCCGCCTCGGCACGCTTTTGCTCGTCCTCGGACGCAAGCTTGTCCTTGACCAGCTTCTTCACGGCCTCGTTGGCATCGCGGCGCAGATTGCGCACGGCCACCTTGGAGCTCTCGCCCTCGTTGCGCGCGAGCTTGGTCATTTCCTTGCGGCGCTCCTCGCTCATGGGCGGCATGGGCACGCGGATCAGGTCGCCCAAGTTGGCCGGGTTCAGGCCCAGGTCGCTCTCGCGGATGGCCTTTTCGACCTTGGCGCTCATGTTCTTTTCCCAAGGCTGCACACTGATGGTGCGCGCGTCCAGCAGCGACACATTGGCCACCTGCGACAGCGGCACCATGGATCCGTAGTACTCGACATGGATGGAATCGAGCAGCGCCGGGTTGGCGCGGCCGGTACGCACCTTGGAGAGATTGTTCTTGAGCGCGGTGATGGACTGGTCCATCTTGGCGTCCAGGTTTTTCTTGATGTCGGCAATCGTCATGTGAAATCCTTCAGCGGGCTGTCAGTGCGCCATGCATTCGCAATGCATTCAAGCGTACACCAAGGTGCCTTCGTCCTCGCCTAAGACCACGCGCTTGAGTGCGCCGGGCTTGAGGATGGAGAACACGCGGATGGGCAGCTTCTGGTCGCGGCACAGCGCAAACGCCGTCGCATCCATGATGCCCAGGTTGCGCACCATGGCCTCGTCAAACGTGAGCTTGGCATAGCGCGTGGCCGTGGGATCCTTCATCGGGTCGGCCGTGTACACGCCATCGACCTTGGTGGCCTTGAGCACCAGCTCGGCGCCGATCTCGGCGCCGCGCAGGGCCGCGGCCGTGTCGGTGGTGAAGAACGGGTTGCCGGTCCCGGCGGCAAACACCACCACCTTGCCCTCTTCCAGGTACTGCAGCGCCTTGGGGCGCACATAGGGCTCGACCACCTGCTGGATGTCGATGGCCGACATGACGCGCGCCGTCACGCCCTGCTTGTTCATGGCATCGGCCAACGCCAGCGAGTTCATCACCGTGGCCAGCATGCCCATGTAGTCGGCCGTGGCGCGGTCCATGCCCTCGGCACCGCCGGCCACGCCGCGAAAGATATTGCCCCCGCCAATGACCAGCGCGACCTGCACGCCCAGGCGCGTGACCTCGGCCACCTCGCCGACCATGCGCACGATGGTATTGCGGTTGATGCCGAAGGCGTCGTCGCCCATCAGCGCCTCGCCAGACAGCTTGAGCAGGATGCGCTTATGGGCCGGTGTGGCTGAGGTCATGGGCAATTTTCTCCGTAAGGCAGGAACACAGGGGACAGTGACGGCGGGCGGGCGGACGATCAGGCGCCGGCCTTGGCGGCGGCAACCTGGGCGGCCACCTCGGCGGCGAAATCGTCGGCCTTTTTCTCGATGCCCTCGCCCACCACATACAGGGTGAAGCCCTTGACGGTGGTGTTGGCGGCCTTGAGCATGCCGGCCACGGTCTGTTTGCCGTCGGCGGCCTTCACGAAGACCTGGTCGGCCAGCGAGACTTCCTTCAGGAACTTCTGCACGGCGCCGTCGATGCGCTTGGCGGTGATCTCGGCGCTCTGCGCGGGCTTGCCGGCGGCCACCAGTTCCTTGTTGGCTTCCTCGGCCTTGCCCTCGGCCACGGCGCGCTCCTTGGCGATCAGGTCGGCGGGCACGTCGGCGCTGGTCAGCGCCGCGGGCTTCATGGCGGCCACATGCATGGCCACGTCCTTGGCGGCGGTGGCGTCACCGTCGAACTCCACCACCACGCCGATGCGCGAGCCGTGCAGGTAATGGGCCAGGTTGGCGCCGGCAAAGCGCTTGAAGCGGCGGAAGGACATGTTCTCGCCGATCTTGCCGATCAGGCCCTTGCGCACGTCTTCCAGCGTCGGGCCGAAGCCGTCTTGTTCATAGGCCAGGGCACCCAGGGCCGCGATGTCGGCGGGGTTGTGCTCGGCCACCAGCCTGGCCGCGGCGTTGGCCATGGCGATGAAGCTGTCGTTCTTGGACACAAAGTCGGTTTCGCTGTTGACCTCGATCAGCGCGCCCAGGTTGCCGTTGATGCTCGCGGCCACCACGCCCTCGGCCGTGACGCGCGAAGCGGCCTTGCCCGCCTTGGTGCCCAGCTTGACGCGCAGCAGCTCCTCGGCCTTGCCCATGTCGCCGCCGGCCTCGGTCAGGGCCTTCTTGCACTCCATCATGGGGGCATCGGTCTTGCCACGCAGTTCAGCGACCATGCTTGCGGTAATAGCAGCCATCGGTATTTCTCCAGTGTTTCAGTTCAGTTCGTTACAGGAATGAGGGCTAAAAAAAAGGGGGCTCACCAGGGCCCCGCTTTTCTTGCGACGCATCGCACAGCCCGTTGATTTAGGCGGCGTTCTCGTCCACTTCCACGAATTCGTCGGAGCCTTCGCCAGCGACGGCCTTGACCACGTCGTTCACGGCGTTGGCACGGCCTTCGAGGATCGCGTCGGCGATGCCGCGGGCATACAGGGCCACGGCCTTGGCAGAGTCGTCGTTACCGGGGATCACGTAGTCGATACCTTCGGGGTTGTGGTTGGTATCCACCACACCGATCAGCGGAATGCCCAGCTTCTTGGCCTCGGCCACGGCGATCTTGTGGTAGCCCACGTCGATCACGAAGATGGCGTCGGGCAGGGCGTTCATGTCCTGGATGCCGCCGATGTCCTTCTCGAGCTTCTCCAGCTCGCGCACGAACATCAGCTGTTCCTTCTTGCTCATGGATTCCAGGCCGGCTTCCTGCTGGGCCTTCATGTCCTTGAGGCGCTTGATCGAAGTCTTGACGGTCTTGAAGTTGGTCAGCATGCCGCCCAGCCAGCGCTGGTCCACATAAGGCACACCGGCGCGCTGCGCCTGCTCGGCCACCAGCTCACGGGCCTGGCGCTTGGTGCCCACCATCAGGATGGTGCCGCGGTTGGCAGCCAGCTGCTTGGCAAACTTCTGCGCATCCTGGAACATCGGCAGCGACTTTTCCAGGTTGACGATGTGAATCTTGTTGCGATGGCCGAAGATGAAGGGGGCCATCTTGGGGTTCCAGAAGCGGGTCTGGTGGCCAAAGTGGACACCGGCTTCCAGCATTTCGCGCATGGTCACGGACATGAAAATCTCTCCGAAGGTTGGGTCTAAAATCCAGCCCCAATAATTGCGGCTTGCAACAATTGTTTTTGCAGGCCGCAACACCTTGAAGGGGCTGGTTTGCGATTGGTTTTGCCGCAGGCCGCGCACCATGGGGCGAGCAGCTATCAGCAAAACCCAAGGATTCTAGCACACCCACCATGTTGGCCGACCTTGTCTCCACCCGCAGCCCGGTGGCTGCCGGACATTCCAGCGCCGCAGAAGTACTCGAGCGCTGCATCGCTGCCGCCCAGGGCCCGGCCTGCGCCCATGTGTTTCGCAACACCTGCTACGGGGAGGCACGCACCACCGCTGCCGCGCCCGGCGTGGCGCAGCTGCCGCTGGCGGGACTGGCGGTGTCGGTCAAGGACTTGTTCGACATCCGGGGAATGGCCACGGCCGCAGGCTCCACCGTGCTGGCCGACGCCCCCCCTGCCCTGGCCGACTGCACGGCCGTGGCGCGCCTGCGCCGCGCGGGCGCCGCCATCATCGGCCACACGCACATGGTGGAATTCGCCTTTTCCGGCGTGGGCGTGAACCCGCATTTCGGCACGCCCGCGGCCCATGATGCGCGCCACGGCGCCCTGCCCGGCCCCGCGCGCGTGCCGGGCGGCTCCTCCTCGGGGGCAGGGGTGTCGGTGGCCACGGGCGCGGCCTTCATCGGCCTGGGCTCGGACACGGGCGGCTCCATCCGCATCCCCGCGGCCCTGAACGGCATCGTGGGTTTCAAGAATACGGCGCGCCTGGTGCCCACCGACGGCGCCGTACCGCTATCGACCACGCTGGATACGGCCTGCGCCCTCACGCGCAGCGTGCGCGACGCCATCGTGGCGCACGAGATCCTGGCCGCGCGCCGCGTCACGCGCAGCCCGGCGCCGCTGTCGGCCTGGCGCCTGGCCGTGCCCGCCACGCTGTTCCTTGACGGGCTGGACGAGGCCGTGACCCAGGCCTTCGAGCGCACGCTGCGGCGGCTGCGCCACGCCGGCGCACACATCACCGAGATCGCCCTGCCCGAGACCGCGCAGCTGGCCGAGCTGAACGCCACCGGCGGCCTCTCCGCCGCCGAAAGCTACGCCTGGCACCGGGCGCTGCTTGCGCAGCACGCAGACCGCTACGACCCGCGCGTGAGAAGCCGCATAGAGCGCGGCGCCCGCATGTCGGCCGCCGACTACATCACCCTGCTGCACACACGCCGCGCCTGGATCACGCGCATGGAGGCCGCCATGGCGGGCTTTGACGCCCTGCTCTCGCCCACCGTGCCCATCGCCGCGCCCACCATTGCATCCGTGGCGCCGGGCAGCGTGCGTGACGCGGAGTTCTTCCGCGTCAACGCCCTGCTGCTGCGCAACACCAGCGTGGTCAACATGCTGGACGGCTGCGCCCTGTCCCTGCCCTGCCACCAGGCGGGCGAGCTGCCCATGGGCCTGATGGTGTGGCATGGCGCGCTGCGCGACGACGCGGTGCTGAACGTCGGCCTGTTGATCGAACAGGAATTACAAAAACAATAGCTGCCAGCGCTTACCATATAAGCGTCAAAGGCCTCTTATCCCCATATTTCATGCAGATTGCCATCGTCGGCGCCGGCATCGTCGGCGCGGCCACCGCCTATGAACTGGCCGCAGACGGCCATGAGGTCACCGTCTTTGAACAGCGCGCCGCCGCTGCCGAGGAGGCGAGCTTCGGCAGCGCCGGCCTGCTGGCCCCGGCGCTGCTCCTGCCCTGGGCTACCCCCGGCATCGGCGCTGGCGCTAAGCGCCGCCTCTGGGCCAGCCCGTCCGCACCGCAGCTGGTGCGCGGCGCCGGCATATCGGGCCTGACCTGGCGTCGGCGCTGGATCAGGGCTGGCAGTGACCCCACGGCCCCCACCCTGCTTGCCGCACTCGAAGGACTGGGCCGCTACAGCCTGGCGCGCACGCGTGAGCTGGCCCAGCTGTTCGACGTGGACATGGAAACCAGCCGCGGCACCCTGGTACTGTTGCGCAGGCCCGAAGACATGGAACAGCTGCAGCCCGCGCTGCAACTGCTGCGCGACGCGGGCGAAATCCTTCATGAGGTAGACGCCGACACCGCCCGGCTCATAGAACCCGGCCTGTCCAGCGATGCGCCGCTGGCCGGCGCCCTGCACGCGCCCGGCGGCGAGGCCGGCAACTGCCGCCTGTTCGCCCAGATCCTGCGCCACGCCGCCCAAGAGCAGGGCGCGCAATGCGTCTTCGGCGCGCGCGTGCAGGCACTGAGCAGCGGCGCCGCCAGCCTGCAGATCGCGGGCGAGGCCGCGCCCCGGCGCTTTGACGCCGTGGTGCTGTGCACAGGCCTGGCCAGCGCCGCCCTGCTGCGCCCGCTGGGCCTGCGCCTGCCCTTGGCCGCCGTACACGGCTACACCATCAGCGCTCCGCTGCGCGAGGACAGCCATGCCCCCCAGGGCAGCGTGATCGACCCGCTGCACCACCTCACCATCACGCGCCAGGGCCAGCGCGTGCGCGTATCCGGCGGCGCCGAACTGGGCCCGGCCGGCGGCGCGCAGCACGCACCCACGCTGCAGACCCTGTACCTGGCGCTGTCGGGCTGGTTCCCGGGCGGGGCACTCACCTCCTCGCCCCAGGTGCAAGTCTGGCGCGGCGCGCGCCCCACCCTGCCCGATGGCGCGCCCGTGATCGGCACCAGCGGACACGCAGGTCTGTGGATCAACGCCGGTCACGGCGCCTGCGGCTGGGCCCAGGCCTGCGGCAGCGCACGTGCGCTGGCTGACTTGATCGCCGGGCGCGCGCCCGCCTTTGACCTGCAGCCGTTTCGCGTGCAGCGCTTTTAAGCCGGCTTTCGGATCGGCGGCAGGCGGCGCCACAATGCGCCCATGCAGCGCATCACGCCCGACCAGCCCCACGCCCTGTTCGACAGCGCGGCCACGCGCCGCATGGAGGCTGCCGCCGCTGCCGCCCTGCCGCCGCATACGCTGATGCAGCGCGCCGGCCGCGCCACGGCCCGCCTGGCGCTGGCGCTGGCGCCGCACGCGCGCTGCTTCTGGATCGCCTGCGGCGGCGGCAACAACGGCGGCGACGGGCTGGAGGCCGCCATGCTGCTGCACCGCGCCGGCCACCCGGTGCGCGCCACCTGGCTGGGTATGCCCGATGCGCTGCCGGCCGACGCGCGCCTGTCCTGGCAGCGCGCGCGCGACGCCGGCGTGCCCTTTGCCGATGCGCCGCCGGTGCTCGGCGCCCAGGATCTGTGCGTGGACGCGCTGCTGGGCCTGGGCCTCACCGCCCAGCCACGCGCCCAGCCGCCCGACACGCGGCTGCTGGCCTGGCTGGGGCACATGCACGCCAGCCCCGCGCCCACGCTGTGCATCGATCTGCCCTCGGGACTGATCGCGGACCAGGGCCAGTTCGCACCGGGATTGGGCATGAATGGGCCGCCCGCGGCTGCGCGCCACACGCTGTCCCTGCTCACGCTCAAGAGCGGCCTGTTCACCGCCCATGGGCGCGACGCGGCGGGCAGCGTCTGGTTTGACGACCTGGGCGTGACGACACCGGCCGAGGCACCCGGCGCCTGGCTCGCCGGGCCGCCGCCGGCCGCGGCACGCCCCCATGCCAGCCACAAGGGCAGCCGCGGCGACGTGGCCATCATCGGCGGCGAAGGCCTGGCCGCACGTGGCATGGGCATGACGGGCGCGGCCCTGCTGGCCGCCGGCGCGGCCCTGCATGGCGGCGCCGGGCGCGTGCTGCTGGCCCTGCTGGACGGCGGTGCCACCACCGCCCTGCCGCAGCAGCCCGAGCTCATGCTGCGCCGTTTCGAGGCGCTGGCGCTGGACAGCGCCACCGTGGTCTGCGGCTGCGGCGGCGGCGCGGCCGTGGCCGCCGTGCTGCCGCAAGTGCTTGAACAGGCGCCGCGCCTGGTGCTGGATGCCGATGCGCTCAACGCCATCGCCGCCGACCCGCAGTTGCAGGCACTGTTGCACGCACGCGGCCAACGCCCCGACCACGCCACCGTGCTCACGCCTCACCCGCTGGAGGCCGCGCGCCTGCTGGCCTGCGACACGGCCAGCGTGCAGGCCGACCGCCTGGCCGCCGCCCGGGTGCTGGCCGAGCGCTTTGCCTGCACCGCGCTGCTCAAGGGCTCGGGCAGCGTCATCGCCACCTCGGGCCAGCCGCCGCGCATCAACCCCACGGGCAACGCCTTGCTGGCCACGGGCGGCACGGGCGACGTGCTGGCCGGACTGGTCGGCGCCCGCCTGGCCGCCGCGCCGCGGGCCGATGCCATGGCCGCATTCGACGCCGCCAGCCACGCCTGCTGGCTGCACGGCGCGGCGGCGGACTGCTGGCCACAAGGGCAAGCGCTGACGGCTGGCCGCCTGGCGCAGGCGCTGGCCTGTTGAGTCATATAAGGAGGTAAAACCATGCACCCCGACACCACCCAGATCCGCGCGCGCCGCGCCGCCTTCCGTCAGCTGCACGCCGCGGGCTGCTTTGCTATCCCCAACCCCTGGGACGCGGGCTCAGCGCGCTGGCTCGCAGGCCTGGGCTTCAAGGCGCTGGGCACGACCAGCTCGGGCCACGCCTGGTCGCGCGGCCGGCCCGACGGCGCCCTGCCGCTGCCCGAGGTGCTGGCCCACCTGCGCGAGATGGTGGCGGCCACCGGCCTGCCGCTGAATGCCGACTTCGAACATGGTTTTGCCGAGGACGCCGAGGGCGTGGCGCGCAACGTGCGGCTGGCCATCGCCACGGGCGTGGCGGGCCTGTCGATCGAAGACTCCACGGGCGACCCGGCCGCGCCGCTGCTGCCGCTGGATGAAGCGGTGACGCGCCTGCGCGCCGCGCGCGCGGCCATAGACGCGTCGGGCGACGACGTGCTGCTGGTCGGCCGCGCCGAGAATTTCATCGTCGGCCGCCCCGACCTGCAGGATGTCATCGCCCGCCTGCGCGCCTATGCCGAGGCCGGTGCCGACTGCCTGTACGCGCCCGGCATCCACACGCGCGAGCAGATCGCGGCCGTAGTGGCCGCCGTGGCGCCCAAGCCCGTCAACGTGCTGGTGGGCGCGGCCAGCCAGCTCACGATGGCCGACCTGGCGGCGCTGGGCGTGCGCCGCGTCAGCGTGGGCGGCGCGTTGGCGCGCGCGGCCTGGGGCGGCTTTGACCGAGCCGCGCGCCTGCTGGCGACCGAGGGGCGCTTCGACGGCTTTGCCGACGCGCTGCCGGGCAAGGAACTCAATCAGTTCTTTGGCGCTTGAACGGCGGGCGCACCGCCGCTTTCAATGATGGCGATACGCCGCTCCAGCCGCCCCACAAGAGATTCGTCGCCCGCAGCCCTTGCCTGCCGCACGCGCAGCCGCAGCCAGGCCAGCAGCGGGCGGCGCCAGCCCTGGGCGGCGGCGGTGTCGCTGGCCAGCTCCAATAGCTGGGGCGTAGCGCGGCCGGCCTGCACGGCGGCGCCGGCCGCCACCAGGCGCGACAGCGGGTCGGCAATGCCGGCTATGGCCTGCACGCTGGCGGCGGCGTTGCGCTGCGCGGCGGGCAGCAGCGCGGTCTGCTCGGGCGTGGATTGGCCTGCAAGATAGTCGGCGTAGGCGCGCTCTGGCGGCGTGGCGTCCTGGCGCAGCGGCTCGAAGGCCGGGCAGGCGCCGCCCTCCAGGCTGGCGAGCTGGGCCGCGCAGCGCAGCAGCTCCAGGCGCGCCAGCAGTTCGGGGCGGCCGGTGCGTGCGACTTCGGCACGCGCGCGGGCCCATTCCTGCCGTGCCACGCGCTCGTCGCCCGCCAGATAGGCGGCGCTGGCGCGCTCGGCCGCGCCGTGGGCGTTCAGCTGCCAGTCGGGCACGGGGGGCTGGTTGCCGCAGGCGGTCAGCAGTGCGGCCAGGGCGGGCGCCAGCAGGCGGCGCAGGGTGGTGGTGCGCGGCATGGGGTTCATGGCAGTTTCAGCTCGGTGTCGCGCGCGAAGGGCCATTTGCGGTTGATCTCGCTCACCAGGCCGTCCACCTTGCGCAGGCTGGCCTCGACCTGGGCGCGCAGCGCGTCCAGGTCGGTGGTGGCCACGCGGGCGTTGGCGCCCACGGCCTGGGCCTCGGCCAGCACGGCGTCCACCTTGGTCAGGCTCTGGCGCGCGTCCTGCAGCAGGGCGGTCAGCTGCAGCACGGTATTGCGCAGCTCGGGCACCAGGCCGGGCTGACCCGCAGCGCCAAAGACCTGGCGGTCCGCCCGGGCCGCCAGGGCGTCGATGCGCGCGAGCAGCTGGTTGCTGCGCTCCAGGGTCTGCAGCACCTTGCGCGCGTCAGCCTCGTTGCCCATCAGCACGCCCAGCGCGCCGGCCGGCGCGTTCAGCCGCTCGCTCAGCCGGCGCACCTGGGACAGCGTGGCATCCAGCGCCGAGTCCTGTGCGGTGAGCTGCTGCAGGTTGTCGAGCAGCTGGCGCGCCGTGGCCATGAGCTGCGGGATCTCGGCCGCGGCATCGCCGCGCAGCACCGGGCGCTCGGCGCCGGCCGCCAGCGGCGGATCGCTCAGAACGCCGCTGTAGGCCTTGATGGTGGTGCCCCCGACCAGGCCGCGCATCAGCGTGAAGACGCTGGACTGGCGCAGCCAGTGCGCGTCGCGCCGGGCCACGTCGACCAGGATGCGCACGTTGCCGTCGCCCGCCAGCTCGATGCGCCGCACGCGGCCTATGGGAAAGCCGGAGAAGGTCATGTCCATGCCCACGCTCACGCCCTCGGAGTCGTCGGCCAGCAGCACCAGCGGCTGCGTGGGCTCGAAGGCGCCGCGCGCGTACAGCAGGTAGAGCACCGAGCCCGCGATCAGCGCCAGCGTGAGCAGCAAGAGCGCCGCGGCCTTCAGGCGCAGATGCCGCACGGGGCCGAGCAGCTCCTCGGGCGCGGGGGATGGTGGGGATTCGTTCATGTCTGGGGGGATCAGTAATAGTTGCCCATGAGCGAGACCACTTCTATCAGCAGCAGCACGGCAAACATGCGCGCCAGGCCGCCCTGGCCCTGTCCGTCCTGGCCCTGCAGCGCGCCGGCTGGCGGCGGGTGCAGGCCCGACGCCATGGGAATCAGCGCCACGGCCAGACTGAACAGCAGGGTCTTGAGGCCGAACACCAGCGTGATCGAGGGCGTGAACACCTGGCCGAACATGCGCGTGTACGCGGGCAGGCCGGCGGTGTTGAGTCCGTACACGCCCAGGTAGGCCATGACCAGCGCCACCACGCAGGACAGCGCGGCCAACGTGATGCTGGCATGCACGCCGGCGAGCACGCGCGCCAGCACCTCCATGCGCACCGGGTCGACGCCGCGATCGGCCAGCGCCTGCAGCCGGCCGGCCGCGCGCAGCCGCGCCAGCTGCGCGCCGCTGGGGATGGTGCTGCGCATGGCCACGAACAACGCGGCCGTGAGCGGGATCAGCTCCAGCACCAGCACACGGATCACCATCTCCAGCGCGTAGCGCGTCAGGCCATAGCTGAGCGCGGTGACGACCACGATGTGGGTGATGACCAGGCTGAGCAGCGCCGCCAGCGCCGTGAAGCCCAGCAGGATGGGCGCCGTGTCCACCAGCATCTGACGCGCCATGCGCGTGCGTGCCGCGGGGCGGTAGCTCGACGGCGACAGCGCCAGCACCAGCACCACCGCGCCCAGGTCGATGATGCGCCACCAGGCCAGGGCCCAGCGCAGCGCCAGCTCCCAGGCGCGCCGCGGCAGGTGGACGGGGTGGGGAGCGGTGCTCATGTGGCCATCATAGGGGCGTCTGTCGCAACCTTGGTAACAAATTGGCCTCTAGCGCGCTTTGGATAAGCGCTAGCAGCTATCACTTGCATAGTGATCAGGGCAGCTGTTCACACATGGCGCCTGCCCGGCGGCGCCAGCGCCGGCACGGGATCGGCGTCGGCACGCTCGTGCAGCGCCTCGATCACATGGCACTGCCCGCCCGTGCCGTCGCAGCGTGCGCGCAGGGCCAGCAGTTGCTGCTCCAGTGTGGCGAGTTCGCCAAGGCGCGTGCGCACATGCTCCAAGTGCTCGTCCAACGTCGCGCAGGCAGCGTGGTCGGTGGCGGCGGCCTCGACATCCAGGGCCAGCAGGGTGCGCACCTCGTCCAGCGACATGTCCATGGCCCGGCACAGCCGCACGAAGCGCAGGCGGTGCACCTCCTCGTCGCTATAAAGACGGTAGCGGTTGTCGGCGCGCGCCTGCGCCGGCAGCAGGCCTTCCTTTTCGTAATAGCGGATGTTGGCCGGCGGCACGCCCGAGAGCCGGGCGGCATCGCCGATGCGGTGGCGGGGACTTTTCCTGAGCATGGCTTGACCTTCAAGTGGCTTCAAGGTTTCCAATCATGGCATGAACCACAACCAAAACCACAACCACAGCTCCCATTCCCATGGCGCAGGCGCGGCGGCCCTGCCGGCCCCCGAGGCGCTGGCCGGCTGCAGCAGTTGCGCCAGCGGCCATGGCGAACAGGCCGGCGACGGGCATGACCATGGCGCCCTGCCCGGCTGGCCGCGCATCGCCGCGGCCCTGGCCCTGGCCACCGGCGCCGAGGCGGCGCACTGGCTGCAGCAGGACGCCGCAGGCATGGCCCTGGCCGTGCTGGCCATTGCACTGGCCGGCCTGGGCGTGTACCGCACCGGACTCAAGGATCTGGCGCGGCTGCGCTTAGGGATACACGCCCTCATGGCTGTGGCCGTGACCGGCGCCTTTCTGATCGGCCAGTGGCCCGAGGCCGCCATGGTCATGGCGCTGTACGTGGCGGCCGAGCGCATCGAGGACGGCGCCGTGGACCGCGCGCGCCACGCCATCCGCGGACTGCTGCGGCTGGCACCCGCCACGGCCGATGTGCTGCAGGCCGACGGCAGCAGCCGGCGCCTGCCCGTGGACCAGGTGCCGCTGGGCGCCGTGCTGCGCGTTGCGCCGGGCGCCCATGTGCCGCTCGACGGCACCGTCACGCAAGGCAGCAGCGCCGTGAACCAGGCCCCCATCACGGGCGAGAGCCAGCTGGCCGACAAGGCCCCGGGCGACCCGCTCTACGCCGGCAGCGTGAACCAGCATGGCGAGCTCTTGATGCAGGTGTCCGCCACGCCCGGCGACACGCTGCTCGCGCGCATCGTGCGCGCCGTGGAGCAGGCCCAGGCCGGCAAGGCGCCGCTGCAGCGCTTCGTGGACCGCTTTGCCGCCGTCTACACGCCGGTCGTCTTCGCGCTGGCTGTGCTGCTGGCGCTGCTCGCGCCCCTGCTCATGGGCTGGAGCTGGCACCAGGCGGCCTACCAGGCGCTGGCGCTGCTGGTCATCGCCTGCCCCTGCGCGCTGGTCATCTCCACGCCGGTCACGGTGGTCAGCGCGCTGACCGCGGCGGCGCGCCGCGGCATCCTCATCAAGGGCGGCGGCGCGCTGGAGGCCGCGCGCGGCCTGCGCGTGCTGGCGCTGGACAAGACCGGCACGCTGACCACCGGGCAGCCCACGCTGGTGCACTGGCAGGCGCTGGCGGGCATGGACGACGGCGCGGCCGCCGCCATGGGCTGGCAGCTGGCCAGCCGCTCCGAGCACCCGGTCTCGCGCGCCATTGCGGCCGGCCTGCCCGCAGCGGCGGCCAACGGCGTGCAGCACCTGCAGGCCCTGCCCGGGCGCGGCGTGCAGGCCGAGATCGCCGGCCAGCGCTGGCTTCTGGGCAATCTGCGCCTGATGCGCGAACAGGGCCTGCTCACCGACGATCTAGCCGCCCTGCTCGCAGAGCACGAGCAGCAGGGCCGCAGCGTGACGCTGCTGGCCGACGACCAGGCCGTGCGCGCGCTGTTCGCCGTGGCCGACCCGCTGCGCCCCCATGCGCGCGCCGCCATCGCCCAGCTGCTCGCCCTGGGCGTGCACCCGCTGGTGCTCAGCGGCGACAACCCGGCCACCGTGCGCGCCGTCGCGGCCGAGGCCGGCATCACCGGCGAACAGGACGCCCGCGGCGGCCTGCTGCCCGAGGACAAGCAGGGCGCCCTGGCCGCGCTGCAGGCAAGCCGCGGCCCCACCGGCATGACGGGCGACGGCATCAACGACGCGCCGGCGCTGGCGCGCGCCGACGTCGGCTTTGCCATGGGCGGCGCGCACGGCACGGCCATGGCCACCGAGACGGCCGACGTGGTGCTGATGCACGACGACCTGCGCCGCATCCCCGACACCATCGCCCTGTCGCAACGCACGCACCATGTGCTGTGGCAGAACATCTCCCTGGCCCTGGGCGTGAAAGCGGTTTTCTTTATGCTTGCGCTGCTGGGCATGGCCACCATGTGGATGGCCGTGCTGGCCGACATGGGCGTGAGCCTGCTGGTCGTCGCCAACGGCCTGCGCCTGCGCCGCGCCCTGCCCCAGACACCCGAGCCGCCAACACCATGAGCCAGACCCGCCAACGTGCCGCCTTCGACTATCTCGTGCAGCAGTTCCACGCCAGCGCCGGCCAGGGCAAGGCCGAGCGCTGGCGCTACCTGGAGGCCGCCCATGTGCTGGGCCAGAACCGCCTGGGCCTGCACCTGCGCGCGCACTGGCTGATGCTGCGCTTTGCCCGGTCGCTGGACGACAGGTTCGAGGCCCAGGGCCAGATCAAGCACCTGTGCGTGGCCCCCTTCGGCCACCTGGTGCGCCGCATGCCCTATGGCAACAACGGCCGCGCCCTGGTGCGGCCCCTGCAGCCCATGGTGCCCAACGCGGCCCTGCGCGCCTGCATCGCCGAGGCCATGCGGGCCTGCGGCGGTGCGGCGCCGGAATATCCCGGCCAAAAACCTTGAGCTGGTTTGATGTAACTGCGTATGGGCGCGTTCGTTGTCAGAGCACAATGGCGCCCCCATGTCGTCCCCCGCCCCGGCCCCTACCCTCGCCCCCGTCGTCGCCCCTGCACCGGCCCCACACTCGCGCGGCGAGGACCTGGTGGCCATCGTCACCGGCGTGGCCATGGTGTCGGTCGGCGTGGCCCTGGTGGGCGGCGGCGGCCTGCTCACGGGCGGCATCACCGGCCTGGCCTTTGTGCTGCACTACGCCACAGGCATGGGCTTTGGCAAGCTGTTCTTCGTGCTCAACCTGCCCTTTTACTGGCTGGCGCTGCGCAAGCTGGGGCTGGGCTTCACGGTCAAGACCTTTGCCGGCGTGGCGCTGCTGGCCGTCATCACCGAGGTGCAGCCGCATTTGATGCGGATTGGCAGCATAGAGCCGCTGTACGCCGCGCTCATGGGCGGGCTGTGCATGGGCATGGGCTTTCTGGTGCTGTTTCGCCACCACTGCAGCCTGGGCGGCATAGGCATCCTGGCGCTGTACCTGCAGTCTCGCTTTGGCTGGCGCGCGGGCGCTGTGCAGATGGTGGCCGACCTGTGCATCGTCGCCGCGGCGCTGGCCACCGTGGAGCCCATGCGCGTGCTCTGGTCCATCGTGGGGGCGCTGGCGCTCAATCAGGTGCTGGCCATCAACCACCGTCCCGGGCGCTACATGGCGGCCTGACCGCTTGCGAGCGGAACTTCACACACCGCGCCGGTATCATGGAACCCATGCGTCGCGCCCTGTCCTTTGCCCTGGTATTGCTGCTGATCCTGCGCGGTCTGCTGGGCGACGCCATGGCCATGGGCATGACACCCGAGCAAGCGGCGCCGCAGGAGATCCACGCCGCCAGTGATGAAAGCCATGGCGCCCACGCCGGCCAGGCCGTGGAGCGGCACTGCTGCGACGCCACGGGCGCCACGCATGCAGCGCACCCCGCCGGCTGCAGCGCCTGCGGCATCTGCCATTCGGCGCTCGGGGTCGTGGCCTGGGCACCCGCGCCTGTCAGCGCATCACGCCACACCCTGCGCCCGCCGCGCGGCACGCAGTTTGCCAGTGTCCCGGCCGCGCAGGCGATCAAGCCACCCATCGTTTAGGGCCCGACGCCCGAAGTGCGTCCGCCGCCCGCCGCGCCCGCCCATGAGGAGCGGGCGTGTCCCAGTGCCTTCACGCACGCCATTGCAACGAACAACAAATCTTTATGAAAGCTCTTCAATTTATAGCTGCATGCGCTTTACTGATAAGCGCGGCAGCCAGTTTCTCTCATGAAAACACCGGCCACCACGGCCACGCGGCCGCCGCGCCGCAGCAGCAGGCCTGGGGCATTGCCGGCCAGGCCACCAAGTCCACACGCACCATCACCCTGCGCATGACGGACGACATGCGCTTCACCCCGTCGCACTTCAGCGTGAAGCGCGGCGAAACGGTGCGCCTGCGCGTGGAGAACAAGGGCCAGGTGCTGCACGAGGTGGTGCTGGGCACGCAGGCCAGCCTGGACGCGCACGCGGCCATGATGCGCGCGCACCCCGGCATGGAGCATGGCGAGGCGCACATGGCCCATGTCAAGCCCGGCCGCCAGGATGACCTGGTCTGGACCTTCAACCGCGCTGGCCAATTCGACTTCGCCTGCCTGGTCGCCGGCCACTTCGAGGCCGGCATGCGCGGCAGCTTCACCGTCACACCCTGAGGTCACACCATGCACAACACCCCCAGCCGCCGCCAGTGGATGACGGCCATCGCCGCCGCAGCGACCTGCGCCGCCCTGCCCGCCTGGGCCAACAACGGCTACGCCGTCGAGGTATGGAAGGACCCCAGCTGCGGCTGCTGCCAGGACTGGATAGACCATATGCAAGCCAACGGCTTTGCCACCACCGTGCACGAGACGGGCAACGCCGCCGTGCGCGCGCGCCTCGGCCTGCCGCAGCGCCTGGGCTCGTGCCACACGGCCCTCGTCGGCGGCTACCTGCTCGAAGGCCATGTGCCCGCGGCCGATGTGAAGAAGCTGCTCAAGGAGCGCCCCAAGGCCCTGGGCCTAACCGTGCCCGGCATGCCCATGGGCAGCCCCGGCATGGACGGCCCGGAATACAAAGGCCGCAAGGACCCGTATGACGTGCTGCTGGTCACCAAGAACCTGATGAACAGCGACGTCTCCACGCGCGTTTTCTCCAGCCACAGGTAGGACGGCCGCACATAATCGGCGCACCATGCGACACCCTTTGCTTGACCAGAACCAGGGCGCCATTACCCACGTCGCCGGCATCACCGTCGGCCACCACAGCGACGCCCGCCGCCCCACGGGCTGCAGCGTGGTCATCGCCCGTGATGGCGCGGTGGCCGGCGTGGACGTGCGCGGCGCCGCGCCCGGCACGCGCGAGACCGACGTGCTGGCCCCCGGCAACCTGGTGCAGCAGGTGCATGCCGTGATGCTGGCCGGCGGCAGCGCCTGGGGGCTGGACGCGGCCACGGGCGCGGTGCGCTGGCTGGAGGAGCAAGGCGCGGGCCTGGACGTAGGCGTGGGCCGCCTGCCCCTGGTACCGGCCGCCGTGCTGTTCGACCTGCATGTGGGCGACATGAAGATCCGCCCCGACGCCGCGGCCGGCTACGCCGCCTGCCAGGCCGCCAGCAGCGCGCCGCCGGCCGAGGGCAACGTGGGCGCGGGCAGCGGCGCCGTGGTCGGCAAGATGTTCGGCATGCAGCACGCGATGAAGGGCGGCGTAGGCACGGCCTCGGTCACCGTGGCCGGCGTGACGGTGGGCGCGCTGATCGCCTGCAACGCCGTGGGCGACGTGGTCGATCCCGACACCGGCCGGCCCCTGGCCGGCGCGCGCCTGGCCGATGGCAGGAGTCTGCGCGACACGCGCCGCGCCCTGCTTGCCGGCGAGCCGCCGCATGCGCTGCTGGCGGGCAGCAACACCACCATAGGCGTGATCGCCACCGACGCGCTGCTGACCAAGGTGCAGGCCCAGCGCCTGGCCGTGGCCGGGCATGACGGCCTGGCGCGCGCCATCAATCCGGTGCACACCATGAGCGACGGCGACACGCTATTCACCCTGGCCACCGGCCGGCATGCACAGCACCCCGGCATGATGGTGCTGGCCACCATGGCGGCCGAGGCCGTGGCCCGCGCCACCGTGCGCGCCGTGCTGGCGGCGCGCACGCTAACCACCGCGGAAGGCCTGCACCTGCCCTGCCACGCCGACCTGGCCGCACGCGGATAGGGGATAGGCCATGGAACGCATGTCGCACCGCCTGCGCAACCTGCTGCTGTCGCTGCGCGACCTGCTGCTCTCGGCCGGGCCGCTGGCCGTGCTGGGCGTGGCCCTGGTGGTACTGGCCTACCAATGGCTCAAGCCCACGCCGCCGCAGCGGGTAACGCTGGCCACCGGCCCGGCGCAAAGCGCCTACGAGGCCTTTGGCAAGCGCTACCAGGAGGCCCTGGCGGCCAATGGCATTGAGGTGAAACTGCTGCCCAGCGACGGCTCATCGGCCAACCTGCAGCTGCTGCGCGACGGCCAGGCCGACCTGGCCTTTGTGCAGGGCGGCACCGGAGAACTGCGCCCCGAGGACGGCGACGCCCTGGTGTCGCTGGGCAGCCTGTTTGTCGAGCCCATCTGGCTGTTCTACCGCGGCGACGCCGTGCGGCGTGCCACCGGTCCGGCCCGGCTCGACGGGCTGCACCAGCTGCGCGGCCTGCGCGTGAACGTGGGCTCGCCCGGCAGCGGCGTGCCCACGCTCATGGAGCGGCTGCTGGAGGCCAACCGCGTGCCGCCCGCAGACCTCGCGCTCACACAGCTCAAGCAAACGCCGGCCACGGTGGATCTGCTCGACGGGCGGCTGGACGCGCTGGTGTTCGCCTCGGCGCCCGAGTCGCTGATGGTGCAGATGCTGCTGCAGACACCCGGCGTACAGCTCATGGGCTTTGCGCAGAACGAGGCCTATGCGCGGCGCTTTCCGTTCCTCACACCCGTGACCTTGCCGCGCGGCGTGGTGGACTTGGCAAGCAATGTGCCGCCGCGCGACGTGCGGCTGGTGGCCTCCACCACCTCGCTGCTGGCGCGCGAGGGCACGCACCCCGCGCTGCTGCAGCTGTTTGCGCAGGCGGCGCAGAACATCCACGGCGGCGCCGGCTGGTTCAACCGCGCGCGCGAGTTCCCGAGCACGCGCCACGCCGAGCTGCCCATAGCCAAGGAGGGCGAGCGCGCCATCAACGAGCCCACGCCGCTGCTGCAGCGCTACCTGCCGTTCTGGATCGCCAACCTCATCGAGCGCATGTGGCTGGTGCTGGGCATTTTGCTGGCCGTGATGCTGCCGCTGTCGCGCGTGGTGCCGCCGCTCTACCAGTTCCGCGTGCGCTCGCGCGTGTTCCGCTGGTATGGCCATCTGCGCCAGGTCGAGGACGACCTGGAGGCCGGCCGCGCCACCCCCGAGGAGCTGCGCCAGCGCCTGGCGCGGCTGGAGGCGCAGGTGGAGCGGGTGAGCGTGCCCCTGTCCTACGCCGACGAACTGTACGCGCTGCGCAACCACATACAGCTGGTGCAGCGGCGCGTGTCGGCGCGCGCCGGCCAGCGAGCCTGAGCCGGCGCCGCGCGCCCGCGGCGCCTTACTTGAGGGCCTTGTAGCGCATGCGCTTCGGGGCCGCGCCCTCTTCGCCCAGGCGCTTCTTCTTGTCGGCCTCGTACTCCTGGTAGTTGCCGTCGAAGAACACCCACTGGCTGTCGCCCTCGGCGGCCAGGATGTGGGTGGCGATGCGGTCGAGAAACCAGCGGTCGTGGCTGATGACCAGCACCGTTCCCGCGTATTCCAGCAGCGCGTCTTCCAGCGCGCGCAGGGTTTCCACATCCAGGTCGTTCGAGGGCTCGTCCAGCAGCAGCACGTTGCCGCCCTGGATCAGCGTCTTGGCCAGGTGCAGGCGGCCGCGCTCGCCGCCCGAGAGGTTGCCGACCTTCTTCTGCTGGTCCTGGCCGTTGAAGTTGAAGCGCCCGCAGTAGGCGCGGCTGGCCATCTGGAACTTACCGACGTTGATGATGTCCAGGCCGCCCGAGACGTCCTCCCACACCGTCTTGTCGTTGGCCAGCGCGTCGCGCGACTGGTCCACGTAGGCCATCTTCACGGTCTGGCCGACGATGACCTGGCCGCTGTCGGGCTGCTCCTTGCCTGCGATCATCTTGAACAGCGTCGATTTACCGGCGCCGTTGGGGCCGATGATGCCGACGATGGCGCCGGCCGGGATGTTCATCGACAGGTTGTCGATCAGCACGCGGTCGCCAAAGCTCTTGGTGACGTTGTGGAACTCAATGACCTGCGTGCCCAGGCGGTCGGCCACGGGAATGAAGATCTCCTGCGTCTCGTTGCGACGCTGGTATTCGTAGTCGGACAGTTCCTCGAAGCGCGCGATACGCGCCTTGGACTTGGCCTGGCGCCCCTTGGCGTTCTGGCGCACCCACTCCAGCTCCTTCTTCAGGGCCTTGGCGCGGGCCTCCTCGCCCTTTTGTTCCGACTCCAGGCGGGCCTGCTTCTGCAGCAGCCATTCGGTGTAGTTGCCCTTGTAGGGAATGCCGTGGCCGCGGTCAAGTTCCAGAATCCACTCGGCCGCGTTGTCCAGAAAGTAGCGGTCGTGGGTGATGGCCACCACGGTGCCCGAGAAGCGGTGCAGGAACTGCTCCAGCCATTCGACGGATTCGGCGTCCAGGTGGTTGGTGGGCTCGTCGAGCAGCAGCATGTCGGGCTTGGACAAGAGCAGCTGGCACAGCGCCACGCGGCGCTTCTCGCCGCCCGAAAGCTTGCCCACGACGGCCTCCCAGGGCGGCAGGCGCAGCGCGTCGGCGGCGATCTCCAGCTGGTGCTCGCTGTCGGTGCCGGCGGCGGCGATGATGGCTTCGAGCTGGCCCTGCTCGGCGGCCAGGGCGTCAAAGTCGGCGTCTTCCTCGGCGTAGGCCGCGTACACCTCTTCCAGGCGCGCCTTGGCGTTATTCACCTCGGCCATGGCCTCCTCGACCGCCTCGCGCACCGTGTGCTCGGGGTTGAGCTGGGGCTCCTGCGGCAGGTAGCCGATCGACAGGCCCTGCATGGGAATGGCCTCGCCCTCGATCTCCTTGTCGATGCCGGCCATGATCTTCAAGAGCGAAGACTTGCCCGAGCCGTTCAGGCCCAGCACGCCGATCTTGGCGCCGGGGAAGAAGGACAGCGAAATGTCTTTCAAGATCTGCCGCTTAGGCGGCACGGTCTTGGTGACACGGTTCATCGAAAAAACGTACTGGGCCATGGAATTTTCAGAAAAATGGGCAAAAGAAGGCGCCCAAAATTTGGGCGCGCAAACGTGGATTATCGGCGCATGCGACAATAGCGGGCGTTGCGGGTTCCAGTTGCCCCGACATCAGCCTAGACAAGCTGGGGACGATGGAATCATTTTCCGGGCTCCCACCCTTCAAATCATCTGCCCAAAGAACTGGCCCGGCGACCCGCAAGGTCGCGGGCAACAGGCAGGTACCCAGCGCCCAGGATGGGCGCATCCAACTTGACAATGACATTCGAAGAATTGAAGCTGGCGCCGGCCATTTTGCAGGCCGTGCAAGAACAGGGTTACGACACCCCCACCCCCATTCAGGCGCAGGCCATTCCCGCCGTCCTTGAGGGCCATGACCTGCTCGCCGGCGCGCAGACCGGCACCGGCAAGACCGCCGCCTTCACCCTGCCCATGCTGCACCGCCTGGCCGCGGGCCAGGCCCCCAAGAGCCGCTTTGGCGGCCGCGGCGTGCGCGCCCTGGTGCTGACCCCGACGCGCGAACTGGCTGCGCAGGTCGAAGAGTCCGTGCGCACCTATGGCAAGCACCTGGACATCAAGTCCACCGTGGTCTTCGGCGGCGTGGGCATGAATCCGCAGATCGATCGCATCAAGCGCGGCGTGGACGTGCTCGTGGCCACGCCCGGGCGCCTCTTGGACCTGCAGCAGCAGGGCTTCATGGATCTGTCGCAGGTAGAGATCCTGGTACTCGACGAGGCCGACCGCATGCTGGACATGGGCTTCATCCACGACGTGAAGAAGATCCTCGCACTGCTGCCCGCCTCCAAGCAAAGCCTGCTGTTCTCGGCCACCTTCAGCGACGAGATTCGCGACCTGGCCGGGGGCCTGCTCAAAAACCCGCAAAGCATCCAGGTCACGCCGCGCAACACCACGGTGCAGCGCATCAGCCAGGTCATCCACCCCGTGGGCCGCGGCAAGAAAAAACAGGTGCTGCTGCACATCATCCAGCAGCATGACTGGAGCCAGGTGCTGGTGTTCACGCGCACCAAATTCGGCGCCAACAACGTCGCCGAATACCTGACCAAGCATGGCGTACAGGCCATGGCGCTGCACGGCAACAAGAGCCAGAGCGCCCGCACCCAGGCGCTGGAAGGCTTTAAAACCGGTCAAATACGGGCGCTGGTAGCTACCGATATTGCAGCACGCGGCATCGACATCGACGATCTTCCGCATGTCGTGAACTACGAGATCCCCAACGTCCCCGAGGACTACGTGCACCGCATCGGCCGCACCGGCCGCGCTGGCCGCGAGGGCCAGGCCGTGAGCCTGGTGTGCATGGACGAAGAAGGCTTCATGATGGAGATCGAGCGCTTTACCAAGCAGGACATCCCCGTGCAGGTCATCGACGGCTTCGGCCCCGAGGAGGGCGAGCAGGCCGAACCCATCGCCATGGGCCGCCAGACCATCTGGGGCGGCGCCGGCAAGCCGCCGAGCCGTGAGGTCATGCAGGCCGCGGCCAAGGCCGCGCGCAGCGAAATGATGGAGCGCATCCGCAGCAGCAAGGCGACCCAGGGCCAGCCGCGCGGCGGCCGCCAGGGCGGCCAGGGCCAAGGTGAAGGCCAGCGCGCAGCCAACGGCCAGGGCGGCGCAGGGCGTGGCGGCAACGGCGGCCGTCCGGCCGTCCGCGGCCAGCAGCAGCCACGTCATGCCGGCGAGGGTCGCCGTGGCGGCAATGGCGGTGGCGGCAATGGCGGCAACCGCCGCTTTGACGACAGCCAGCCACGTGGCGAGAACGCCCACCTGGGCACGCAGCTGCCGCACCTGAACCTGGGCCCGCGCCCCGGCAGCGGCCGCACCAGCCAGCCCGACCCCATGCGCACCAGTGTGGACAGCATGGCCGACCGCGGCCGCCGTGGCGGCTTTCGCAGCGGCGGTGGTGGTGGCGGCGGCGGGCGTGGCCCGCGCGGCGGCGGCTTCGGCCGCTGACAGCGTGTCGCGCTGACGACAACGGGCCCGGCCATGCCGGGCCCTTTTCGTTGGGGAGGCATGCATGCGCGGGCGCAGCGCCGGGTAACATCCATCCGAGACACACCCCGCACACCATGATGACGCCCCAAGCACCGCACCTCAGCCTCCTCGCCAGCGCCTTGCGGCATCTGTACACCCGGCCCCTCCGTCGGGGCTGGGCACTGGTGGCCGCAGCCGTGCTTTCGGCCTGCGTCAGCACGCCGCTGCCGCCATGGCCGGCCCAGTCACCGACGGCCAAGCCGTCCACCCCGGCCCCACAGGCCCGGCGAACCGTGCCTCCGCCGCTGGGCTCGGTGCAGCGCGGCGAGGTCATCACGGCGCCGGTCACGGTCACACCGATAGCACCTGCGGCGCCCAGCGCATCTGTGACGGCGGAGGCGCCGCCCCCCTACGGCGAGGCCGTGGCGGCGCGCTTTCCCGACCCATCGGTGCGCTACGAAACGCCCGGCCTGGCCGAGGGACGGCGCGCCTACACCACGAATGCCGAGCTCACGCAATGGCTGCGCGAGCAGGCGACGGCGGCGCATGGCACCACGCGCGCGCAAATGCTGGACCTGGGCCTGTCCCAGCGCGGCACCCCCATACAGGCCTTGGTGCTCACACGCGCCGCGGGCACGGAGATCGCGGCCCTGGAGGCCAGCCGCCGCCCCACGGTGCTGCTGATGGGCCAGCAGCATGGCGACGAGCCCGCCGGCGCCGAGGCCCTGCTGGTCGTGGCGCGCGAACTGGCGCAAGGGCTGCTCGAACCCCTGCTCGACCGCATCAACGTGGTCATCGTGCCGCGTGCCAACCCCGACGGCGCCGATGCCGGCACCCGTGACACGGCCGGCGGCATCGACATGAACCGCGACCACCTGCTGCTGCAGACACCCGAGGCCCAGGCCCTGGCCCGGCTGGTGCGCAACTACCGCCCGATGGCCATCCTGGACGCGCATGAATTCACGGTGGCCGGGCGCTACCTGGAGAAGTTCCACGCCATCCAGCGCTACGACATGCTGCTGCAGCACGCCACCACGGCCAACCTGCCCGAGTTCATGACCCGCGCGGCGCTGGAGTGGTACCGCGCGCCCATGATCAAGGCGCTGGGCGCCGAGAGCCTGACCCAGGAGTGGTACTACACCACCTCCACGCGCATGGACGACCTGCGCGTCTCCATGGGCGGCACCCAGCCCGACACCGGGCGCAACGTCAACGGCCTGAAGAACGCCATCAGCATGCTGCTGGAGACCCGCGGCGTGGGCATAGGCCGCGCCCATATCCAGCGGCGCGTGCACTCGCATGTGACGGCCATCACCAGCGCCCTGCGCAGCACGGCCGAGCGCGCGGGCAACCTGGAGCAGGTGCGCTCCTACGAGGCGCGCGACATCGCCGCCCAGGCCTGCCGCGGCGAGATTGTGGTCGAGGCCGGCCCCACGCCGACCCAGCATGAGCTGATCATGCTCGACCCCGAAACCGGCGCTGACCGCGTGCTGCGCGTGGACTGGAACTCATCGCTCAAGCTGATCGCGCAGAAGAAGCGCCCGCGCCCCTGCGGCTACTGGCTCGCCGGCAGCGCGGGCGAGGCCGTGGAGCGCCTCAAACTCCTGGGCGTGCAGGTCATGCGCGTGGCCGAGCCCGGCTCCGTCCTGGCCGACAGCTACCAGGAAACCGGCCGCACCAGCGCCGAGCGGCAGGACGTGCGCGGCACCATCGCCGGCAGCCAGAGCATTATCCGCGTACAGGTCACGCCCACGCGCAGCGCCATCGACGTGCCCGAAGGCAGCTACTACGTGCCGCTGAACCAGCCCCTGGCCAACCTGGCCGTGGCGGCGCTGGAACCCGACACGCAAAACAGCTACTTCGCCAACCACCTCATCGCCAACCTGGGCGACACCGCGCGCGTCATGGCGCCGCCGTCTCTGGTGTTTGACGACACTGACTAAAAAAACACTGCCGGCGAACCAAAAAAACAGCGGCCGGCAGCCGGTATGATTCACCCGCACCAGGCCACTGCCATGGCCGGCTGCATGCCTGCGCCAGCTGCCCGTAGCTCAACCGGATAGAGCAATTGCCTTCTAAGCAATAGGTCGGGGGTTCGAGTCCCTCCGGGCAGGCCACAAAACGTTCAGCCCAGTTCCGGCTATGCGGACTCCCCAATAGACCAATTCAACCGCCGGATCGAACCGGATGCGCCGGGACAGGCGCGTCGCTGCTTGCTTTCAAGCGGCCAGTCTTTCAAAGCAGTTCAACTAGTTGGCCTTTTGCTTTGCCTTCACATCCAACCAGCACGCCATGGCAGGCAGCAGGAAGATGGCGCCCAGTACGTTCACCAGGAACAGGAAGGCCAGCAAGATGCCCATGTCAGCCTGGAACTTCAGCGATGAAAAGGCCCAGGTGCCCACGCCAATCGACATGGTGATGGCCGTGAACACAGCCGCCGTGCCGCGCTGGTGCATGGCTTCGTAGAAGGCCTCGCGCAGCGAAGAGCCGCGGTCGTCGATCTCGTGCTGTATGCGCTCGAACAGGTAGATGCCGTAGTCCACGCCAACGCCCACGCCCAACGCAATCACCGGCAAGGTCGCCACCTTGAGCCCAATGCCCAGGAAGGCCATGAGCGCGTTGCACAGGATGGACACCAGCGTCAACGGCACAATGATGCACAGCACCGCCCGCCAGCTGCGGAAGGTGAGCCAGCACAGCAGCGTGATGGCACCAAAGATGGATCCAAGCATCTCGATCTCTGCCTTTTCCACGGCCTCGTTCGTCGCGGCCGCCACGCCCGCGTTGCCGCCAGCAAGGCGGAAGGTAACGTTGGGCGTCTTGTCGGCAGCAATGAAGTCGCGCACCGCCTTGACCACATGCGCCAGCGTGGCGCCTTCGTGGTCCTTGAGGAACAGTTGCAGGTGGATGGTCTTGCAGCCCTCGGAATTGAGCCCCAGGTCGGGCGACGCGCTCTTGGCGCCGGTACGCAGGGCCGATTCGCTGCGCTGCAGCGTCGCCCAGCGCGGATTGCCCTCGTTGTTGCCCGCCGTTGCCAGCTTGGCCAGGCCCGCCACCGTGACCACGGACTGCACGCCATCGACACCGCGCATGGCTACGTCAAAGCGCTCCACGGCATTCATCACGTTCCAGTTCAGGCAGGCCTCGTCAAGCCCCTTGGTCTCCAGGTACACCGAGAGCACGTCCATGCCAATGGCGTACTGGCTGATGATGGCTTCGTTGTCGCGGTTGTAGCGCGAGTCGGCACGCAGCTCGGGCGCACCCGAACCGATGTCGCCCGTCAGCAGGTGGCGCGACATCACCGTGCCGCCCGCCAGCAGGGCCAGCGACACCGCGAACGTCACCAAGGCAGGCTTGGGTTCGGCCAGGCCCGAGACGGCCCACCAGCGCGCGCGGGACTTGGCGTCCATGCCATCGGACGATCTTTCATCGGCAGGCGCCTTGTAGCGCAGGTAGGACAGGGCCACAGGCAGGATGACCTTGTTGGTGAAGATCATCAGCGACACGCCCAGGCAGGCCGTCAAGCCCAGCTCGTGCACGATGGGAATGTCGATCAGCATGATCACCATGAAACCCAGCGCGTTCATCAAGAGCGCCAGCGTACCCGGAATGGCCAGGCGGCGAAACGCCAGCTCGGCCGCCGCCGGAGCGCTGCTGCCGGTGCGCATCTCATACTTCCAGGCGTTGGTCATCTGCACCGCGTGCGACACGCCGATGGAGAAGATCAGGAAGGGCACGAGGATGGACATCGGATCGATGCCGTAGCCTATGAGCGGCAACAGCCCCAGCAGCCATACCACAGGCAGCAGGGCCACGAGCAGCGCCAGCACCGTCAAGCTGAGCGAGCGCGAATACATGAACAGCAGCACCGCCGTGACGACAAAGGCGACGACGAAGAACAGGATGACGTTGAAAAGTCCGTCCATCACATCACCCAGCACCTTGGTGAAGCCGACGATGTTGATCTCTATGTCCTTGTTCTGGTGCTTGCTGCGGATTTCCTCCAATTTGTGCGCAACCTCTGCGTAGTCGAGCTTGGCGCCCGTGGCTGGATTCACCTCCAGCAGGTCGGCGCGCACCATGGCGGAGTGTTGGTCCTTGCTGACCAGGCGGCCGATCTGCCCCGACCTGGCCACGTTGGAGCGCACCTGGGCCAGGCCCTGCGCGTCGGCGGTGAAGCGTGAAGGTATGAGCACCTCGCCTACGAAGCCGTTCTCCGTCACCTCCACATAGCGCACATTGGGGGTAAACAGCGAGAACACCTGACCACGGTTGACGCCGGGGATGAAGAACACCTCGTCGGTGATCTCACGCAGAGTTTGCAGGAACTCGGCGTTGTAAATGTCGCCCCTTCCCTTCCAGTGCACGCTGACCAGCACCCGATTGGCGCCGGAGAACTGCGCCGCATGCTGCAGGAAGGCCTGCATATACGAGTGACGCAGCGGGATGAGCTTGTTGAAACCAGGATCGAGGTGCGTGCGCAGCGCCGATGCGCCCAGCAGCGCCGTCACCAGCACCGCAAGAACCACGATGACGCGTCGCCAGGAAATGAGGAGATGGGCGATACGCGCAATCGCGCGATCGACGGGCGAGACGGGGACAGGCAGGGTCACGGCTTGGCTCCTGCGGGACCCGAGGCGGCGCCCTGCGGGGCTGCGGCTGCCGACGCAGCATCGGCGGCGGGGCTGTAGGGCGTGAGTCCAGCGTCGGATGCGAGCCAGCCCAGGCCTTGGCCGTTGAGCGCAATGTCCATCAACGTGGCGCGCCCGGGCAGGCGGCTCAAGGTGAAATGCGCACCACCATCCTGGCTGGTGGCCACCATGCTGCCCTGGCCCACGAGCATGATTTTTCCGTCGGGCAGCACGGTGCCGCCAAAGAACGACACCGGCGCCGGTATTTCTGCACGCTGCCACTGGCCATCGCCGCGGCTGACAAAGGCATTGCCGCGCATGCCGTACACCAGCCAGCCATCGTTAGGCAGCGGTAGGGCGTTGTAGAAGGAGCCGTTGTAGAACTCGGGCAATTGCTTCCAGGTCTCGCCCTGGTCCTGCGAGCGCAGCACCAGTCCGCGCTCACCCACGATCAGCCAATCCTTGCCGTCGGCCGCGCCGACGATGCGGTTCATGTGCTTGTCCTCCACCCCCTCGGGCAAGGTGTAGGGGGTCCAGGTCTGGCCATCGTCCTGCGATTGCAGGGCACGGCCGAATGCACCCACGGCCAGCCAGCGCTGCCCCTGCAGGTTGGCCACGCTCATCAGCGGCTCGCCGTTCTTTTCGTCAAACGCCACCTCGGTCCAGCTCAGGCCGCCGTCGGTGGTACGCAGGATCCAACCCTCGTGCCCCACGGCCAGGCCACGCAGGCCGTCGCTGGCAAACACCACCTGCGTGATCAGGGCCTGGCGATCCTGCGACAAAGCCGCGCTCTGCCAGTCCTTACCCTGGTCCTTGGAGTACAGCAGCTTGCCCAGTTCGCCACCGGCCACCAGCGCTGCCTTGGACTGCACCAAGGTATTGAAATGGATTTTTTCGACCGCCAGCCGTGTGGCCGCCAACGCCGGGGTATGCCTGGGAGAAAACGCCTGCACCGCAGCTATCGCCATCAGGGCGGACATTGTTAGGCCAACTAGTATTCGCACGCTTGTCTCCTTGTCGGGAGTGCCCCACGGGGGACACGGATCACCATGGCACTGCATTCTGGCGATTGCGCGCCATCCTTCATCGTCCGAAAGGACGACACGCGTGCCCTGCATTGCCCCACCCTGCGATGCGGGCAAAAAAAAAGCACCGGGAGCCAGTGCTCACCGGTGCATCGAAGACGCGGGGCCCGCGGATTTGCTACCACCCGCCCCAGCGGCCTTTGTCTCTGTCAGAAGGCATACTTCATGGTCACCGACAGGTAGTCACGATCGGTCAGCAGGCGGTTGTTTTTGAGGTCGAGCGAGGCGCTGCCCAGGTAACCGAAGTAGCTCACACCCAGCGACAGGTTGCCCTTGTAAATGAAAGAGGCCCCCACGCTGTAGCGCCTGTCACCTTCGCCGCCCACACCGCCGACCAAGGAGCGCCCCTTGAGCTGGTGTTGATAGCTGATGGGCACATTCAAGTCCCAGCCCTCGAAAACCCCAGGGTAGCCCAACACCAGCGTGCCCGACACGGCGAAAGCACTCTTGCTGCGGAAGCTCAGGTTGTCCGATGCCGTAAAGCCGAACGCAGCCGGGAAGGCTTCAGCGCCCACCGCCTTGCGTGGCGTGACCTTGCCAATGGTGACGGCAGACAACTCACCCAGCAGCTGTACCTGGTCGGCGATGGCCGTGCGGCCGATGTTGTAGAAGCCGCCCAGATTCAGCTGCGAGACGTTCGCACGCGTCGCCGTCGTCATGGTCGTCTTCTTGGAAGGGTCGATGATGGCATCCACCAGTACCGGCGCACCTTCGCGGTAGGTGAACTCGCCATAGGCCGACACGGGGCCGAAGGTGGTGCTGACGGTACCGCCCAACAGCTTGATGTTGTCGAAATAGCGAATCTGGTAGCCGCCGTTGCCGATCTGCTTGAGCCCCCCCATCGCCGCCTGCAACGCCGCGGGTATGGGCGATCCGGGCGTGAAGGCATTGATTTCCGTCAGCGGCGTACGGTCCTTGTAGTTCATGTAGTACACCCCGACTTCGGTCTCGTCGGTGACGCGGTAGCGTGTACCGATGCCCCACTGGCCGGTCTTGCCGGGCGTGATATCCGCGCCGCGCGGGCCGAAGGAGCAGCCGCTAAACCCGCCGTAGTTCACCGCAGGCACGGGAGGAATGGTGGTATAAGGCCCCAAACAGCTGCCGCCGGGACCCACCCCGTCGGAGGTATTCAGGTAGGAACCAGGCGCAGGGGCAATGGTCGGGTGAAAGCCAAACTGCACCTGCCCCAGCAGCGACCACCGGGGATTCATCTCGATGGACATGGAGATCTGGTCTTCCGGCAGCACCGAATCCTTCACTTCGGTGCCGGGCACGCCCACCTTCGTGCCGTCGAACGGTCCCTGCGCCTGCGCCATGTTGGGCAGGAACACCGCCTCACCCCAGTTCACCGCATGGCGACCCAGGCGCACCGTGGCACGGCTGCTGCCAATGTCAAACGAGGTATAGCCATAGGCATCCAGAACGCGGCTGTAGCCGCCGTGGTAGCGCTTGGCCTCCTCGGTGAACTGATTGAACGGAGCCGGCTTGTTGACAGTGCGGGACTTGGGGTCGTTGTCGTTGGTGTGGTGGTACACATCGTCGTAGAAGGTACTGCCCGAGAACACGAACCCGCTGTCGCCCTTGTATACCTTGCTCTCAAACAGCGCCGACAGGCGGTTGGCCGTGAGCGAGCCCTTCTTGAAGTTGTTGTCGCCATCATTGCTGCCAGCCGCACCAGCCAAGACCGGATTGGCATCTTTCATGCGCTGCGAAGCGGTATACGTACCGGTCAGCTTCCAGTCCATCTTGACATCATTGCCCAGGTCCACGGTTTCGCCCGCATGGGCGCCGCCGGACAGGGCCACGGCCAGCGCGGCAGCGGCGGCCGCAATCGGCCTGAGTTGGGTGCAATTGCTCACAGTGTTGTCTCCTCACAAATTCGCGTTGGCTTTGGAAATGCGCGCAATGCGCCGTCTGGGACGATTATTCTTGCGCAACCTCAAGACCTCATCGTCTATTGAGACTACGGGCTTTCCCGCGGTCACTGCAGCACCACCATCGTCCGTTTGCAGGTAGCGCGTGTGCGCCGATTGCTATGTGATGCGGTCTTTCTCACAAGATCAAAGGAGTCACCATGCCCACCACCTTGCTTACCGGATCGGCCTCCGGCATAGGCGCCGCCACGCAGGCCGCGCTGCAGGCTGCAGGCCATCGCGTCATCGGCGTAGACCTGCGCAACGCCGACATCTGCGGTGACCTCTCCAGCGCCGCGGGCCGCCAGGCCGTGCTGCAGCAGGTGCTCGACCAAACCGGCGGCGTGCTCGACGGACTGGTGCTGTGCGCGGGCCTGGGCCCGCAGGTGCAGCCGGCGTCCAAGGCCGTGTCGGTGAACTACTTTGGCGTGGTCGATCTGCTCGACGGCCTGCTGCCGGCGCTGCAAAAGGGCCGGCAGCCCGCAGCCGTGGTGGTGTCCTCCGTCGCGTCGTCGCAACTGCCCTGGGAGCGCAACCCCCTGGCCACCGCGCTGCAGGCGGGCGACGAGGCCCAGGCTGGCCAGATTGTGGATGGCGCCGGCGACAAGGGTGGGCAGCTGGCCTACGCCGGCTCGAAAAACGCCGTCACCGTGGCCGTGCGCCAGCGCGTTCGCACCTGGGGCCAGGCCGGCGTGCGCCTGAACACCGTCGCCCCCGGTGCGGTGGAAACGCCGCTGTTGCAAGCCGGTCTGCAGGACGCGCGCTATGCCCAGGCCATCAAGGACTTCGTCGCCCCGCTGGGCCGGCGCGCTGCCCCGGCAGAAATCGCCGCTACCGTGGCCTTCCTGATGAGCCCGCAGGCGAGCTTTGTGCATGGCACGCAGCTCTTCGTCGATGGCGGCATGGACGCCATGGTGCGTCCCACACAATTCTGACCATGACCAGCCCTGAAACCATGCACGCGGTGGTGCACCGCTACATCGCCGCACTCAACGCCGGTGACCTGGATGCCATCGTCGCCCTGTACGCTGATGACGCCACGGTGGAGGACCCGGTGGGTTCCCCGCCTCACCAGGGCCACGCGGCGATTCGTGCGTTCTACGCGAAATCGCTGGCGATCAAGCTCGACGTAGCGCTCGAAGGCCCGGTACGCGCGGCCGCAAATGAGGCGGCCTTTGCCTTTTGCGTGCGCCTGCACTGGCAAGGGCGCGACATGGCGATCCGTCCCATCGACGTCTTTCGCTTCAACGAGGCAGGGAAGATCCTCTCGATGCGGGCGATTTTTGGGCCGGAGAACATGACGGCCCATTGATTCGACCGCTGCGCTCCCCCCTTTTCCCTTCCCGCTACTTGCCCTGCAAGGCTTGCAGCTTGAGCTGCAGCCGCACCATGTGCTCCGCATAAACCAGCGCCTCCTGCGTAGGCAGGGGCTGGGCCACCCTCTGGCCATAGATCTGCAGAGCACCCTGCACCACCGGCAGGCTCTCGCCATCGGCCAGCCAGGCCCAGTCGGCCAGTTGCGCGGCCAGCGGCGGGTTGGCTGGGGCAATGGTCAAAGCACGCGCGATCAACTTGTCGGCGCCGCCGGCCAGCGCGGCGAGCTCGGCGGCTTCGCTGGCGAGTGGTGCCGGGCGCCAGTGCGAGGGGATGTCGTCCCACCAGCCCGTGTACTGCGCGGCCACCATGCGGCCGATGTCGCGCGCCGAGACGTAGAGCTCGCGCGCGTCGGGGCGGGCCGCCAGGTCGGCAGGCAGGGCCACGCGCTCGGAGACCTGGTCCTTGCGCTCGCCGCGGTTCAGGCCGTCGACGACCTGCTGGGCAATGCTGTCCAGCATGCGCGCCTGGGCGGGCAGGCGGTCCTGCACCTCTGCAGGGTTGGTGATGGCCGGCCCATGTGCGGGCAAGAGCAGCTGCGGCTGCTGCGCCGCCATGTCGCGCAGCGCCTGGGCCCATTCCTCGGGGTAGCGCTGGCGGCGCTTGCCGTTGCCCGCGTTGGGCAGGAAGCTCTGGAAGTAATCGGCCGAGGCAACCATCTTGCGCCCGGGCACGGCAACCCAGATCTGGTCTTCGGTTTCGCCACGCGCGTGCGTGAGCACGATGTCCTCGCCGCCTATGCGCAGCGTGGTCTTGCGGTGGAAGGTCTGGGTGGGCCGCACGGCCTGGCGCCAGTCGCGTGGCACATCGGCCAGCTTCTGCTGGTTGTTGCGCGCGTTCAGGCCCCAGCTGCGCATGTCCAGCTCCATCTGCTCGATGAAGCGCTCCTCGGCCACGATGCGCGGCTGCGGCTTTTGCGCCATCAGCGCCCAGGCGCCAAAGGCGTGGTCGGCGTGGAAATGCGTGAAGATGATGGTGTGCACGGGCTTGGGGCTGAGCGTGGGCAGCACCTCGGCCAGCACCGGCCCGGCCGGGGCATAGCCGCTGTCGATCAGCACCAGGCCTTCATCCGTCTCCAGCACGATGACGTTGACGATGGGGAAGCGCAGCAGCCAGGTGCGTGGCGCCACCTGCTCGATCTTGAGCTTGGCGCGCGCGTCGGCAATGGCCTTGGAGTCGTCCCTGCTGTACATGCTGTTGGCCACAGCGTAGGACATCTCGGAGCCGAAGCCCCCGCCCAACATGATGGACTGCAGCAGCTGCGGATTGGCCTTGAACACCGCCGCGCGCGCCGCCTGCACCTGCGGGCTGGCGCTGCCAGAGCCGCCGCGGTCGTCCGCCGCGTCATCGTGGGCCAGCGCACCACAGGCAGCACCCCACACAAGAGCGCCCACGACCAGGTTGCCGCACCAGAAAAAGAGTCTTGTCATATTTCCACCTCGTCAATGCAATGCGCCCACCGCAGGGGTGGGCGCACAGGGAGCCGCTGCCATGGTTGCAGCAGCTTCAGCCTCTGGTCAGTTGCCGGCGTTGCGCGCGGCTTCCGGCGTGAACATCGACGGCGTCATGTCGCCCTTGTTCAGGATGGGGCCCAGGGGGCGTTCCTGGAACAGGTTGTAGGCCAGGTAGCCGCCCGAGTTCAGGTCGTAGTAGAAGCTCGTGCCCGCTTGGAAGGTGTTGGCGTCAAACGCGTAGTAGTGGTTGATCAAACCATGCTGCCAGAGCTGGCCGCGCGCGTCGTAGTAGTCGGTGACAAGCGCCTGGCCCGTGTCTTCGTCCAGGAACAATACGCGCTTGGCGAACACATGGCGGAAACCTTCCTTGAGCGTGGCTTCCAGCACCCAGACACGGCGCAACTCATAGCGCATGAAATCGGGGTTGGCATGGCCGGGCTTGAGCAGGTCTGCGTACTTGACGGTGTTGGCGTGGATCTTGTAGGCGTTGGCCGGGACGTAGATTTCCTTCTTGCCCACGGCCTTCCAGTTGTAGCGGATAGGCGAACCGTTGAACAAGCGATCCTGGTCAATGGTCATCTTGCCGCCGGTGCCGGGCATGGGCTGGTCAAAGCCATACTCGGGCACCTGGCGCACGCGGCGCGTGCCGGGGTCGTAGGTCCACTGCAGGCGCTTGTCCTTGGCAAAGTCCACCGGCTCGGAATTCACGCCCACCGTGCCTTTCTCGCGCTCCGGCAGGATGGTGGCATTCATGCCCTGCGCCATCAGGCCCACCATGGGCTTGCCGGCCTCGTCCGGCGCATTGAGCAGGCTCATGCTGCGGTTCCACGCGCGGCCCCAGGCGATCGTGCCATCCGACAGCACGTTGGCGTTGTCACGGATGGTGCTTTCGTTGAAGGCACGGAAGGGCAGCAGGTTGTTGAACGCCAGCTCCAGGCCCGTCTTCGGGATGGGGAAGGGCATCGAGCCCTTGACGGCATGCTCCACGCTCATGCCATCGGCGGCCATCACGGCGTTCTGTGCGTTCTTTTTGGCCGATGCGCAGACGAAGTCGGGGAAGCGGAAGTCACGATGCCCCTGGTATACCGGCATGCGGTAGGTCTTGGGGTACTTGGCAAACATCGCCTTCTGGCCATCGGTCAGGTGGTCGGCGTATTTCGCCAGGCTCTCGGCGGTGATGGTGAATAGCGGCTTTTCATCCTTGTAGGGATCGACCGGGTGCTGGCCCACATGGGGCTTGTAGTCGATGCCGGGAGGCGTGCCCAGCCATTTGCCCGTGTACTCGGGTACGCCGCTGGCAGTGCCCGCTTTTTCGCCACCGGTGCAGGTCAGGGTTTTGCCCAGCTTGTCCACCTCTTCAGGCGATGCCTTGGCAAAGGCGGCGCCACCAGCCACCAGGCCCAGGGCGAGCAAGGCCAGCGCACTGGGTTTGAGGGTCATCTTCATCGTCATCTCCTTGTCGTCAAATTCCTAAGCGCGGCAGCATACGGGCCGCCGCCTATCCATGGCCCTTGCGGGGTTGAGCTCATGCACCCCCAGGGCCACTGGCATGCATGGTGGGAGTGATTGTGGAAGGCCACAGTTCCTTGCTCATCGTCAAACAGGACTAGGCGTTTCCCCTAGCCATCACCGCCCCTCGAAGCGCGGCTTGCGCTTTTCGATAAAGGCCTGCATGCCCTCCTTCTGGTCGCGCGTGGCAAACAGCAGCTGGTTGGCCTTGCGCTCGAGCATCAACGCGGCGTCCAGCGAGGCATCCATGCCGGCCAGCACCACTTCCTTGATCTGCATGACAGCCAGCGGCGGCATGGCGGCGATCAGCGTGGCCAGCTTCAAGGCCTCGGGCAGCACCTGGTCATCGGGCAGCACCTGGCTGACCAGGCCCATGACCTGCGCCTCCTGCGCCGTCACCGGGCGGCCCGACAGCAGCATGCGCATGGCATTGAACTTGCCCACGGCCCGCACCAGGCGCTGCGTGCCGCCTATGCCGGGCATGATGCCGATGCGGATCTCGGGCTGGGCAAAGCTCGCCCCCTCGCCCGCCAGGATGATGTCGCAGTGCATGGCCAGCTCGGCACCGCCGCCAAAGGCGTAGCCGCAGACGGCCGCAATGATGGGCTTGGGGCAGCGCTCTATGGGCGCCCACACGCGCTCGGTGTGGCGTTGCATGATCTCTATGGGGCCGCAGCCGTCCATGCTCTTGATGTCGCCCCCAGCGGCAAACACCTTCTCACCCCCGGTCAGCACGATGGCGCGCACGCGCTCGTCCTGCGCCAGCGCGGTGAAGGCCTGCGACAGCGCCGCCTGCAGCGGCAGGCTCAGGGCGTTGGTGGCGTCGGGCCGGTGCAGCGTGACCCAGGCGACGCCGCCTTCCAGGCATTGCACGCGCAGTTCGGGCGTGCACAGGTCGGGCATCAGGTGCTCTTCGGGCGAAAAAGACATGGGGTTTTCCTGGGGGCTATCTGTCTGAATGGCTATGGCGCGATGGTCGCGGGGGCAAGCTGCTGCGGCATCGTCCTTTTGGACGTATCTGGACGGCCCCCAGATTTCTATATTCATCTCCCATGAACCCGCAACAGGACTTCCAACAACAGGTGGTGCTCGTCACCGGCGGCACCAAGGGCATTGGCCGCGCCATTGCCGAGGGCTTTCTGGCCGCAGGCGCCACGGTAGTAGTGTGCGCACGCCAGCAGCCCGAAACCCTGCCCAGCCACGCCGGACGCAGCGCCGAATTCGAGGCCTGCGACGTGCGCGAGGCCACGGCCGTGCAGGCGCTGGTGCAGGCCATCACCGGGCGCCATGGGCGGCTCGATGTGGTGGTGCATAACGCGGGCGGCAGCCCCCCCGTGGATGCCGCCACCGTGTCACCGCGCTTTCATGAGGGCGTGATCCGCCTGAACCTGCTGGCCGCGCTGCACATGGCGCAGGCGGCCAACGCCGCCATGCAACAGCAGGAGACGGGCGGCGTCATCGTCCTCATCGGCAGCATCAGCGCGCTGCGCCCCTCGCCCGGCACAGCGGCCTACGGCGCGGCCAAGGCGGCTGTCCTCAGCCTGACCAGCTCGCTGGCGGTGGAATGGGCGCCCAAGGTGCGTGTGGTCGCCGTCAGCCCGGGGCTGGTACGCACCGAGCAGTCGCACCTGCATTTTGGCGACGACACCGGCATTGCCGCCGTCGCCGCCACCATTCCCGCCGGGCGCCTGGCCGAACCGCAGGACATTGCCAACGCCTGCCTGTTCGTCGCCTCGCCCCAGGCCGCCTACATGAGCGGCAGCAACCTGCTGCTGCACGGCGGCGGCGAGAAGCCCGCCTTTCTGGGCGCTGCCCACAACACCACCCCCACAGGTCAAGCCTGACCTGCGGACACGCTACATGACAAAGGAGCAAGCTGTGGCCGAAGCCGAATGGATGCAAGAAATCCGCGCCCTGGTGGGCAAGGAATACGGGCGCGTGTACGCCTGGGACCCGGTCAACGCGCCGATGATTCGCCAGTGGTGCGAACTCATGGGCACCGAGGTGCCGACCGACGAGGCCGGCAACGTGCTCGCCCCGCCCGCCATGCTGCAGGTGTGGTGCATGGAAGGCCCGGTGGCCAACAACTACCCGCCCGGCTCGACCACCGAAAACCCCTACGAGGCCTTGAAGCTCATCGAGGCCCAGGGCTTCCCGTCGGTCGTCGCGGTGAATTCCGAGCTGACGTTCAAGCGCTACCTGCGTGAGGGCGAAAAGCTCTACTACACCACGCGCCTGGACAACGTGGGCGAGGAAAAGACCACCGGCCTGGGCACGGGCTACTTCGTCACGCTGATCATGAGCTACTTCTCGATCGGCACGCACAACGGCCAGGACGAGAAGGTCGGCGAGCTGCTGTTTCGCGTCTTCAAGTTCCGCCCGGCCAACCCCGTCAAGCCCGCGACCGATGCGCCCGCCGCACAACCGAAGGCCATCCCGCGCTCGGCCCCCGGCATCAGCGACGACACGCGCTTCTTCTGGGACGGCGCACGCGAGGGCAAGCTGCTCATCCAGCGCTGCAAGGGCTGCAACACGCTGCGCCACCCGCCCGGCCCGGTGTGCCCGCACTGCCATAGCTTTGAATGGGACACGGTCGAGGCCAGCGGCCTGGGCACGGTGTATTCCTTCGTCGTCATGCACTACCCCGAGGTGCCGCCGTTCGAATACCCCAACCCCGTGGGCCTGATCGAGCTGGACGAGGGCACGCGCCTGATCGCACAAATCATCGGCGTCAAGAGCGGCGAGGTGCAAATCGGCCAACGCGTGAAGGTGGAGTTCAACACCTTCAACGACGGCGAGCTGACCCTGCCCCAGTTCCGCCCCGTGGCCGCCTAAGGGACTCCTGCCATGGACTTCCAACTCACCGAAGACCAGCGCGCATTCGCCGACATGGCGCAGAGCCTGTTCGCCGACTACTGCAGCGACGACCAGCTGCGGGCGCACGACACCTCGGGTGCGCCCTACATGCAGGCGCTGTGGCAGCAATGCGTGGCCGCCGGCCTGCACAGCATCACCGTGCCCGAGGAGCATGGCGGCCTGGGCCTGGGCATGACCGAACTCATGGCCGTGCTGGAGCAGCAGGGCCGCGCCCTGGCGCTGGTGCCGCTGTGGGAGCAGCAGCTGGCCGCCGCCACGCTGGCGCGCTTTGGCGACGCTGCCCTGCAGCCGACCCTGGCCGCGCTCATGGCCGGCGAGATCGCCGCCGTGTCGCTCGCGGGCCTCGCGCAGTCGCGCGGCTGCACGCTCCGCCTGGCACGCCGGGTGGACGGCTGGCTCTTGCAGGGCGACTGCCCCGCCGTGCCGCTGGCCGCCAGCGCCAGCCATGCGTTGCTGGTGGCACAGGCCGATGAGGGCCTGCGCCTGGTCTGGCTGGATTTGAACGCCGCCGGCATCACCCGCACGCTAGGCCAGAGCCAGCACCACCAGGAAATTGCCGACCTGCGCTTTGACGCCGTGGCGCTGGCCGACGACGCCGTGCTGCCGCCCACGGCCATCGCCTGGCTGGAGCCGCGCGCCATCGCCGCGCTGGCATCCATTCAGATGGGCGTGACCTGCGAGCAGCTGCGCCGCACCGTCGAGTACGTCAGCGAGCGCAAGCAGTTCGAGCGCCCCATCGGCAGCTTCCAGCTCGTCGCCGGGCAGATGGCCGACGGCCACATCGCGCTCGAGGCGCTGCGCAGCAGCGTCTGGCAGCTCGTCTACCGCCTGGACGCAGGCCTGGGCACCACGCCCCAGGCACATGCCGTGCGTGCCATGGCCAACGACACGGGCCTGAACGTGGGTCGCGTCGCCCAGCACGTACACGGCGGCATGGGCGTGGACGTGACCTACCCGATCCACCGCTTCCTCTACTGGAGCCGCGCCCTGGCCGTCGCGCTGGGCGGCACCGAGCACCACCTGGCCGCCCTGGGCGACTGGCTGGCCGACAACGACAACCTGGGATGGAAATATGACCTCGCCGAAGATGAACTCCACGCAACGCCGCTTTGATGCCGTCCAGGTGGGCGACGAACTGCCCCAACTCGCCGTACCCATCACGGTGCAGCTGATCGCGGGCGGCGCCATCGCCACACGCGACTACTTTCCCGGCCACATGGACAAGGACGCCGCCCAGGCCCTGGGCTCGCCCCATGTGTTCATGAACATCCTGACCACCAACGGCCTGGTGCAGCGCTTCGTCGAGGGCTGGGCCGGCGGCCCGGGCGCGCCGCTGCGCGACCTGAAGATCAAGCTGGGCGCGCCCAACTACCCCGGCGACACGATGACGTTTTCCGGCAGCGTGACGGCCAAGCACGAGAGCGACCGCAGCGTGGAAATCACGCTCAAGGGCAAGAACCAATACGGCAGCCACGTCACCGGCACGGTGCGCGTGGGCCTGGCCTGACCGACCAGCGCAGGAGAGACAAGCAATGAGTGAACCCAATATTTCCGGCCGCGCCGCCATCGTCGGCCTGGGCGCCACCGAGTTTTCCAAGAATTCCGGCCGCACCGAACTGCGCCTGGCCATGGAGGCCACGCTGGCCGCGCTGGCCGACGCCGGCATTGACCCGAGCGAGGTCGAAGGCTTCAGCTCCTACAGCGTGGACAAGGTGCCCGAATACGAGATCGCCCGGCTGCTGGGCGCGAAGAACGTCAAGTTCTTCTCGCAGATCCCGCATGGCGGCGGCGCGGCCTGCGCACCGGTGCTGCACGCGGCCATGGCCGTGGCCACCGGCGTGGCCAAGACCGTGGTCGTGTACCGCGCCATGAACGAGCGCAGCTGGTACCGCTTTGGCACGGGCAGCTACGGCTTTGGCAACACGCCTATTTTTGAAAACGTCAACTACGGCTGGTACATGCCGCATGGCTTTCACACGCCGGCCGCCTGGGTGGGCATGTTCGCGCGCCGCTACATGCACCGCTATGGCGCCACCAGCGAAGACTTTGGCCGCGTGGCCGTGGCCGTGCGCGACTTCGCCGCCACCAACCCGGCCGCGTTCTTCTACCAAAAACCCATCACGCTGGCCGAGCACCAGGCCTCCAAGTGGATCGCCGAGCCCCTGCACCTGCTCGACTGCTGCCAGGAGAGCGACGGCGCCGTGGCCATGGTCATCACCAGCAGCGAGCGCGCGCGCGACATGAAGAACAAGCCCGTGGTCATCAAGGCCGCCTCGCAGGGCATTACCGAGGGCCAGCAGAGCATGACCTCGTTCTTCCGCGAGGACATCACCGGCCTGCCGGAGATGGGCGTGGTCGCCAAGACGCTGTACGCGCAGTCGGGCCTGACGCCGCAGGACTTCCAGACCGCCGTGATCTACGACCACTTCACGCCCTTTGTGCTGGCGCAGCTCGAAGAATTCGGCTTCTGCCCGCGCGGCGAGGCCAAGGAGTTCGTGCGCGCCGGCCACCACGCGCGTGGCGGCAAGCTGCCCATCAACACCCATGGCGGGCAGTTGGGCGAGGCCTATATCCACGGCTTCAACGGCGTGGCCGAAGGCGTGCGCCAGGTGCGCGGCACGGCCGTGAACCAGGTGGCAGATGTCCGCAACGTGCTGGTCACGGCCGGCACGGGCGTGCCCACCAGCGGGTTGATTCTGGGCGCGGCTTGAAGCATGGCCAGCGCAGCCGGTGCCAGCACCTGCTGCGCTGTGTTTTCAAGCAAAACAAGCATCAAACCCTTACCAATCAAGCGCAAGCAGCTCTCATAAATGTAGTAACTCAACCTACATCTGCCTGCCCTATCGCACAAGAAAGCGGCCACAGCCCATGTTTGTCGACCTGACCCCCGAACAGCACCGCCTGCGCCTACGGGTGCGTGACTATTTCAACGCCCTGATGACGCCCGAGCTGCGCGTGCGCATGCGCGGCGCCGAGGGCGGTGACGAGTACCGCCAGATCGTGCGCCAGATGGGCCGCGACGGCTGGCTGGCCGTGGGCTGGCCCAAGGAATACGGCGGCCAGGGCCTGTCGGCCACCGAGCAGCTGATCTTTTTTGAAGAGGCCAACATCGCCGGTGCCCCCCTGCCCTTCGTGACCATCAGCACCGTGGGCCCGGCGCTCATGGAGCATGGCTCGGCGCAGCAAAAGGCCGAGTTTCTGCCCGGCATCGCCGCGGGCGAGACGCTGTTCGCCATCGGCTACTCCGAACCCCAGGCGGGCTCGGACCTGGCCACGCTCAAGACCCAGGCGCGCCTGGAGGGCGACCTGGAAACCGGGCATTTCGTCGTCAACGGCAACAAGCTGTGGACGTCCAGCATCGAGTCGGCCGACCATGTCTGGCTGGCCGTGCGCACCAGCCCAGATCTGCCGCGCCACAAGGGCATCTCCATCATGATTGCCGACACCAGCGCGGCAGGCTTCTCGCACACGCTGATCGAGACCGTGGGCAACTTCACTGCCGCCACCTATTACGACAACGTACAGGTGCCGGCCCACCGGCTGGTGGGCCCGCTGCACGGCGGCTGGAAGCTCATCACCTCGCAGCTCAACCACGAGCGCCTGGGCCTGGGCTCCTGGTCGGACAAGGTGTTCGGCCCCTTCAGCAAGGTGCTGGCCTGGGCCAAGGCGCGCGACGAGCAGGGCCTGCGCGCCATCGACCAGCCCTGGGTGCGCCGCAGCCTGGCCGAGTGCTATACGCGCCTGGAAGCCATGCGCATCACCAACTTCCGCATCGCCGCCGACCTGGAGGCGGGTGGCATGGACGTGGCGCTGGCCTCCACCACCAAGGTCTACGGCACCGAAAGCGTGCTCGAGATTTTGCGCCGCCTGATGGACATCGTCGGCGGCAGCGCCCTGGTACGCGCCGGCAGCAGCGCCGCCTATCTGCTGGGCGAGCTGGAGTACGAAATCCGCGCCAACACCATCAACACCTTTGGTGGCGGCGTCAATGAAATCCAGCGCGAGCTGATTGCCCAGTTCGGCCTGGGCATGCCGCGCCCGGTGCGCTGAACGCGCGCCGCACACCATCGATACCGAGGGACACCATGCAGCACCAGGCAGCCACCCCCGTACCCCGCGAGGTCACGCAGGCCAAGCTGGACTTGCGCAACCAGGCCAGCGCGCGCTACCGCGCCTCGCTGCCCTACACCATCAGCGACCGGCTGCAGGAGCAGGCCGAGCAGCATGCCGACCGGCCGCTGCTGATCGAAGGCGAGCGACAGTACAGCTACGCCGAGGCCAACCGCCGCATCAACCAGGTGGCGCACGCCGCGCGCGCCCTGGGCGTGCAAAAGGGCGACGTGGTGGCCCTGGCCATGGAAAACCGCGTGGCCTTCTTCTTCGCCTGGTGGGGCCTGACCAAGGCCGGCGCCAAGGTGGCCTTCCTCAACACCTATGTGAACGGCAAGCCGCTGGCGCATGCCCTGCAGGTCACGGGCGCCACGCGCGTGGTGGTGGGCGAGGAATGCCTGAAGAACTTCAGCCAGAGCACGCAGGATCTGCCTGCGGGCCTGGCCTACTGGCTCTGGCCCGACGCAGGCAACCCCGCCAGCGAGGCAGAGCGCGCCCTGTGCAGCGCCAATCTGGAGCAACTGGCCGACCAGGCCGCAAGCGACAACCCACCCGCCGCCTGGCGCGAGGGCATCACCGCCGGCGACACGGCGCTGTACATCTTCACCTCTGGCACCACGGGCCTGCCGAAGGCCGCGCACATCAGCCATGGCCGCTGGCTGATGGCCGGCGATGTGATGCGCATCAGCCTGGAAGTTACGCCTGCGGACTGCTTCTACTGCTTTCTGCCGCTCTACCACGGCGCGGCATCGATGTCGGCGGGCTCCACGGCGCTGGCCGGCGGCGCGCGCGTGGTGGTGCGGCGCAAGTTCAGCCGCAGCGCCTTCTGGAACGACGTGCGCCAGCACCAGATCAGCGTGGCGCAGTATGTGGGCGAGATCTGCCGCTTTCTGCTCAGCGCCCCGCCCACGCCCGACGACAACAACCACAGCCTGCGCAAGCTCTCGGGCACCGGCATGGCCCCCGAGGTCTGGCAGCAGTGGACGGAGCGCTTCGGCGACCAGTTCCAGATCGTGGAGAGCTGGGGCGCGACCGAATCCAACACCAACACGCTGAACCTGGACAACTGGCCCGGCTCCTGCGGCCGCATCCCGTTCTGGGACAAGACCAACCTGCGCCTGGTGCGCTACGACGTCGAAACCGACAGCCACCCGCGCGATGAAAACGGCTTCTACCAGCTGTGCGACGTGAACGAGCCTGGCGAGGCCATGGGCATGATCGTGCAGCACCCCGAGGCCATTGGCGGGCGCTTCGAGGGCTATACCTCGCCCGAGGCGACCGAGAAAAAAATCCTGCGCGACGTCTTTCAGAAGGGCGACGCCTGGTGGTCCTCGGGCGACCTGCTGCGCTGCGACGAGCATGGCTACTGCTGGTTCGTGGACCGCATCGGCGACACCTTCCGCTGGAAGAGCGAGAACGTCTCCACCACCGAGGTCGCCGACGTGCTGGGCGACTACCCGGGCCTCGACGCCCTGACCATCTACGGCGTGAAGGTGCCCGACAACGATGGCCGCGCCGGCATGGCTGCCGTGGTGCTGCTGCCCGGTGCCAGCTTTGACCCTGCCGCCTTCTGGCAACTGGCCATGGCGCGCCTGCCGCGCTACGCCGCGCCGCTGTTCGTGCGCCTGCCCGCGGCCGCCGACATGACGGGCAACTACAAACTGCGCAAGGTGGACCTGCAGCGCGAGGGCTTTGACGCCAGCGTGGTGCAAGACCCGCTGTTCGTGCGCGACGACGCGGCGCAGACCTATGTGCCCCTGACCGCCGAGGCCTTGGCAAAGGCATTGCGTGGCTGAGTCGATCGCTCCCGCAGCAGCGCAGCCCGGCGAGCGCGCACGCCCCGAGCGCCTGCGCGCCAGCGCCGACCTGGCCTACCCCTTCGAGCCGCCCACGCCCGACGGCGCGGTGGTCGAGGTCGCGCCCGGCATCCTGTGGGCGCGCGTGCCCATGCCCATGGCGCTGGACCATATCAACGTCTATCTGCTGCGTGACGGCGAGGGCTGGACGGTGGTGGACACGGGCCTGAACCTGCCCGCCAGCCGCGAGGTATGGGAGCGCATCGCCACCCAGCACCTGCAGGGCCTGCCGATACACCGCCTGATCTGCACCCACAGCCACTACGACCACGCCGGCCTGGCCGCCTGGATCATGGAGCGCTTTGGTGCCGAGCTGCTGATGAGCTACGGCGAGTACTTCATGCTGCGCGGCTTCACCGCCCCGCCGCCCGACCCGCTGCCGCCGCTGCAGCAAAGCTTTTACCTGCGCGCGGGCATGGACGATGCGCAGATCGACCACATGTTCAGCGGCCTGCGCCGCGACCCCTTCGCCCCGCCCGTGCCGCAGAACTACCAGCGCCTGCGCGATGGCGACAGGTTGACTATCGGCCAGCGCGAATGGCAGGTGGTGGTGGGCGAAGGCCATTCGCCCGAGCATGTGTGCCTGTACAACGCCAGCGAGCGCATCCTGCTGGCGGGCGACCAACTGCTGCCGCGCATCACCTCCAACGTGCTGGTCACGCCCATCGAGCCCGAGGGCAACCCGCTGCAGCTGTGGCTGGCCTCGCTCAACCGCTTGAATGCGCTGGCCCAGGACACGCTGGTGCTGCCCTCGCACCAGGGCGTGTTCCGCGGCCTGCATGCGCGCGTGCAGGAGCTGCATGCCCACCACCAGCAGCAATTTGCGCTGCTGGAGCGCACTCTGCAGGACGGCGGCCCGGCCACGGCCTGGGAGCTGATGCAGGTGCAGTTTCCCAAGCGCCGCGGCCCCATGGACGACCTGATGGCCATGGGCGAGGCGATCGCCCACCTCTCGTGGCTGCGCCACCAGGGGCGCATACGCCGCTGGCTGGACGACGATGGCCGCTACCGCTTCCAGGCGACGCCTGCGGCCCACCCTATTTCGGAGACACACCCGTGAGTGATAACGACAACTTCCGCGCCGAAGTCGCGGCCTGGCTGGAGGCCCACTGCCCCGCCAGCATGCGCCGGCCCATCACCGCCGACGAAATCATCTGGGGCGGCTCGCGCCTGAGCTTTCAGAACGAGGATCAGCGCCTGTGGTTCGAGCGCTGCCGCGACCGCGGCTGGTTCGCCCCCGGCTGGCCCAAGGAGTACGGCGGCGGCGGCCTCTCGCCCAAACAGGCACGCATCGTCGAGGAAGAAATGACGCGCCTCTCCTGCCGCCAGCCACAGTACAACCTGGGCGTGTGGATGCTGGGCCCGGTGCTGCTCGAGGTCGGCACCGAGGAGCAAAAGCGCGAGCACCTGATCCCCATGATGCGTGGGCAGCAGCGCTGGTGCCAGGGCTTTTCCGAGCCCAACGCGGGCTCTGATCTGGCCAGCCTCAAGACATCGGCCAAACGCGTGCAGGACAGCGAAGGCGAGGCCTACATCGTCAACGGCTCCAAGATCTGGACCTCGTACGGCGACCAGGCCGACTGGATGTACGCCTTGGTGCGCACCGATGCCAGCGCGCGCAAACAGCAGGGCATCAGCTTTGTGCTGATCGACATGCACGCGCCAGGCGTGAGCGTCAAGCCCATCGAGCTCATCAGCGGCAAGTCGAGTTTTTGCGAGGTGTTCTTCGACAACGTGCGCGTGCCCCTGCGCCAGCTGGTCGGCCCCGAGGGCGAGGGCTGGGCCGTGGCCAAGAAGCTCTTGCAGCATGAGCGTGCCGCCATGTCCAAATTTGCCGAGGGCGGCGCGCCCTCGCACGACGCGCTGGCCGTGGCCCGTCCCTACCTGGACGAGGCCAGCCCGGCGCAGGCCGCCGTCTGGCGCGACCGCCTGGCCGCGCAGCTGATGGACGCGCACGCCTTTGCCCTCACGCACCAGCGCGTCACCGCCCAGGCCATGGCGCGCCAGGACGTGAGCGGCCCGGCCTCCATCATGAAGCTGGTGCAGACGGAGCAGGAGGTGGCCAAGTACGAGTTGCTGGTGCAGATCATGGGCCTGCGCGGCCTGTCCTGGGAGGGCGAGGACTTCAGCCAGCTGGAACACGACATCTGCCGCCAGTGGCTGCTGACCAAGACCTACACCATAGGCGGCGGCACCAGCGAGGTGCAGCTCAACATCATCGCCAAGCGCGTACTGGGCCTGCCCGCCTGAGCCTGCCGGAGAACACAACATGGGCTTTTTGCTGAACGAAGAACAGACCATGCTGCGCGAAAGCGCGCTGGCCTTCATTGCCGAACAATCCCCGGTGGCGCAGCAGCGCGCCCTGCGCGACGGCGCCGCGCCGCTGGGCTACAACCCCGCGCTGTGGCAGCAGGCCGTGGAGCTGGGCTGGCCCATCGCCGCCCTGCCGGAAAACGCGGGCGGCCTGGCCGTGGGCTACGCCGGCCTGGGCGCCATCTTTGAGCTCATGGGCCGCCACCTGGCCGCCCTGCCGCTGCTGTCGCACAGTGTGCTGGCGGCAGAGCTGCTGCTGCAGGTGACCGATGCCGCGCAGCAGGCGCGCTGGTGGCCGCTGCTGGCCGCGGGCGATGAGCGCCTGGCGCTGGCCCTCGATGAGTCGCAGCACCACTGGCCCAGGCCTTTGAAAACCACGGCCGAGCGCCAGGCGGACGGCTGGCTGTTGCAGGGCGAAAAGGCCTTTGTGATCGACGGCGTGGACGCGCGCTGGCTGCTCGTGGCCGCGCAGGTGGCAGGTGAATCTGCACCCGCCCTGTTCATCGTCGATGGTACTGCCGCAGGCGTCGCTGTCACGCCCCTGCACCTGGCCGACAGCCGCAACCACGCCCGCGTCACGCTGCAGGCCGTGCAGCTGCCTGCGGACGCGCGCCTGGCGCTACCCGATGCAGCGGCGGCACTCGACCACGCGCTGGACTGCGCCCGCAGCTGCCTGGCCGCCGAGGCCTATGGCATGGCCCGCGAGGTGCTGGAGCGCACCGTGGCCTACCTGAAAGAGCGCGTGCAGTTCGACGTGGCCATCGGGTCGTTCCAGGCGCTGCAGCACCGCATGGCGCGGCTGTATTGCGAGGTCGAAATGCTCGACAGCTGCGTGCGCGCCGCGCTCGCTGCCATCGACACCCGCAGCCCCGAACTGCCGCAGCTCGCCAGCCTGGCCAAGGCGCGCGCCAACGACCTGTGCACCACCCTGCTCAACGAGGCCGTGCAGCTGCATGGCGGCATTGGCGTGACCGACGAATTCGACCTGGGCCTGTTCCTGAAGCGCGCCCGCGTCATCGGCCAGACCCTGGGCGACAGCCTGTACCACCGCGAGCGCTACGCCCGCCTGAAAGGATTTTGACTGCCATGAACGCCTCTGAACTGGTAGAGCGCGCCCACCAGGCCCGTGCGCAACTGGTGGCCCCCGGCGCCCCGTTTGAAATGGAGCAGGTCGCGCACCTGGGTCGGCAGGTCAACGCCTACAAGAACGCCTTTCGCAGCCTGCCCGATCTGATCAACGCCGGCCGCGCCCATGGCGCGCGCGAATTCATGGTGTATGGCGAAGACCGCTGGAGCTTCGAGCGCTTCTTTGCCGCCGTCGATGCCCTGGCCGGCCGCCTGCAGCAGGAGCATGGCCTGCAGCCTGGCGAGCGCGTGGCCATCGCCCTGCGCAACCGCCCCGAATGGGCCGTGGCCTTTGCCGCCGTGGCCCTGGTGGGCGCGATTCCCGCACCGCTCAACAGCTTTGGCCTTGGCGAGGAGCTCAGCATCAGCCTGAACGACCTGCAGCCGCGCTGGCTGGTGTGCGACCAGGACCGACTGGACCGCCTGGCCAAACACCCCTTGCCCGCCGGCTGCCAGAGCACCGTGGTGGACAGCGACCAGGGCAGCGTGCGCTGGCGCGATCTTGTCGCACCGGGCGGCCCGGCCCTGGTGCCCCCGTCACTCGGCCCTACCGATCCAGCGCTGATCCTGTTCACCTCCGGCGCATCGGCGCAGGCCAAGGGCGTGCAGTCCAACCAGCGTGCCGTGTGCCAGGCGCTTTTCAACATCGACTACATCGGCGCCATCGCCGGCATGACCTCGCCGCAGGCGGTGCAAAAGCTCATGTCCGCGGGCCTCACACCGACCACACTGACCGTGGTGCCGCTGTTTCACGTCAGCGGCCTGCACGCGCAGCTGCTGGCCGCGCTGCGCCATGGGCGGCGCCTGGTGCTGGTGCACCGCTGGGACCCGGCCCAGGCCATGGAGCTGATCCAGCGCGAGCAGGTCACGCAGTTCAACGGCGCGCCCTCCATGGTGCAGCAGCTCTTGAACCAGCCAGCGTTCCACGACCCGCAGGTCAGCGGCACGCTGATGGGCCTGGGCTTTGGCGGCGCGGGCCTGTCGCAGCGCCTGATAGAGGCCACGCTGGCCGCGCGCCCGGATTCGCTCTCGGGCATAGGCTTTGGCCTGACCGAGACCAATGGCGTGGGCGCGGGGGCCTCGGGCCAGCTGTTTGCGCTGCGCCCCGAATGCGCGGGCATGCTTTCGCCGCTGATGGAGCTGCGCATTGCCGACGTGTTTGGCGACCCCGTGCCCACCGGCCAGGACGGAGAGATTTGGCTGCGCGGCGTGACCGTGATGGATGGCTACTGGAACCAGCCGCGCGCCACCCAGGCGGCGATGAACGACGGCTGGTTCCGCACCGGCGACGTCGGCCTGATCGACGGCGACGGCTTCCTGCGCATCGTCGACCGCATCAAGGACGTGATCAACCGCAACGGCGAGAAGATTGCCGCGGCCGAGGTCGAGTCCTGCCTGCTGCAGCATGCCGCGGTGGAAGATGCCGTGGTGTTCGCCCAGGCCGATGAGCAGACCGGCGAGGCCGTGGTGGCCGTGGTGCACCTGCGCGCCGGCGCCCACACCACGGCCGAAGAGCTGCGCCAGCATGTGGCCGGCCGCCTGGCGGCCTACAAGGTGCCGCAGGTCGTGCATCTGCGCGACAGCGCGCTGCCGCGCAACCCCGCGGGCAAGCTGCTCAAGAATGCCGTGAAAAAAGAGTACCAGCCGCAGTGACCCCCACCCCAGAGGCCGCTGCCCGGCGACGCAGCTACACCCTGATGCTGCTGACCCTGCTGTCGGCGCTGGCCTTCATGGACCGGCAGATCCTGGCCGTGCTGCTGCAGCCGGTAAAGGCCGAATTCGGCCTGTCGGACCTGCAGATCGGCCTGGTCACGGGCCTGGGGTTCTCGCTCAGTTTTGTGCTGCTGGGTATTCCGCTGGGCAAGCTGGCCGACCGGGGCGAGCGCCGCGCGGTGCTCACCTGGAGCCGCGGCATAGGCGCGCTGCTGGGCGCAGCCGGCGCCGGGGCCACGGGCTTCTGGACCCTGCTGGTCTCACGCGCGGGCGGCGCGGTCAGCGACGCGGGGGGCGCGCCGGCCTCCATCTCCATGCTCAGTGACCTGTACCCGCCCGAGAAACGCTCGCGCGTCATCAGCATCTTCGGCACGGGTGGCAGCGTGGGCGCGCTGCTGGCGCTGGTGCTCGGCTCCTGGCTCGCGCAGCAGTTTGGCTGGCGCGTGACCATGGCCGTGATCGGCGCCAGCGCCCTGCTGGCCACGCTGGTGCTGCGCTGGACGGTGGCTGAACCGCCGCGCCACCACGCCGCGGCCGCCGGTGCCGCACCAGAGCGCCGCGGGGCGCTGGGCCAGCTGTGGCATACGCCGGTGACGCGCTGGCTCATCGTGGGCGCAGGGTTTGCACTGCTGGCGGGCTATGGTTTTGGCGCCTGGAACAACGCGCTGCTGATCCGCCGCCATGGCCTGTCGCTGCAAGAGGCCGGAATGATTTCGGGTGGGGCGGCGCTGGCCTCCATCATTGGTGCGCTCGTATCGGGCACGCTGGCCGACCGCCTGGCGCGCCGCGACAGCCGCTGGCAACTGGGCGTGCCGGTGCTGGGCCTCAGCCTGGCCTTGCCCTTCGGCCTGCTGTACCTGAGCATGCCCGCGGGCGCGGTGGGTGCGGCCACGGTCTTGATGGTGGCCTACGCCTTTTTCGTCGTCTGGTGGGCTGCGCCCTGCTACGCCGCGCTCAGCTTCGTCGTGCCGCCGCAGCGCCGCGCCACGGCCCACGCCACCATCATGCTGGTAGGCTCGCTGGTGGGCAATGGCCTGGGACCTATCTTCACCGGCTGGCTCAGCGATGTGGTGGACCGCGTGATGCCCGGCGACGGGCTGCGCATCGCCCTCATGGTCATCGTGGCCATGCTGCTGCCCGGCCTGCTGGCCCTCGCGCGCGCGCTGCCGCTGTTCCCTGCCGCACGCACGGCCAACGAGGCGCTGCACGCACCTGCTGCCAGCCCTGCCAGCCCCTGAACCCATGACCGACGCACAAGACACCCACTGGAAGATGATTTACCTGGCCCGGCGCAACCCGCAGCTGGCCGCGGAGGACTTCGCCCAGGCCTGGCGCGCGCATTCGGCCCTGGGGCGCCAATGCCGCAACGTGCAGGACAGGGTGCGCTCCGTCACGCAGTGCGTACGTTCGCTGGCCCCGCTGCCGGCAGATGCCAGCCAGGACTACGACGGCGTCAACCTGCTGCTGCTGCGCGACCGCGCGTCGGCCGACGCCATCTGGTCCGATCCCGAGACCCTGGCCATCATGCGCCCCGACGAGCCACGCGTATTCGACCGCTACGTGCGCGAATGCGCCTTGGTGGCGCATCAGAAGGCGCTGTACAACGGCCCTGCCGGCGATGCGGTTCTTGTCGCCTTCCTGAAACGACGCGCCACGGTAGATCCTTCCGATTTCGAGCGCTCGCTGGGCCTGTACACACGCCCCTGGAGCGGCGTACGCAAGACCGTGCTCAATCTGGTCGAACCGCAGCGACCTGCCGGTTACGACTACGACGCTGTTGTCGAATGGTGGTTCCGGGACGAGCAGCATATGCTCCAGTCCCTTTCCGGGCGGACACTGGCGGCATCGCTGCCTCTCGTACTGCAAACGACCTGCGACTATGCGTCCTCGGTGTTCGTTCCCACCCGGGTCAGCCACCGCCGACCCTGACGGCCTCACTGCCATTGCCATTGCCGCTTGGGCGTAAAAAAACCGGCACTGCCAGTCGTGCTGGCGGTACCGGTCAAACCTTGGAAATGAACTTGCGCGGGTCGAATCAACCGGCCGTCTGCGTATAGGGCGTGGCGCCCTTGGGCACATACACGCCCTCGCACTGATCCAGGTATTCCTGTTTCTTGGCGCGCGGGTTGTAGAACTGCTTGTACCAGATGCGCGCCTTCATGAAGGCGCCGTCGCTGGGGATGAACAGGCCGTTGAGGCAGGGCGCCTTGTGGTTCCACACCTCCATGTCCTGCAGGAAGGACTGCAGCACGGTGTTCTGGAACTGCGCGGCGGCGATCTGGTCGGTCTTGGTGGCCACGGCAGCGCCGCTGGGCGACTTGACCACGACGCAGTGCCAGACCTTCATGGTGCCGTCATCGACGGGCGTGTGGGCGATCAGCATGTAGGATTCTTCCATGCCGGTCAGGTGCGAGGTCAGCAGGCCTGGACCCTGGTAGCTGGTGATGGTGTGCAGGTCGGGGCTCACGCCGCTCTCGTTAACCAGCGTGCGGTGGCCCCCGCACTGGCGCTGGATGGCGTGGATGCCCTTGAACTCGTTCTCATAACGCGCCACGGTGGAGCCATGGATGGGGCTCAGGTGGCCGTAGTCGCCGATGTTGTCCACGACTTCCTGCGGGTGCTGGTTCAGCATGCCCAGGTGATCCCACTTGGGGTGCACCCAGGCCGGGTCTTCCCAGATCGGCAGGCTGGGGTGCTCCCACTCGGGCTCACCGCCCTCGGGGTCGTGCCAGACCCAGACGCCGCCCAGGCTTTCCACCACCGTCCAGCTCTTGACGCAGGCCGATGCCGGGATGGCGCCCTGGTGATAGGGAATGTCGTCGCACTTGCCATCCGGGCCGAAGCGCCAGGCGTGGTAGGGGCAGCGCAGGCCGTCGCCGTCGATGTTCGTGCCCTGGCCGTCGATGACCACATAGCTCGTCGTGTTGGGCGCCGCCAGGTGCGTCTTCATGTGCGGGCAATAGGCGTCCAGCAGGACCACGCGGCCCGAGGCGCGGCCGCGGTACAGCGCAAAGTCCTTGCCGAAAAAGCGCACCGCCAGGGGCTTGTAGGTATCGAGTTCAGTGGACTCGGCGATCATGAACCAGCCGCGCGGGAAGGTGAACTCGCCCAGGCGATAGTCTTTCGTGGTTGCCATATCAAGTGTCTCCTTGTGAATGGGGGGGGTGGGGTAATCTTCGGCTTCAAAGGGGTATTTCGCATACCCTATTTGGACGATGGTTCGACCGCTGCGGGCGCAAATCCCTGCTCACGCGCGATCTGCTGCAGCTCCAGCATGCCTTTGCCCTTGGCATAGGCGGGCGCACCGGGGTCGGTGGCCAGCCACAGCAGCGACTGGGCGATCGCCTCGGGCGTGACGGCACCATAGCGCTGGGCCAGCATGCCGCCATCGCCCAGCGTGGCAGTGACGGCTTCGGTCGAGACCACGCCCGGGTTGACGCTGTAGGCGCGCAGGCCCTGCTTGCCCAGTTCGCGGTTGATACAGCCCGCCAGACGGATCAACCCGGCCTTGGAAGCGCCATACGCAAAGCCCCAGCCGCCCTGGTCCGCAGGCAGCGGCGGGTCGTACTGGCCGGCGCCTGAGCAGACATTGATGACCTGCCCGCCCCCTTGCGCCAGCATGCGCGCAAGCAGGCGGCGCGCCAGATGAAACGGCGCCAGCACATTGCCCTGCAGCGTGCGCTCCAGCATGTCGTCTTCCAGGTCCAGCAGCAGGGCGTTCATCTCGCGGTCCTGGTAGACGGCGTTGTTGATGAGCAGGTCGACGCGCCCGTAGTGGGCCAGCACCGCGTCCAGCGCGCGGTCAAGCGAGGCCTTGTCCATCAGGTCCATGGCATGCGCGAACACCTGCGCGCCCGTCGCCTGCACGGCCTGGGCCGTGGTGGCCAGGCTGCCACCCAATAGCGCACCATCGGGGCGGCGCAATTGGTGATCGAGCGCCTGGCCCTCGGTCTGCGTGCGCGCCGTGATGGCCACGCGCCAGCCCGCCCGGCCAAAGGCCAGGGCCGTGGCGGCTCCAATACCCCGGCTGGCGCCGGTAATCATTACGACGGGAGAGTCAGTCACCATAAGCCTCATCGTGCCTCATGCGGGCAGCGCAGCCTCTGAAATCATGGACCGGCGCCGCTGGATATAGGGGCCGACAGCGCCCCACATCCACAGCGCTCCTGGCAGCATCAGGCTCATGAGCCCCACCAGGGCCCAGCGCAGCGCATCGTCGCCCAGGCTGGGCATGAGCACATCGCTCAATACTCCGGTCACCAGGGGACCAAAGCCGCTGCCAAACAGCGTGACGGAGAAATTCAACAGTGCCACCGCGACGGAACGCTCGGACGCGCTCACCATCTGGCTCACGGCGCTGTAGGACAGCGAGGGCCACCAGCTTGCGAAGAAGGCGAACAGCGGTGCAAACACCAGCGCATGCGGCACCCTTAGACTGCCCAGCATCCAATTCCCCCCCTCTGGCCACAATATGAAGCCCAGTGCGCAAGGAAGGGCCAGCAGCATCCCCAGGGTTGGCAGGCCGAGCTGCCAGCGCTCGCTGCTGCGCACCAGGCGGTCACACAGCCAGCCGGAGAACAACGCACCGAACACCGCCCCCACGCCACTGGCTACACCAAACAGCAGGCCTGCATGGGCCAGCGAGAGGCCGTGGGTGCGCACCAGAAAGCTCGGGATCCACACGCCGTAGCCGTAGCCCGTAAGCCCTGCCAGGCCACAGGCCAGGGCCAGCCGGCGAAAGGCCGTCATGCGCAGCAGACGCACCACCTCGTGCAGTAGCGACTCATGCTGCGTGGTCTCGGCCTGGGCAGGCGCGCCTTCGAATGCCCCGCGCCGCGGCTCCTGAACCCACCACCACACGAACAACGCCAGCACCATACCCGGTATGCCAAATGCGGCAAAGGTGTGGCGCCACCCATATTGCTGGGCTATCCAGGCCCCCAGGGCCAGGCCGATGAGTACGCCGAAATGCGGCCCCATCATGAAAAGGCTGATCACCAGCGAACGCCGCTCCTTCGGATAGAGGTCCGACACCACAGAAATCGATGGTGCCATGCCACCGGCCTCTCCCACCGCCACCGACATGCGCGCCAGCAGCAACTGCCAGAACTGCGCCGCCACACCGCACGCCAGGGTCGCCAGGCTCCACAGGCCGCAGCAGATGGCGACGATGTTGCGGCGGCTGTAGCGGTCCGCGAGTTTTCCCACGGGAACTCCCAGCACGGCGTACAGCAGGCCGAACGCCAGGCCGGTGAGCAGGCCCATTTGCGTATCCGTGGCTCCAAACTCGTGCTTGATCGGCTCGATCAGTACGGCGATCACCTGTCTGTCGATGTAGGAAAAAATATAGACCAGCGCCAGCAGCAGCAAACTCAGGTGTGTGCGCCAGGTGACGGATGGAGAAGGTTGGGTGTTCGAGGCCATGCTTCTATCGTCTTGACTGAGCACCCTCTTGGCATCGTCTTTTCGGACGATGGAGGGCACGGGGTGGTACGGTAACTTCCGGCTCCAGATAACGGAGACATTTCCCATGAGCCCTGCGCTGCCCCGCACCGCCGCCGACCTACTGCAAGCCCAACAGCGCGCCTTCCGCAGCGAAGGCCCCGTCCCAGCCGGGGTGCGCCAGCAGCGTCTGCAGGCCGTGATCGACTTGCTGATCAAGCATGCAGACGCACTGTGCGCCGCCATGGGCGAGGACTTCGGTGGCAGACCCCTGGTGTTTTCCCTGATGAACGACATTCTGGGCTCGCTCGCTTCGCTCAAGCATGCACGCGACCACCTCCCTGGCTGGATGGGTGACGATGCGCGCCCATCCATCGCACCGTTCGACAACTTCGGCGCCACGGCCTGGGTGCGCTACCAGCCCAAGGGCGTAGTCGGCATCATCGGCACCTGGAATGCGCCGGTGTTCACCCTGCTCTCGCCCCTGGCCAGTGCCCTGGCAGCCGGCAACCGCGCGGTGCTCAAGCCGTCCGAGGTGGCCCCGCGCACAGCCGAGGTGCTGGCCGCCGCCGTGCGCGACTGCCTCGATCCCGCGGTGATTGCCGTGGTCACGGGCGACGCGGCCGTGGCCGCCGATTTTTCTGCCCAGCCCTGGAACCACCTGGTGTTCACCGGCTCCACCGCCGTCGGCAAGAAGGTCATGGAGGCCGCCTCCAGAAACCTGGTGCCGGTCACGCTGGAGCTGGGCGGCAAGTCGCCCGTGCTGATCGGCCAGAGCGCCGACATCCGCAACGCCGCCGAGCGCATCGCCGTGGGCAAGAGCCTGAACTCCGGCCAGCTGTGCGTGGCGCCCGACACCGTCTGGGTGCACCGCACGCAGCTCGACGCCCTGATTGCCGCGCTGCAGGAGTTCTACGGCGGCCTCTACCCCGACCTGGCCACCAATGCCGACGTGACCCCGGTCATCAACCCCCAGCACTTCGCGCGTGTCGAATCCTACGTGGCCGACGCCGGCGCGCGCGGCGCGCGCGTGGTCATGGCGGGCGACTGGCCCAGCGCCGAGGGTGCCGGCCGGCGCAAGATGCCGCTGCGCCTGGTGGTCAACCCCGGCGCCGAGAGCGACATCGCGCAGCACGAAATCTTTGGCCCCGCCATGGTGCTGCGCACTTTCGAGCACATTGCCGAGGTGGTGGCGGCGCTCAACCAGGGCGAGCGACCGCTCGCGCTGTACTACTTCGGCCAGGACGCGGCCGAGCAGCAATGGGTGCTGGACCACACGCTCTCGGGCGGCGTCTCCATCAATGACGTGACCATGCACCCCGCGCTGCACGATGCGCCGTTTGGCGGCGTGGGCGCCTCCGGCATGGGCCACTACCACGGGCGAGAGGGCTTTCTGGAGTTCAGCCACCAGCGCTCGGTGTACAGCGCAGGCGCGCACGACCCGCGCCGCGAATGGGGCATGTTGCCGCCCTACACCCCGGCCTTCGAGCAGATGCTGCGCGGCGCGCTGGTGCCTTGAGGGCACGAACACTATATTTTTTATAGCTTCCAGCGCTTGACTATCAATCGGTAGATGCCGATTTGGATCAAATACCAGCAACTCTCCATGATTTTCGAACTTTTCTCACTCACGGGCCAGGTGGCCGTCGTTACCGGTGCCGGCAAAGGCATAGGCCGCACTTGCGCACTGGCACTGGCCCAGGCCGGGGCCGATGTGGCGCTGACCGCGCGCACCCAGGCCGACCTGGACGCGGTCGCCGCCGAGATCGCCGCCCTGGGCCGGCGCGCCATCACCGTGGCCGGCGACATCAGCGACGAGGCCACCATGGACCGCCTGGTGGCGCGCACCGTGGCCGAGCTGGGCAAGCTCACCATCCTCATCAACAACGCCGGGGGCACAGGCCCCAATAACCCGCTCAAGATGGGTGGCGCCGAATTCAGCGAGGCACTGGTGTGGAACGTGACCCCGGCCTACCTGATGACGCAGAAATGCGTGCCCGCCATGCGCGCTGCCGGCGGCGGCGCCGTGGTCAACATCAGCTCGGTGGCGGCGCGTTACGCGCAAAAGCATTTCAGTGCCTACGGCGCGGCCAAGGCGGCACTGAACCAGCTCACGCGCAACCTGGCCCAGGACTATGGCCCCGAGGTACGCGTCAATGCCATCGAGCCCGGCACCATCATGACGGAGGCGCTGGCGCCATTCTTGACACCCGAGCGCAAGGATCGCATGCTGGGCTCCACACCGCTGGCCCGCCTGGGCCAGCCCGAGGACATCGCTGCAGCCGCCCTGTTCCTGGCCTCGCCGGCCGCGGGCTGGATCACCGGAAAGATTCTGGGTGTTGATGGTGGCGTCGAAGCACCCAACTTCTGACCCCCGGCGCTATTAGCCTACCCATAGGAGTCCCCTCATGTTGATCAGCAAGCTCTTTGCCATCGTGCTCCTGCTGTCTTGGCTGGCCCTGACCGGGCAGCGGTTCATAGAGGCTCTGGCACATGGCGCAGCGGAGCCGGCCCCTGCCACCACGCAGCTTGCGCAGCCCATGGCGCTGGCAGACTGGTTCAACCAGCGCTGAAATGCGCCGCACAACCCCAGGCCACCCAAGGCTTGCCGGCCTGGCGCCCCTGCTGGCCCTGCTGCTGCACCCCGGCGCATGGTCGCAGGTGCCAGCCCCGCCAGTGGCCACCGCCAGCACTGCCACCGCCGCCCAGCCCGCCACACTGGCCGAGGCCTTCGTCTGGGCCTACCCCTACTACGAATTCATGTGGCTGCGCCACCAGGCGCTGACCAATCCGCAGTCGCTCACCCATACGCGGTTGAACAGCTACCGCCACCAGCGCCACCAGGCCGGGCCCAGCGACCGTTGGGCCAATGGCCCCATCCGCGACACGCTGTACTCCACCGCCTGGCTGGACCTGGCGCGCGCGCCCGTGCTGCTGCATTTCCCGGACACCGGCGGGCGCTACTACGTGGTGGCCTTCGTGGGCGCCGACACCAGCACCTTTCACCTCGTCGGGCGGCGCACCACGGGCACGCAGGCGCGCACCGTGGCCCTGGTCGGCCCGCAGTGGCAAGGGCCCATTCCTGCCGCTGACGAAACCGTGCGCGCACCGAGCAATGACGTGTACCTGAACATGCGCCTGCTCGTCGAGGGCGAGGCCGACATGCAGGCCATGCACGCGCTGCAGGATCGCTTCACCATCACGGCGCAGCCAGCAACTGGCGCGGCCGCACCACAGCAGGTGGTGCCCGACGCCGCCAACCCCGCCGCGGTGATCGACTCCATCAACGAGGCGCTGGCGCGCAACCCCGTTGCAGCGCGCGAGCAGGCCCTGCTTGCGCGCTACCAGCCGCTGGGCCTCTGCGGCGCCGCCTGTTCCTGGCGCCAGTTGCCTGCGGATGCGCAGCAGGCCTGGGCGCAGGCGATACCCAAGCTCATGCACCAGTTCAAGGGCTCGCTGCGCGACCGCAGCGCCAAGGTGCCGCAGACCAACGGCTGGGCCGCCTTCAGGCTGCCCGCCGATATCTCGTCCAACTACCGCATGCGCGCGGCCTCGGCAGCCAATTCGGGCGGCGTGTTTGGGCTGGAAGCGGCAGAAGCCACCTATTTCATGGCCCTGGCCGACGGTGGCGACGCCCTGCTCGGCGAGGGCCGGCACTACCGCCTGCACCTGCCTCAAGGCGACCTGCCAGCCGACGCCTTCTGGTCCATCACGCTGTATGAGTTCACCGAAGCCGGCGAATACATGCTCGACAACCCGCTCGGGCGCTACTCCATCAGCCCGCGCACACCAGGCCTTGCACGCAATGCCGACGGCAGCCTGGACATCTGGCTGGGCCCCACGCCCCCAGCGGACGGGCGCCAGGCCAACTGGCTGCCCAGCCCGGCGCACAACCGCTTTTATCTGAATGCGCGCATCTACCAGCCGCGCGCCGAGGTGCTGAACCCGGCTTGGACCATGCCCGCCATAGAGCGCCTGCCCGCACCACACTAGTCCACTTTGACGATGGGCCCGCGCCCGTCCTTGCCCACAATGGCTGCCGACATCCACACACAGAGGATTTGGCATGGGACTCCAAGGCAAGGCGGCGCTGGTAGGCGCCGCGCAATACAAACCCGAAAAGTACAGCACCGCGCCGCGCATGTTCCACCTGGAGCAGGTGGCCGACCTGACGCTGCAGGCACTCGATGACGCCGGCCTGTCGCTCTCCGACGTCGATGGCCTGATCACCAGCGGCCCGCATTTCCACGAGGCCAGCAGCTTCGTGCCCGCCATGGCGGGCGAATACCTGGGTGTGGCGCTGAATTTTGCCGAGGTCGTGGACTTAGGCGGCGCCAGCTCGGTCGGCATGGTCTGGCGCGCTGCTGCCGCCATCGAACTGGGCCTGTGCGACACCGTGGTCTGCGTCATCCCGGCGCGCATGACGCCCCTGTCCGAGCATGACGACCACATGGCCGAGGTCATGAAGGCCTCGCGCTTTGGCGGCCACAGCACGCGCTTTGGCGCGCCCGAGGCCGAGATGGACCTGCCCTACGGCCACATGGCGCAGAACACCGGCTACGCCATGATCGCCCAGCGCTATGCCGCCCTGCACGGCTACGACGCCGCGGCGCTGGCGCGCATTGCCGTGGACCAGCGCTTCAACGCCTGCCACAACCCCGGCGCCATGTTCTACGGCCAGCCCATCACGGTCGATGAGGTGCTGGCCTCGCGCATGGTGGCCGAGCCGCTGCGCATGCTGGAGATCGTCATGCCCGTGGCCGGCGGCGGCGCCATGGTGGTCACGCGCGCCGACAAGGCCAAATCCTGCAAACACCGACCGGTGCAGATCGTGGGCTGCGGCGAGCATGTGCAGACCAAGTCGCCCACCTACGCCGCCGACATGCTGGCCACGCCCATCGGCCCGGCCTCGCGCAAGGCCTTTGCCATGGCCGGCCTCACGCCGCGCGACATGCACATGGCGCAGATCTACGACTGCTACACCATCACCGTGCTGCTCACGCTGGAGGACGCGGGCTTTGCCGAGAAGGGCAAGGGCCTGGACTTCGTGCGCGCGCACGACTTCACCTTCAAGGGCAACTTCCCCATGAACACCCACGGCGGCCAGCTGAGCTTTGGCCAGACCGGCAGCGCCGGCGGCATGACGCAGGTGATCGAAGCCATGCAGCAAATCCAGGGCCGCGCAGGCGCGCGCCAGCTGGCGCGCCACGACCTGGCCTATGTGTCGGGAACGGGCGGCGTGATGAGTGAACAAGGCGCATTGATTTTGAAGGGAGCCTGAACATGGCCTGGAACAAACCCCTGCCCCACCCCACCGAGATCTCCGCCCCCTACTGGGCCGGCCTGCAGGCCCACGAGGTGCGCCTGCAGCAGTGCGACCAGGGCCACTGGCTGTTCTTCCCGCGCACGCACTGCCCCACCTGCGGCTCGCGCCAGCTGGCGTGGCGCAAGGTCAGCGGCGAAGGCCAGCTCTACACCTACACCGTCGCACGCGTGCCCACCATGCCCGAGTTCACCGACGAGATGCCGCAGCTGCTGGCCGTGGTGGAGCTTGACGAGGGCGTGCACATCAACACCACGCTGGTGGGCGTGGCCCCCGAACAGCTGCGCGTGGGCCAGCGCCTGCGCCCGGTGTTCGACGAACGCCCGGGCAGCGCCACGCTGCTGCGCTTCACGCCCGTGGAGTCCCAGCACCCGGACGTCATCCCCGCCGAAGGCGAACAGGCTGCCGAGCCCGAGGCGCCCGCCGCACCCGCGCAAAACCTGCCGAAGATCGACTGCAAGGACCTGGCCGCGATGCGCGCGCTGGTGTCGGACGACTATTCCGACTGGTCCAACGACATCGTCGTCACGCAGGATTTGATCGACCAGTTCGCGGCCCTGTCGGGCGACGACTACTGGATACACACCGACCCCGAGCGCGCCCGCCGCGAAAGCCCCTTCGGCACCACGATCGCCCACGGCGCGCTGGTGCAGGTGCTGATGAGCCGCCTGAAGCTGCCCATGGCCTTCGAGGTCACGGGCTACAACAACATCGTCAACTACGGATCGGACCGGCTGCGCTTTCCCTCGCCCGTGCCTTCCGGCTGCCGCATCCGCGCGCGCTGCCGCGTCAAGGCGGTGGAGCAGGTCAAGAGCGGCACGCAGATGACCATGGAAATCAACATCCACGTGGTCGGACAGGACAGGCCTTCGGTCATCAACGACCTGGTCATGCTCTATATGTAGACCCAGCAGTGATACCTTTTGATTTGCCTGGCCTTCGCATGTAGTGCCTGCAACCCCCCGTCATCCCCGCGAAGGCGGGGATCCAGGTGCCACCCAAGTCGTTGACTCGTCGCTGCTGTGGATCCCCGCCTTCGCGGGGATGACGAGGCAGAGGCTCTTCAACTGAAAACGTTTTTTGAGCCTTAAGAAAGCAGCCTCACGCATGAGCGCTCCCCACACCCAACGCTCCCTGGTCACGCTCATGCTGGCGGCCAGCCTGGCCTCCACCATTGGCGGCCTGCCGTTCAACACCCTGCCGGTGCTGCTGGGCAGCCTGGCCGACAGCTTTTCCCTGCCGCCCGCCGACGTGGGCCTGCTGGGCTCGGTCTGCTTTGGCGGCTACCTGCTGGGCACGCTGGGCGCGCCGATCTGGATGAACCGGCTCAACTGGCGCTGGCTCACCGCCATCAGCGCGGCGGCCACCGCCACCTGCTTTGCGCTCAGCGCCCAGGTGCAGGCGCTGCAGCTCATGTATGTGGTGTGGGCCGCGATTGGCTTCTTCGCCTCCACCATGACCTGCTTAGGCATGCGCGTGCTCGTCGAGCTGCCGCACAAGGAGCGCGCCTTTGGCGTGCGCCAGGGCGTGGAGCTGTCGGTCACCGCCGCAGCGCTGTTCGCCCTGCCGCCGCTGGTGATTGCGCAGTACCGCTACCCCGGCGCAGCGCTCGCGCTAGCGGCACTGGTGGCGCTGCTCGGCCTGTCGGCCTGGGGCGTGCCCAGCGGCCCGCGCCGGGCAGAGCCCGCCGCAGCCACGGCAGCAGCCACCAACCCAGCGGGGCGCATGCCCGCCGCGTCCTGGGTGGCGCTGGCGGTGTTCTGGCTGTTCCTCATCGGCAATATCGGCCTGTGGGCCTTTCTGGAGCGCATTGGCGTGGCCCTGAAGGTGGGCGCGGGCGAGATGGGCCTGGTGTTTGCGGTGCTCAAACTGCTGGGCAGCGTGGCCGCTTTCTTCGTCGCCGCTATGGGCGCGCGCGTGGCCGCGGGCACGGCCTGGGCGCTGACGCTGGCCGGGCTGCTGGGCGGCCTGGCCCTGCTGGCCACGGCCCAGGGCTTTGTGCCCTACGCGGCCGGCGCCTGGCTGTGGGAATTTGCCTTTACCTGCGGCTGCGTGCTGCAGACGGCGCACATCGCCCGCAGCGACGCCAGCGGCCGCGCCGTGGTGCTGGTGCCTGCCGCGTTTGCGCTGGCCTCCATGGTGGGCCCGGGCCTGGCGGGCAAGCTCATGGGCGCCGAGGGCGGCACCACCCAGGTGCTGCTGCTGGCGCTGGCCTCCAGCGCCGTGCCGGTGATCGCGCGCTGGCTGCGTCCCATGCGGCAGGTGCAGCCGGCCTGAACAGGCGCAGCAACGCAAAAACTACGATCCACAAAAAAGGGGCCCCGTATACCGGGGCCCCTTCTTTTTTGTTGGGTTGGGTCGCTCAAGCCGCTTTCAGCCCACGCGCACGCGCCATGGTGATGGCCGTGTCCTCGATCATGTCCTCCTGCCCGCCCACCATGCCGCGGCGGCCCAGCTCCAAGAGGATCTCGCGCGCGGGCACGCCGTACTTGGCCTCGGCGCGCTTGGCAAACAACAGGAAGCTGCCGTACACCCCCGCGTAGCCCAGGGTGAGCGCGTCGCGGTCGATGCGGATGGGGAAGTCCATCAGCGGCACGACCAGGTCTTCGGCCACGTCCTGGATCTTCCAGACGTCGACGCCGGTCTGCAGCCCCATGCGGTCGAGCACGGCGACCAGCACCTCCATGGGCGTGTTGCCCGCACCCGCGCCCAGACCGGCGGCGGCGGCGTCGATGCGGTTAGCACCCGCTGCGATGGCGGCCACGCTGTTGGCCACGCCCATGGCCAGGTTGTGGTGGCCGTGAAAGCCCAGCTCGGTCTCGGGCTTCAAGGCCGCGCGCACGGCGGCGATGCGCTCGGTCACATGTTCGGGCAGCATGTAGCCGGCCGAGTCGGTGACGTAGATGCAGTTGGCGCCGTAGCCTTCCATGAGCTTGGCCTGCTTGACCAGGCCTTCCGCGCTGTTCATATGCGCCATCATCAGAAAGCCCACCGTGTCCATATTGAGCTTGCGGGCCATGGTGATGTGCTGCTCGCTCACATCCGCCTCGGTGCAGTGCGTGGCCACGCGGATGGTGTGCACGCCCAGGCCGTGGGCCATCTTGAGGTGGTCGACGGTGCCTATGCCCGGCAGCAGCAGGGCCGAGACCTTGGCCTGCTTCATCAGCGGGATGACGGCGCCCAGGTATTCCTCGTCGCTGTGCGCGGGGAAGCCGTAGTTGACCGAACTGCCGCCCAGGCCGTCGCCGTGGGTGACTTCGATGAGGGGCATGCCCGCGGCATCCAGGCCCTGGGCCACGGATTTCATCTGGTCGAGGGTCATGAGGTGGCGCTTGGGGTGCATGCCGTCGCGCAGCGTCATGTCGTGCAGGGTGATTTTCTTGCTCATGGTGTTTGTCCTTGGGTCTTGGGCTCCTTCCCCCTTTGGGGGAAGGCGGGGATGGGGGCCTATGGCGCTGGTTGCAAAGCTGTCGTCACAACCTGGGCCGCTGGCCCCCACCCCTGCCCTCCCCCAGCGGGGGAGGGAGTGGGGAGAGGTCAAGCGGCTTGCAGGGTCAGCTTGCCGGCGAGGATTTCCTCGGCAAACATCTCGGCGGTGCGGGCGGCGGCGGCCGTCATGATGTCCAGGTTGCCGGCGTACTTGGGCAGGTAGTCGCCCAGGCCTTCGACTTCGAGGTAGACGGAGACGCGCTTGCCGTCGAACACCGGGCCGTTGACCAGCTTGTAGCCGGGCACGTATTTCTGCACCTCGGCCATCATGGCTGCAATGCTGGCGGTGATGGCCGCCTGGTCGGGCTCGTCCTCGGTCAGGCAGTGCACGGTGTCGCGCATGATGAGGGGCGGCTCGGCCGGGTTGATGACGATGATGGCCTTGCCCTGCCTGGCGCCGCCGACTTTCTCAATCGCACCGGCGGTGGTGCGGGTGAATTCGTCGATGTTCTTCCTGGTGCCGGGGCCGGCGGATTTGCTCGATACGGTGGCGACGATTTCTGCGTAGGGCACGGCCTGCACGCGCGAGACGGCTGCCACCATGGGGATGGTGGCCTGGCCGCCGCAGGTGACCATGTTGACGTTCATCTCGCGCTTGCCCACATGCTCGGGCAGGTTGACCGGCGGCACGCAATACGGGCCGATGGCGGCGGGGGTGAGGTCAATCATCATCGCGCCCTGTTCGTTGACCTTGCGCGAGTTCTCGGCGTGCACGTAGGCGCTGGTGGCGTCGAAGACGATTTGCACGCCATCCTGCTTCATGTGGGGGATCAGGCCGTCCACGCCCTCATGCGTGGTCTTGATGCCCATTTCGCGGGCGCGCTTCAAGCCATCGGATTCGGGGTCTATGCCCACCATCCATACGGGCTCCAGCACGGGGCTTCTCTGCAGCTTGGCCAGCAGGTCGGTGCCGATGTTGCCGGGGCCGATCAGGGCGCATTTGATTTTGCGGGTCATGGAATTCCTTTCTATGTCATTCGGTGAAAGCGATGGAGCATTCGCCCAGGCCCTCGATCGCCATGGTGAAACGGTCGCCCGCCTGCGCGGGCACGAGGGGCGCGAGCGAGCCCGACAGGATCAGCTCGCCCGCCTTGAACGGGATGCCAAAGGCGCCCAGGGTGTTGGCCAGCCAGGCCACGGCCTCGGCCGGGTGGCCCTGCACGGCGCTGCCCAGGCCGCTGCCTGCGGGCGCGCCGTTCTTCCACATCTGCATGGAGGCGGCGGCCAGGTCCAGGCTGTGCGGGTCGGTGTGCTGGCGGCCGACGACGAAGACGCCGCATGAGGCGTTGTCGGCCACGGTGTCGGCAATCTTGATCTTCCAGTCGGTAATGCGCGAATCGACGATCTCGAAGCAGGGCGCCACCCAGGCGGTGGCGGCCATGACGTCATCCCGCGTCACGCCCGGACCCTGCAGGTCGCTTTTGAGCATGAAGGCGATCTCGCCCTCGGCCCGCGGCTGTATCAGGCCGGCGGCTTTGAGCGACACGCTGGCGCCGTCCTCGTACTGCATACGGTCGGTCAGAAAGCCGAAGTCGGGCTGGTGCACGCCCAGCATGTCCTGCACGGGTTTGCTGGTCACGCCGATCTTCTTGCCGATGACGCGCTCGCCGTCCTGCTCGCGCCGCGCGAGGAAGCGCAGCGAGATGCGGTAGGCGTCTTCCACCGTCAGGTCATGCTGGTCGCTCAAGGGCGCCAGGGTGCGGCGCTCGCGCAGCGCGTGGTAAAGCTGGTCGCCCAGTTGTTCGGTCAGGGGGTTGCTCATGGATTCAGCCGTGTTGCAGGAAGTCGATACAGGCGCGGTTGAACATGTCGCGGTGCTCCACCTGCACCCAGTGGCCGCAGCGGTTGAGCACCACCATGCGCGCCTGGGGGCAGTTCTGCACCAGCTTGTCGGTGCCGCTCACGGGGTTGAACTGGTCGTTCACGCCCCAGAAGCCGAACACCGGGCACTTGAGCTCGTGCAGGCGCGCCGTCATGTTGGGCACCTTGAGGATGGAGCGCGCGGCCTGCGTCTGCGTCTCGGCAATCGGGGCGCGCTCGTTGATGATGTCGTCGGTCAGCAGCGTGGGGTCGAAGAGCTGCATGGTCATCACATCGCGCATGGCAGCCGCGCCGGTCTTGCCCGACTGGTAGATCTTGAACATGTTGGCAATGCCGGGCATGGCCAGGTACGTGTCCAGGTCTTCCACGCCGCCGGGCGCCATCAGGATCAGGCGTTTGACCTCGTCAGGATAGGCCAGCGCATAGCCCAGGGCCACCGCGCCACCCAGCGAGTTGCCTAGCAGGGTGATGTTTTTCAGGCCCAGCGCATCCACCAGACCCTTCAATCCCGCGACGAAGAAGTCCAGGTCGTACTGCGCAATGTCGGGCTTGCTCGACAGGCCATAGCCCAGCAGGTCGGGCACGATGCAGCGGTAGCCCGCCTGCGCGAACACCGGGTAGTTGCCCTTGAAGTTGCTGTAGCCGCTGGCGCCGCCGCCCGCGCCATGCAGGAAGATGACGACTTCGCCCTCGCCCTGCTCGTGGTAGTGGACGGTCTGGGCGCTGCCAGCGACGGGGGCGGTGTCGGCAAACTTGCCGACGGGGATGGGGCTGCTTGTTGTCATGGAGATGCTTGGCAATAACAAAGGTTGCAGAAAAATCAGGAAGCCACGGGCGCCGTCCACAGCTTGGGCAGGCCGGGGTCGGTGGCGCGGATGAACTGCTTGAGCAGGTTGCGCAGCAGGGCGGCCTCGGCCTCGCCCATGCGCTCCAGCACATCGGCTTCCTCGGCCTTGGCCGCGGCAATCACATGCAGGATGGAATCGCGGCCTGAGTCAGTCAGAGAATACGCGGCATGCTCATTTTTTTGCAGCAATCCGCGGTCGCACAGCTGCTGCAGCAGCACGGCCCCTACGTCGATGCCGGTGTAGGCAATGTGCGCGGCAATGTCGGCGCCCGCCATGGAGTCGCGCACGCTCAGCAGGGACAGCACGAAGAAATCGGCGTCGGACAGGCCGCGCTCGTTGAGCAGCGCGCGTATGCCGCCCAAAAACTGGTAATGCGCGCGGCCCAGCAGGTAGCCCAGCAGGTTCTCGGAATACAGGCTGTCGGCCGTGTCCGCCTGTGCCTCGGTGGACACCGCCAGCGCCTTGCGCGAGGCCAGCGCGTACTGGCCGGTGACGTAGAGCAGCGGCAGACGCTGCGTGCGGTCATAGGACAGCACCTGGCCGACGAAGATGATGTGGTCACCGCCGTCGTACTGGAACATGGTCTTGCACTGAAAGCGCGCGCTGCAGCCGGGCAGCAGGGGCGCGTCGCTCACGCCCGGCTCCAGCTGCTGCTGGCCAAACTTGTCTTCGCCCGCGCGGGCAAACAGGTTGGACAGCGCCTCCTGCTCCTGCGACAGGATGTGCACGTTCCAGTGCTCCCCGGTGGTGAAGGCGTCCAGGCTGCGGGCGTTCTTGGCCAGGCTCCACAGCACCAGCGGCGGGTCGATGGAGACGGAGTTGAAGCTGTTGGCCGTCACGCCCACGGGCGAGCCGTCGCCCGCCCGCGTGGTGACGATGGTGACGCCGGTGGCAAACATGCCCAGCGCCTGGCGAAAGTCCTTGGGGTCGAAATGTTGCGGTGTATCCATGTGCGCTCCTTGGGGCCGATGCAGGCGCAGGATGCCCGCAGCGAAAAGGGTGCGAATCCTCCACTTGGACTACCCGGCCAGGACAGGCATTTCAGCGGCGATTTCACGTTAGTCCGTACGGACGATGAACAAACGCGGCCTTGGACCGACGATGCAGGCACACCATGGACCGCCATGGCCCACCCACCCTGGAGACATCCGCATGAGCAACGCCCACGACGACTACCTGACCCACGACGCACTGACCCTGATCGACCGCGCCCGCGCCCTGGTGCCCATGCTGGCCGAGCGTGCCTACGCTGCCGACCGCGACGGTCGCGTGCTGCCCGAGACCATCAAGGCCATTGACGACGCCGGGCTGTACCGCGTGCTGCAGGCCAAGCGCTGGGGCGGCTACGAGCTCGACCCGCGCGTGTTCTACACCATCCAGATGACGCTGGCCGAGGGCTGCATGTCCACCGCCTGGATGTACGGCGTGCTGGGCGTGCACCCCTGGCAGCTGGCGCTGTTCCCCGAGCAGGCGCAACAAGACGTCTGGGCCAAGAACAACGGCACCCGCATCGCCTCCACCTACATGCCCACGGGCAAGGCCACGCCCGTCGATGGCGGCTACCGCTTCAGCGGCCGCTGGGGCTTCTCCACCGGCTCCGAGCATTGCGAATGGGTCTTCCTGGGCGGCCTGCTACCCAAGAAGGACGGCTCTGGCGCGCTGGAGCATGCCACCTTCCTGCTCCCGAAGTCGGACTACCGCATCGTGGAAAACTGGGACGTGATCGGCCTGCGCGGCACCGGCAGCCACGACATCGTGGTCGAGGACGTGTTCGTGCCCGCGCACCGCATCCACCGCACCAACGACCACAGCGACGCCGGCTGCCCCGGGCGCGAGACCAATCCCGGCTGGCTCTATCGCATCCCCTTTACCCAGGTGTTCCAGCGCGCCGTGTCCTCTGCCTGCATTGGCGCGCTGGACGGCGCGATCGAGAGCTTCCGCCAGCGCTCGCTGGCGCATATCGGCAAGCACGGCATCAAGATGGCCGAGGACATCAACGCCCAGCAGGCCGTGACCGAGGCCATGATGGCCAGCGACCAGCTCAAGCTGGTGCTGTTCCGCAACTACGCGCGCATCGTGCATTGCGCCAAGACGGGCGACGCCATGCCCGTCGAAGAGCGCCTGCTGCAGCGCGCCCAGGCCGCGAGCGTGCCCAAGCTGACCTTTGACCGCGTCAACGAGCTGCTGCGCGCCTGCGCCGCATCCGGCACCTTCAAGACCAACCCCATAGAGCGCGTGCTGCGCGACATCGCCACCGGACGCGGCCACATCGCCAACAACACCGATGCCTATGTGCGCGCCCACGGCGCGGTGATGCTGGGTCTGCCCAACGCCGATCCGTATATCTGAAGCCCCCCGGAAAGCGCTTCGCGCCTTCCCCCCTCTCTCGCCGCGCCGCGCGCCTCGGGAGAGGGGCGTAGCCAGTGCGGCGGGGCGGCCCTTGCATGGTTGCTGCTGGCCTGGGGCGCGCCAGTTTCAAGCATCCGCTCACAGAACACAGACAACGAGGAAACCAGGTGGAACAGAACGAATTTGACGTCGTCGTGGTCGGATCGGGTGCCGGGGCACTGCTGGCCGCCATCCGCGCGGCCGATCAAGGACTGAAGGCCTTGGTCGTGGAAAAAATGCCCCTGCTGGGTGGCACTTCGGCCACCAGCGGCGGCGGGATCTGGATACCGGACAACCACGATATGCCCAAGGCCGGCCTGCGCGACAGCGTGCAGGCGGCGTTCCGCTATGTGAAGACCTGCGCGCGCGGCCTGTCCAGCGACGACCGCGTGCTGGCCTATGTCGAGACCGCGCGCCACATGGCGCGCTACCTGGCCGAGATCGGCGTGCCCTACCGCTGCGTACCCTCCTACGCCGACTACTATCCGACGCTGGAAGGCGCCATGCCCGGCGGGCGCACCATGGATCCCATGGACTTCAACGCCGGCAGGCTGGGCCCGCAGGACCTGGAACTGCTGCGCCCCACCTGCCCCGGCCAGCTGATCTTCGGCCGCATGCACATCAACGCCTTCGAGGCGCGCTCGCTGCTGGCGCGCGAGCGCAAGGGCAAGTTCGTGCTCATGTGGATCATGGCGCGCTACTTCCTCGATTACCCCTGGCGTAAGAAGACGCGGCGCGACCGGCGCCTGACCGGCGGCCAGGCGCTGCTGGGCGGGCTGTTTGCCGCGCTGCGCAAGCGCGGCATCACGCTGTGGCTCGACACCCCCATGCAATCACTTGTCGAGGAAGGCGGGCGCGTCACCGGCGTGGTGGTACGCCGCAACGGCCAGGACGTGGCGGTGAGCGCGCGCCGCGCCGTGGTGCTGGGCGCCGGCGGCTTCGAGCGCAACCAGCAGATGCGCGAGCAGTACCTGCCTCAACCCACCGACCAGGCCTGGACCGCCACCCCGCCCGAAGGCAACACCGGTGACGCCCACCGCGCCGGCGCCGCCGTGGGGGGCGCACTGCACCTGATGGCCCACACCTGGGGCGCACCCACGCTGTTCGTACCCAAGGAAGAAAAATACCGCGCCATGTTCGTCGAGCGCTCCATGCCCGGCTGCATGGTGGTGAACGCGCGCGGCGAGCGCTTTCTGAACGAATCGGGCCCCTACCCCGAGTTCCAGCAGGCCATGTACGCCAACCACGCCCAGACCGGCGGCGCCGTGCCGGCCTGGATCGTGTTTGACGCCACCTTCCGCGCCAACTACCCCATTGGCCCCATCATGCCGGCCGCGGCCGTGCCCGACGCCAAGCTGCGCAAGAGCTGGCTGAACACCGTCTACTGGAAGGGCGAGACGCTGGAAGAACTCGCCGCGCAGATCGGCGTGGACCCGCAGGGCCTGGTGGCCAGCGCCCGGCGCATGACCGAGTTCGCCAAGACCGGCAAGGACCTGGACTTTGGCCGTGGCGACAACGTCTTTGACCGCTACTACGGCGACGTCAACGTCAAGCCCAACCCCAACCTGGCGCCGATTGAAAAGGGCCCGTTCTACGCCATGAAGCTGAACCCCGGCGACATCGGCACCAAGGGTGGCCTGCTGACCGACCGCGATGCGCGCGTGCTCACCGAGGCCGGCCAACCCATAGCAGGCCTGTACTGCGTGGGCAACAACAGCGCCTCGGTGATGGGCCCGTCCTACCCCGGCGCGGGCTCCACGCTGGGCCCGGCCATGACCTTTGCCTTCCGCGCCATCGCCCATATCGTCGGCAAGCCGATAGCGTTGGAACACCCGGAGCTGCTGGAGACGGCATGAGCGAGGCCCGCGCCAGCACCGTCACGCCCGTCGCCCCGCCCCTGCTGCTGGCTAGCGCGCTGGATGGCGAATGGAGCGAGAGCGCCGACGTGGTCGTCGTCGGCTGGGGCGCGGCCGGCGCCTGCGCCGCACTAGAGGCGCGCCACGAGGGCGCGAGCGTGCTGGTCATCGACCGTTTCGAGGGCGGGGGCGCCAGCGCCCTCTCGGGGGGCGTGGTGTACGCGGGCGGCGGCACGGCGCAGCAGCGCGAGGCGGGATTCACCGACAGCCCCGCGCTCATGCACGCCTATTTGCAGCACGAGGTCAATGGCGTGGTGCGGGACGCCACCCTGGCGCGCTTTTGCGAGGACAGTGTTGCCAACTTGGAGTGGCTGGAGGGCCATGGCGTGCGCTTTGACGCCACCATGCCCGACCACAAGACCTCCTACCCGCCCGACGGGCAATTCCTCTACTACTCGGGCAACGAGATGGTGCCCGCCTATGGCCGCCACCTGCCCGCGGGCCAAAAGCCCGCGCCGCGCGGCCACCGCGTGGTCGCCAAGGGCCAGTCGGGCGCCACCCTGTTTGCCACGCTGCAGGCCGCCACGCTGCGCGCGGGCGCACAGACCCTGCTGCAGGCCACCGTGCGCCGCCTGGTGTGCGAGCAAGGCCCCGACGGCCAGGCCGCGCGGGTGCTGGGCGTGGAGGTCTGGCAGATGCCGGCAAACGACCCGCGCACCGCCCGCCATGCCGAGCTGCACCGCCTGTACGTGCGCCACCGCACCTTCCGCGCCGCCAAGGCCATGGCCTGCCTGCGCGAGGCAGCGCAACTGGAGCACGAGGCCGCCCAGCCGCGCCTGGTGCGTGCGCGCCATGGCGTGGTGCTGAGCACCGGCGGCACCATCTTCAACCCCGAGCTGACGGCACAGCACGCCCCGCACACGCGCAAGGGCTGGCCGATTGGCGACGCCGGCTGCGACGGCAGCGGCCTGCGCCTGGGCCAGAGCGCGGGCGCGGCCAGCGACGCGCTCGCCAATATCTCCTGCTGGCGCTTCATCACCCCGCCTGCCGTCTGGCCGCAGGGCCTGGTGGTCAACCGCCAGGGCGAGCGCTTCTGCAACGAACAGGTCTACGGCGCCACCCTGGGCCATGAGCTGGTGGAGCACCAGGGCGGCAAGGCCTGGCTGATTCTGGACGCCAGCCTGCGCCGCCAGGCCACGCGCCAATGCCTGTTTGGCGGTCTGTGGGCCTTCCAGTCACTGCCCGCGCTGGCGATGATGTGGCTCAAGGCCGTGAAGGCCCCCAGCGCCCAGGCGCTCGCCGCACGCATAGGCGCGGACCCGGCGCGGCTCGAAGCCAGCATCGCTGCCGCCAACGCCGCCGCCCAGGGCCAGGCCGAGGACGCGTTTGGCAAGTCTGCCGACATGCGCCATGCCCTTAGCGGGCCGCTGCTGGCCATGGACATCTCCATCGGCAACCCGCTGTTCCCCCTGGCCACGCTGAGCCTGGGCGGCCTGCGCGTCGATGAGGTCAGCGGCCAGGTAGTGACGGCACAGGGCCAGGGCCTGCCCGGGCTGTACGCTGCCGGGCGCACGGCCATAGGCCTGCCCTCGTCGCGCTACATCAGCGGCCTGTCGCTGGCAGACTGCGTGTTCTCGGGCCGGCGCGCCGGACGTGCCGCGGCGCTGGACTCACGCCAAGGCGTTTCAAGTGTTTTTCGGCATGATCCCTTGGTGGACAAGCGCTGACAGCTATCAATTTTTCCAACCTGCATATCCAAGAGCTGTTGTATGGGACAAGTAGACAACAAGGTCGCCCTGGTCACCGGTGGTGCCAGCGGCGTGGGCCGTGAAGTGGTGCTGCTGCTGCTGCGTGAAGGCGCGCGCGTGGTCATCAGCGATGTGAACGAGGCCGCAGGTCAGGCGCTGGCGGCCGAGTGCGGCGAGGCCGCCGCGTTCGTGCGCCACGACGTCACGCAGGAGGCCGACTGGCAGGCCGCCATCGCCACGGCGCAGCAGCGCTTTGGCGCGCTGGACATTCTGGTCAACAACGCCGGCATCCTGATTCCCGGCAATGTCGAGACGGCGACGCTGGCGCAGTTCCAGCAGCTCATGCAGGTCAACGCGGCCTCGGTGTTCCTGGGCTGCCACTACGGCGTGGCGGCGATGAAGGAGCGCGGCGGCAGCATCGTCAACATGGCCTCGGTCTCGTCCTGGCTGCCGGTCGAGAACTACCTGGGCTACAGCGCCTCCAAGGCCGCCGTGGGTGCCATCACCCGCACCACGGCGCTCTATTGCCGCAACAACGGCCTGGCGGTACGCGTCAACTCGGTGCACCCGGACGGCATCTACACCCCGATGATGCAGGCCAGCGCGCCGGGCGTGCCGGCCAAGTTTTTGCTGTTCGACCCCAAGACCAACCCCAAGGGCCGGGCCACCATGCCCGACAAGATCGCACAGGTCATGGTGTTCCTGGCCAGCGACGCCTCCAGCGCCATCAACGGCGCCGAAATCCGCGCCGACAGCGCCATTCTTGGCATGGGACTTTGATCATGACGACAAGCACATCGCGCTATCACGCCCTCACGGTGCAGGCCGTGGTCGAAGAGACGCCAGACACCAAGTCCCTGGTCTTCACAATACCGCCCGCGCTGCAGCAGGCCTTTCGCTACAAGCCCGGCCAGTTCCTGACGCTGCGCCTGCCGGTGGGCGGGCGCTGGCTGCCGCGCTGCTACTCCATGTCCAGCGCGCCGGGCATGGACGAGTCGCCGCGCGTCACAGTCAAGCGCGTGCAGGACGGGCGCGGCTCCAACTGGGTCTGCGACAAGGTGCGCGTGGGCGACAGCATCGAGGTCATGGCGCCCGCCGGTGTCTTCACGCCGCGCGCGCTGACTGGCGACTTTTTGCTGCTGGCGGGCGGCAGCGGCATCACGCCGGTGTTCTCGATTTTGCGCAGCGCGTTGCACAACGGTGAGGGGCGTATCACCCTGCTCTACGCCAACCGCGACGAGCGCTCGGTCATCTTCCGCGACGAATTGAAGGCCCTGGCCGCCGCCTATCCCACGCGCCTGTCGGTCATCCACTGGCTCGATTCGGTGCAGGGCGTGCCCTCGGTGGCGCAGCTGGCCGAGCTGGCGCGCCACTGCCATGCGGCCCAGGCCTTCATCTGCGGCCCCGGCCTCTTCATGGACGCGGCCGTGGCCGCGCTGCAGGCGATAGAGATGCCGCAGGAGAGCGTGCATGTGGAGCGCTTTGCCTCGCTGCCCGAGGAAGACGACGGCAGCACCCCGGCCCCCGCCGCCGCGCCCGTGCCCGACGCCGTCGATGAGGCCGAAGTGGAGCTGCGCCTTGATGGCGAGACCTACCACCTGCGCTGCGCGGGCACCGAAACCCTGCTTGAAGCCGCTCTGCGCGCCGGCATCAACGCGCCCTATTCCTGCCAGGCGGGCATGTGCGCCTCCTGCATGTGCCAGGTCAAGGAAGGCAGCGTGCACCTGCGCCACAACGAGGCCCTGGACAAGAAGGACCTGGCCAAGGCCTGGACGCTTGCCTGCCAGTCCGTGCCCACCAGCACCAAGCTGCGTATCCAATTCCCTGAATAAATCCCGCCCATGTCTGCCCCCACCTACCCCCACCCCGCCCACCTGCCGCCGCACCTGCCCGCGCTGATCCGCCAGTCGGCCCAGCAGCATGGAAGCCACCCGGCCATCGTCGATGGTGACACCACGCTGAGCTACGCCGAGCTGCTGGCGCGCAGCGAGCAGGTGGCGCGCAGCCTGATTGCGCTGGGCATCGCATCCGGCGACCGCGTGGCGCTGTGGGCGCCGAATCTGCACGAGTGGATCGTCGCGGCCTGCGGCGTGCATGCGGCGGGCGGCATCCTGGTGCCGCTCAACACCCGCATGAAGGGCGCGGAAGCCGCCGACATCCTGGAGCGCAGCGGCGCCAAGCTGCTGTTCTGCATTGGCGACTTTTTGAACCAGTACTACCCCGCCCTGCTGCAGGACTGCCGCCCGGCCACCCTGGCCCATGTGGTGGTGCTGCGCGGCAGCACGCGCGCAGGCGTCAGCGGCCCAGGCGACCACGCCTGGGCGGACTTCCTGGCCCTGGGCCAGGACGTGCCCGCCAGCGCCGTGCTGGCACGCGAGGCGGCGCTGACCCCGCAGAGCACGGCCGACCTGATGTTCACCTCCGGCACCACGGGCCGCCCCAAGGGCGTGATGGCGGCGCATGGCCCCACCATCCGCGCCTTCGACGAATGGTCGCGCGTGGTCGGCCTGGGGGCGGATGACCGCTACCTCATCGTCAACCCCTTCTTTCACACCTTTGGCTACAAGGCCGGCTGGGTGGCGGCCTTTGTGCGCGGCGCCACGGTCTACCCAGAGCAGGTGTTCGACGCCGACGCCGTGCTGGGCCGCATCGCGCGCGACCGCATCAGCTTCATGCCCGGCCCGCCCACGCTGTTCCTGACCATGCTGGCGCACCCGCAGCTCAAAAGCTACGACCTGTCGTCGCTACGCTCCTCGGTCACGGGCGCGGCCACGGTGCCGCCGGTGCTGATCGAACGCATGCGTGGCGAGCTGGGCATTGCCAACGTCACTACCGCCTATGGCCTGACCGAATGCGGCGGCTGCGCCACGCTGTGCGAGCCCAGCGACAGCGCCGAGACCGTAGCCAGCACCTGCGGCCACGCGCTGCCGGGCACGGAGGTACGCTGCGTCGGCGAGCAGGGCCACGACGTACCCGCAGGCGAGGCCGGCGAGGTGCTGCTGCGTGGCTACCACGTGATGCAGGGCTACTTCGAGGACGAGGCCGCCACGCGCGAGGCCATAGATGCGGACGGCTGGCTACACACCGGCGACGTGGGCGTGCTGGATGCGCGCGGCTACCTGCGCATCACCGACCGCCTGAAAGACATGTTCATCGTCGGCGGCTTCAACTGCTACCCGGCGGAGATCGAGCGCCTGCTCTCGGCCCACCCCGACATCGCCCAGGTAGCGGTGGTGGGCGTGCCCGACGAGCGCATGGGCGAGGTCGGCTGCGCCTGCGTCATCACGCGCAGCGGCCAGCCCATGGACGCGCAGGCTCTGATCGCCTGGGCGCGCGCCCACATGGCCAACTACAAGGTGCCGCGCCATGTGCTCACCTTCAGCCAGTTCCCGGTCAACGCCTCGAACAAGGTGGTCAAGCGCGAGCTGCAGCAGCAGGCGCGGGCGCAGTGCGTGGCATGAATATGAGAAAAATGCAGCTCTAGCCAATGATGGATAAGCGCTAGAAGCTATCAAAATTACAGCAGCATGGAGACGCCATGTCATCAACCCCCACTTCCGCCCGCGTGGCCGTCGTCACCGGCGCCAGCCGCGGCGTAGGCCAGGGCATAGCCCAGGCGCTGGGCGCCGCCGGCATGACCGTGTATGTCACCGGCCGCAGCACCCAGGAGGGCCAGCGCCACATGGGCGATACGCCCCTGCACGGCACCATCCATAGCAGCGCCGCCGCCGTCACAGCCGCCGGCGGCACAGGCATCGCCGTGGCCTGCGACCATGGCGACGACGCCCAGGTGGCCGCACTGTTCGAGCGCATTGCCTGCGAACAGGGGCGCATCGACATCCTCGTCAACAACGCCCTGGCGATTCACGACAGCCTGATCGCTCCCGGCCCCTTCTGGGAGAAGCCCCTGGCCCAGGCCGAGATGCTCAACGTGGGCCTGCGCTCGCACTATGTCGCCACCCACCATGCCGCGCCGCTGCTGCTGGCCGCGGGGCGCGATGGCGGCGCGCTGGTGGTCTTTACCTCGTCGTTTGGCGCGGGCTGCTACATGCATGGCCCGGCCTATGGCGCGCAAAAGGCCGGCTGCGACAAGATGGCCTTTGATATGGCGGTGGACTTCGAGGGCAGGGGCGTGGCCGCGCTGTCGCTGTGGCTGGGCGTGCAGCGTACCGAGCGCACCACCCTCGCCGCCCAACAGCGCAGCGACGCCTATGGCGACTTCATGGCGCGCAGCGAAAGCCCGCAGTACGTGGGCCACACCATCCACGCCCTGTGGCGCGACCCGGCGCTGGCGCAGCGCAGCGGCCAGACCCTGATCCTGGCCGAGCTGGCGCAGGAATACGGCCTGCGCGACGAGGACGACCGCAGCCCGCCGAGCTGGCGCGAATTCCTCGGCGCGCCCCGCCCCTACCACCCAGCCCGCGTGAGCTGACCATGGACTTTGAACAACGCCTGGCCCGCCTGGAGGCCCTGGAAGCCATTCGCCAGCTCAAGCACCGCTACCTGAACGCCTGTGACCTGAAGGAGGTGGAAGCCATACGCGACTGCTTTGCCACCGGCCCCATCACCATCGACTACGGCCCGCTCGGCGTCTTCCACGACCGCGACAGCTTCATCGCCCTGTACCAGCGCCTGGCCTGCCAGCCCCAGGTGCGCGACAGCCACCATGGCGCGAACCCCGAGATCGAGCTGCTGGACGCCGACAACGCCCGTGGCCGCTGGGCCCTGTCCTACTTCAACCTCGACGCCCACACCGGCCAGACGCGCCGCCTGGGCGTGATGTACGACGATGCTTACCGCCGTGTGGACGGCAGCTGGAAGATCGTCGCCACGCGCTCGACCATCCTGGCCGAAGTGGTAGGCCACGACGAGCGCACGCCGCAGTAGTCCCATCGGACGATGGCACCAAGGCCATGTCTGCCTACGCTTGCTGCTGTACGGGTGACCCACACCCCGCATCAACCTCGGAGCGAGACATGAAACTCAAAGACAAAGTGGCGCTGGTGACCGGCGCCGGTCAGGGCATGGGCCGTGCCATTGCACGCCGGTTTGCCGCCGAAGGCGCCACCGTGGTGGCGCTGGACCTGAATCTGGAAGCCGCGCAGCAGACCCTCGAAGGACTGGGCGGCCAGCACCTGGCGCGCGCGCTCAACGTGGCCGATTCCGCCGCCGTGAACGCGCTGGTCGATGAGGTCGTCGCGCAGCGCGGCCGCGTGGACGTGCTGGTGAACAACGCCGGCACCGGCGGCATGGACAGCTTTACCGAAATGAGCGACGAGGCCTGGGCCCGTGTCATCGGCGTGAACCTGAACGGCGCCTTCTACTGCGCCCGCGCCGCGGTGCGCGCCATGCTGAAAACCGGCGGCGGCGTGGTCGTCAACCTGGGCAGCACCTCGTCGGTCAGCGGCGACGGCCCGGCGCACTACGTGGCCTCCAAGGCCGCCATCCAGGGCCTGACCCGCGTCATGGCCAAGGAGCTGGCCAAGAGCGGCGTGCGCGTCAACACCCTGGTGCCCGGCCCGACCAACACGCCCATGATGCAGGGCATCCCCCAGGAATGGGCCGACGCCATCATCGCCGGCGTGCCCATGGGCCGCATGGCCGAGCCCGAGGACATCGCCAAGGTGGCGGTGTTCCTGGCCAGCGACGACAGCGGTTTTGTCACCGGCCAGAGTGTGGCCGTCAACGGCGGCAGCGCCTTCCTGTGATCACGACGGAGAAGCAATATGGGTAATCGACTGCAAGGCAAGGTGGCCTTTGTTTCGGGTGGCGGCAGCGGCATTGGCGCGGCCACGGCGCAACGCATGGCCAGGGAAGGCGCCACGGTGGTCATCTGCGGCCGCCGCCAGGAGCCGCTGGATGCGGTGGTGAAGCAGATCCGCGCCGCAGGCGGCAAGGCCGAGGCGGTGACAGCCGACGTGGGCGACGAGGCCCAGTACGTGGGCGCCATCGAGGGCGCTGCGAAGCGCCACGGCCGCCTGGACATTCTGGTCAACAACGCCATGGCCTACACCTGGGGCGCCATCGACCAGATGAGCACCGCCGACTGGCACGCCAACTTCCAGACCACGGTGGACGGCACCTTCTGGGGCACGCGCGCGGCGCTCAAGCTGATGAAGGACAAGGGCGGCTCCATCGTCAACGTCTCCTCCATCTGCGGGCAGCTGGGCACACCGCAGATGGCGGGCTACAGCGCGGCCAAGGCGGCCGTGGACAATTTTTCGCGCGCGGCGGCGGCTGAAGGAGCGCCGCACGGCGTGCGTGTCAACGTGGTGATCCCCGCCGTGGTCGAGACACCCGCCACGGCCGGCATGCTGGCCAGCGAGGAAAGCCGCAAGTCCACCGAAAAACTCATCCCCATGGGCCGCGTGGGCCAGCCGGACGACCTGGCGCACGCCATCGTCTTCCTTGCCAGCGACGAGGCCGGCTACATCACCGGCGCCTCGCTGCCGGTGGATGGCGGCCGGTCTGCCGTGCTGATAACGGCACTGTGACAAGGGGGCACACGCATGGGTACCACTACCTGGCCCTCCACTCTGGAGGAGCGCATCGACCGCCTGGAGTCTCTCGACGCCATTCGCCAGCTCGCAGGCAAATACTCGCTGTCGCTGGACATGCGCGACATGGACGCGCATGTGAACCTCTTCGCCCCCGACATCCGCGTCGGCAAGGAGAAGGTGGGCCGCGCGCATTTCAAGGCCTGGCAGGACGACACGCTGCGCGACCAGTTCACCGGCACCTCGCACCATCTGGGCCAGCACATCATCGAGTTCGTGGATGCTGACCACGCCACCGGCGTCGTCTACTCCAAGAACGAGCATGAATGCGGCCCCGAGTGGGTCATCATGCAGATGCTGTACTGGGACGACTACGAGCGCATCGACGGCCAGTGGTTCTTCCGCCGCCGCCTGCCCTGCTACTGGTACGCCACCGACCTGAACAAGCCGCCGATCGGCGACATGAAGATGCGCTGGCCCGGCCGCGAGCCCTACTGGGGCACGTTTCACGACCTGTTCCCTTCATGGCGTGAATTCTGGGCCCAGCGCCCCGACAAGGACAGCCTGCCCCAGGTGGCCGCGCCCGCGCCACTGGAGCAGTTCCTCAAAACCATCCGGCGCGGCACGCCCGCGCCCAAAATGCGCGTGCGCTAAAGCCGCCCTTAACCCATTTGCTTTGGTATGACACAGCAACTGTTCACGCCCACCACGCTGGGTGACCTGCACCTGGCCAACCGCATCGTCATGGCCCCCATGACACGCAACCGCGCCGAGGCCGACGGAACGCCCAACGACCTCATGGTCGAGCACTACGCCCAGCGCGCCAGCGCCGGCCTCATCGTCGCCGAGGGCACCTGGCCCGAGGTGACCGGCCAGGCCTACTGCCGCCAGCCCGGCATAGAGACCCCGGCCCATGTGCAAGGCTGGCGCCGCGTGACGGATGCCGTGCACGCGCGCGGCGGGCGCATGGTGCTGCAGATCATGCACGGCGGGCGCGTCGGCAGCCGGCACATCAAGCCCGCCGGCGTAAAGACAGTGGCCCCTTCGGCCCTGCAGGCGCACGGCGAGGTATGGACGGACGCCGCGGGCATGCAGCCGTTCGACATGCCCCACGCGCTGAGCACCGAAGAAGTGAAGGCAGCGATTGCCGAGCACCGGGCGGCAGCGCTGCGCGCACGCGAGGCGGGTTTCGACGGCGTCGAGCTGCACGGCACCAGCGGCTACCTGAGCATGCAGTTCCTGAGCTCGGCCACCAACCAGCGCCAGGACGAATATGGCGGCAACGCCGCGGCACGCGCACGCTTTGCTGCAGAGTGCCTGCAGGCCATGGCCGACGCCATTGGCGCGGGCCGCGTGGGCCTGCGCCTGAACCCCGGCAACACCTACAACGACACGGCCGACGAAGACTCTGGCGCCACCCATGCCGAGCTGATGCGCCAGGCCTCGGCCCTGCGCCTTGCCTACCTGCACGTGATGCGCGCGCCCAGCGCCGACATCGACGCCTTTGCGCTGGCGCGGCGCAACTTTGACGGCCCGCTGATCCTCAACGACGGATTTGACGGCGCAGGCGCCGAGGCTGCCCTGCAGGCCGGCCAGGGCGAGGCCATTTCGTTCGCGCGCCACTTCATCGGCAACCCCGACCTGGTGCACCGCCTGCAAGACGGGCTGCCCCTGGCCAGGTTCGATCGTCGCACCCTGTATACCGCGGGCGCAGCCGGCTACATCGACTACGCGCCCGCCGCACAGGCAGTCTGAACGCCGCTCAATGCAAGGCCAGGAAAACGCCCCGGTTCGCGGGGCGTTTTGCCTGACGCCGAAGCTGGAGCGAGACCAACGCGCTACGCCTATCGCCTTGCCGCTGCACAGCTGCGGCCTGCCGGCACACCGCTGTCCGGCTACGTCGATGCGGCCTTGGTCGCTCTCAATCAATTGGCGAAGTCTTTGCCGCTCGGCGCAAATGCCGGCTCAGGTCTCCCACAAAGTCCATCTGCCTATAGTCGCGCTCGGTAAAGTGCCAGGATCCGCCGACGCAGGAAAACCGATCGTGGTAGCGCCCGCTGGCAATGACTTGCAACGCGAATCCGTCCACCGCCTGCAACACCGTGTAGCACGATCGTGCGCTGGCGCTGTACCCATCGCCGGACACTTCGATGATGGGGTTGGAAATCAGATGGCGGGTACGAGGCGTACCACAGGGGTAAAGAATGAGGAGGCGGCGCCACAGGGCAAGCAATTCCTGGGCATCCAGGGGTTGGTCCGCCCCGGTATGGATGCGGGCCTGGCCAAACAGCGCCGCGGCTTGCTCCAGTTGCCCCTGGTCAATGCACTCGGCATAGCGGTAGAGCAGCTGCGTGATTTGAATGATCGCAATCGCTTCTGAGTTGTCCATCGAATCTCGCCTTCGCACCGCTGGAGAGGGCCAATCGACTTGGGGCTCGCTAGCCCGACCCTCCTTAGAGCGTGTTTACGCTCTTATAGGAGCGCCGGCAAACTGTAACCCAGAGGCGGCGTTAGTCTCAACGGACGATGTTGCCTCCTAGCGCCTTGGCCAGAATGCCCAGCATCCCCTAGACCATGGGAACGAGAAGGGACAGACCATGATGGACATTCGCGGACTGGCGTATGTGGTGGCGCAGACCACCGACATGCCCCGTTGGAAAAACTACGCCGAGAACGTGCTCGGCATGATGACCGCGCCCACCGCGGACGGCGGCCTGCTGGTGCGCATGGATGAGCGCCAGTTCCGCTTTGCCGTCGAGCCCGGCGCGCGCGATGCCTATGTCGCCTCGGGCTGGGAAGTGGCCGGCCAGGCCGCGTTCGACCAGGCCCTGCAGGCCCTGCGCGCCGCCGACGTGGCCCATGTGCTGGAAGACGCGGCCTTCTGCCGCCAGCGCTGCGCCCAGCAGGTGGTGAGCTTCAATGACCCTTCGGGCAACCGCCATGAAGTGGTCTGGGGCTTCAAGTCCGACTTCGCCCACTTTGCCTCGCCCAAGGGCGTCTCGCGCTTCATCACCGGCGGCATCGGCATGGGCCACACGGTGCTGCCCGCACCCGACTTCGCCAAGACGGCCACCTTCTTCAAGGACGTGATGGGCTTTGGCCTGTCGGACATCATGAACTTCGAGCCCCCGGGCACCGAGGGCGTGTCCCTGCCGATCCACTTCCTGCACTGCAACAACGGCCGCCACCACAGCCTGGCGCTGGCGGGCTTTCCCGTCGAGAGCGGCTGCGTGCACGTGATGGTCGAGGTCGAGGACATGCCCGAGGTGGGCCGCGCCATGGACCGCATGCGCGAGCACAAGGTGCAGATGACGGCCACGCTGGGCCAGCACACCAATGACAAGATGATTTCGTTCTACATGCGCACGCCATCCAACTTCGACATCGAGTTTGGCTACAACGGCGCAGTGATCGACTGGGGGCAGCACATTGCCCATGAATTCACGCGCGTGAGCCTGTGGGGCCACGACTTCAGCGTGTCGCAACAACAGCTACTGGACAAGGAGGCGTGATTGCCATGGCCAACAAACTCATGAGCGCGGCCCAGGCGGTCGCACATATCAAGGATGGCATGACCGTCGGCATCGGCGGCTGGGGCCCGCGACGCAAGCCCATGGCCCTGGTGCGCGAGCTGCTGCGCAGCCCCGCCAAGGATCTCACCGTGGTCGCCTACGGCGGCGCCGACGTGGGCATGCTGTGCGCGGCGGGCAAGGTCAAGAAGCTGGTTTTTGCCTTTGTCTCGCTCGACTTCATCCCGCTGGAGCCCTACTTCCGCCAGGCGCGCCAGAGCGGCGCCATCGAGGTCATGGAAGTCGACGAAGGCCTGTTCATGCTGGGCCTCAAGGCCGCCGCCATGCGGGTGCCCTTCATCCCCACGCGCATCGGCCTGGGCACGGACGTGCTCAAGCACAACCCAGACCTCAAGCTGGTGCCCTCGCCCTATGACGGCAAACACTGGGTGGCCATGCCCGCCCTGCCGCTGGATGTGGCGCTCTTGCACGTAGACCGCGCCGACGCGCGCGGCGTCTGCCAGGTCAAGGGCCCCGACCTGTACATGGACGACCTGTTCGCCCGCGCCGCCAAGACCACCCTGGTCAGCTGCGACGAGCTGGTCGACAGCAGCCACTTCGCCCAGGGCGAAGAGGCCCGCTACGTACCCTGGGAGCGCGCCGAGACCACCGGCGTGGTGCACCTGCCCCATGGCGCGCACCCCAGCTCCTGCGCACCGCTGTATGGCTTTGATGCCAAGCATTTCAAGGAATACGCCGCCAGCGCCAAGGAAGAAGGCGGCTGGGCCCAGTATTTCGATCGCTATGTGCAGTGCAGCCAGGCCGAGTACCTGGAACGCGTGGGCGGCCCCGAGGCCATCGCCAAGCTGCCCCTGCCGGTGTTCTGACCAGAAAGGAATAAGACATGACTGACATCACCCTGGTCGACCGCATCATCTGCGCCGCCGCACAGGTCTGGAAGGACGATGGCGAGGTGCTGGCCACCGGCATCGGCATCGTGCCGCGCCTGGCCGCATCGCTGTGCATGCGCAGCATCAATACCGACCTGATGATGACCGACTCCGAGGCCTGGATCGTGCAGGAGCCCGTGCCCATCGGCCCGCGCGGCGGCTACCAGGTCCAGCGTGAAAGCCACATGGGTTTTGCGCGCATCTTCGACAACGTCTGGGGCGGCAAGCGCCACGCCATGGTGGGCCCCACCCAGGTGGACCGCTTCGGTCAGGCCAACATCTCCATGGTGGGCAGCGACTACGCCAGGCCCAAATCCATGATGCTGGGCGTGCGCGGCTTTCCGGGCAACTCCATCAACCACGCCAACTCGTTCTTCGTGCCCAACCACAGCCCCAAGGTGTTCGTCGCGGGCGAGGTGGACATGGTGGCCTCGGTGGGCTACAACCCGGCACGCCTGGAAAAGGGCTGGAGCCTGGATGAGGTGGCCGACATCCGCTTCATCTTCACCAACCTGTGCGTGCTGGATTTTGGCGGCCCCGACCATCAGGCGCGTCTGGTGTCGCTGCACCCCGGCGTGACGGCCGCGCAGGTGCAGGAGGCCACGGGCTTCCCGCTGCACATCCCCGCCCAGGTGCCAACCACGGCCGACCCCACTCCCGAGCAGCTGGCCCTGCTGGCCGAGCTCGACCCCCACAACCTGCGCGCCAGCGTGCTTGGAGCCTGACACCATGAGCCAGAACCACCCAGGAGATGCCCTCGTACAGCGCGAGGACCAGTCCGTCTATGAGACCGATCAGCCGGTGATCTACGCGGTGGAGGGCGGCATTGCCACCGTCACCATGAACCGCCCCGGCTTCAACAACGCGCAGAACTCGCAGATGACCTACGCGCTGGACGAGGCCTTCTACCGCGCCGTCAGCGACGACGCGGTCAAGGTCATCGTGCTGCGCGGCGAGGGCAAGCATTTCAGCGCCGGCCACGACATTGGCACGCCGGGGCGTGACATCAACAAGCCCTTCGAGCGCAAGCACCTGTGGTGGGATCACACCAACAAGCCGGGCGCCGAGCAGCTCTATGCACGCGAGCAGGAGGTCTACCTGGGCATGTGCCGGCGCTGGCACGACATGCCCAAGCCCACCATCGCCATGGTGCAGGGCGCCTGCATCGCCGGCGGCCTGATGCTGGCCTGGGTGTGCGACCTCATCGTCGCCAGCGACGACGCCTTCTTCCAGGATCCGGTGGTGCGCATGGGCATCCCCGGCGTGGAGTACTTTGCCCACGCGCATGAGCTGAACCCGCGCATCGCCAAGGAATTCCTGTACCTGGGCGAACGCATGCCTGCCGAACGCGCCTACCAGATGGGCATGGTCAACAAGGTGGTGCCGCGCGAGGAACTGGAGGCCGCCACCTACGCCTGGGCGGCAAAGATCGCCAGCCAGCCGCGCCTGGGCCTGTCGCTGACCAAGACCGTCATCAACCGCGTGGAAGAGCTGCAGGGCCTGCGCAGCACCATGGACATGGCCTTTGGCTATCACCACTTCGCCCATGCGCAAAGCCAGGTGCTGGGCGCGGGTCAGCTGGGCGGCCATGACGCCAAGAGCATGGTGCAGGCCAACAAGCAGGGAGCGGGTGCATGAACGACAGCGCCGCCGCACGCCCCACGCTGCGCACCCCGCTGTGCGAACTGCTGGGCTGCGACTACCCGGTGGTGCAGACCGCCATGGGCTGGGTCGCGGGCTCCAGCCTGGTCGCGGCCACCACCAACGCCGGGGGCTTCGGCTTCCTGGCCGGTGCCACCATTGCCGCCGACCGCATCGAGGCCGAGATCCTGCGCGTCAAGGAGCTCACGGGCGACCGCCCCTTTGGCCTCAACTTCCACATGTTCCAGCCCAACGCCCAGCAGCTGCTGGACCTGGCCGTCAAGCACAAGATTCGCGCCGTGAGCTACGGCCGCGGGCCGGACAAGAAGACCATAGGCCGGCTGCGCGATGCGGGCATCGTCTGCATGCCCACGGTGGGCGCGCTCAAGCACGCGCAAAAAGCCATCGAGATGGGTGCCAACGCCATCACCATCCAGGGCGGCGAGGGCGGCGGCCACACCGGCAGCGTGCCCACCACGGTGCTGCTGCCCCAGGTGGTCGATGCGGTGCAGGTGCCGGTCATCGCTGCCGGCGGCTTTTACGACGGGCGTGGCCTGTTGTCGGCCCTGGCCTTTGGCGCGCAGGGCATTGCCATGGGCACGCGCTTTCTGATGACCAGCGACTCGGGCGTGCCCGAGGCCACGCTGGCGCGCTACCTGGCGACCAAGGACGCGGAGCAGATCCGCATCTCGCTGCTGGTGGACGGCATGCCCCAGCGCATGATCCCCAACGAATACCTCGCCATGCTGGAGAAGGCCTCGCCGCTCAAGCGCGTGCGTATCGCCCTGCAGCTGGCCCTGCAGTGGAAGGCGCAGACCGGCATGACCACGGGCCACGCCCTGTCCGTGCTGTGGCAGGCGCTGCGCGAAGACCCGTCCAGCGTGGCGCAGACCGTGATGGCGGCCAACGCCCCCATGCTGCTGCAGCGCTCCATGGTCGAGGGCAAGCCCGCCGAGGGCGTGATGTCTGCCGGCCAGGTGGCCGCGCTGATCGGCAAGCTCGATTCCTGCCAGGACGTGATCCACGGCATCGTCGCCCAGGCGCAGCAGCGCTACCAGCATCTGTCGGCACACACTTTTGCCACCGAACTTTCCACCCAGTGAGCCCTTCCATGAGCCAGCAGCAGTTTCATTCCCAAGTGCACGACAACGGCGTGGCCGAGCTGGTCATTGACCGCGCGCCCGTCAACGCCCTCAACGCCGCCGGCTGGAACGGCCTGGCCGCCGAGATCGCCGCCCTGGGCCAGCGCCCCGAGGTGCGCGTCATCGTCATCCGCGCCGAGAACCGGGGCTTCTGCGCCGGTGTGGACATCAAGGAGCTGGCGGCCGACGACAAGCTCATCGTCAGCGTCAATGCCGGCAACTACGCGACCTTCAAGGCCGTGCACCGCAACCCGGTGCCGGTGATTGCCGCCGTGCACGGCTTCGTGCTGGGCGGGGGCATAGGCATCTGCGGCGCGGCTGACATCGTGATTGCCGCGGACGACGCCACCTTTGGCCTGCCCGAGGTAGACCGCGGCGCCATGGGCGGCGCGGCCCACCTGCAGCGCATGTTCGGCGTGCAGAAAACGCGCTACCTGTTCTTCACCGGCGAGATGATCGGCGCACCCGAGGCGCTGCGCCTGGGCGCCATCGAGCGCGTGGTGCCGCGCGTCGCGCTGCGCGATACGGCGCTGGAGATCGCCGCAAAGATTGCCGCCAAGAGCCCGGCCATGATCCGCATCGCCAAGGAGGCGCTCAACGGCATCGAGGACGGCAACCTCGAAGACAAGTACCGCTGGGAGCAAGGCTTTACCCTGCAGGCCTATATGAGCCCCGATTCCGCAGAGACGCGCCAGGCCTTTGTGGACAAGCGCGACGCGAAATTCTGACCCTTTGACCTCGACCCGCCAGGACCGACACCATGGACCTTCGCTACACCCCCGCCCAACAGGCTTTCCGTGCCGAGGTGCGCGACTGGCTGCGCGCCAACGCCCCCAAGGAGTCCTTCGCCAGCTACGACACGCGCGAGGGTTTTGAACAACACCGCCAGTGGGAGGCCACGCTCTCCAGCGCCGGCTTCAGCAGCCTGACCTGGCCCAAGGAGCTGGGCGGGCGCGGCAGCAACCTCATCGAGTGGCTGATCTTCGAGGAAGAGTACTGGGCCATCGACGCGCCGCAGCGCGTGAACCAGAACGGCATCCTGCTGTTCGGCCCGACCATGATGGAATTCGGCACGCCCGAGCAGAAGGCGCGCTTTCTGCCGCGCACCGCACGCTGCGACGACATGTGGGCCCAGGGCTGGAGCGAACCCAACGCCGGCTCCGACATGGCGGCCATCTCCAGCAAGGCGATACGCGATGGCGACCACTATGTCGTCAATGGCCAGAAGATCTGGTCCACGCGCGCAGTGTTTGCCAACTGGCTGTTCGGCCTGTTCCGCTCCGACCCCAATTCCTTCCGCCACCACGGCCTGACCTACCTGCTGGTGCCGCTGGACGCGCCGGGCATCACCATCCGCCCCATCCGCGCGCTCAACGGCAAGGACGCGTTTGCCGAGATCTTCTTCGACAACGTGCGCGTGCCGGTCGAGAACCGCCTGGGCGACGAGGGCCAGGGCTGGCATGTGGCCATGGCCACGGCAGGGTTTGAGCGCGGCCTGCTGCTGCGCTCCCCCGCGCGCTACCAGCGCACGGCGCAAAAGCTGGTGCAGCTCTACCGCAAGCACCAGGCCACAGCCGACCGCGACCCCAGCATCCGCGAGGCCGTGAACCGCGCCTGGATGGGTGCCGAGGCCTACACGCTGGCCTCCTACCACACGGTGGCCAAGCTGGCCCAGGGCGGCAGCATTGGCGCCGAGGCCAGCACCAACAAGATCTTCTGGTCCGAGCTGGACCTGCTGCTGCACGAGACCGCGCTGCGCATCCTGGGCGCACGCGCCGAGCTGGTGGACGACGCCGAGACACACGACTGGATGGAGGGCTTCCTCTTCGCCCAGGCCGGCCCGATCTATGCCGGCAGCAACGAGATCCAGCGCAACATCATTGCCGAGCGCGTGCTCGGCATGCCCAAGGCCTGACAGAGGGAGGCACGATCATGGAATTCACCTTTACCCAAGACCAGATGGCCTTCCGCGACTCGGTCAGCCGCTTTCTGATGACCGAGGCGCCGCCCGAGCTGCTGCGCGAGATCTGGGAAACCGATGCCGGACGCAGCCCCGCGCTGCGCGAAAAGATCGCCGCGCAGGGCCTCACCGGCCTGTCCGTGCCCGAGGCCGAAGGCGGCCTGGGCCTGGGCGACGTGGACTGGTCACTGATGACGCAGGAGCTGGGCTACTACGCCATCCCCGACTCGCTGGTGGACGTGGCCTATATCGCAGCCGGCATGCTCGCCGCCCTGCCCGAGGGCCACGCCGCGCGCGCCCAGTGGCTGCCGCGCATCGTCGATGGCAGCGTGCGCATCGCCGTGGGCCACCCCATCAACCCCCTGGTGGCCGACGCCCACCTGGCCGACCTTCTGCTGCTGCCCCACGCCACTTCCGAAGGCCTGGAGCTGCACGCCGTGCCTGCGGCCGCTGCCAAGGTCGAGACCGAGCGCAGCATAGACGCCTCGCGCCGCCTGTGCCGCGTAGAGTGGCAGGCCGGCGCAGGCACGCGCATTGCCGATGCCGCCGCCGGCCAGGCGATCTGGGACGAGGCACTGGCGCGCGGGGCCCTCGCCGTGGCCGGCCAGCTCGTCGGCCTGTCCCAGCGCATGCTGGACATGACGGTGGACTACGCCGGCCAGCGCAAGCAGTTCGGCAAGCCCATTGGTGCCTTCCAGGCCGTCAAGCACCACCTGGCCGACGTGTTCACGGCCATCGAATTCGCCAAGCCCGTGCTCTACCGCGCCGCCGCCGCCCTGGCAACGAAGGACGCCAGCGCCAGCGCGCGCGTGGCCCACGCCAAGCTGGTCTGCGGCGAGGCCGCACTGCTGGCCGCGCGCAAGGGCATACAGGTGCATGGCGCCATGGGCTACACCTGGGAGGTGGACCTGCAGATGTTCATGAAGCGCGCCTGGGCCTTGAATGCCGCCTGGGGCGACCGGGCCTTCCACCAGGAGCGCCTGACCACCGCCCTGCTGGCCGACAAGGCCCCGTTGGGGCCCGGCGCAACGTTCCACTGACACCCTTCTCCCTCCCCCTCTGGGGGAGGGTTGGGGTGGGGGCCAGCTACGCATCCCCACCAACTGAGCCCTGCACCGGCATCCAGGCCCCCATCCCAACCCCCGTTCAAGCCGGGGGCAGGCTCTTCCCCCAGAGGGGGAAGGAGCAAACAGCCACGCACCGCCCGCCTTCACGTTCACAGACAAGGACACCCCATGGCCACCCCCCAAGCCTATATCGTTGACGCCCTGCGCTCGCCCACCGGCAAGCGCAAGGGATCGCTCGCCCATGTGCATGGCGCCGACCTGGGCGCGCATGTGATTCGCGCACTGGTCGAGCGCAACGACGTGCCCGCTGCCGAGTACGACGACGTGATATTCGGCTGCGTGGACACCATTGGCTCGCTGGCCGGCGACATCGCCCGCACCTCCTGGCTGGCCGCGGGCATGCCGCTGAACGTGCCCGGCACCACGATTGATCGCCAATGCGGCAGCTCGCAGCAGGCCATCCACTTCGCCGCGCAGGCGGTGATGAGCGGCACGCAGGACGTGGTGCTCGCCGGCGGCGTGCAGACCATGAGTGCGATTCCGATCTCCTCGGCCATGCTGGCGGGCCAGCCGCTGGGCTTTACCACACCGTTCGCGCAAAGCCAGGGCTGGCAGGCGCGCTTTGGCGATGCACCGGTGAACCAGTTCTACGCCGCCCAGCGCATTGCCGACCACTGGGGCGCAAGCCGCGCCGACATGGAAGTGTTTGCCAAGAACAGCCACGACAAGGCGCTGAAGGCCATTGCCGAGGGGCGCTTTGACCGCGAGGTCGTGCCCTACGGTGACTTCCAAATGGACGAGACCGCGCGCCTGAGCACGCTGGAGAAGATGGCGACGCTGGAGCCGGTAGACCCCACCTACCCCAAGATCACCGCCGCCGTCTCCAGCTCCACCTGCGACGCCGCCGCCGCCGTGCTGGTGGTGTCCGAGGCCGCGCTCAAGCGCTACAACCTGAAGCCCCGCGCGCGCATCCACCACATCAGCGTGCGCGCCGACGACCCGATCTGGCACCTGACGGCCCCCATTCCGGCGACGGCCTACGCGCTGAAAAAGGCCGGCATGACGATGAACGACATCGACCTCGTCGAGATCAACGAGGCCTTTGCCTCCGTCGTCATGGCCTGGCTCAAGGAAACCAACTACGACCCGGCGCGCACCAACGTCAACGGTGGCGCCATCGCGCTGGGCCACCCGCTGGGCGCGTCGGGCGCCAAGCTCATGACCACGCTCTTGCATGAGCTGGAGCGCACCGGCGGGCGCTACGGCCTACAGACCATGTGCGAAGGCGGCGGCCAGGCCAACGTGACCATCATCGAGCGGCTGTAGCCCTCACCCCCGCCCTCTCCCACGCCTGGGAGAGGGAGCAAAGCCCAGGATCAGCACCATGACGGATCAAAACGCCCCCAACCCCCAGCGCCGCCTGCTCCTGCAAGGGGCGGTGGCAGGCGCTGCCGCCACCGGCCTGGCCCTGCCCGGCGCAGCCAGCGCCAAAGGCAAAGCCCCGCAGGACGCCACCGCCTGGGCCGAGCAGCTGCGCAGCGGCGCGGTGACACCGCTCGAAGCGCTGGACGCCGCGATTGCCCGGGTCGAGGCCCTGCCCAAGCTCAATGCGGTGGTCATCCGCGACTTTGACCTGGCCCGCAGCCAGGCGCAAAAGCTCTCCACCCTGGGCCGCGCCGAGCGCGCACAGGCGACGAAAAGTGCGCCTCTGTGGGGCGTGCCCTTCCTCATCAAGGATCTGGGCCAGTACCTGCAGGGCACGGTGACGACCAACGGCTGCGCCTTCTTCAAGGACGCCGTCGCCACGCACAGCAGCACGCTGGTCCAGCGCTACCAGGCCGCCGGCCTGAACATCTTCGGCAAGACCGCCTCGCCCGAATTCGGCATGACGACCACCACCGAGTCGCGCCTGTACGGCGCCACGCCCAACCCCTGGAACGCTGCGCACACCACCGGCGGCTCCTCGGGCGGCACGGCAGCGGCCGTAGCGGCCGGCATCGTGCCGCTGGCCCATGCCAGCGACGGCGGCGGCTCCATCCGCATCCCGGCGGCGCATTGCGGGCTGTTCGGCCTCAAGCCCAGCCGCGGGCGCGTGCCCGGCGGGCCGGACGTGCTCGAAGGCTCGATGGGCATGTCGATCAACCACGCCATCAGCCGCAGCGTGCGCGACAGCGCCCTGCTGCTCGATCTGTCGGCCGGGCCCGAGGCCGGCTCGCGCGTGCGCCCGCCCGGCGGCGCTCCCGGCAGCTACCTGCAGGCGCTGCTGCAGCGCCCTGGCAGGCTGCGCATCGCCCTGTGGCGCAAGAACTATTTTGGCGTGCCCGTGCACGCCGACTGCCTGGCGGCCATGGACGCTGCCGCCAAGGCCTGCGAGGCCCTGGGCCACCACCTCGAAGAAAAGATGCCCGAGCTGCCAGTGCAGGAGATCTACAGCGGCATGGGCCCCGCCATGGGCGCGGCCATGCTCTACACCATAGAGCGGCGCGAAAAGCTGCTGGGCCGTGCCGTGCGCGAGGACGAGATGGAGCCGCTGGACTGGGCCACGCTGCAACAGGCGAAAAAGGCCACGGCGCAGCAGCTCTACGCCGCACGGCTGGGTTTTGACAAGGCGGGCCAGCTCATCGACGCCTTCTTCGGCCAGTACGACCTGATCCTCTCGCCCACCACGGCCGTGCCCGCGCAGAAGCTGGGCGTGCTGACGCTAGACCAGCCCTTTGAGAGCTATGCGCGCGAGGCCATGAACTCGTCGGCCTTCACCTCGCTGTTCAACATCAGCGGCCACCCTGCCATGTCCGTGCCCGCGCACTGGACGGCCGACGGCCTGCCCGTGGGCGCGCATTTCGTCGCCCCCTATGGCCGCGAAGACCGGCTGCTGTCCCTGGCCGCTCAGTTGGAGCAGGCCATGCCCTGGGCGCAGCGCATGCCCGATCTCACCCCCTTCAAGACCTGACTGCCTCTCTCCCTCTCCCCTCGCGGGAGAGGGTTGGGGAGAGGGGCCGCCTACACCACCACCATTCAAGAACCCAAGGAACTCACATGCCAATCTGTACCCAACGCACCGTGGTCATCACCGGCGCCGGCGGCGGCCTGGGCCGCGCCTATGCGCAGGCGTTTGCGCAAGAAGGCGCGAACGTGGTCGTCAACGACATCCGCCTCGACGCCGCCCAGGCCGTGGCCGACGAAGTCCAGGCCGCCGGCGGCCAGGCGATCGCCAACAGCGGCGACATCACCACGCTGGCGGGCGCACAGGCCATCCTCGATGCCGCCGTGGCCCGCTTTGGGGATGTGCATGTGCTGGTCAACAACGCCGGCGTGCTGCGCGACCGCATGTTCCTGAGCCTCTCGGAAGAAGACTGGGACATGGTCATGCGCGTGCACCTGCGCGGCCACTACTGCATGGGCAACACCTTTGGCCGCTACTGGCGCGACCAGAAGAAGGCCGGCAAGCCGGTGGATGCGCGCATCATCAACACCAGCTCGGGCGCGGGCCTGCAGGGCTCCATCGGCCAGAGCAACTACGCCGCGGCCAAGGCCGGCATTGCCGGGCTGACGCTGGTACAGGCGGCAGAGCTGGCGCGCTACGGCATCACCGTCAACAGCCTGGCCCCGGCCGCGCGCACCTCGATGACCGAGGGCGCGATGCCCGATATGGTCAAGAAGCCCGAGAGCGGCTTCGACGCCTGGGACCCGCTGAACGTGGCCTCCATCGTCGTGTGGCTGGGCAGCCCGCTGTCGGCCCATGTGACCGGCCGCTGCTTCGAGGCCAAGGGCGGCGAGATCTCGGTGGCCGACGGCTGGCACACCGGCGCCATCCGCGACAAGGGCGCGCGCTGGGAGCCCGCCGAGCTCACCGCCGTGGTCGATGCGCTCATCGCCCAAGGGCCCAAGCCGCAGAAGGTCTACGGCACCTGAGCTGGTTTTCACCCTCCTCCTCTGGGGGAGGGTTGGTCAGTGAAAGGTCACACTGAGAAAAATGGGAGACTTTCATGGCGGTAAGAGGCGTTAATCGGATCATCTTGGCAGTGCGCGATCTCCAGAAGGCGAAGAGCTACTACGCCGATCTGCTCGGCGCGCGCTTTCACGAAGCGAACTGGACAGGCGAGCCCTTCGGGATTCAAGTCGCGATCAGCTGGAACGCAGGCATCGAACTCTGTGCGCCCATACCCGGGAAAGAGCGTGAATGCGTCCTGACACCGCTACTCGATGGACGGGGTGAATGCCTTCTCAACGTCGTATTCCACGTAGACGACGCCGATGAGGGCCTTGCGCGGGCAAAGGGACTGGGCATTCAGACGATTAACGCCGTCGACTACACGCAAGAGGAGATAGACCGGCACCTCGATGGACTCTTCACTCGCTACAAGGAGTACTTCCTCAACACTGGCGCGCAGTGTGGATATGGAATCACGCTCGGTCAATTCGAGGCGAAGAAGGGGTAGAGACCAAGCTTCGCAGGGACTGCACAACATTGGGGCCAACCGCAACCCCTGCGCCACGCGAGCCCCCATCCCACCTTTCCCCCAGAGGGGGAACGAGCAAAAAACAGAGCCATGCCATGGATTTGAATCTGAACGAAGAACAGCGCCTGATCGTCGACAGCGCCGCCGAATTCCTCGCCGCGCACAGTGCCAGCGAGCGCGTGCGCAGCGTGACGGCCCAAGCAGGCGGCTGGGATGAGTCCCTGTGGCGGGGACTTGCCGAACTGGGCTGGTGCGGCATCCATACGCCCGAGGCCCAGGGGGGCCTGGGCCTGGGCGTGGTCGAGCTGGCGCTGCTGCAAGAACAACTGGGCCGCCGCCTGGCCTGCGTGCCCTACTTCGACGGCGTGGCCCTGGCCGCCACGGCCCTGGCTGCGCTGGCCGGACAACCACAGGCCGACGCCGCGCTGCAGTTGCTCGCGACTGGCGAACAGCACTTTGCCCTGGCGCTGCCAGAGGCGGACGCGCTGCCCGACGCCCAGGCCACGCCGCAGGGCGACGGCTGGCGGCTCACGGGCCGCTGGCCGCAGGTGGGCTCGGCCTCCGTGGCGCAGCAACTGCTGCTGCCGGCGCTGCAGACTGATGGCGAGTGGGCGCTGTTCCTAGTGCCGGCCGACGCGCCGGGCCTGACCCGCACGGCCCAGCCTGCAGTGGACGCCACGCGCTTGCACGGCTTGGTCACCGCCGAGCAAGTCGCACTGACTGCCACCCAGCGCATCGCCCACGGACAGACCCTGCAAGCCCTGCTGGCGCACACGCGCTGCGTGGCCGCCATGGCGCTGGCGGCCGAGCAGGTGGGCGTGGCGCAGCAGGCGCTGGATCTGTCCCTGGCCTACACGCTGGAGCGCCAGCAGTTCGAGAAGCCCGTGGCGAGCTTCCAGGCCGTCAAGCACCGCGTGGGCCAGATGCTGGTCGCCGTGGAGACGGCGCGCTCGGCCGTCTATGGCGCGGCCTGCCTGGCCGACACCCGGCCGTCGCCCGACGCGCTGCTGCGCGCCGCCGCCCATGCCGTGAGCGAGGCCACCGAGGCCGCGCTGTACTGCACGCGCGAATCCATCCAGCTGCACGGCGGCGTGGGCTTTACCTGGGAATACGACCCGCACCTGTTCTTCCGCCGTGCCCAGGCCAGCAGCCAGCGCCTGGCGCCGCTGCGCTGGTGGCGCGAGCAGGTGGCGCGGCAGCTCTTGGACGCGGCCGCCTGACACTACTCATTTGATAGCTGCCAGCGCTTGCTGTGCGCGCCATAACGGCAAAAATGGCATGGAATGCGGCCTCGCCCAGCAAGCCATTCATGCAAGCCAAATTGGCCTATAGCGCTTATCCAGCAAGCGCCGGCAGCTATCAAAACAATATCAAAACTTCCCGCCAAGGACGTGACGCCATGAACCTGATGGAGACCCCCGAAGAGCAAGCCTTCCGCGCCGAGGTGCGGGCCTGGATGCAGGCCCACCTGTGCGGCGAGTTCGCCCCGCTGCGCGGCGCCGCGGGCCTGGGCGATCCCCACTACGACGCGCAGCTCGCCAAGCGCTGGGAGCAGGAGCTGGCGCGCGGCGGCTGGACCGGCCTGGGCTGGCCCAGCGAGCATGGCGGGCGCGCCCTGCCGCTGGCGCAGCAGATCATCTTCCACGAGGAATACGTGCGCTGCGGCGGCCCGGGGCGCATAGGCCATATCGGCGAGACCCTGCTCGCGCCCACGGTCATGGCCCACGGCACGCCCGAGCAGAAGGCGCGCTTTCTGCCCGGCGTGCTGGCGGGCCGGGACTACTGGGCCCAGGGCTACTCCGAGCCCGGCGCGGGATCTGACCTGGCGGGCGTGCGCACGCGCGCACGGCTCGATGAGGCGTGCGGCGAATGGGTGATAGACGGGCAGAAGGTCTGGACCTCCTGGGCGCATGAATCCAACTGGATCTTCGTGCTGGCGCGCTGCGAGGAGCGCCAGAGCGGCCAGCCGCGCCACAAGGGCCTGGTGTTCCTGCTCGTGCCGCTGGATCAGCCGGGCGTGGAGATCCGCCCCATCCGCCAGATCACCGGCGGCAGCGAGTTCAACGAGGTGTTCTTCGACGACGCGCGCACCGAGGCCAGCCTGCACCTGGGCGCGCCCGGCCAGGGCTGGCAGGTGGCGATGTACCTGCTGGGCTGCGAGCGTGGCGCGTCCACTCTGGGCCAGCAGGCGCATTTCCGCGCCGAGCTGCAGGACGTGATCCGCGTGGCAAAGGCCAACGGCGCGGCGCGCGACCCGGTGCTGCGCCAGCGCATCGCCCAGGCCGCGCTGGGCCTGGACACGCTGCGCAGCCACGCCCTGCGCACCAGCGGCGAGCAGGCCGACCCGCGCGCGGCCAGCGTGTCCAAGTACGCCTGGTCCAACTGGCGCCGCAACCTGGGTGAGCTGGCCATGGACGTACTGGGCCCCGCGGCCGACCTGGATGACGGCAACCCGCTCAACGACGGCCTGCGCCAGCTGTGGCTGGGCAGCCGCGCAGACACCATCTACGCGGGCAGCAACGAGATACAACTCAACCTGATGGCCGAGCGCGCACTGGGCATGCCGCGCTGACCCACCTGCCAGGAGTCGTTCATGATCCAAGCCAACGCCACAATCAGCGCCACAACCAGAGCTACCCGCGCGACCGTCCGCCAAGGCGCCCTGCGCCTGGCCGGCTGGTGCATGGGACTGGCCTTGTGCACACCCGCCCTGGCACTCAACGTCCTCCTGTGCAATGACGACAGCGCGGCAGCGGCAAACCTACGGGCACTCAAGCAGACGCTTACCGCGGCCGGCCATCGGGTCATCGTGACGGCACCAGCGGACAACCAGTCGGGAAGCGGCGGTGCCCTGGCTTTTCTGCGCCCTATTTCCCCCCTCTCGGGGCATGAACGCGCTGCCAAGGCCTTCGGACTGGTGGCCGGTACGCCAGGGGTGGGCACCGATCCGACGGACGCCGACGTGTTCTACGTCAACGGCTCACCTGTCGCCGCCTGCCTGTACGGTATCGACGTACAGGCAGCCCGGCAGTGGCAGGCCCCGCCGGATCTGGTCATCTCCGGGCCCAACGAGGGCAGCAACATCGGGGCCATCAATGCGTCCAGCGGCACCTTCAACAACCTGCTGTATGCGGTGGCTCGCCAGATGCCGGCCCTGGCCGTGAGCGATGCCCAGTCCTCCCGCGTGGATTGGCGCACCGATCTGCCCGCCGATGACCATGCCTACGAGGTGGCGGGCGTCGTGCTCAAACTGGTCAATGCCTTGACCACCCAGGCACGCCCACCCGGCGCCCCGCTGCTGCCCATTGGCCTGGGCTTGAACGTGAACATTCCGGCCCATGCCCAAGGCGGCAGCGGCGCACTGCCTTTTCGCTGGACCCGGCTGGGCTATTCGTCCGACTACATGCCCGTGTTCTACGAGAAGCTCTCCGAGAGCCCGCTCGCCGTGAAATATGGCGCAGGGGTGGCGCGTCCAGGCATCAGCATCGCTCCTGGCGGCAGCGCCCTGCCCTCAGGCATCACCCTGCCGGAGGACGACTCAGCCGAGGCCGAGACCAACGTGCTTGGACAAGGCAATGCCATCACCGTGTCTCCTGTTCAGGCCACACCAGAGGTGACCGGCGCAACCGCAGCGGCGCTGCAGCGGCAACTGAACCTGCCTTAGCCTGGGCGATGGCGCACGCGCCACCGTCACGGGCGATCGCATCGGCCATCGTCCTAGTGGACGATGCACGCACGGCGAGCGGCCTTCACCATGCGGGCAGAACCAACGACTGGAACCCCGCCCATGAAGCCCTCCCCCGAATATGTTCCCGCGCACGGCCTGCTGCGCGGCAAGTCTGTCCTGATCACCGCAGCAGCCGGTGCCGGCATCGGCTTTTCCGCCGCCCAGCGCGCGGCCGAGGAAGGCTGCCGCAGCCTGGTGATCTCCGACGTGCACGAGCGGCGCCTCAACGAGGCCGTGGCCCTGCTGCGCGAGAAGACCGGCCTCTCGGACATCCACGGCCAGCTGTGCGACGTGAGCCAGCAGGCGCAGGTGGATGCGCTGATCGCCTTTGCCGAGCAGAAGACGGGCGGCATCGACGTGCTGATCAACAACGCCGGCCTGGGCACCAGCCGCCGCCTGATCGACATGCCCGACGACGAGTGGCACAAGGTCATCGACGTGACGCTGACCGGCACCTTCCGCATGACACGCGCCGCGCTGCAGGTGATGCAGCCGCGCGGTCGTGGCGTGATCGTCAACAACGCCTCGGTGCTGGGCTGGCGCGCGCAGGTGGAGCAGGCGCATTACGCCGCCGCCAAGGCCGGCGTGATGGCGCTGACGCGCTGCGCGGCCATGGAGGCGGCCGAGTTCGGCGTGCGCATCAACGCCGTGGCGCCGTCGATCGCCATCCACGCCTTTTTGAAGAAATCCGCCTCCGAGGAGCTGCTCAACGAGCTCTCGTCCAAGGAGGCCTTCGGCCGCGGCGCCGAGCCCTGGGAGGTGGCCAACGTGATGATCATGCTGGCCAGCGACTACACCTCGTACATGACGGGCGAAGTGGTGTCCGTCAGCTCGCAGAGGGCGTAAGCCATGGCGCAGGTTTTCAACTCTGCCGCCGCCGTGCAGGCCGCCGTGGGCCAGGAGCTGGGCACCACCGACTGGCTGGCCATCACGCAGGAGCGCATCAACACCTTTGCCGACGCCACCGGTGACCACCAGTGGATACACGTCGACCCCGAGCGCGCCAAGGACGGGCCCTTCGGCAAGACCATCGCCCACGGCTACCTCACGCTGTCGCTGGCCAACCTGTTCCTGCCCCAGCTGGTCGAGTACCAGGGGCTGAAGATGGGCGTGAACTACGGCTGCGACAAGGTGCGCTTCCCCGCCCCCGTGCCCGTGGGCGCGCGCGTGCGCGGCCACGGCCTGGTGGTGGCGGCCGAGCCCGTCAAGGGCGACGGCGTGCAGGTCACCGTGCGCGTCACCGTGCAGATCGAAGGATCGGACAAGCCCGGCTGCGTGGTGGACACCATCAGCCGCCTGTTTTTCTAAGACATTTCCAGAAAGAGACATTCCATGAGCCAGAACCCGCAAGACGCCGTCATCGTCTCCACCGCCCGCACGCCCATCGGCAAGGCCTACCGCGGCGCCTTCAACGACACCGAGGCGCCCGTGCTCGGCGGCCATGTGATCCGCGCGGCGCTGGCCAAGGCGGGCGTGGACGGCAAAGACGTGGACGACGTCATCCTCGGCATTGCCGCCCAGCAGGGCTCGCAGGGCTACAACCTGGGCCGCCTGTGCACCTACACCGCAGGCCTGCCCGACAGCGTGGGCGGCATGGCGATCGACCGCATGTGCGCCTCGGGCCTGGTGAGCATCGCCACGGCCGCCAAGGGCATCATGACGGGCGAGATGGACATTGCCGTGGCCGGCGGCCTGGAATCCATCTCGCTGGTGCAGAACAAGCACAAGAACAGCTACCGCGCGCAGTCCAAGGCGGTGCTGGCGGCCATGCCCACGGCTTATATCCAGATGATCGAGACGGCCGAGATCGTCAGCCGCCGCTACAACATCTCGCGTGCAGCGCAGGACGAATACTCGCTGCGCAGCCAACAGCGCGTGGCAGCCGCCCAGGCCGCCGGGCTGTTTGCCGACGAAATCGTACCGCTGACGACGAGCAAGCTGCTGTTCGACAAGGAAGGCAACGAGACCGGCCGCGAGGACGTGACGCTGGCCCAGGACGAGGGCAACCGCGCCAGCACCACGCTGGACAGCCTGGCCGCGCTCAAACCCGTGTGGAAGAACGGCCAGTGGGTGCCCCAGGGTGAGTTCATCACCGCGGGCAACGCATCGCAGTTGTCGGACGGCGCCAGCGCCAGCGTGCTCATGAGCCGCGCCGAGGCGCAGCGCCGTGGCCTCACCCCGCTGGGCACCTACCGGGGTCTGGCCGTGGCCGGCTGCGGCGCCGATGAAATGGGCATTGGCCCGGTGTTTGCCATCCCCAAGCTGCTGGCGCGCCACGGCCTGACCGTGGCCGACATCGGCCTGTGGGAGATCAACGAGGCGTTTGCCTGCCAGGTGCTCTATTCGCGCGACCAGCTGGGCATTCCGGACGACAGGCTCAACGTCAACGGCGGCGCCATCTCCATCGGCCACCCCTTCGGCATGTCGGGCGCGCGCCTGGTCGGCCACGCGCTGCTGGAAGGCCGCCGGCGCGGCGTGCGCTACGCCGTGGTCAGCATGTGCATTGGCGGGGGCATGGGGGCTGCGGGGCTGTTCGAACTGGTGTAAACCACCATGCCCCCATCAACCGAGGGGGTGGGCCAGCCGTTAAACTGGCGCCCCCATCGCTTGCTGCCACCTGCCCATGTCAGACCATCAGCCGCCCGCCGGCACAGATAGCGGTCCCATCACCCTGGACAGGTTCAGCCAGATTCTGGACAAGCTCTACGAGGCGGCCCTGAACCCCGATGGATGGGAAGCCTGCCTGGAGTGCATCCGCCACGAGCTTCACGGCAACTACGTTTCCTTGATCGTGCGCACCGTAACGGCAGACGACACTGGGTTGATCGTCTCGGTGACCGACGGCAAGCGCGCGCTGGAGCTCATCACGCCCAACCTGAACGTGAGCCCCTTCACCGGCGTGCAGCCCGACCGCCTGGTGACCAACGGCGATGTGATTGCAGACGCCGATTGGCGCGCCTCCGCCTACTACCGCGACTGGTGCGCCCCGCACGATGTGTATCACGTCATGGCGGCCGACATCGGCACACGCGAGGGCGAGGTCTACGGCTTTCGCGCGACGCGCAGTGAGCAGGCACCGCCCTTCTCGGCAGCCGACAAGGACCTGGGGCGGCGCCTGATCCCGCACATCAAGCGCGCACTCAACCTGTACCTTTCCATCCACCAGGACCGCAAGGTGCTGTCGCTCTACAGCCGGGCCATGGCGCAATTGCTCGTGGGCGTGGTGGTGCTGGACAAGGACTGCAACGTCATTGAATGCAATCCCGCGGCCAAGTCCATCCTGGACATGCAGGACGGCCTGCGCGTCGCGGGCAACCAGCTCGAAGCCACCTACGCCAACGACAACCGCAAGCTGCAGCGCATGGTGAAAGACGCGCTGAACCAGCACGCGGGCCCCAAAGTGGCTTTGACCGAGGCCTTGTCCATCAGCCGCCCCTCGGGCCAGCTGGCCTGGGGCGTGGTGGTGCAAAGCATTTCGCCCGACCAGTGGACCGAGGGCAAGCAGCGCCCGGCGGTGGCCGTGTTCGTGCGCGACTCCGAGGGCAAAACACAGCCGCCCGTCAAGCTCGCGCAGCAGCTCTTCCAGCTCACCCCGGCCGAGACCATGCTGGCGATTCAGCTGGCCAACGGCATGTCGCTTGAAGAAGCGGCCGAGGCGCTGAACATCCGCCGCAACACGGCGCGCGCACACCTGCGCTCCATCTTCTCCAAGACCGGCGTGCGCCGCCAGATGGAACTGGTACGCATCTTCCTCAACAGCGTGGCCTGGCTGGGCGCCAAGGACTGATATCCAGCCCGGGATTGCTATCCAAATACCATCTTCCTGAGGGAAAAAAGGGCGGCAGGCCCTAAAGCCTGCCACCCTTTTTTTTTGCAAGCGCCGCCTTACAGCCCGGCGCGGCGCGCGGCCTCGGGACCAAAGTCCTTGTCCGTGAGTTTGCCCGTGTTCAGGGTATAGCCACCGCGCTGCTCGTTCACGAGGTTGAACGCCAGGTAGGAGCCCGCCTGCAGGTCGTAGTACAGGCCCACGCCGGCCTGCCAGGTGTTGGCCTCGTAGGCGTAGAAGTAGTTCATCATCGAGGTGCGCCACAGGCCGCCGCGGGCATCGTAGTTCTCGGCCATCATCATCAGCCAGCTGTCCTCGTCGATGTACATCACGCGCTTGCCGTACAGGTGGCGAAAGCCCTCCTTGAGCGTGCCTTCCAGCACCCACACGCGGTGCAGTTCGAAGCGCTGGTAGTCGGGATTGGCGTGGCCCGGCTTGAGCAGGTCGACGTACTTCACGTTGGGCGAGTGCAGGCGGTAGGTGTTGTACGGGATGTACATCTCGCGCTTGCCGACGATCTTCCAGTTGTAGCGCTCGCCGGTGCCGTTGAACAGTCGCACCTCGTCCACGGTGATGGAACCACCAGAGCCCGGGAAGGACATGTCAAAACCATAGCCCGGCGACTGGCGCACGCGGCGCGTGCCCGGATCGTAGCGCCAGCTCTGGCGCGGCTGCTTTTTGTGATTCCAGAACTCCATGCCGGTGTTGATCTCGCCCTTGTCGCGCTCGGGAAGCAGGGTTTCGTTCAGGTAGAACGAGGACTGCAGACCGTCGGTGGTACTGGTGCGCTTGCCCGGCTCCAGGTGCGGAGCCAGGTTGCGCGACTTCACGCGGCCCCAGTTGATCTTGCCGTCGGCCAGCACGTAGGCGTTGTCCGAGATCAGCTCCTCGGTGAACGGGCGGTAGGTGAAGATGGACGAGGTCCAGAGCAGTTCCAGCCCGGTCTTGGGGAAGGGGAAGGCAATGCCACCGGTGGTGGCGACGATGCCCTCGCCATCGTCCACCAGTTCGGCCTTTGCGGCATTTTCCTTGGTGATGTCGCACACCGCGTCGGGGAAGCGGAAGTCCCGCCGGCTCTGGTAGACCTCCATCTTGAAGGTCTGCGGGTACTTCTTGAACAGCGCCTTCTGCCCGTCGGACAGGCGGCTGGCGTACTTGTCCATATTGGCCGCGGTGATCTCGAACAGCGGCTTGTCCTCGGGGTACGGATCGACCGGGTGCCCACCCGTACCCTTGAAATTTACCTGCGGGGGCTTACCCAACCACTTGCCGCTCCATTCGGGAATGCTGCCGTCGGCGTTGCCCGCGCGCTCGGCGCCCACGCAGGTCAGGTCCTTGCCCAGGCGGGCGATTTCCGCCGCGCTGCCCTTGGCCTGAGCCTGGCTGGCCAGCAGTGCCGCGGCCGCTACGGCCAGCAGCATGCCATTGAATTGCTTGCTCATGATTCAACCTTTGCTAATTTCAAAACGTGTATTTGGCGTTCAGCGTCACGTAGTCGCGGTCGGCCATGGTGCGGCCAGCCTTAATATCGGGAGAGCCGAGGTAGTTCACCCAGGTAAGGCCCAGGGACAGATTGCCCAGATACTTGAAATCCGCTCCCAGGGTCAGGCGTTTCTCACCGCGCCCCATGCCGGACATTGCGCTGCCCTGCACGTTCTGGGTCCAGATCACCTTGGTGCTCATATCCCAGCCGCTGAAAATGTTCGGGTAGTCAAAAATGGCGCCCACCCCCAGCAGCGTCGATCCGCGGGTTTGTCCGTCGTACACGAACTTGGAGAACGTGCCATCCGTGCCTGGTCCACCGCCAGATACGGTCAGGGCATCCGCACCGGTGATGCGCTGGTGCACCAGTTCACCCATCAGCGTCGTCTGGTGCGCCAGAGCGCTGGGGCCCATGATGTACAAGGCATTGATATTGCCCTGCAGGTAGCTGCCGCGCGTCGGCGAGCCATTCTCAAGGTACACCGGGGCACCATCACGGTAGCTCAGGTCACCACCAAACTGCACGGAATCGCCGGCCTTGCTGCTGAAACTGATGCCCGTCAGCTTGATGTCATTGAAGTACGCCAGCTTGTAGTAGGGCGTGCTCCCGGGCGAGGCCTGCTGGGCAAACCTGCCAAAGGACGAATAGTTCGTCGCCCCGCTGAAGTCAAAGAACATCGCGCCCACGCGGTCGTGGTAGCGATAATGGAACAGCCCCAGTTCCAACGCATCGCTGGCCTGGTACCGCAAGCCCAGACCCCATTGGCCGGAGTCCTTGGGTTTGATCTCACCGGCAAAATTAACCACGTTAAAGCTGTGGTCCGGCAACTGGGAAATAGCCCCAGGAGCCAGGCGCATGAATTGCGCGCCGGGGCCAAAAAAATCTGACCCAAAAAAATCCCCCACCGGATTCAGCCGCGTTTCTCTCCATTTGAACTGGTAGTATCCGGTCACACTCAATGCATCGGTCATGGTCAGGCTGGCCGACAACTGCGGCACGGGCAGATAGGCCTCCTTGGCCTCTGTTCCGGGCACGTTGAACTTGGTCGCGTCCACCGGCAGTTGACCCTGGCTGATATTGGGCCAAAACAGACTTTCACCCCAGGCCACCACATGCTGGCCCAGCTTCACGGACAGGTGCTGGTCATTGCCCACCACCCAGTTGCCATAGCCATAAAAATCGAGAATGCGCCCATCCTGGCCGCTGCGCTTGCGCGTTTCGGAGACAAACTGGTTCGCCGGGCCGATCTTGTTCACCGTGGCGGGCGAATTGTTGTCGTTGCGGCTGCGGTACACGTCATCGTAGAAACCGGTGCCGCGCATCAGAAAACCGACGTTGTCGTGCTTCAGGCGTACCTCGCCGAGCACGCTGGCTCGGTTGTTCACCAATGCGCCCTTCTTGAAATTGCGCGTGGCATCGTCGTAGTTGATGTCGTTCAAATAGGTCGACGCGGGCGACGACGTGCGGGCCGATGCCGCATACGACAGCGTCAAAGAATAGTCCAATGTCGTGTCGTCCGACAAGTACACCGTCGATGCAGCATGCGCGCCTGCGCCCAGCGTAGCCAGCGCCATTGGAATCGCACGCAATGCCAGCATGCGCCTCTGCCCCCTGCCCGGCCGGGCAGATTTAATTAGCCTCATGGGTTATCTCCTGTCTGATTGCTTTTTCTCGGCACTACCTCATGGCCGGATTCGCGCCGGGCACGGGGTAGCAAAAGATAACAGTGCCGTGCATATTTGGCATAACGCATTCGGACTAAAGACAAACCCATCCCGGGCACTAAGCCTTTTGGACGATGCCCCGATGGGTCAGCGCCGAATAATGGCTTGGCCTTTGCCATCGACTTCGCGCCCGACCCATGAAGCCTTCCACACCCCTCTCCCGCACCGACGCCCTCGTCGCCGCCATGGCCCGTTTGCTCATCCACTGGCGCAAGCCTCTGGGCGTGTTCTTTCTGCTGCTCACCTTGGGCCTCGGCTACTCGGCACTGAACACCCGGCTCGATCCGGGTTTCAACAAGCTCATCCCGCTGAAGCACCCATACATGGCGGCCTTTCTTCAGCATTCGGGCACCTTCTCCGGCGCCAACCGCGTGCTGCTAAGCGTGCAATGGAAGGGTGACGGCGACATCTACAACCCCGAGTTTCTGGCCGTGCTGCGCAAGGTGCATGACGAGGTGTTCTTCACCCCGGGCGTCAACCGCGGCAGCGTGCGCTCCATCTTCGCCCCCAACGTGCGCTACATCGAGGTAACCGAGGAGGGGTTCACGGGCGACGTGGTCATCCCCGCGCGCTTTTCCGCCGATGCCGAGAGCATCGCCGGCGTGCGCGCCAACGTTGCCAAGTCAGGCGTGGTCGGCCAGCTGGTGGCAAAGGATCTGAAATCCGCCCTGGTACAGGCCGACCTGCTCGAAGCCAACCCCGATACGGGAGAGAAGCTCGACTACGCCAAGGTCGCGCAACGGCTGGAAAAGATCCGCGGCGAATTTGCCAGCGACAAGATCGAAATACAGATTGTCGGCTTCGCCAAGGTCATGGGCGACGTGATGAGCGGCCTGTTCACCGTGGTGGTGTTCTTTGCCATTGCCTTTTGCGTGACCTCACTGCTGCTGTGGCTGTATTCGCGCTCGCTCAAGCTCACCGTGCTGGCGATTGCCGTGGCGCTGCTGCCCGTCATCTGGCTGCTGGGCATACTGCCCCTGATCGGCTATGGCATCGACCCCATGTCGGTGCTCGTGCCCTTCCTGATCTTCTCGATCGGCGTGTCGCACGCGGTGCAGATGACCAACGCCTGGAAGCAGGACGTGATGGCAGGCCAGAGTGCGCGCCAGGCAGCCGAGAACGCGTTTCGCAAGCTCGCCATTCCCGGCATCATGGCGCTGCTGGCCAATGCGCTGGGCTTTCTCGTCATCATGGTGATCGACATTCCCATCGTGCATGAGCTGGGCCTGACGGCCTGCCTGGGCGTAGCGCTGATGATCATGACCAACAAGATGTTCATGCCCATCATCCTGTCGCACCTGCGCCTGGAATTCACCGCCCAGCAGGCCCCCGACAACGTCCATGCGCGCCATCCACTGTGGTGGAAGGTCTCGGGCCTGGCGCTGCCGCGTCCGGCGCTGGTGACCTTTGCCGTGATGCTGGTATTGCTGACCGGTGCCACCTATTTCTCGCGCCAGCTGCAGACCGGCGACATCGGCAGTGGCGTGCCCGAGCTGCGGGCCGACTCGCGCTACAACCAGGACAACGCCAAGATCATCAGCAACTACGCCATCGGCATGGATGTACTCTCTGTCTACGTGGAAACGAAGAACCTGCAGGAGGCCTGTCTGAACTGGGAGGTGATGAACGCCATAGAGCGCCTGGATCTGCGTTTGCGCGGCGTAGCGGGCGTGCAGTCCATCAGCGATATTTCCGGCCTGGCCAAACTCTACACCGCAGGCAACAACGAGGCCAACCCGCGCTGGGCTGCGCTGCAGCGCAGCGAGAGCGCCCTGCGCGCCGGTAGTCGTGCCAGCAACCCTGAAAACGGCCTGAACACCGACGGCTGCAAGACCATCCACATCGCCATCTACCTGACCGACCACCAGGGCAGCACGCTCAAGCATGTGGTCGATGAGGTGCAGTCGTTCATTGACGCCAACCCGCTGCCCAACGCCACGTTTCGCCTGGCAGGCGGCAACGCGGGCGTAGCCGCAGCCACCAACGAGGCGGTGGAAAAGGCCGAGGTGCAGATGCTGCTGTCAATCTTCGCCTCCATCTCGCTGCTGTGCTGGCTTACCTTCCGCAGCTGGCGCGCGGTGCTGTGCGTGATCGTGCCCTTGATGCTGGTGACCATCATGTGCAACGCGCTCATGGCGCTCTTGGGCATTGGCCTGAAGGTGGCCACGCTGCCCGTGATCGCCCTGGGCGTGGGCGTGGGCGTGGACTACGGCATCTACATCTATGAAAGCATGCAGCATGTGATGCGCGAGCGCGGCTGCACGCTGCGCGAGGCCTTCTACGAGGCCATGCGCCAGCGCGGCACGGCTGCCGTGTTCACAGCGGTGACCATGTCCATTGGCGTGGGCACCTGGGCTTTCTCGGCGCTCAAGTTCCAGGCGGACATGGGCATCTTGCTAGCCTTCATGTTCCTGGTGAACGTGCTGGGCGCCATCTTCCTGCTGCCCGCGCTGGCCTGCTGGCTGGATGTGGGCCGGCAGGAGCAGGAACCCACAACGCAGGCGCAAGCAATCTAAAAGCGCCAACCGCCCGGCGTGCCCCGGCCGGGCGCGGCAGAAAAACCAGGGGGCATGTAGCCGCCCCGGAGGGAATCGAAATCAATGGTGCTCAGGGTGCCGACGTGTTGCCCGAACAACGTAGCTGTTGGCGCGGTGGTTTCGCCCTCTCGATGGCAGGCGACGACCGACCGCGGCTGCACCGTCCTTCTCCTCGGGTTGTTCTGGCCATGTCATGCTCCAGAAACTGGAGCAGGACTGCCGCTGATTTCACCGCAGCGTGCGTGAAGTTACACCATTCTCCCCGCGCGATGGCCGCCATGCATGGCCCCTTCGATATAGGCCAGTGACGCACTGTCACCCAAACGCTGCACTGGTACGGTAGTCAGCGCCTGCAGCTGCTCGGCAACGCTGGCATCGGGCTCTGCGCCCAGCGCCAGCACCACGGAATCGGCCTCGCTGCGCTGCTCCAGGCCCTTTTTATCGCGCCACAGCACCTGCTTGCGCTCTATGCGTTGCACCTGCGCCTGCAAATGCAACTTGCCGTGCGCCTGCACGGCCTCGACCACGCGCCAGCGGCGCACGATGGACAGCTCGGTTCCGGGGTGGGTTCCGGGCTCTAGCACTGTCACCTGGCGCCCACGTGCCAGCAGAAACTCTGCCAACTCCAGCCCGACCAACCCCCCGCCGATGATGACCACCTTCTTGCCCAGGGGCATCCACAGCTTGGACAAGCCCTGCAGCGCGGCCGCACTGTCGGTCACGCCCAGCATGCCTCCGGCCTTGAAGAGTGCGCGCTCGGCCAGGTTCAGCTTGGCCTTGGCCACCTCGTCGGCGCGGTCGCCGGTCATCAGGCGGCGCAGCTCGTCGCCGCTCCACACATGGGTTTGCTCTGCCCCCTCAATAGCCGGTGCCGCGCGGCGGGCGCCGGTGGCGACCAGGATGTCATCGGGCTTGAGCCGATCCAGCAGCGCCGCATCGACCGCGGTACCAAGCCGCACCTCGATGCCCGGGTGCTGCATCTGGCGCACCAGGTAGTCCAGCAGGCGCCCATTCTCCGCGTAGGCCAGGCCGGCAAAGAACAGCGTGCCGCCCAGGCGGTCGCTGCGTTCGACCAGCGTCACGCGATGGCCACGCAGTGCCGCTACACGCGCTGCCTCCATGCCTGCAGGCCCGCCGCCAACGATGAGCACATGCCTGGGTTTCTCTGCCCGCGTGATGGGCGCCTCGTGCTCGTGACCCGTCTGTGCGTTCACCGCGCACTTGATGCCGCGGTTGACAAAGATCTCGCTCACGCAGGCGTAGCAATAAATGCAAGGACGTATGTCCTGCGGGGCATTGGCCAGCAGCTTGTTGGGCAGGTCCGGATCAGCGAGCAGCTTGCGCCCCATGGCGACATAGTCCACCTGGCCAGCCTCGATGGCGGCGGCCCCGGCCTCGGGTTCTATGCGCCCCGCGGCAATGATGGGCAGGTTCACGACGCGCTTGAAGGCGCTGGCAAACTCCAGGAATGCCCCGGGCTGCTGCGGAATGGGCGCATCGGTGAAGTCGCTGCCGCAGGTCAGGCGCGCATACGCCGAGACGCTGATGGCATCCATCCCCAGCTGCTCGCACAGCCGCGCGGTCTGGAGCGCCTCCTGCAGCTCGATGCCGCCGGGCGTGTGCAGCTCCTGCGCGTCCAGGCGCACCCAAACAGGGTAGTCAGGACCGACGCGACGGCGCACCTCGGCAAGGATTTCACGCATGAGGCGTGTTCGATTCTCGTAGCTACCGCCGTAGCCGTCGCTGCGCTGGTTGAAATAGGGTGAGAGAAAGCCCGCAATGATGTAGTTGTGCGCGCAATGCACCTCTACCGCATCAAAGCCCGCCTGCTGCGCGCGCACGGCGGCTGCGGCGTACCACTCAATCATCTGGGCGATGTCGGCCTCGTCCATTACGCGGTAACGGTCCGGGTGCGGACCCACGCCGACAAAGGTGGACAGCTCCTGCGGTGTGATGGTGCGCATGGCCGCATTGGGCGGCAGTGCCGGCGGCACCGAGGGCACCCACATCTCGCGCCCATGCGCGCGATCGTTGGCGGCCACCTTGCCGCTGTGGTTGATCTGGATGGCCACCTTGGCCCCATGCGCGTGCACGCGCCGCACCACGGCAGCCAGGGTAGGAATGAAGTCATCCGAAGAAATGCCCAGCTGGTGCGGCTCGCTGGTGCCGCTGGGCCAGGACACGGCGGTGGTACCCAGGATGATCAGCCCCGCTCCGCCACGCGCGCGCGCCTCGTAGTAGGCCTGGGTCCTTTCCGTCGCATGGCCATCGAGACCGCCAAAGTTCTCACCCATGGGAGCCAGGGCGATGCGATTGCGCAATTCCAGCGTGCCAATGCTGCCGGGCTGCAAGAGGGGTGCGTGGGAATGGGCCATGGTGTGTCTGAGCCTAGTCGTTATATGGGAGCTGCTCATTGTGGGTCAACCCTTGCCTACAACATCGTCCATTTGGATGCTTCCCGCCGCCGCCTTTTGTGCGAAAGTGCCTGGCAATCTGCTGATTTTTGAAATAGAGGATGAAGATGAAAGTTCTGGTCCCCGTCAAACGCGTGGTGGACTACAACGTGAAGGTCCGCGTGAAGTCGGACGGCACGGGCGTAGACATCGCCAACGTCAAGATGAGCATGAACCCCTTTGACGAAATCGCCGTTGAAGAGGCCGTGCGCCTGAAGGAA